>JAZDGN010000045.1:0-30290 GCA_043806875.1 Pseudomonadota bacterium
GCCATTGCCCATCATGGTGTTCTTGACGAAGGAGTGTATTTCATTCAGAAACCGTTCTCTAAAGAAGACCTGGCAAAAATTATCAGAAAAGCTCTGGACGAGGTCACAAGCTCCGTTCAAGGATAAGTATCCCATGGCTGAGAATATTGAGGATAAAAATGTTTATGACGCCGAAACACAACATTTTTTCATTTGTTAAAAACTCAACTGAATCATCCCTGCACATTTCAGCATCACACGGGGAACACTATGGAATGAATAAACAACAAATTGAAATTGAAGAGCCTGGAAAATAATCCATAGTGGCAAAGAGGAGGTGTGTGATGAGTTATCTATTTGAGCAGAAGTGTGTTTTTGATGTAACCATGGCAGTAACCTGGTTTTTGCTCGTCGCTGTTGTTCCCACACACGGAAGTAATGAATCCATATCTCCTCCCATGGTTGACATGGAGCAGCAGGTGACGAAGGCAAGCAAGACCAATCCTCCTTGGGACGGTCCACGGTCAGGCCCGGCGGGGATAGCCGGGAAGACCATCGCCATGGTCTGCGAGGATCTGAGTAATGGCGGTATCCTTGGTGTTGCTCAGGGGGTACAGGAAGCTGCCGATGTCATGCAGTGGAAAGTCAAAATGTTCGATGCCGGAGGTTCTCCCGAAGGAAGAGATAAAGCTATGAATGACGCTCTGACATTGACACCTGACGGTCTCCTCCTGATAGGTGCTGATGCCAATGTTATGAAGTCGGGGTTAATGCTGCTCGCCAAAAAGGGGGTTCCCATGCTTGGCTGGCATGTGGGGCCGAAAGCCGGCCCCATGGTCGATGCTCCCATTGCTATGAATATCTCCACAAATCCTTTGGATGTGGCGCGCATTACTGCATCTGCGGCTGTTGTCGAATCTGGTGGGCAAGCAGGTGTAGTGATTTTTACCGACTCCAATTTCGAAATCGCCATGGTTAAGGCCAACGCCATGGCGGATGTGATTCGGGCCTGCAAGGGATGCACATTGCTTGAAATTCGGGATGTGTCTATTTCACAAAGCGCAGAACAGATGCCCGTGGTTACCCGGCAGCTGCTCGCACACTATGGTAAGCGTTGGACCTATGCATTGGCCATCAACGATATTTATTTTGATTATGCAGTGCCGGAGCTGATCAAAGCTGGAGAGGATGCCCAAGACATCCATTTCCTGTCGGCAGGCGATGGAAGCCCGGCAGCCTTCATGCGAATCCAGGCAGGGACTTTTCAGACTGGCACAGTGGCCGAACCGCTG
Organism: Pseudomonadota bacterium; assembly: GCA_043806875.1. Taxonomy (GTDB): domain Bacteria; phylum Desulfobacterota; class Desulfobacteria; order Desulfobacterales; family Desulfobacteraceae; genus JAZDGN01. Next base: position 1,272 of record JAZDGN010000045.1, read on the forward strand.
CATATGCAGGGCTGGCAATTGGTAGATGAACTCAACCGCCTGATGACGAAGACACCGGTGAGCGGTTATATTGCCCCTGTTCACCTGGTGACACCGGAAAATGTCATGTATGATGGCGGCTCACGTTTCCAATATGATCCAGATAACAGCTATCGGGAAATTTACCTGCGCATCTGGAAACGGTAAGGAGGAAATATTTCCATGCTCGATCGGTTTTTCCACCGGCTGCCACTGCCGAAAAGTTTGCAATGGCAGTACATAGTGGCCTCTTCAGTACAGACACTCCTGATCGTCGCCGGAGGCCTTATAGCTGTCTACAGTTTGTACATGTCGTCCGATACCACCCGACAGTTGGCCGAGGAGCGCTTGTTGCACTTACAGCAGGCCCAGGATTTAGTGCAGTGCACCTTGTTAATCGAGCGCGAATCTCATCGCATGCTTACCACCGATTCTCTCGACAGCATGCAAATCAGCTATTTAGAGATCCTAAAAAAACTTGAACTCCTAGATTCTACAGTTCTGTGTTTTGGTCGGGAATCAAACAACCTATCGGTGTTGTCTCTGTATCAGAATAGCCAGCTTTTTCGCAATACAGTCCACATCGTGACCCAACTACAGAAAAGCATATTGAGCAACATCTCCGCGCCGCATGAATTATCCAAGCAAAAGGCGCGGTTCCTTCATTTTGCTGATGAGTTGCAACGCCAAGCCATGTCCTTGGTGGATTCTACCCGCGACTTGTCTACCCATTTTACTTTCGATTATCAAGAGACAGTACGACAACTCACTGCCGCATCAAAGCAGGACCAAATGCGAGTACTGATGCTACTCACCGGGAGTGTCCTCCTGGCTTGGTTGATTTCCCGGTATTTTTTGGGCCGGCATGTGGTTGCGCGTCTGCAGCAGGTCAGCAAATACTTGCGGCTTGATGCGACGAGCGCTGGGCACTCACAGGTTCCTGTTCGGGGAGATGACGAGATAGGGGATATGGCTCGCGCCGTTGAGCAGTTTCTAAAAGATCGTCGTCTTTTGACTGAAGCTCAACACAAACTCCAGCAAAGTGAGGAAATGTTACGGGCGATTATCCAAGCTGCACCAACGGCTATTATTGGGCTGGATCTGGACGGGAATGTGCATTCGGTTTGGAACCGGGCAGCGGAGCGGATGCTTGGATGGAGCAGCCAGGAAGTGATGGGTCACCCCTTTCCCACTGTGCCGAAGGAGAATGAAGAGGAATTCAGAAATTTTCGAGAACAGATACGAAAAGGTTTGAACCTGAACGGTGTTGAAGTGCGTCGAAATAAACGCGATGGATCGCCAATTGATTATAGTATCTATGCTTCTCCACTTCATGACGCTGAAGGCAATATCACCGGTAATATCGCCGTACTTGTGGACATCGCCGAACGCAAGCAGATAGAAGAACATAAAGACAGGTTGGTTCTGGAACTTCAAAAGACACTATCCGAGGTTAAAACCCTCAGCGGCCTTTTACCCATCTGCTCATATTGCAAAAAAATTCGTGATGATAAAGGATATTGGAATCAAATTGAAGCCTATATACATGATCATTCGGGAGCGGAGTTTAGCCATGGTATCTGCCAGGAATGCACCAAAAAATATTTTCCTGATTTAGACCTCTATAACGATTGAATAGGGGTTGAGACTAATTATCCAGTGGCTGAATATTCCGGGCTCGAAAATGTTTAAGATACCAACACAATGCGAAACCTGATACTGTCGGTTGAGGGATTAATCTTGATGCAAATTATGTCGCGAGTTTTAGGTTTACCAAAAAAGCAGAGGCTGGGAGTGGAGAGCCGATGCAATATCCGGTATGAACGCCAATTCAAAGTGTCCCTTCGGCAAGCGTGCGTGAACCATTCCTGCTCCATGCTTCAACCCGGGGTACGGCCGTCCAGCGCTGCGACCAGGGCAGCGGCAATGGCCGGGGCATCCCCCACAACACCCAGATCCGCCATATCAAACATGGCCGATTCCGGATCCTTGTTGACCACGATAATGGTCTTGGATGCACCCATCCCCACCCGGTGCTGGACAGCGCCGCTGATACCCAGGGCCAGGTACAGGTCCGGCCCCACCGTGAAACCCGACTGACCCACCTGACGGGTGTGGGGAAGCAGGCCGTCTTCGACCAGGGGGCGGGTGCAGGCCAGGATTCCCCCAAGCCTGTCGGCCAAAAGCCCGGCCGTTTCCAGACCGGACGCGGTGCTGCATCCCCTGCCTGCTGCCACCACAACCCCCGCCTCTTCCAGGCCCGGGCCCTCCTGGTCCGTGATCACCGCCTGGTCCACAATCCGGGTTCGGATCATGGAAGGATTGAGCATTACGGCCCTGTCCTGGACTATGGCTCGTCCTGCCGGGTCCCGCACCTGGGCCGGAAACACGTTGGGCCGGACCGTTGCTGTCTGGGGACGGGTTCTGGGCGACACGATGGATGCCATGATGTTACCCCCGAATGCCGGACGGGTCTGCACCAGGCGTTTGTTGTCATCAATGTCCAGGCCGGTGCAGTCGGCGGTCAATCCTAGCCGAAGCCGGGCAGCCACCCTAGGAGCCAGTTCCCTGCCGTTGGGCGTGGCCCCGTAGAGCAGAACCGAGGGTTTGATTTCAGCGGTAACTGCGGAGAGCACGGCACAGAATCCGTCGGCGGAAAAATCCTTGAGCAGGGAGTGGGCACATTTCAGCACCCGGTCAACGCCGTAACGGCCCAGCTCTTCCAGCCCGGTCAAACGGTCATCACCCAGGGCCACTGCCAGCAGCTCCTGACCCAGCTTATCTGCCAGTTCACGTCCCTTAGTCACCAGCTCGGTAACAAACCGCCGGGGCGCCAACCTGCCATTCAGTTCACCGCATTCGGCAAAGACCATGACCCCCCTGTATCCGGCCAGTTCCCCTTCCGGTACGACCCGGCGCGGGATGGAAATGGCTTGTTGCGGGCAAACCCCGGCACAGGAACCGCACAGGGTACAGGCATCCCCAACCACTGCGCATCCGTCAACCAGGGTAATGGCCCCGAAGGGGCAACTTTTCCGGCATAGAGCACACCCGTTGCACATCCCACTGTCAATCACGATCATCACTTCACACTCCTGTCCAGAAGTCCCCTGTCCTTTAAAAACCGGCAAATCACCTGGGCGGCCTCCCCAGGCTCCGCATCGGTCACCATCCGCCCTTTTCCCCGGGAGGGCGGAGGAAAAATCCTGACCACCTGGGTAAAGGACCCGAACAGTCCCAGCTCCTCATCCGGGATGCCAAGATCCGATGCGCATATGATATCCATGGGTTTTGACCGGGCTGCCACAACATCGGCAAAGGAAGGGGCCCGGCGGACGATCTCACCCTTGCTCACGGAAACCAGTGCCGGCATGCGGGCCTCAAGAACCTGCCAGCCGGTCTCGACTTCCCGCTTCACCCGGATCTTTTTTTTCCTGTCATCCAGCTCAATAGAGGTTCCGTAGCTGATCTGGGGGAGATTCAGAATCTCGGCCATTTCAGGTCCCACCTGGGCCGTATCACCGTCAATGGCCTGTTTCCCGACCAGGATCAGCCGATAATCGGGAACTGCCAGGCGGATGGTCGCAGCCAGGGTAAGGGCTGTTGCCCAGGTGTCGGCCCCGGCGAATTTGCGGTCACTGGCAAGGACAGCCCGGTCCGCACCCAGCTCCAGGGCTCGCATTAGGACGGACCTGGCCTGGGGAGGCCCCATGGAGACCGCGGTAATCCGTATTTCCGGATGCACGGCCTTGAGCCTGAGTGCATGATCCAGGGCATACTCACAAAAGGGGTTTAAGATGGAAGCAACCCCTTCACGGATCAGGGTACCGGTTTCCGGGTTGACCTGGACGTCGGAAATCTCGGGAACCTGCTTTACAGCAACGACGACATTCATAACCGCCTCATCAATGGATAAAAATATTTCCCGGGTTTAGCATCATGTCCGGATCAAATCCACGCTTCATGGCCTGCATCTGGGCGAGCTGTTCGGGGGAATACATGGTTTTCAGAAATTTCGCCTTGATCTTGCCAATGCCGTGTTCGGCACTGACCGTGCCCCCGTATTCCACGGCTTTTCTGGCAAATTCAGCATAGATTTCCATGCCCTGTTGCAGCTCTCCCATATCCCGTGGCAGGGTTGACACATGGAAATGGTTGTTGCCCACGTGGCCGAACCCGACCCATTCCATGCCTGCAGCATCCAGACGTTCTGTGTACATGTTCCAGATATCGGTCAAATGCTCATCGGGAACAGCCAGGTCGGAACTGAGACGGTGGATTCCGGGATATTGTTTCTTACGCTCTGAAATCACCTGGGTCACCTTTTCCGGCAGAAGGTGGCGAAACACCTTGAACCGGGCCAGTTCCCTGGATTCATATCCGGCCCAGGAACAGGCCAGGCTGGCACCTGCACCGGTGACCGTCTCCTCCAGGGCATGGTAATCGGGTGATTTGGCTTCAGGATCAAAGGAGAGTTCAAAAAAAATCGCAGCTCCCGCGGATTCAGGTATGGGCGGCATGCCGACCAGACGAGGGTCTTCAGCCTGCATGACTCTGAGCAGATTCAGGGCATTGGCAGAGTAGAACTCCAAGAAGTCCAGCTGGAGCCGTTTGTCAGAACGCAGGGCCTGAACCAGGTTCAGGGCATGGCCATCGGAAACCACAAACTGGACAATGGAGCATTTTGCCTCCCATGGAAGGATCCCCACATCCACGGCGGTGATAATCCCGAAAGCACCTTCCGAACCGATGAACAGATCCACCAGATCCATGTGGGGTGCCGCATAAAAACCGGCTGTATTCTTGGTTCTGGGCATGGAATAGCCAGGTATCTGGACAGAAAAATACCCGCCCCGGGAATCAAAGATAGTAAACTGTCCGGCCGGAGAGGAAAAGTATTTTCCCCTGGGAAGATCAAGAATTTCACCGGCCATGGTCATGACCCGGATTCCCCGGACCCAGTCCCGGGTCGGCCCGTACCGGTAGGTCCTGGCACCGGAAGCATTGGTAGCCACCGTGCCGCCGAGGCTGGCGCTCATCTCCGTGGGATCCGGGGGATAGACGTAACTGTTGGGGTCTTCCCGAAAGCGTTTCACCTGACCTGTCACTGTTTCATCACTGTTGTTTTCCAGGTCTGGGAACGACTTGGTCTTTGCCGCTGTGTTCAGGTCCGACAGAAGCACGCCGGCCTGAGCCCGGATGCGCCACTCGTCGGCCGCATCGTCATGGTAGACAGACAGGATCCGGTTCATTCGTTCCAGGGACACCAGGGCACCCCCGGGCGGCACGCACCCGCCCACCAGGCCGGTCCGGGCGCCGGCAACGGTAATGCTGGTTCCCTGCTGACGCATGGAGTTGATCACCGCAGACAGCTGGGCTTCATCTTCCGGAAAAATCAACAGATCAAAGGATCCCAGGGTCAATTTGGATTCATCGGTAAGGTAGCCTGGATAATCTGCCTTGATCGCCTCAAATCCACAGATATGGGGAACCCTGGCAAAATCCACCGGTAAAAACGGCTTTGATGTTATTTCATGCACAATCGTCTCCTGTCAGGAACCAGGGCGCAACCCTGCCTGATACATGGATTTCAATTTTCTTAGCTCGCTCAATTTACGGACAGGCAGGCAGGGTGCCAACCCCCTTACGTGACCTGTTTCAGACTTGAAGCATTACTCCTGAGTGTTTTCCGCCTGGCCAGGAGCTGAAGGAGAAGAACCGCAGCCAGGAGCCCCAGTCCTGCAATATCCGTATACACCCCGGGTTTGATAAGACTCAAGGCGGCTATCATGAGCAGTATCCGTTCAAGGACACCCGCCTTTGTGGCAAACCATCCCACCACGGAACCGGCCAGGGCCACAACCCCGATCATGGATGAAACAGTGGCCAGGATAATCTTTGTGGTGGATCCAATCAGGAGCAGCTGAGGGGCATACACAAACATGTAAGGCACAATGAAGGCTGCCAGTCCCAGGCGACAGGAGGTTATCCCTGTCTTCAGGGGATCGGCCCCTGAAATTCCGGCAGCAGCATAGGCGGCCAGGGCAACGGGCGGTGTAATGGCGGAAATGATGGCAAAATAAAAGATAAAAAAGTGGGCAGCCATGGGATGGACCCCGAAATTCTGGGTCAGCACCGGGACGGTCAGGGAGACCTGGATAATATAAGCCGCCACTGTGGGGAGCCCCATGCCCAGCAGCAATGAGGTGAACATGGTCAGAACCAGGGTGAGCAGAAGGCTGCCCTGGGAGATGAGCAGAATGATGGAGTTGAACCGCATTCCAAGACCGGTGAGGGTGAGAACCCCAATGATGACACCGGCTGTGGCGCAGGCGATGGCCACCTGGACCGCGCCCTTGGCCCCGCTCTCCAGAGCGTTCATGATACGCTTGGGGTTCATCCGGGTTTCCCTGCGGATGAGACTGACCCCGATGGTGATAAGAATGGCCCATAGCCCTGCCCGCATGGGACTGTTTCCCTTGACCAGGAGATACACCAGGACCACCACCGGAATGATGAACTGTACCCCGTAAATCATGGTCTTGCGGACATTGGGGAGCTCCTCGGCGCTCATCCCCTTGAGATCAATGCGCAGAGACTCGAAGTGAACCATGCAAAACGCGCTGAAATAGTACAAAAATGCCGGCACTGCTGCAGCCGCAGCCACCTTGATGTAGGGAACACCCAGGAATTCGGCAATGATAAAGGCTGCCGCCCCCATGATGGGCGGCATGAGCTGGCCCCCTGAGGAGGCCACCGATTCCACGGCCCCGGCAAACCTGGCGCTGTATCCCAGGCGTTGCATCAAGGGTATGGTAAAGGCTCCGGTGGTCACCACGTTAGCCACGGCAGACCCGGACAGCATGCCCATGAATCCGGACGCGAAAATGGCTGCCTTGGCCGGACCGCCCCTGGCCCTGCCGAACAGCCCCAGGGAAAGATCAATAAAAAAGTCCCCACCCTTAGATTGCTCCAGGAATGCGGCAAAGATGATGAACATGACAATAAAGGTTGCTGAAACCCCTGCAGGGATACCCCACACCCCTTCGGTGGTGAAAAAAATGTGATCGGCCGCCCACATGAGGGTGAATCCCTGGTGGCTCAGGATTCCCGGCAGCCAGGGCCCCACAAAAACATAAACAAGGAAAGTCAGAGCAATCAGGGGCAACCCCAGCCCCATGCTTCGCCGGGCAGCCTCCAGCAGGATGAGAACCCCCACACACCCTGCTGCCACCTCATACCCGGTCAGGGGGGTTACATAGGCGTAACGTGAGGCGACTTCTCCGGCATTTACGATCACATATCCCACCGAAGCACCAACCCCGCCGATGAAGATCCAGTCATACCAGGGGGGCAGGGATGTGCGTTTTTCCCCCCGGATGTCGGTAATGAGAAAAACCAGTAGCAGGGCAAAGCCCACATGGGCACTTCGCTGGAGCACCGATTCAAAGATACCGAAAATTCCGGTATAAATGTGAAATAAAGCCATGGACCAGGCCACGATCGACACAACCCAACTGAATAGACTGCCTTGGGCGGGCTTGCTTTGTTTACCAGTGTCAGCCATTCAAAATTTCTCCTGTCTGGTCAGTTTGGAAAAAGTGACTGCATGAAATCATAAAAGGGAGCATCCGGGCAGCAGGCCCGGGGGGGAGAGAGAGTTACACCTGCCCGGATGCGATCCCTTGGTGTTGAAACTGCCTATTTAATCGCTCCGATCTCCTGATAATACTTGGCAGCACCCGGGTGAAGGGGGACACCAATGTCCTGGGTAGCGTACTCGGGAGTCCAGTCTTCGACCACCTTGTGGACCCTGGCAAATTTCTCCTTGTTGGCCACAAGGGCCTGGGTCATTTTATAAACCAGCTCATCGGGCAGATCTTTCCGGCAGATGACAACGTTGTTGGAACCGACACACAAGGCGTCGGTGTCCTGGCCCTTGTAAGAGGAGCCTTTGATCACGAACCGTGAATATCCCTGGTTGATCGCCTTCAGTTCCTGGAATTTTTCCTCGCTCAGAGCCAGAATACGAACGCCGCCGCTCACCGAGACGGCCGTGTCCTGGATAACCGGCGCAGGAACGGTTGTAAAGGGCATGAAGGCATCAATGTGGCCGTCTTTCATCTGCATGGCCGCATCGGCATAGGCCAGATGCTCGACCTTGGCCATGTCGTCGTAGGTCAGGCCATACACTTTCAGGATATTGCGGACCAGTACCTCGCCGGAGGTTCCCTTGAGGCCCGGAGCAATCCGTTTTCCCTTGAGATCGCTGATGGTTTTGATATCGCTGTCTCCACGGACCACAATCTGCAGGGGCGACGGATACAGGGCTGCCAGACCGGCGATATTGGTCATGGGCGTTGTGAACTGGTTCATGCCCTGGACAGCGTCGGCATTGGCAAAGGAAAAACTGATGCCCAGGGTATACATCTTATTGTTGACGCCGATAATATTGGCATCGCCGGTACCCTGCATAACAGCCATGTTATACCCCTCAACACCGTTCTGGATGATATCGGCGATGGCTCCGCCCATGGGGTACCAGGTCCCTCCGGCCTTACCGGACGCAATGGTCAGGTTTTCAGCCGCCTGGGCAGAGAACACTCCCATGCCTGCTACCAGGGACAACACCATCAACACCCTCAACCAACAGCTGCTTCTTTTTTCCATGTAACTCCTCCTTGAAAATTCATCCAGATTAATGTTATCGAGTTGCGTCGCCCTCATCAGGAGATTCCAGGTGACGGTTTAGAAGCTCCAGGGTCTTTTCGCTCTGACGTATTATCAACCGCTCTGCAGTGGTCGTCTTGCCGTTTTCCAGTGCATCGACAATCCGCCGGTGTTCACGGTTGGATTCCCGGGCACGAAAGGGCTTGAACCTGAAAACCAGGCGTGCCAGAAAGGTCTTCTGCAGGAAATCTTCAATCAGGCGGATCAGGGTCTGATTTCCGGAAGCCCGGTAGATCATCATATGAAACCCGGTATTCAATTCACCCATCAGGACGAAATCCTTTGCCGTTATGGCATCGTCCATCTGCTGGATAGCCCGTCTCAGGCTGGCGAAATCCTCCTCTGTCAACCGCTCAGCCGCCAGACGGACCGCATACCCCTCCAGAATCCCGCGCAGGGGGTACATCTCCCTCAGGGCGTTCAGGTTGATCTGCCGGGCATAGGCCCCGGTGTGCGGAACCACGGTGATCAGTTCCTCAGCTTCCAGGCGCCCCAGCGCTTCCCTGACCGGGATAATGGATGTGTTAAACCGTTCAGCCAGTTGACTGATGACCAATTTTTCACCTGGAGCAATATCGCCTTTGAGAATGGACTGCTTGATCCGGTCGTGGATCTGGTCCGCCTTGGTCTCGCTTTTTATGGTGTTATTGGATTTCATGTCTATGGACCATATGATATATGATATATTATGTCAAGAAGGATTTTCAGGCCATCTGATTATGTATAACTAATTAAAATAGAATAAGTTTTCGTTGAATTTATGGAAAAATAATTGGGCAAATATGTTTGTAAATACCAAGAAAATTGCTCGAATTTTATAAAAATTAGTGGTGGAGGCGGTCAGAATTCATGCTCGCTGGGACCAACCCTTTGATTCAAGGCATGCATGACCGATTTAATAAAAGCAGAAAATCCGGCAATCTCGAATACTCCCCACAGCGATTTGCGTTATCGTTACCTCATTTATCAGAACTGATCAAACAAGAGGCAGACCCCGCATTTTATGACATTTTCAAGCGGCCGCTAACAAGCCCCGTCCTTCATCCTGGGGGGCGGGTTTTTTGTTGGCTGTGGTGGGGAACAGGTGGGGGACAAAAACCGCCTTCCAGGTGGGAAATACGGTGGGGGAAGGATTTTTTTCCAATAAAACAAGGACTCAGAATTTGATTCTAAGTCCTTGTTTTTATTTTGGAGGCGGCTTCCGGATTTGAACAGGAGAATAACGGCTTTGCAGGCCGTTAGAGACTATTTTTCTCAAATTCCCAGCTTTTACCTGTTCATAATATCTTACCGTATTAATTATAATTTCTTCAAAACTGATATTGTTTGACTTACCTAAAAATACCTGTATATTCATGCCGAATGGGTGAAATATGGGGTGAAATACAAAGCCCGATACCCCAGGAAAGAGACGGTTTTTTAAACCGTTACTCCCACATCAACATCATTTTCAGGGGTGAAATAGGGGTGAAATTATTGCCGTAATGAAAAAAATTCAGGCTGTGAGGATAGAAAAACGGGGGACAGGGAAGGACAAGGCCACGGTGGAAATTCCCATTGCAGGTGTGTTTTATCGTATCGGCCAACGGATCGGCGGGACCGGTGAGGAGCGGATCTATTACCTCACCTACAAAAAGGACGGAAAGAAGATTGAAACAAAAGTAGGCAGACAGTATGCCGACCAGATGACCCCGGCAAAGGCGGCAAATATTCGGAAAGACCTGATCGAGGGGCGGGAGGTCACCCGGAAAGAGAAGCGTGAGGCCGTAAAAAAAGCCAAGGCAGAAGACGCAGCCCGGTACACCATCGACCGCCTGTGGGAAACCTACTCCGAGCAGAGAACCCACAATCTGAATTATCACAAGGACCGGGTCCGGTACGAGACATACCTGAAGCCACACTTCGGTAAAAAGGAAGTGCCGGACATCTATCCCCTGGACATTGACCGGGTCCGGCTGAAGTACCTTAAGACCCATTCCCCGCAGACCACCAAACACATTCTTGCCCTGCTTAAAAGGCTGGTAAATTTCGGAATGAAACGGGGCCTATGCCCTGCCCTGCCCTTCCCCATCGAAATGCCGAAGGTTGATAATATAAAGGACGACGCTCTTACGGAGCAGCAGCTGCAATCCCTTGTCAATGCTATCCAGAAGGATGATCATCCCCAGGCCGGACCACTTATGCTGATTGCCCTGTTCACGGGTATGCGGCGTGGGGAGCTGTTCAATCTCAAATGGTCGGACATTGACTTTGATCGGGGCTTCATCAACATCCGGGATCCCAAGGGCGGTAAGGATAAGACCATACCCTTGAATGACCAGGCCCGGGAGGTTTTTGAATCACATCCCCGGACCCGGAGCGAATACGTTTTCCCTGGCAAGGGCGGCAAGAAGCGGACAAACGCACAGAAGTCCATAAATAAAATCAAGGCGGCTGCCGGGCTCCCTGATCATATCAGACCGCTGCATTCATTGCGGCATACATTTGCGTCCATGGCGATCAGCTCCGGGGAAATCGACCTTTACACGCTTCAGAAACTCACCACCCACAAGACCCCGGCCATGCTCCAGAGGTACGCGCACCTGGCAGACAAGCGGCTTAAGGAAGGCGGGAATGCTGCTGGAAATGCAGTGGCAAATGCCATGAAACCCAACGCTGAGATTAAAAAAATCTCTTGAATCTCTAAGTAAGCATATAACTTGACAAAATATCATCCGGTGATAACATGAATAAAAAAGAAGATGTGTCACTGAACAACTTACTGGATCTGGACGGTGAAATTTTCCCCATGGATAACGGTTGCTGGGTCAAGTTCATGGCAAGAAGCATCTGCCCGGAACAGCATGCACCCCATGGGATACGGTATTCACTGACACTGAATGATAATTTAACAACCGGATTGTTGGCTTTGATAATGCCCATGCAGTAAAACCGGATCGTAAAAAAGGGTTTTCAGGGCGTATTGTCACATGGGACCATAAACACAATATGGATAAAGTTGAACCGTATTACTTTGAGTCAGCCGGTCAGTTACTTGAAGATTTCTGGGCGGCGGTAGATCAATACATGGAAAAAGGGTGAAACATCATGGCCGGCAAAATCATGAAAATTGGCATCATGTCAAAAGACATTTATAAACAACGAACCATTGCCATTGCCAAAGGTGAGTATAAACCAAGAAAAAACGAACCGAAGGTATGGTTTGAATCCATGGAATCACTGGGCCAGGTCTTGAGCGGACAAAACCAACAGCTCCTGAAACTGATTCGGGACCGCCATCCTAAATCAATAGTTGAACTGGAAGCTTTAACAGGCCGAAAAAAATCCAACCTTTCACGGACCCTGAAAACCCTTTCAAATTATGGCATAGTTGACCTGATCAAAGAGAAAGGGATGGTCCGGCCCGTAGTAAATGCAACTGATTTTCATGTTGAATTAAGCCTTTAGCCTTTTCCACCCCTGGATCCTTTCCTCTGGATACCCTATAGGGGAAATACCGGAGACATAAAACAATTACCCCCCCGGGATAGATCCGGCTTAGCTACCTGGATCGAAACGGCGGAAACCTGACCGCCTTTCCCGGGATCCTATTTCAGGGGAGACTGCAGGAATTTCCAATACCAAAAATATCAATTGAAGAATCTCATTATCCAGATTTAAACATGACTGCAATCATGAAAGAAGCCAAAGGATGGGGAAAGATCTTTCCTTGCATTGAGAAGGTTACATTGTATGCGGCTGGGGAATCAAGTAAACAACCGCACCCATAGGGTGCGGCTTTGAGAAATCCCCCCATAGGGGGGACAAAGCCCTGCCCCCAGAGGGGGCGGGCCGGATGAGAGTGCAGCACCGTGAAAATTATTCAAACAGCTGCAATTGTTCTTCTTGTTTCTCTTTCCGTTCTTGATAGCGGACATACTTCCGTATCATGTCCGCGTCCAGGCCAACGGTGTCGACACAATAATCTTTTGCCCAGAAATGATTTCCCCAGTATGGCTTCTTCTTTAGCTGCCGAAACTGGTGGAATAACTTCATGGACATTTGACCTTTCAACCGCCCCATGCCTTTATGAATATTCAGGACATACCTGCAGTGATCCTCATCCGTCTTTTCCATGGAATCGCAGTGGCAATGATTCTGCCCATCTTCGTAACTTAACCCGAAGATATTACACCAGGCAGAAAAAAGGAAGGATCATAAAATCAAACCGAGCATTAATGTATAATTCAAACCTCGACTCCTTCCGCACGGTGGACCTGCATTCTGGTGGTTTTTGATGACAGGTCGTCAGCTTATAGTCAAAGGCAGTCCGTTCCTGATATATTATTATTATTCCAATCACTTCTTTGCTGCACAAACAGCATAAAAAGCACCCAGGACACCAGATTTGGTGTCCGGTTTTTGTTGAGAGGTGAATTCTCAGGTGAGGATCTAAAATTAGTTTTCTAGGGCAGAGATACCGGTTCAGGCAGACCATAACCAAATACCACGCTGACTCTCACCCCATAAGCAGTAAAAATCTGTTATAGGGGACAATAATTTTTCATAAGACATGCATTTTGTGCTTGACATCGCTACTATGCATATAATAATGTCGACATAAATGACGACTTTATACGCCTTTGGTAAAGCAGAAACACCATTTGTCTAGAATGGAAGACAGTTATATGATTAATTACATTATAAAAAGAGTAGGTATCGCCCTCTTGACCATATGGCTGATCCTGACTGTGGTTTTTTTTCTTGTTCGTATGCTTCCCGGAGATGCAGTACTGTCCATGGCAGGGCAATCCCCAAAAGGAATGACAGCCGAGCAACGCGCGAACCTGCGTCATAAACTTGGGCTGGACCGGCCTGTTCATATACAATATGTTGACTGGTTGAGCAAGGCTGTCCAGGGGGATTTAGGGATATCCATCAACTCTAGAAGGCCGGTGTTACGCGACGTACTTGTCAGAATTCCAAGAACCATAGAACTTACAATTATTGCCCTGATCATCGGTTTGATTATTGCACTTCCCGGTGGTGTGATCAGTGCGCTTCACAGAAACAGTTTTATTGACGTAAGCATCAATGGTGTATTGGTTTTACTGGGCTCTACCCCGACTTACATTGTTGGGTTATTTCTACTTCTATTATTCGGTCTCCATTTAGGATGGGTCCCCACAGGTGGTTTTGTAGAATTTCATAAAAATCCCGGGCAACATATCCGATTGCTAATTCTTCCATCGCTCAACCTTGGTTTGTGGATCGGTGCCGTTGCCGGACGAATGACTCGCCATTCCATGTTGGAAGTTCTTTCTCAGGATTATATCCGTACAGCCTTCGCCAAAGGGTTGTCTAAACGTGTCGTCTATTACGTTCATGCCTTGAAAAATGCCATGATCCCGGTAGTAACCGCCATTGGCCTCCAGGTTGGGGCACTCCTTGGAGGAGCTGTGTTAACCGAAGTGGTTTTTACCTGGCCCGGACTTGGCTCGGCATTCGTATCTTCTGTAATGCGTCGTGATTATCCAACAATTCAAGGCATATTGATCGTTACGATAACCATGTTTATTTTTACCAATTTGATCGTGGATATTTTAGTGATGTTTCTCGATCCGCGTATATCAAAAGAATAAATCAGGAGGCGTTTATTGAGTTCTTTTCAATCTGTCGACCAGATTAGGCCTGAAAGCCAAAGCCGTATCCTACGCGCATGGAAAAGTTCCCGGTGGAGAAACGGTAGATTTATCGTTAGTTTTTCAGTGATAGCTCTATTTATTATCATTGGAGGCCTTGGCCCCTGGATAGCCCCTTTCGATCCTTACAAACTTCTTCCAGGGCAGAATATCCTGCAAGAGCCTAACCTTGTGCACTGGCTTGGAACCGATGAACTAGGCCGGAGCGTGCTGAGCCGGATGATCTACGGGGCCAACGCTTCGCTGAAAATAGGGCTCTTTACCGTTGGGCTGGCCGTCATCGGAGGTACCGCCTTCGGCCTTACAGCAGCTTATTATGGCGGTATTCTGGACATGATCATCATGCGTATAATGGATCTTGTCCTCTGTTTGCCTATCATGATCGTTATCATCGCTATCGTTGCGTTTGTCGGCAGTTCCATCAACATGCTCATCATTGTGATAGGGCTTCTGTCAATACCCGGGACCGCTCGGATTGTTTATACAACCGCCATTTCCATAAAGCAGGCACCCTATATCGAAGCCGCGCGCGCCATTGGTGCTACCGACTTTCAGATCATAGTGACACATATATTTCCCAATTGCATCCCCCCTCTTCTCGTGCATGCTACCCTATCCATAGGATTTGTTATTCTGACCGAGTCAGGCCTCAGTTTCCTGGGATTGGGACCGCCACCCCCGACGCCGACATGGGGGCAGATGATCTCCGTTGGAAGAATATATTTCTATCGACAACCACTGTTGCTTGTATCGCCTATGTTGACAATAAGCATAGTCATTTTGGCTTTGAATATATTAAGCGACGCACTAAGGGATTTAATCGATCCTCGAATACGTAAAACGACAGAGAATGTTTTGTGAGCAAATCAAAACCGGTATGACGCGTTTTTTGATTTAGGTCGAGCGGTTTCCAAACTATCCGGTATTTTTAAAATCATTGATCAAAAAAGGAAATGTCACATGAAATTCGTCAGAACCCCAAAATGGCTAACATTTGATTGTTATGGCACACTTATCGATACCAAAAAGGGATACACCGAAGTATGGCGTGACATTCTGGCCGGGAAAGGTATAACAGCCGAGTCCGAGGTTGTAAGGTTCGTAGGCCTCTGGGGAACAGAAGAGTTCCGTCTTGTACAGGGGCCTTACAAGAAATATCGGGACATCCTGAAGGAAAGCGTCGAAAGGACACTCACCTCAAACGGACTTAAGGTATCGGAAGGGGACGGACAGAAATTAGCCGACAAGTGGGGGACCTTTAAGCCTTACCCGGATGTCAAACCGGTCCTGACCGATCTCAAAAAGAACGTCAAGCTGGCCATTATATCCAACGGTGACAACGATATCCTGAAGCAATCCGTGGCAGGCATCGAGGTTGAATTTGATGAGGTGTTCACGGCAGAGCAATGCCAGGCCTATAAACCGAGCCGCATTCCTTTCGAATTCGCATTGGGCAAGATGAACGTCGATCCCAGGGATGTCCTGCACGTGGCATTCGGTTATCAATACGATCACAGCACTGCTTCCGAAATGGGATTCATGACTCTGTGGGTAAATCGCAGAGAGTTGACTCTACCTGAAGGTGCCCGAAAATTTGACATGGAAATAGCTGCCCTTGCCGAGCTTCCTGGTCTCATCAATTTTAAATAATGAGGGTGGGAAAGAACAGGCCATACACCTTGTGGAGGTCTTAAATAATGAAGAATCAGTATGATGTGGTCATAATCGGGGCAGGCATAATCGGGGTATCGGCTGCTTACTTCCTTGCCAGAGAGGGTTGTGACGTCTGTGTGGTGGATCGAAATGTGATCGGTCAGGAAAGTACGGGACGATGCGCCGGAAATATCGGTCGAAGCCACAGGCAACCCGCGGATATCCCTGCGGTTCTACGCGCCGTTGAGTTTTGGAAGAAGTTGTCTGCATCATCCGACGTTGACTTCGAATACCGTCAGCACGGCAATTTGAGACTGGCTATGAATGAGGACCACGCCCGGAAATTGAAAGCGATGGTAGAGCGGGAACAGGAATTCGGCCTTGACAGCCGGTTCATCGATAAGGAAGAGACCCGATCCATTGTTCCGCATGTCGCCGATGTCTATCACGGAAGCGTTCATACGCCTTTGGATGGATCAGCGGAACCCTACCTGGCCTGCTGGGCGATTGCCAAGGAAGCCAGAAAGCATGGTGCGGCAATCCATGAGCATGTAGATGTCACAGGTATCGACATCGATAACGGAAAGATCACGGGGGTCCAGACCAAAGCCGGCCGCATTTCCTGCGGGAAGGTTGTGAATACGGCCGGGGCCTGGTGTGCCGAAGTGGGCGCCATGGCCGGCATCCGCATCCCGGCTGAAGTCCGTCTTTCTCACCTGATTGTGACCGAGCCGTTGCCACATTTTTTAGACCCGGTTCTGAGTACCGATCTCTACGGTTATTTCCGCCAGACGCCTTCAGGAAATGTTCTGATCGGATTTGCCGCGAAACCGACAGATGGATATGATTACCGCGTGAGTTACGAGGCCCTGAAAACCGCAGCTAGACGCGCTGCCATTATCATTCCCAGGCTGCGTGAAGCGTCCATTATAAGGGCCTTTACCGGGTTCACCACCTGGACCAAAGATTATCTTCCCATCGTTGGTCCTGTTTCGGAGATCGAGGGGCTGTATCTTGCCTGTGCTTTCTGCGGATTGGGGTTTGCCGATGGGCCCGGAATCGGGGAGCTGGTGGCTGAACTGGTGGCCCATAACAAAACGTCACTGCCCATCGATGCATATCGGCCTGAGCGGTTCAATCAGGTACAAGCAGCTTAAACTGGAGCTTTCATAACCAATGAATCTAAAGATATGACACCATAGACGGAGGATGACATGACAACGGAGTCGTTTACATCTAGTCTGGGAAAATCAAAAGCATTCCCGGCTACCCCGCTGTACGAGGGGGATAAAAATAAGGATTTGGCAGCTGCACTGAATAGACACCTCCAGCTTCACAAGGCTCACCTGGTGATGTTGACCGAACAGGGTATCATCTCCAGGGACGATGCGAGGATTATCCTTCAGGAACTCTTCGACATGGAAACCAAGGGGTTGGATAGCCTTGAAATCGACCCCAGCCTGGGATTGTACCTGAGTACGGAAAAACATTTGGTAGACAAGCTGGGGACCGATGTCGCCGGCAAAATGCACACGGCAAGATCACGGAATGACCTTGATCCGGCCAACTATAAGATGTATGTCCGCGACTGTATCGAAAAAATCATACAGGCCATCATCGACCTTCAATCTGCCCTTATTGAAAAATCACAGGAGCATGCGGATACGGTCATGCCTGGATACACCCATCACTCCCAGCAGGCGCAGCCCATTACCTACGGGCATTTCCTCATGGCAACCCATGACGCTTTAAACAGGGACATTACGCGTCTGGAGCAGGCCTACTCCGTTGCCAACCTGTGTCCCCTTGGCGGTTGTGCACTGGCCGGTACCGGGTTCCCGATAGACAGGGACCGGGTTGCCGAACTGTTGGGGTTTGAGGGTCTGGTGGAAAATACCCTTGATGCGACAGGCCACTATGACTTTATTCTGCAGGTCACGTCAGCCATCGCCATTACCCTATCCAACCTGGGCAGGATGACGGAAGGACTCTACCTCTGGAACACAGCTGAATTCGGAATGCTGGAAATGGATGCAGCCTATTGCTCTGTCAGCAGCATCATGCCCCAGAAGAAGAATCCTGTGGCCATGGAGATGGTTCGTGGTGAATCGGTACTGGTGTACAACCGGCTGAATGCAATGCTGTGTATCCTCAAGGCGCTTCCCCTGGGAGGTGGCCGGGAGTGGCAATACGTTCACAAAAGCCTTCCGGAATGTGTGAACACAGCCGTCAACGCCATGAAAACACTGGCTGGAATGATCTCCACAATGAAAGTTAAAAAGGATGTCATGGTACTAAGGGCTGCCCAGGGATTTGGGACGGTGACGGAACTTGCGGACGAAATGGTTCGTAGTTGCGGACTCCCTTTCCGGCACGCCCACCATATTGTCGGCACGATCTGTCTGAATGCACTCAGCGAGGGAAAAACCTCCGACGAGATTACGCTGGCGATGGTCAACGACGCTGCGGAAATGGTAATCGGGAGGTCCTTGAATCTGGATGAGCAAACGCTGAAGAAAGCACTCGATCCCGTCCTGAATGTAGCCGTCCGTGACACCATCGGCGGGCCGGCGCCCAAGGAGGTCCTCAGGATGATCAAGGATAGGAAGCGGCAGTTGAATAAAAACAAGGAACAACTTGAAGAGCGGAAAAAACGTCTGAAAGATGCCTCTGACAAACTCCTGGGCATTTGCAGAACGTACATCTGATAATTTTTCATAACATATAGCCATAGGTGACAATAATGATCCAATTAAATCCCGAACAGGAGCAAAGGGCCGTATCCCTGCACAAACAAGCCCTGGTACTCAATTCACTTGACTCGACCTACTCCATCCTGGACGAAAAATATTTTAAAAAAATGACCTCCGGCGGAACCAACGTCAGCTGGGTTACCGTAGGCGGTGACAACCTGAGAGGCTCACTGAAGGCCGCTTCACGCATGCTGGCCCATATCAGGAGCAACTCCGACACCATGATGCAGGTCACTACGGCAGACGGCATGGAAGAGGCCAAGAAGAACGGAAAGGTCGGCGTCCTGTTTGGAACCCAGAACGGAGCCTGCCTGGAAGAAGAGCCCGAGCTGCTGGAAATTTTTTACAAGCTCGGGTACCGAGTCATGGGGCTGACCTACAGCGGCGCCAATTATCTGGGGGCCGGCTGTGCTGAACTTACCCGGGAGGTTCAGGGACTCAGTTTCCTTGGATTTGAG
Source organism: Pseudomonadota bacterium (assembly GCA_043806875.1). Classification (GTDB taxonomy): domain Bacteria; phylum Desulfobacterota; class Desulfobacteria; order Desulfobacterales; family Desulfobacteraceae; genus JAZDGN01. The sequence continues at coordinate 20,565 of JAZDGN010000045.1, forward strand.
GTGCTGGAAAGAATGAATGCCATGGGTATCCTGGTCGATATGGCCCATTCGGGTGATGCCACCACATGGGACGTCCTGAAAACATCCAATAAACCGGTTGTCTTTACCCACTGCAATGCAAGGGCGCTGTCCGATACAACGAGAAACAAGCCGAATGATCAGATCAAGGCCATGGCCGATACAGGTGGCGTCATGGGTGTAGTCGCACTTCCGAGAATGGTGAACAACGACATGCACAAGGCGACCCTGGACCAGATGCTGGATCATCTCGACTACATCGTCCGGCTTGTAGGCGTGGATCATGTCGGCATCGGTTTGGACCATACCGACGCGAATGAACGGTTCCCGGTACCGCCCAAGAGCGATCCTGGTATGGTATGGCGGAGACGCCGGCCTGATATGCTGGGGACGGAGGCAGAATTCTACACGGTGCCCTACGCGAAAGACATAGAGGACATGACCAAGGTGCCTAACATAACGCGGGGCCTGGTGGCCCGGGGATACTCTGACGAGGATATCCCGAAAATCCTGGGCGGGAACTGGCTTAGGGTTTTCAAAGAAGTTGTTGGATAAAAAAAGAGAACAGGCTTATCCACAAGCCTGTTCGCGACTCTTTTAAGCTTCCGAATAGGAGATGGCGATGGAAAGCACTTACAGCACGGCCAAAAATAGCGGTTTACAACCAGATAAAATCTGGGGGCATTTTATTGGAGGTTCCTTCTGCAATGATCCGTCAGGAAGGTATCTCCAGGAATTCGATCCCCGTAACGGTCAACCGAGTTACCGTGTCACTCAGGGTACGCGAGTGGATGTCGATAAGGCCGTGTCCAATGCACGTACGGTCTCAACCGATTGGAAAAGCAGGAAACCTCTGGATCGGGGGCGCATTCTGATTCGAATCGGCGTGACGCTGAGGAAGAGGCTTGAGGAGTTTGCCAGAGCGGAGCAGTACGAAACCGGAAAACCGCTGAACCAGACCCTCGGAGACCTTGAAGCCGCGGCCCAGTATTTTGAATTCTACGGAGGGCTGGCTGCAGGTGTCGAGGGCGACATCATAGACATTGGCGCAGACCGCATGTGCTATACCCGTCGTGAACCCTACGGGACCATCGGGGTAATCCTGCCGTGGAATGCCCCCCTGAACCAGGCCGCCAGAAGTATTGCACCGGGTCTTGCCGTTGGGAACACCATTGTTGCAAAACCGTCAAAATCAACGTCGGTATCCCTACTGATGCTTGCGGAGATGGCAATCGGCTGCGGACTGCCTCCCGGTGTTCTCAACGTCGTCACAGGCGCCGGCAGCCAGGTGGGGACACCGCTCGTAGAGCATCCCGGGATCTCAAAAATATATTTCACCGGATCAGGATCGGTTGGGAAAAAGATCGCCCACATAGCTGCGGAGCGGGTGATCCCGGTAACGCTGGAGTTGGGCGGGAAATCACCCAATATCGTTTTTGCCGACGCTGACCTTGACAAAGCTGTTAACGGCGTCATCAGCGGGTTCACCTCCAACGCGGGTCAGGCATGCATTGCCGGCAGCCGGTGCCTGGTGGATCGTTCGATTCACGACAGGTTTGTCGAAAAACTCGGAGAACGGGTTGAGAGGCTCAAAATCGGATCTGACCGGGATGCCGTCATTGGTCCCATGATCACTAAGAATCAATTTGATACGGTCAACGAGTATTTCAAGGTGGCCTGCGACGAAAAGGCCAGGCTTCTTACCGGCGGTGCCGTGGCGGACAGTCCAGAACTGGGTGGAGGCTGGTATGTGAAACCGACCGTCTATGCGGATGTCCGGCCCGACATGCGGATAGCCCAAGAGGAAATCTTCGGCCCTGTTCTGGTAGTGACGTCCTTCAGGGACGAAGCAGAGGCAGTGACCATAGCAAATGATTCAGATTATGGGCTTGCTGCGGGCATCTGGACAAAGGACCTTTCAAGAGCCCATCGTGTAGCCGCCCTCCTGGAATCTGGCCAGGTTTTTATCAATCAATACCCGGCAACCAGTGTGGAAACCCCGTTTGGTGGGTACAAGAAAAGCGGAATCGGGCGCGAAAAAGGCCGGATTGCCTTAAATGATTACATTCAGATCAAAACGGTGGTGCTCAGGATCGACTGATAGTTATGTCAGGCCGGTCGGTTAGAGTCCGAGCCTTGAAAAAATAGTAACCAATACCCTTATTGGCAAAAAAGACTCATGAACCACCGTAGATTACCATGTGAAGGTGACATGGCGGGATTAGATAACTTTCATGATACGAACTTAACCCTCAGGTAGGATTGGACTGAACCTATGAAACGAAACCTTTCGTTAAAAGTTTCCGATATTATAAGAGAAAAAATACTTAACTTCAGTCTGCCTCCTGGGTTCAGAATATCAGATGTCCAACTCGCCCAGGAAATGAAGATAAGCAGAACCCCGGTAAGGGAAGCCCTGAACAGGTTAACTGCTGAGGGTATTGTCGAAGCATTGCCCAACCGCGGATTTGTCGTCAAGGTATTCGGGCTCAAGGAAATAGAGGATACCTATATTCTTCGAGAACGCCTGGAGACCTTTGCAGTAGAACTCACAACGAAAAAATTTAATAGAACAAAACAGAAGGAATTTGAAACACTGCTCGACAAATCCGATAGGTTCATTAAAAAAAACGATATCGCCGGGTTCAATACCTCAGATGAGGACTTCCACCAGCTTATCGCTCTGTCCAGTGAAAACCAGCCGTTGGGGGAGGTTCTCAAGAACCTCATGGGTAGAATCCGTGTGGTACGTCGATATGATCACCTGAGGCCCGGCAGCATTAAGGATGCGTACAAGAGCCATCGGGAAATATTGGATTTAATGATCAAAAAAGATGTAGAAAGGGCGGTAAAGAAAATGTCTGATCATGTCATTATATCCATGAATTTAGTTCTAGAGTTTATATCGGGAAACGAACATCTGTTCGGACCGTATGAAATGCCCAATTTGCAAGAAAAATACGAATTATAGATATCCAGTTTTATTCATTGACAAACCTATGAGGAGAGACAATGCGCATTGATAGTCATCCTGTTTTGGGCACAAGGGAAACAGGCAAATCCATTACCATAAAAGTAGATGGTAAGAGCGTTGCTGCCTACGAGGGGGAAACCATCGCAGCGGCTCTGATGGCTACTGGGAAAAAGGTCTTCCGTCACACTAAAAAGAAAGAAGAACCACGGGGATATTTTTGCGGTATCGGGCGGTGCACCGACTGCAGCATGACCGTTAACGGGATTCCCCAGGTGAGAACATGTATCACACTGGTTGAAGATGGGATGGAAATTACAACACAACAAGGTCTTGGCCATTGGGGATGATGAAAATGTTAGAGACTGAAATCGCAATCATTGGGGCAGGTCCCGCAGGGCTGTCAGCAGCTTGTGCCGCCAGAGAAGCGGGAGCCGAAGTGACCGTACTGGATGACCAACTACAGCCAGGAGGCCAGTTATTCAAACAGATTCACAAATTTTTCGGTTCAAAAGATCACATGTCCGGAACCCGGGGATTCAAAATCGGCCAGCAACTCCTGGCCAAAGCCAGGGATCTTGGTGTCAAAATCGAGATGGATACAAAAGTAACCGGAATATTTAACGATCTTTCTATGGGTGTTGCTAGTAGCGGTCAAATGGATCAATTAAAGGCATTAAAGATCATTATAGCCGCAGGTGCCGAGGAGAACCGTATCATGTTCCCGGGCTGGACTCTGCCTGGGGTCATGACGGCCGGGGCCGCACAGACCCTGGCAAATATACACAGGGTTCTTCCGGGCAAGCGGATCCTGATGGTCGGTTCAGGAAACGTAGGCCTAATTGTTACCTATCAGCTCCTGCAGGCCGGTGCGGACTGTGAGGCCATTGTTGAAGCCCTGCCATCCATTGGCGGCTATCTTGTCCATGCGGGAAAGGTCCTTCGTGCAGGCGTGCCTATACTCACAGGACACACTATTTCAGAGGTCAGGGGGACTGACCGTGTGGAGGAGGCCGTTGTCGTACGCCTTGATAAAAACGGAAAACCCGACCCCGGAACGGAACAGGTTTTCAATGTCGACACCGTCTGCCTGGCTGTCGGACTTTCACCTTCAAGCCAGCTCACCCACATGGCCGGATGCGCCCATGAGTGGAATCCGCCAAAGGGCGGCCGTATTGCAATCCACAATGATCATTTTGAAACCACAGTCTCAGGCATCTATGTCGCCGGTGATGTTGCCGGGGTGGAAGAAGCCAGCACGGCCATGGAACAGGGCCGCATCGCAGGGCTGGCGGCCGCCGAATCTTTAGGGTACCTGGAAGTGGAACGATTTAAGAGTCTTCATATTGAGGCGGAAGGGCGGCTGAGAGCGCTTCGAAGGCCCGAAGGCGGTAAAACTCGTGATTCCGGGATAGAGACCGAGACGTGGTATTCGGAATTGAAAAAAACCGGAGTTCTTGACCCCTCTCATCTTCAGTCCCTTCCAGGTGTTCCCTCTTTGGAAAGAATGCAGAAGGGTCCTGTTGCCATCATCGAGTGCGGACAGGAGATTCCCTGTAATCCCTGTGTGGCAAACTGCCATCTGGATGCGGTTTCCCTGCAGGGGGACAGGCTGACCGACCTGCCGTGCCTGGATGAAGACAAATGTACAGGATGCGGCCTGTGTATCCCCAAATGTCCTGGGCAGGCCATCTTCGTCGTCGATATCTCTTCCGGAAACGGCGTGGCGACCGTCAGTTTTGCATACGAATACCTGCCGCTGCCTCAAAAAGATGAAACGGTCACCGCGACGGACCGTAGAGGCAATCCGGTAGTCTCCGCCAGGGTCAAAAAGGTAGTCAAACGGGATAAAGATGATCAGACAGCTGTTTTGACGTTAGAAATTCCTGTGGAACATGTCCATTCGGTAAGGGGAATCCAACGGAAAAAGAAAGGGGCCAGCGACGCCAAAGCCACGGAATCTTCAAGACAGGACTCGGATCTGGTCGTATGCCGCTGTGAAGAGATCACAAAATCGGAAATTATCGAGGCAATCGAGGATGGAGCCCACACCATGTGGCAGATTAGAAGATTGACCCGATGCGGTATGGGACTCTGCCAGGGGCGAAGCTGCGAAAAGAATACCGCCAGGATACTGTCGGAAACCCTTTCCGCGCCATTGGAAACAGTTTCAACGGTCAACAGCCGGCCGCCGGTTCAGCCGGTGCCGATAAAACTGCTTTGCGGCGATACCAGCGGCAAGCTGGAGTAAGCAAATAGTCAGGGGGGGGTTAATAAGTTAGGGAGCATGGGCTCTTGTCATATCAGACAAGAGACAACCCCATGCTGGTTTTTAATTAAAGAACAATTGGAGGCAATATGAAAAAACAACTATCTCTCATGCTGCTGGTACTGGCCGTCATAGGGCTGACATGTTTTTCATCCTATGCAGAGACATTCAAACCGGTCACCGGTGGTACTCTCAGGTACGGAATGCTCTCGGATCCTGTCAACTGGTCCCCTCACAACACCATGGACTGTCAGTCACAGGTGGTTATGGCCCAGATATGGAGCGGTCTGCTGCGGTACGACAATGAAGAAAAAATTGTCGGTGACCTTGCGGAATCCTGGGAATGGAAAGATGACAAGACTTTGGTGTTCAAGCTGCGCAAAGACGTAAAATGGCATAACGGAGACAAGCTCACGGCTGAACAGGTCGTTAAAAGTGAAAACCTTCGCCTGGATCCGACTGTAGGCATTGATTCCAAAACCCTTGGGGCAATCATCGATAAGTGGGAAGTCCTCGATGATTATACCCTCAAACTGACATTGAAGAGGCCCGACATTACCGTCCTCAGATGGCTGACTATTGTTCCTGGCAAAGATTTCATCCTACATCCTGCCTGGGATGAAAAAACCTGCGGACGTTCACCTGAAACCACCATTGGAACCGGCCCGTTCAAATATAAAAGCTACGAACCGGGCGTTGGTGTGGAGCTTGTCCGGAACCCGAATTATTTCATCAAAGAGATCCCCTACCTTGATGGGATCAAATTCCTCATTATTCCTGACGGAGAGAGCCGGTTGACAGGGCTCCTGGCAGGCGATCTCGACATGGTCGAATATATCGATTTCCAGTCGTTGGTCCGCCTGAAGGGAAGGGACGATGTCAGTGTATCTCCGGGTGGTCAGGGATTTTACGGTTTCCGGATGGTATTCGACCTGGCCAAGGTGCCGACAAAAGACCTCAAGGTCCGCCGTGCATTCAATTACGCCATCAACCGAAACCTCATCGTGGCTGCAGTTCTCAATGGGGAAGGCGAAGCCATCTGGGGTGGTTTTATCCCCAAAGGCCGGTTCGGTTATGCAAAAGACCTTGAAGGATTTTACAGCTATGACCCGGACAAGGCAAAGCAGCTCCTGGCGGAAGTTGGCTGGAAAGACACAGATGGAGATGGAATGCTTGATAAAGACGGCAAGCCCATGGCGTTGAAATACCTGACCTATGGACCGTCATGGTGGAGCAAGGCCGGTGAGATCGTTCAGGCCAACTTGAAGGATATCGGCGTGGACGTGGAGCTGATCGTCAAACCGTGGCCGGAATACAGGGCCATGAGAACAACAGTACTTGAATTGCCGGAAGGCGAACCATCGGAATATGATATGCTCGGCGGGACCCTTTGGGGGCTGGATCTTAGTGATATGGCCAACTACATCATGCCTGGAGGGTTTATCAACTTCAACCGTTACAAGAATGCCGAGGCGCAGCAGATTCTTCGCGACGCGCTCGCCACCACGGATTCCGACAAACGGGAGGCTATGTTCAGAAAGATTCAGAAACTCTGGCTTGATGATGCGCCCGATGCCATACCCTGCTGGATCACCCGGTCCGAAGTGGTACGGTCAACCGTAAAAAACTTCCATCATCTTGGGCAGGATGGCTGCTACGGTACTCTTCTGAGGGAGGCTTACCTGGCCGAATAGAACCTGATATCAATCCGGACATGAAGTCCATCATGTCCCATGGCCCGCGTGCTTCGGGCATCGGTCGACCCGGGCACGCGGAGTTATGATATCACACGATGTTTATCATGGACAAGGATTACCCCTTCCCTGAAACTGTTTCAGGGTATGTTCGGTTTCCAAACGAAAGAGAAGGTACAGAATGGCTTTGCTCGAAGTAAAGGATCTTAAAACCTATTTCTACACACCGAGAGGGGTGGCCAAAGCTGTTGATGGTGTTTCCTATTCGGTCTCAAAAGGCGAAGCGCTGGGAATCGTGGGAGAAAGTGGAAGCGGAAAATCGGTCAGTTCATTGTCAATCATGAGGCTGATCCAGGAGCCCCCCGGAAAAATTGTCGGTGGTGAAATCAATTTTAAAGGCAGGAACCTGCTCACCCTGAATGATCGGGAGATGCGCGATCTCAGGGGCAGTCAAATAGCCATGGTATTTCAGGACCCCATGATGAGCCTGAACCCGGTGATGACAGTTGGCCGTCAAATCAGTGAAGCGATCAAGCTGCACATGAAGATGACAAAGAAACAGGCATTGAAGCGCTCCATTGAAATGCTGGAGATGGTCGGCATCTCATCTCCCGCCGACCGCATGACTTGTTATCCCTATGAACTCAGCGGCGGTATGTGCCAGAGGGTGATGATCGCCATGGCATTGTCCTGTGAACCTGAAATCATTATTGCAGACGAGCCTACAACGGCCCTTGACGTAACTATCCAGGCCCAGATCAATGAGCTGTTCAAAGAGCTGATGCATCGACTGAATATGACGGTTATCTGGATTTCACACGACCTTGGTGTGGTGGCGGGTCTTTGCGACAGGATCAATGTCATGTATGCCGGCACGCTTGTTGAAACCGCACCGGTTGAGGAACTTTTTGCCAGACCGGCCCATCCGTATACCAGAGGGCTGCTCAAATGTATTCCCAGGTTGGATGATGACAGCCAGACAATGCTGACAACCATCAAAGGTCAGCCGCCTAACCTAAGAAGGCTTCCACCTGGCTGTGCGTTCCAACCGCGGTGTTCGGAAGCCAGACCCGTCTGTGTTGAAAACAGGCCAGAATTAAAACAAATTACTGATGACCATTGCGTGGCATGCTGGCTATATATGGAGTAAATCAAATGAATGTTACCCCAGTCGCTGAAAAGTCAACCAACGACCTGCTTGTTTCTGTTGAGAACCTCAGAATGGAGTTCCCGATGAAAAAAGGGATGTTTCTGAGGCGAACCGTAAGTACCGTCAAAGCGGTCGATTCTCTTTCTTTTTATATAAGGAAAGGTGAGACACTCGGGCTGGTGGGTGAAAGCGGCTGCGGCAAATCGACATTGGGAAGGGCTATCCTGCAGCTTCACCGTCCCACATCCGGCAAGGTCGAGTACAACGGTAAAAATCTCTGCACCATGAAAAAAGAGGAATTGCGGCTGATGCGGCGAAAGATGCAGTTGATATTTCAAGATCCCTTTGCCTCACTGAACCCCCGCATGACGATCGGTTCCATCATTGCCGAACCCATGAGAATCCATAACATTGTTCCGTCTAATGAGAGGCGGGAAAGAGTGGAAAGCCTTCTCCTGGAAGTGGGACTCAACCGCCGTTTTTATGACCGTCTGCCCCACGAGACAAGCGGAGGCCAGAGGCAGCGGATAGGTATCGCCAGAGCGTTGTCGGTTGAACCGGACTTCATTGTCTGTGATGAGCCGCTCAGCTCACTGGACGTATCCATCCAGGCTGCGATCATGAACCTCCTGAAAACCCTTCAAAAGCAAAGAGGTCTGACCTATCTTTTTATTTCTCACGATTTGAGTGCTGTCAAGCACGCCTCGGACCGGGTTGCCGTCATGTATTTAGGAAAAATACTGGAACTTGCAGATAAAAAAGATATTTATGCCAATCCGCTTCACCCATACACCCAGGCTCTTCTTTCGGCAGTTCCCATACCGGACCCTGTTTTGGAAAAAAAACGAAAACGAATCATTCTGGAAGGGGATGTCCCCTCACCGATCAATCCACCGGAAGGGTGCCGCTTTTCAACACGTTGCTACAAAGTCTCTCAAATATGCAGGGAAAAGGAACCGGAGTTTCGAGATGTGGGGAGCAGACATTATGTCAGTTGTCATAAGGTTTAACCACTTCAATTGCCAACGCTGATTGCTGATAGGTTGACAGGGGATAAAATCTCTAAATGGAATCAACAAATGCTATAAGGCCTTCGGGTTCAGTTGCCTGACCAGATCCGCCGTTTAAGATATCGGTTTGGAAATTTTCAGAGCTATTCAACGAGTTTCAATAGTGTGCTTCAAGGCTTCCCTTCAGAGGGAGGTCTTCTTGAAGAATCAGGAGATGCAGGATGTATGGTTTTTTCAAAAAAATAGTTATCATTGATCTTTCGCAGGAAAGCTATCGTATACAGGATGTTGATGACGGGGTTTACAGGGATTATCTCGGAGGCAAAGGGCTGGCAACCTGGTTACTGGCACAACTGAATCCCAAAGGGGTAGATCCTTTGGGCGAAGAGAACCATTTGATCTTTACAACGGGTCCCTCCATTGGATCTACAACATGGGGCTCTTCCAGGTATGGTGTATTCACGAAATCTCCCCTTACCGGCTTTTATGTTGAATCCTATTCCGGGGGAAAAGTCCCGGAAGCTGTCGGGGCAACCGGCTTTGATGCAATCATTTTTAAAGGAAAAGCCAAGCACTTATCCGTCGTTGAAGTTACACCGGAAAAAATCATGTTT
>JAZDGN010000046.1:0-13797 GCA_043806875.1 Pseudomonadota bacterium
CGTGATGGTACCTTTCGCCATCGTCAGCGCAGGATTTTTTCTGGGGCTGGGGAACATGGATGCAGGACTCCCCCTCAAGGTTGTCCTGATCCTGTCCTCCATGCCCGTGGGATTTATCGCCATGGTCCCGCCCACCATTTATGATCTGGACGTTGATCTTGCCAATGCCGGGTGGCTCACCACCAACGGTCTCCTGCTCCTGGAAATCCCCGTTCTTCTGATGCTTCTGTCCCTGTTCTGACCCGGCAGAAACAGGAACGCTTCCTGTCCGGATTCGGGCAGACAATCGTGGTTTCGTGCGATCAAAATTGCCGACAGCATCTGTCTGATGTTGTGATGATTATTCACGGTGTCCTGAAGTTTGTCGAAATCCCAGTCGCAGACAAGGCGTAGGGTTCCCATGACGAGAATTTCCCACAAGTCCATTCCGGGCCGACCAATTTTGGAATCAATATTTTCTGGAATCAAGGTTTTAAGGGTATCAAAAACTTTCCGTCGCAGTTCCTGATTAAGGAATCTTTCAATTGCATAGTACATGCCCGCCTGTTTTATTTGAGATCAACCCCGCAGTGAATGATAGTATCTGTAGAAGACCTTCTAAAACCTTGAGGGGGAATGTCAATAAAAGCCTTAATTTTTTTTTTGCTAAAAGCCTTACGAGTTAAAGAAAAACCACAGATGTACCAGGACCCGTGCTTCCTTAGCCTCCAGTATGTACTGGTGGTGAAGAAAATTTACCGGACAATGCTCTGCGGTGGAACTTCCCGGGTCATGTGGCTGGCCGGGCCCTGTTTTTCGCCCATTCACGCAGGGCTGTGATACGTTCCCGGTAGGTTACGGAAAGGGGAACCGTTTCCGTGATCTCCTGCACAATATCGGTGTCCGTTAGCTCCCTGCCCAGGGCAAAGGCACGGTACAGCCCGGATATGATCAACTGTTCGATCTCTGCGCCTGAAAACCCCTGGGTTTTTTCGACAAACTGCTGAAGATCAAAGTTTTCCGGCAGACGGTTTCTTTTCCTGATGTGGATGGTGAAGATGCTGTTGCGTTCTTCAGGGTTGGGCAGGTCAATAAAAAAAATTTCATCAAAGCGACCCTTGCGCAGCAGTTCCGGAGGGAGGTTTTCGATGTTGTTGGCAGTGGCGATGACAAACACGGGCGCTGTTTGTTCCTGCATCCACGTGAGAAAGGTGCCAAACACCCTTGCCGAAGCTCCGGAATCACCGGAATACTGGGACCCCATGCCGGAAAAAGCCTTGTCAATTTCATCCATCCAGAGAATGTTGGGTGACAGGGCTTCTGCCACACCGATGGCATCCCGGACGTTTTTTTCCGAAGCCCCCAGAAAGGCGTCAAACAGCTTGCCCACATCCAGTTTCAGCAGGGGAAGATTCCACAGGGATGCTGTTACTTTAGCGGCAAGGGATTTGCCACACCCCTGGACCCCCAGGAGGAGCAGCCCTTTGGGTTCGGGCAGGCCAAAGTCCCTGGCTTTTTTGCTGAAAGCAAGACCGCGCTGCTCAAGCCAGAGTTTTAGCCTGTCCAGCCCACCCACAGAGCCCATGCTTTCCGTGTAATCGTAGTAGTCCAGAAGCCCTGATTTACGGATCAGCTTCTTTTTTTCAGCCACCACCACCGGCAGGTCCTTTTCATCAAAGGCCTTGTCATTTACCATCAGTCTGGCGTAAAGGTTTTCGACCTCGCTTTCCGTGAGTCCCCGTGACGCATTGATAATTTTTTCAATCAGGGGATCATCGTAATCAACGGTAATTTTTTTTGCTTCCTGGAGCGGGGTGATCAACTGCATCAGAACCTGCCTCAACTCCTCCCTGGATGGCAGGGGGATATCCACCGGGGTGATATTTTTATCAAGTCCCGGCGGCAGCACCAGGACCGGTGATACGATCACCAGGGTCTTAAAGCTTTTTTTGAGGTGCAGGACAATGTCCCTGAGTTTTCTGACAATGACCTTGTCTTCCAGAAAGGGGTGAAAATCCTTAAGCACAAACAGGGCCGGGTCTTTGTGGGATAGCACCGTATCCAGGGCCGCCTGGGCTGTTTTGCCGCTGCCTGAGCGGACCGGAGGTGAAAACCCCTGGGTGACTGTCCAGGTAAAACACTGTTTACGGGTAGCTTCCGAAGCCTTGGCGATGAGCTTTTCCGCCCGGTTTTCTTCGGATGTGACAAGGTAGATAATCGGGTAACGGGATTTGATATAGAGCAGTATTTCCTGCAGCAGTGCTTCCATTTATTCATCCTTGACCATGTTGGCGCCTGACGGGCCAAGCAGGCTGTAATCCTGGTGTTGTCCGTGATACTCTTCCTCCCGGACGGTCCTGAAGGAGAGTTCATGGTGGAGATCAAAATCCCTGACATGTTGACGATAGTCCGGATCAAAGCCTTGATGGCGAATTTCCTGGATGAGTTCCCCAAATTTAGCGCTTTCCTTGACCGATGTCGCGTTGACAACCCGGGGCAAGGTGTAGTCACAGACAATTTTTGCACCCCGGCTTACCGCTTCTTCCCCGCGATCGTCCGTATAGTACTGGGACAGGACCAGGATCCGGGTGCCCAGGAAAACAGCCTCTTCCAGGTCATGGGTAACAAAAACAATGGTCATCCCGATGTCTTCCCACAACCCGAGCAGAAACATCTGCATGCTTTCCCGGGTTCCGGGATCCAGGGCGCCGAAGGGTTCGTCCATCAACAGGATTTTAGGCTTCATAATCAGGGACTGGGCAATGGCTACCCTCTGCCGCATCCCCCCGGACAACTCATGGGGGTATTTGTGCAGATGCTCCTTGAGACGGACCTTTTCCAGATAAAGGGTTGCCTCCTGGATCAGTTCCTGTTTCCTGCGGCGTCGCTCAGCAAAGCCTAAGCTCAATAACGGCCCTGCCATTACATTGCCCAGAACCGTCAGATGGGGAAACAGGGAATATTTCTGGTAAACAATTCCACGGGTTGGATCCGGGAACCCGGGAAATTGTCCGTCGATGAGCAGGGTGCCGCTAGTCGGGAACTCCTGCCCGAGGATCAGCCTCAGGAGGGTTGATTTGCCGCAGCCGCTGGGCCCCACCAGGGTGACGACCTCTCCGGCAGCTACGGCCAGATCAATGTCGTCCAGAATAGTTTTCACACCGTAGATCTTATAAATGTCTTCAAGGTACAAAAAGCTGTCCTTCCGGGGTGTTTTCATGGATGCCTCAACTGGGTTATTGCAGCTAATCATGGGACACCAGGTACCATGAATAGTGGTTTCGGATTATGGATCTCAGTCCCCAGTCAATGGTCAACCCAATGAACACGATCCACAGCACATAGGGTATGATGATATCCATGGCAAGGTAGCGGCGGACCAGGAAGATGCGGTACCCCAGGCCGGATGTGGCTGCTATGGCTTCGGATGCAATTAAAAAAAGCCAGGCCGGTCCCATGTTGATACGGATGGTTTCAATGAGCTTGGGGATGATCTGGGGCAGGATAACGCGGAAGGTGACCGCAGGCTGGGACGCCCCCAGGGTAAGGGATTTGATGATCTGTTCCCTGGGGATCTTTTTGACGGCAAGATAAATGTCCCGGGAAATAATGGGGTATGTGCCGATGAATATCAGCATCACCTTGGCCAGTTCATCCACACCGAACACGATGAACAGTATGGGCAGGATCGCCAGGGGCGGGATAATGGATATAAAGGTGATAAACGGCAGCAGGAGATTCCGGATCCCTGGCAGCAGGCCAAGGTGAAGACCGGTCATCAGACCGCACAGGGCAGAGGCCCCAAGACCCATACCAATGCGGCGCAAACTGGCCCCGGTGTCGGACCAGAGCTGGTATTCCCCGGTTCTTTTGTTCTTTTCAAAGGCTGCCTTTTCCATGGCGTCAGCCATTTTTGACACTGTGGGCAGCAACTTGTCCGATGGATTGGATCGATGCCTTACGTCGGATGCGACCAGGTAGGCTCCCATAAGAACAAGAAAAGGAATAAGAACCAGCAGCCAGGTCAATTGCCTGGGGGGATCGGCGTGGAGTCCCCAGAATTTTGGAAGGTTTCCCATGTTTTTTTCCAGATTTCAGTATCAGGTTGATGTGGGCCCATGACAGGCAAGGCAGACTATAGTTTTCCGTCGGCTGCCATCTGCATGAACCGTGCGTCAAAACGAAGCCGGATGTTCCCGGGATCACCGATAACCGTCCGGTCAGGAAATTCCATGCCCACCAGATTCTTATCACTCCCCCCATCACCATAAAGGCCATGGTCAAAACTGAAGGTTCTGACATACTCCATGGTCTGTTTCAAGGGGTCGCTGCCGGCAAAGGCGGCAGCTTCTGCTGGCAGGTAAAACATGTGTGTGGTTTTCAGCTGGGCCTTGAATTCCGCCAGGGTCCCGCCGGCTGTCTGGGCCATCAGAGCTACTGCGTCCTTGCCATCCTTGGTATGGCTTGACATGATGGACATGGCTTCATACCAGGCTCCGGCAAGGGCTTTTTTCAAAGCCTCAGGCGCATCCGTGCGAACAACCAGACAATCGATAATTTCACCGGGGATCTGGGAAGAATCAAAAACCAGGGTGGAGCCCTTTACGTTGCGGACCTGCATCAGCGGGGGATTCCACGTGCAGACGGCTGCCCGTGAGTCGTCTCCGGCCTCGCTGACGAACAATCCTGCAATATCGGCGTCACTGGTGTTTACCAGGGTCATGTCCTGTTCAGTCATTGAGTTCATTTCCAGGGCACGGGTCAACAGGTAGTGGGAGACAGACAATTCAACCAGGCGCACTTTACGTCCCTTCAGATCGGTCACGCCCTTGCCGTTGGCAACCACGATACCGTCGTTACCATTGGAAAAATCTCCGATGATCAGGGCTGTCGAATCAACACCGCCCACTGCCGGAATGGTCAGGGCGTCCATATTGGTCATGGCGCATCCGTCAAACTGGCCTGCCGTGTACATGTTGATGCTCTCGATGTAATCGTTGACAAGCACGATATCAATGGTGTCGATACCATATTTTTTTGCCCATTTGCCGGCAATGCCGGACTCCTGAACAAAGGCCCACGGTTCCCACCCGGTATAGTGGGACCACGCGATCCTGTACTTCTCCCCGGCGTTCGCTGTGAAGCCTGAGCCCATAAAAAGTAGAATGACCGTAAGAATGATTGCCGTTTTTTTCATTGTTTCTCTCCTTTCTCCTAATCGATCTCCAGATAATCCACATCCAGTGAGGTGATGGGGGTGGCCTGGTTCCCTTTTTCCATTTTCTTTATGGCCGTTTCCGCTTCATGGGTTAACCGTTCCATCTCAAGGACAGCAGTGGCCATCTGGGGCAGGGCTTCCCGCCGGTACTTGGATATGTCGTCCATGGCAGCCTGGATATCGGCAAAGGCCTGCTTGAGCGTGTTGATGTCCAGCTTGCTGGAGGCTGCATCCTTGTGGATTGCCGTTCCCTGGGCTTTCAGGGAGGCAGCCGTGTCGGCGATGAGTTTGTTGGTTGTTGTATTCAGGGCCGAGATCTTATTCAGCACGATCCTCTGGTTGGCAAGGGCCATGGCCACAACCACGGCAACATTAAGGGCGTTGGCAGTAACATGGGTTGCCCGGCTCACCCCCCGGATCAGCTCCTTATTGTTTCGCATGATCAGCTCAATGGAGAGAATTGCCTGCTGGGCAACGGCCAGCTGCTGCTGAAGATCCATGATCCTCTGCCGTATGGGGAACAGAAGTTCATCCTGAATAAAGCGTTGCCTGGAATCTTCAGGGGCAATCTCCCGCTCCAGTGCATGGCTAAGTTTTGCATCCAGAAGCATGCCCAGCTGGATGCTTTTTTTTAATTTATCAGTGAGAATACGCATGTGCTTCTGGTCTTCTGCCAGGGTCAGGTTGTCCCGTTTGAGCATGTCCGCGCCCTGGTTCAGGGAATTAAAAATTGCGTCAAGCACTGTCTGGGCTGATTCAAACCGGATAAAATAACGTTTCAGGGGTCTGCCCACACCTGGAATAAAACCCAGGGTCCGGGCAAACCATCCGGGCTCAAAATCAAATTTTGCGGGATCCAGTTCCTCGACTTGTTCGTTCAGGTCTACCAGGGCATTGGCCACCTGGCCTCCGTCATCCCCCTTGGCCATGAGTTTCCGGATGGGTTCCTTGAGCATGGCGCTCCTGACAGAGACCTGACGCTGGGTTTCGGCACCCAGGTTCTCGACCGCTGCGATGTTCCGACTCCTGACTTCCAGCTGGGCCGGGTCCTCAGGGTTGATGGCCAGCAATTTCTTTAAAAAATCATCAGCCATGGTTTCAATGGCAGGGTCTGGTTTTTCATCAAGGGCAATTGATCCGGGATCAACCAGTCCCAGATCCTGCTGAACCTGTGAAACAGGGTCGGGTTTCTGGTTTCTCACGTCTTTAGTTTCCGAGTGTGTCAGCATAGGCCTTCTCCTTAGTGCTTATTATAGATTTTAGCGCGTTGTGCCAGTTCCTGCAGTTGTCCCATGGCCGTTTCAAGGTCCGTTGCAGCAAAGGTCTCCCCGGTTTTCAGCTCTGCAATGGCCGCCGTGGTCTCCTCCATTCTGGTCATGGCATCCTCGTTGTCTGACAATAGTTCATTCACCTTCCGGATCTGTTCCTGCCATAGTTGCAGCCGCTTGGTCAGGCTTTCAATTTCTTTCTGGTCTGAAGCATTCCGGTGGTTCCGGTCGGACAAGCTCCCAAGTTTCGTATTGATATAATCAAGATCAATGCTGCTGACACTCTGCAGGGTGGAAACAGCCTGCTTCAAGTTGTCAAGGGCGCCCAGATAAACCTGCTCGGCAGCGCCCATGAACCGCCCGAATGTCAGTTCTCCGGCATCGAGCTTCTGCTGGAGAAGATCCTGGACGTTCTGGTATTTTACCTTGATTTTGTGAAATTGTTCCACTCCCTGGGATGCCAATGACTCAGCCCCGGGTATCGCAGTGCAGTGTTTCAGGTTGTTTTCCAGGGACTGGAGAACCAGGGTTTCCTGCTCTTTCAATTTCCGGTTCAACTCATGGATATAGGTATTGGCGATGGTCTCGTTCCTGAAAAAATAGGTGATAACGGCATTTCCCAGGGAAACAAAGCAGGCGGCCAGGCCAAGGGCACAAACCAGGGGGGAGTTGAATAGCAGGCCGGCAATTCCGGCAGGGATACCGATAGCCGGCGGATACACGGTGAGCCAGTGGGTCATGGCTGTCCTGAGAACAGCCCTGTTAATTGCGTTACGGGAAAAGTCTTTGATTTTTGGAGGCTCGTTAAGTCTCTGCATCGGTAATTCCAACTGCCTAATAATTTTCCCGGACAAGGACCATCTCAACCCTGGGCAGACGATAGTCATGGGACCGCTTGGACTCATCCGCATCCCTGGCCAGGGGTTCTGTCCCCCCCATACCCATGGACCGCAACCGGTTCGGGTCCATGCCGTGAACAACCACCAGATAGCGCATCACAGCATCGGCGCGATTCTGGGACAGTTTAAGGTTCTCATCCGGATCGCCCCGGGTTCCGCTGTGTCCCTTGATCCGTATACGAAAATTCGGATAGTGGCGCACCCGTTCCACAGCCTGATCAATGACCTGCCTGGCAAGCAGCCCCAATTCATCGGTTCCCTGCTGGAAAACAATGGGGTCAACCTTTAATGTCCCGACTTCCCTGAGTGCTTTCCATGCCCCATCCTCAAGGGGTGAAAACCTGGCTCCCAGGGAATCTATGCCACCGGCCCCGGAGGGGCTGGATCCGGGAGTTGTAAAACCTGAAATGCCCTGGCCGAACAACTCCTCCAGGAAGACACTGTTGGTCAGCCGGTAAGGATCATCACCGGGAATTGGGTTGCTTGAGAAATCACCGGAATTCATGAGAATTCCGGTTGTGGAGTGGATGGTGTCAATCAATCCTTCATCGGAATAGGACCCTGGTGCGGCAATGCCGAACCATTGTTCACAATTGTCGCTGAAATTTGCCCAGCTGATCCCCTGGAGCATGGCTTTGACCGTATCATCGGGAAGCTGTGTCTCGTCCTTGATATGCTCCCGGAGCAGTTCCGGATTATCCTTATACTTTTTAAGCGCCCTGAAATAATTGCCCAGGATCTGTTTGACCAGTTCAGGACTCTTTTTTATCAGGGACCTCCTGGCAACCAGGATATCCACGATCAGCCTCTGTGTGTCCTCTGTCCCTAAAATTTTTATAATGCCTTCATGGGCCAGGGCCCTTGACACATCGGGTTCCCATAGGATGGCAACATCCGCTTTTCCGGCAAGGAGCTTATCCCTGGCCGCCTCAGATCCATCGGTTTCAATCCTGAGATCACCCGTTGGCAGGAGCTCGGAAACGTTAAAATGATCTGCGGCCGCCTTGGCCAGATGGTGACTAGGGCTGTTGGGTGTAAAAGCTACGCGTATCCCTGCCTTTTTCTTCATGGCATCCAGGCTGGCGACCCTGGTTTTAACAGCCAGAATAGCATCCCCGCCTTTTGATTCATCAATGACACTGACAATGATTCCGGGAAAGTCATATTTTTTTGCGTTCAGGATGTAGGAATCCACCGTGGCAACCGCAAAATCGATGTCACCGTCCTTGAGCCGCCGCATCCGTGTGTCATAGTCGGCATTGTCATCCTCACAGACCAGAATCCATCCTGCTTTTCGCATCAGGCTTTTCATCTCCGGTGACCTGAGAGGAAAATACCCGATCCAGTTGTCCATGGCAATGACGATTTTTCCTTTTGTTTTTGTGGCGTCACTGGTGGTTTTCTGGAATGTATCCGTGACCTTTGGCAGGAAAAACCACACCAGTCCAATGGCAATACTACTGATTAGAAAAAGCAGCAACGCTCCGATAAGTTTCCTGTTCAATCGATTCCCCCCCTGGAATCCACTAGTTAAACGTGGAGATATCAAAGGTTTCAGATTCAGCCAGGACATCCTGCAGGCCTTTTTCAAGCTGCTCCGGACTGTCTGCCGCTTTATAGATGGTCCGCCCTGGAATATTGAGGGAGTGGTGTGTTCCGATGCAGAACCCTATGGTATGGATCTGGACCGGCGTATTCGCCAATATCCATTGGACGATTTCCATGGGGTCCTGGCCGGCATTGGCCTCTCCGTCAGTTACAATGACCAGCGTGTATTCGCCATAGCCGAGCTGCTTTTTCCCCTGAGTCTCAACCTGGATGTACCCCGCTCTGATTGCTGAAAAAAGGGGGGTGCCGCCACTGCTCCTGGTCTGATTAACCGCCTGTGAGAATTGCTCCCTGTTGTCCCTGCCCAAAGGAATCAGTTCCGTGATGGTGTTGCTCTGGAAAACAATCAGGCCAAGATTGGCATCAGCAGGCACCAGGCCGGCAAATTTCGCCAGGGACTGTTTCGCAACCGCCAGTTTCGGTAGTCCTCTGGAGCAGCCTTTTTCTGCCATTGATCCGCTGCAGTCAAGAACCACATAGTAATTTTTTGCCATAAGGTCAGGAGCTGTTTCAACCAGTTCATTATCACCAACCATTGGCCAGGTCTGTATTCCGGCACCTTCAGACACAGTCGACTCTCCGGAAGTCCCGGGATCACTTGCCAGGGGTTGCGCCTGCTGCGCCTGCTGCACCTGCTGCACCTGCTGCACCTGCTGCGCCTGCTGCGCCTGTTGCGCCTGTTGCGCCTGTTGCGACGGCGGATTATCACACCCTGTTCCAATTGCCAGTACCAAGGATAAACCCAACATGCAGACAAGACGTACCATCATCGTATCCCCCGGGATTAGAGTGGTTTAAAAACGGACGTTTCGGCCTCTACCTGAATGATTCGAAATTCGACTCTCATGTTGTTCCGCCATTCCTGCTCAGTCCTGGGCGGACAGGGGTCGCCGCCGCAGATACCGTTTTTCGGGTTTGTGATTCCGTGGCCTACAACGGCAAACTGGGTTTCATCCAGAACAATTCCCTGAACACCGGCATGATTGACGATACTGGTCCGTACCGCGTTGGCTCTGGAAAGGCTGAGGTTTTTGGCAGACTGTTTGATGTTGCGAAGAACAATCTCCGAATCCCCGCGCTTTTTTGCCTTGAGGAAACCAAGGGGATCAGAATGCCCTTCAATGGTAATGATGGCACCGCCATAGGTGGAGGCCAGCTCAATGACCTTGTTAAAGGCATCCAGATACATATCTGCCGAGAACTGGTTCTGATTGGGCTCAAAATAGACTTCAAAGGAGAACAGTTCCCCTTCCCGAAGGGTCCCCTGCTGCTGTTTCCGCTGGACAACAGCCGTGACCTGGGACGTATCAAACCGGGGGACCTCCACCCCGGCTATGTCATTCAACCCGGCCTTGAAATCATTGTAGTCAAACCCGGCATTGTCCATGGACGTTTTCTTTGATAAAAGTCCTATGCTGAGAAGCGAATCCTGAATCTGTATGGCCAGATTGGTCATGTTCCGCGGATAGTGGGGATCACTGAAAAATCTGACATTCCCGCCAAACCCCACATACTCGCAATCCGCATACAGGGCTTCAGCATCTGCAACAGCTTCAGGGCTGTCCAGTAGAATTTCAGCACAGGCCTTGATCATGGTTTTGAATTCGTCCAACCGGGTTTCCTTGGCTTTATACAGCTGCCGGAGCTGTTCTTCAGCGATCATCAGGCCATGAACAAATTTTTTGACATCTTCAGAATGGGCCTTCATGTAATCCGACCGGACTGCATAGACATCGCTGATGATCCTGTTGGCTGTTTTGGTGGACAAGAGAATCCGGGCACCGTTCACCGACCCTTCCGAGCCGGTTCCCATATTGCCGTTGGATGTCAGGACCAGGCCGTCAGGGATAATCACCATTGCCGCATCGATATCCTTCTGGTAAAATCCCTCCATGGCCGTATTTTCAGAGCCCGTCAGATCGCTTACCCATTTCAGGGTCACATCATTGACAGACAAACCGGCATCTGCCAGAATTTTCATAAGGTAATAGACGTGGGGGCCGTAGGCCTGGACCGCGATGGTCTTTCCCTTGAGATCACCGGCCGTCTTGATCCCGGATTTCACAACAAGGCAGTCCCCTCCGGTTGACCAGGTCAGCTGATAAATGATGGCCGGTTTTGTCCTGGGATCAGCTGAAATGACCTCTGAGGCCATGGCGATCATGCCTAAGGTGCCGCGCAGATAGGGGGAGTCCCCCTGCATGTAGGCTTCGACCTGGCGCTTGAAGTTATCCTCCCTGACAAGCTCCAGATTGAGTCCTTTTTGGCCGAAGATACTGTCTTTTGTTGTTGTTTTCGAGTTTCCATTGGCAAGGATAGTGGCTTCATCTCCGCCCCAGGTAATCAGGGGCACCCGTATTTTTCCAGAGTCCTTGACAGGTCTGGCGCCAGTTGTGATCACGGCTTTTAATGGTGGAGCATCGCGGTATTGAACCGCACCTGCCTGAACACCAATGCACAGCAGGATCAACGTGGCAATTAACCAGATGAAAAAAAACTGTGTCTCCTTTTTCATGATATATTCCCCCATGTTGGATCAGATGAGTCTGTGGCAGATAAGAACCTGTTTTACATGAATGAGGTATAGCTGCAATATGCGGGTATGTCAAATTTAATGAACATCGGACAGGAACTTCCTTTTTGTTCCTTTTTGTCAGGCAGAATATGAAAAAGATCGGAATAGTGTAGGCTGCCTGACAAGGGGACAACAGAACCTCAATAATTCTTGAAGTGTAAGGTTCATGCTGAAGGTCAGGACCGTTTTTAAAGTCCCCAGACGTCTTCCATATCGGTTATTGATGGATCATCATAACGATTCATTGTTGCAATCCATTCCGGCATATCCTCTTTAATCCTTGTTTTCAGATCATCAAGCTCCTGTTTCTCGATCTGTTTTATGTCAACGAGAAACGTATAGAACTTTTTCAAACTTCCAGCATTGCTTTTAATATAGGCAGGGCTGGCCCACATTGCTTTTTTAATAAACCAGTATCCCAAAAACATCCCGATCTCTGATGCTCCATCCTTAGCTTTTATGGCATCTTCATACAGGAGAAAATCATTGATATAAAAATCAATATTCTCGACATGTCTCCTGATAGTTGTTTCCTTTAATTTCGAAGCTTCCAACCAAACCTCAAAATCCTGCAATAATTTTTTGTTGTATTTTCGGATTTTCTTACAATCTGCTTCATATCGCTCATACTCGTCCATTGGTTTTCCTTTCTGATAATAAAATGGTAATTCCAGTTTCATGTCAGATGAACACTTGGCGCCCCGGGCTTTTCACCTTAGAATCTCGGATAGCCCTTTGACATTGATGGTTCGTTGCCGTTCACCGGTCTGCTCGTTCAGAAACAAGTCATGTTCCCTGATATGTTGGAAACATATTGATATCAAGCAAAATTGCCATGAAAACGAACTATCTCAGGACGGGAAAAAATGTCAAGTTCAAAAACAAGTGACTCCTGGATCAGGCTAAGGATATGACGATCGGACCATGCCCTGGAACAGTGCCGACATGAACTCGGACAGCACATTCCCCAATGTGCAAAGGAATTGAACCATCCGGGCAAAGAGCTCAGCCCCTTCTTTATTATTACGTCCTACTTGTGAAAATTTCAGACAACCCCTAAACTATACCGATCTTTTCCCTGACGCCATCCTTGACAACACAGCATTTAAAAAATGACCACACATGATGAGGAGGTTGTTATGCAACGGTATATCCTTTTTCTGATTTCATCGATTTTTCTTTTTGCCCATGTCCTACCGATCCATGCCGCACCCCAGGCGGATGCGGCAGGCTGCTCGGACCACCCGCTGTTTACCCGTATGGCCAACATGCGCATTGTTCTGTGCAGGAGTGTTCCCTTTGACAGCTTTAAATTCAAAGCCGGAAAAGGAATGGATACCGTTGTGGAAGGGCGGCGCTTTGAGATCAAGTATCAAATCAAGGAAGGCAATGAGTACCCCGGTCCCCTGGCCATCATCCGCAACCACCGGCAGGCCATCACAGGCATCGGCGGGACTGTTCTGTTTGAAGACCAGCGCTATACCTGGCTGAAGGTCGTGAAAGACGATAAGGAGATCTGGGCCCAGGTGGATACCGCCTGGAACCGGGGATACATGCTTACAATTATCGAAAAAAAGGGCATGGTCCAGGAAGTGGTCTCAAGCGCCGAGCTTTTTAAAACCGGTCTGAATACCAGCGGCCACGTGGAGGTCCCGGGTATTTTTTTCGACAGCGGCAAGTCGATCCTGAAACCGGAGTCTGACGCTGCCGTTGCGGAGATCGCCAAACTCCTGAAGGCTGATCCCGGTCTCAGAACCTATGTCGTGGGGCATACCGACAACGTTGCCTCACTGGATCTGAACATGAACCTTTCCCGTGCCCGGGCAGAAGCCGTGGTGCAGGCGCTGGTAACCCGGCACGGCATAGACCCGGGACGCCTCCTCGCCCAAGGAGTAGGCCCACTGGCCCCGGTAGCCAGCAACGACACCGACGAGGGGCTTCAGAAAAACAGACGGGTGGAACTGATCAAACGATAAGTACGGGATGCCGGTGTACCCGCCCATCAACGATAACCAGAATCCTGCTGTCCCTGCACTGGATATCCGTTTTCTCCAATGGTTGGTGGGCTTTCCTTTGATTGGGAGAGGATGGGCGTTTGAGCTCCTGCGGACAAATCCGGGCGGGAGATCCGACTGTTGGAAAAATTGATATATTCGTTGAACCTGGTGTTCTGGGGCGTGAGTGCAGGTTATGTCATCCAGGTCCTTGCAGTCAGGGGAGTCATAACCCTGGGCATCCCGATCCTGGCCC
>JAZDGN010000047.1:0-108303 GCA_043806875.1 Pseudomonadota bacterium
CGTGATGGTACCTTTCGCCATCGTCAGCGCAGGATTTTTTCTGGGGCTGGGGAACATGGATGCAGGACTCCCCCTCAAGGTTGTCCTGATCCTGTCCTCCATGCCCGTGGGATTTATCGCCATGGTCCCGCCCACCATTTACGATCTGGACGTTGATCTTGCCAATGCCGGGTGGCTCACCACCAACGGTCTCCTGCTCCTGGAAATCCCCGTTCTTCTGATGCTTCTGTCCCTGTTCTGACCTGGCAGAAACAGGAACACTTCCTGTCCGGATTCGGGCAGACAATCGTGGTTTCGTCCGATCAAAATTGCCGACAGCATCTGTCTGATGTTGTGATGATTATTCACGGTGTCCTGAAGTTTGTCGAAATCCCAGTCGCAGTCAAGACTTCTACTCGACGAGCTGTCTCAAGCCATCTCTAAACTTTCTAAAACTGGGCGAGATGTTCCTGTCCGGATTCATCAGCGGACCGATTTTTACAGCCCACTCATGTTTAACCTGCCCTGGTAACGGCCACCCCTTTTTTTTTATGGCTGCCGATCCGCCAGCATACAAGACATCGGCGAGCACTTCCCACGTATCACATACGCTATCCTGAACATAGTTTCCGAGCATACCCAGTTTGGCTCGTGGATAAGCAGCCATCACAGCAGCTCGATCGCCAAAATACCAGGCTTCAATTTCCTCGATAGCGAGTCGAAATAAAGTAGCAGGTGCAGGCGTGCAAGTTGCGGCGGTAGCCTTTAGCTCGGAAAGGAATTCAGAACAGTTGCGTTTGTCGGCATCGAGCACAACCACAACGGCGTCGATTCCAGGAGTTTTGCCATAACCGCGTAGCAGTTTTGGCAACTGATCAAGTAAAATTCGCTTGGCAGGGTCGGCCTTCGTAACCAGGCCCGGCGGAATTCGACCGATACCTTTATATGCGTGCAATCGCCAGGTATGCGGATCACCTTGCGGTCCGATAAGTTGAGGCAGCAGCACTTGCAGCAACTTCTCTCCTGAACTGTCCTCTACCAATATCTCTATGCACATTCACCTCGCATCGAGATAGTCGCTGTACCAGAGACCACCTAAAGGAAGGCCTTCAGCTACGAGATTTTTCACGTCTGCCAAATCTGAGGCACGATGAACCGTGGAATATCCATTCATGCCTTTCTCCAGGATCCACACTTCCCTGGGCGTCAGCGCATCAACAAAGTAAGGCTGATGTGTGGTCACAAAAATTTGTGGAGCATTCTTCTTGCCGGTGGCATGAGAACGGAACTCCTGAGCCAATGCCTCCAAAAGCTTGTGATAGAGTCCGTTTTCCGGTTCTTCAATGCAAATGAATGGTGGGGGGGCCGGATCTTCCATCAGCAGCAAATATGCGAACACTTTAAGCGTGCCGTCTGACATCTGTTGAGCGAAGAACGGGTCATCAAAAGCGCCGTCGTTGAAACGCAGCAACACCCGCTTGTCGTGAGTCTCTAACGTGTCAATGCTTTCAATCCCCGGGATCTTGGACGCAATACGGTCGAGGATAGCTTTAAATTTTGCTTTGTGTTCACGCTCCATGAATTGCACTACATTGCCTATATTGTCGCCATGGATGTTCAAATGCCGCTGAGGGCCTGCTCTTGGTAGACTGCGTGCCGCATCTGGGTAAAAGTAAGATAAGTACCAGCTTTTAAGAAAGTCTCGAAATCGTTTGATACGTGGATGTTCCTTGAGAGTACCAAGAGTAGCTATGCCCAGTTGGCGGGTATCGGTCAATTCCACCGAGGTCTGCGCTCGATCCTCTTCACTTTCGTCTTCTACCGCTTCTTCACCTGCCCAAACCATGCCTTTGCCATGGTACAACCGAAGAAACGGATAAGGCCTACCATGCTTCTGGCCTTTACGACGCTGCTTGAGCAATTCAGACTCGACAAAAGGTCTCCCTGAAGTATCCAGCGCGATAGCCAGCTCGTAGGTGATTGGCCTCTCATTGGGTGCTTCGCGGTAATAAATTTCAAATCTAATCGGTTCATTTACTCCCATGGAACGTAGGCGATCAAAGCCGCCGCGCTGTTTCATGTCGCAGGCGCTTTCCACATCGGCAGACAAACAATCTGCCACAAATCCGAAGGCATCAAATAAGGTACTCTTGCCCACACCGTTTTTGCCAATCACTACAGTGAAAGGCGACAATGGCTCTCCGGCCTGCTGGCTGGAAAGTTTGCCCAGCGTCACATCGTATAGAGCGCGATAGTGCTGTACTCGGAAACCTTCAATGACGGCCATTTATAATTTCCTCCTCACCGCGGGCTATCGCCCAGCGTAGTTATGCAGAAGTGAAGTAACGCTACAGCGGTAGCATAAAATCAAGGGATTGTCCAGCCCGCCTCCCGTGTGTCATCTAACCACTCAGAATCTGCGGTTCATCCGCAGTATTCTGTGGTTGGGGATATCCACTATCATTTCCACGGTCCAGGTGCCTTCCATTTTCCAGGATTTGATTTTTCAAAGGGAAAATATGAAATGGCAGGAGATAAGAATTCTTTTATCCCTATGACAATATCTCGTAATTTTTTAGGGACATGCTCCTGATTGATTCTTTTCCAGAAGGTGGTCCATTGACCTTGTTTGGAATCAATGAACGAGTCAGAAAACGCGGCTATTTCCGAGGGGAGTTGTGTCCCTCTACGTTCAAAGGTCTGGCGGATCGCTTCGGTAAGAATGGCACCGTCAAAATCAAATATTCTGGCCAAAAGCCAGATGTCGTAAAAATCTTTCATTCGACTGTTTAAAACTCCGAGCTTAACCATTGCTTCAAGCTTTTCTGCTATGGCGCTTTCCCGGCTGTAGCAGTTCAGTCGAGGCGCAGGGAAATCAAGCAGGGTTGGGAGTTCGTGCATTTCGGGTCCAGGGTGAATCGCATCTCCAAATCCTATGTCAATCTGCATATGGATTATTCCTTTTTCCAAACTTCCCTGAAATCGGATCCTTATCCCCTCATAATCTGCGTCTTCGGTAATTCTCTCACTTTTGATGGAATCAGGATCAAAAAACAATCCGTCCGGTTCCACATCAACAGCAATACTATCACGAACCTGTTTGATGATTTCTGACTCTTTGTTACTTGTTATTCCAAGCATATCAATGTCCATGGTTGGACGGATTTCCGGCGAATCCCAAACCCTCAGCATCAATGCTCCCTTGAGAACGAACCGATTTAAATGGGCAGATAGGGAAAACCTGTAAAGGAATCTTTCAATTGCATAGTACTGGAGCAACTCGTTAAATGGTCGTCGATCTGTCCTGGCACGGTCAAGAAGCCGCTGCCTGACAGATGCAGGAACATTTTTGACAAACTTCATGCAAATGCCTCCAAATAGGGCATCATCACGCTATCAATCCTGCAGATTTTCCCATATTTTATCAGTTTGGTCAGATCAGTTTTTTTCCTTTCTCGATAGAGTTTGAATGCTTCCAGAACGATATCCATACCAATTTTATTTCGAAATTTGAAACAGTCGGCCAGTGTTTTTTCCATATTGTAAATCTTTACAGGAACCCCATCAATCTGAAGCGTTTCAATGCCTGCAATGTAAGCATTTCCTGAAAATTGATGAGGTTGCACAGGAGGGTAGTCCAGAGAAGGAGGTCTTGATCCTCTGGGTATTGCCACTGAAACTGAATGTGGAATCTGGGTTGTGATCCCGTGAAACGCCAGTGCAGAGATAAGGCAAATTACAGAATTCGGGAATCTGAGACTGACAGTTACCAGATCAGGATTGCCAATCGGTGGTAGATCCTTAAGGCGATAAACCCCCCGGCTTATCTGCTCTATAATACCTTTATCCTTTAGCTTGTAAAGCATATATCGGGAAATACCATGCTTGATCGCCTCGTTCATACGAAGTTGTCCACCATTTTCACGGAATATTTTCTTAGGATTTTTTTCCATTAGCACTCAAGACATATTGTTTCCAGTTAATATTATATGATGACAATATGTCTGATTTTGATTAAAAAATCAAGGTTCGGAAAAAATAGTCCAACGTTAAGGCTCACAGGGACTGACCTCGGAGCGCAGCGTAGAGGTCGGCATCCTTGTGCAGCCGCTTTGTTATGTGGTTTTTAAATCCAATTTAAAACACCCATTTGACCAACCGTTCCTTTATATAATTCTTCTGTTCGGTATAGCCCATTCTCAGAGTTGTAAAAGCATGAATATACAAAAACCTCAATATGCTCAACATCCCGATCTCTGATGCTCCATCCTTAGCTTTTATGGCATCTTCATACAGGAGAAAATCATTGATATAAAAATCAATATTTTCGACATGTCTCCTGCCCGAATACCGCCAACAGCAACCAGGCCGATAGTGATTCGGACGGTATCGGAGACACCTGCGAGGATGACGATGATAATGACGGGATTGATGATTCTGTGGAATCCGGAGTCTCCAACCCGGGTGATGGGAGTGGATTCGGAGACGGAAATGATGATGGTACTCAAGATGGAAACCAGAGCAATGTCGTTTCTCTGAAAACCGATGACCAGGAAAACTACCTTACATTTGCAGTCTCTAACGAAACCGGAATTGAGTTTGCAGATGTCTCTGTCATGTCGTCGTCAGAAGCAGGCGCGCCTTCAGATCTTTACTTTCCGTTCGGTGTATTCGGCTTTATAATGGCTGATGTGACTGAAGGAGAGACGGTTACCATCAGAATTTATATGCCCAGGGACGAGGCCATAACGGGAAATTACAAAAAATCCTCTGCCTCAGGTCTGTGGGAAAATATTGCAACCGGGGTCGATAACGAAACGTACCCCAACAAGACTGTCATAACGATTCAAATAGCGGAAGGGGGCGGTTTTGATTCAGATGATGATCCTTCTACAATAACTGATCCCGGGGCGCCCGGATATTTTAGAAACAGTACTATCCCCACGGTCAACGAGTGGGTAATCCTGATCCTTGGGTTGCTGCTGGTCCTTTTTTCCTTAAAAAGGTACTCTCGGTCAATTGATTGAGCCTGATATGGGTATACCGCCGGATAATTTCTGCAAGGCATCAGAAAAACAAAACCCCGACCTGGTTCTGCACAGGAGAGTCAGGTCGGGGTACCAGGATTCCCGAAGCCGTCCCTGGTGCGGTGGAATACGCCTCTTTATTTTTAGACAGGAATGCCTATCACAAGGCCGCATAATCCAGGGTGGCGCAGATTCCGTGAGTGCTACCGGAAGACCATCCTGACATTGTCACGGTGATCGATGATGTAGATCAGTTCCCCCTTTGTTTGGAGTTCTTCGGTGATGGCTTCGAGTTTTACCCGGTCGATATCGCTCATGCGCAGGAACACCTTACGGTACCCCTTGGGCAGGTTGTCGTCGGAGGTCAGGATGCTGATAACCCGTCCGCCATGGTTTCGGAGCAGTTCATCGATTTCCTTGATGGAATTTCTGGTATCTTTGACAACCAGGCCGAACTGCACGCTGTTTTCCCGTTTTCCCGTCAGGGATATCAAAGCTTTATAGACGTTGGTCTGGGTGATGACCCCGACGAGGTTGTCCATTTCATCCACCACGGGTGCGCCGGAAATCTTGTGCTCCAGGAGAAGTTCCGCTGTTTCATCAATGGTGTAGTTATAGGGGATGCAGATGGGATCCCGGGTCATGATGGTGTCTATCTTTGCATGGGCAAGGGTTGACTTTTCGAACTGGTTGATACTGGCAGTATCCGGGGCTGAAGCCCGCTTCAGGTCCCTGTCCGTGATGATTCCGGTGAGAACCCCATTTTTCAGCACAGGCAGCATACGGATTCCGTTGGACTTCATCAGTTCAATAGCCCGTTGCATGGTACAGTCCGTATCAACGGTGATAACATTCCGGGTCATCCAGTGTTTGACAAGCATCAGCGAACCTCCATGGAAAAATAGAGTCATAGGGGGCATTGTGCCTTTCTGGCAAATGCCGACGTAATGATGGATTATCTATATCGTCATCCCTTATCCGTGTCAATCAGGGATGCAATTTTATGTGTCAATGGCGGTGCTGCCGGCTGTCCGTCCCGGCCGGGGAGCTCGTGGCCGGGACGGTTTTTATGGGAAATTATCTCAGGTGCTTTGGAAGGATGGTTTTGCGGACCCGGATGCTCTTGGGCGTTACCTCCACCAGTTCGTCCGAGTTGATGAAGTGCAGGGCATCTTCCAGGGTCAGGGGCTTGATGGGAGAACAGGTGGTTGCCTCATCCTTGCCCGATGCCCGCATGTTAGAGAGCTTTTTCTCCTTGCAGGGGTTGACGTCAAGATCCTTGTCCTTGCTGTGTTCACCGATGATCATGCCCTCGTACACCGGAACCCCAGGGATGATCATAAGCCGTCCCCGGGGTTCGAGGTTATACAGGGCGTAAGGAACGGACTTGCCCTGGCGGTCGCTGACCAGGGATCCAGTCCTGCGGGTGGGGAACTCGCCCCGGAACTCCTCGTACCCGATGAAGATTGAATTCATGATCCCAGTACCCTTGGTGTCGGTGAGAAATTCATCCCGGTACCCGATAAGGGACCGTGACGGGACGGAAAATTCCATATTGACCCGTCCGCGGTTGTTGACCAGATTGACAAGGCGCCCTTTCCGGATGGAGAGTTTCTCCGTGACAACCCCGGTAAAGGTTTCGTCGCAGTCAACGTAAAGGCGCTCTATGGGTTCCAGGGTTTCATCCTTAGGGCCTTTCTTGAAAATAACTTCCGGACGGCCCACGCAGAGCTCAAACCCTTCCCGGCGCATGGTTTCAACCAGAATGGCCATCTGAAATTCACCGCGGCCCTTGACGATAAAGGAATCCCGCTCATCCGTGTTTTCCACGGAGATGGCAACATTGGCAAGGGTTTCCTTGGTCAGGCGTTCACGGATGCGGCTGGATTGGACGTACTTGCCTTCCAGGCCTGAAAAGGGCGAATTGGAGGTGGTGAACAGCATGGAGATGGTGGGTTCATCCACGGTGATGCGGGGCAGGGCCTTGGGGAACTCCTTGGTGCAGATGGTATCCCCGATCTCAAAGGTGTCTGTTCCGGAAACCACGGCAATGTCACCGGCTTCCACATGGTCAGTTGCCTGGAGAGCAGGCCCGGTATAGGTCTGGAGGCTGGATACCTTGATTTTCTCAGGCCGGCCGCTCTTGCCGATGAGCACCAGGTCGTCCTTGGCAAAAACCTCGCCGTTGGCGATCCTGCCGATGGCCAGACGTCCTGTGTAGTCCGAATGGCCCAGATCCGAGATCAGCATCTGGAAGGGTTCCTCCGGGTAGAAGGTCGGTGGCGGGATCACGTTCAGAATCGTCCTGAACAGGGGGTTGAGATCCCTGGAGTCATCGGCCATGGTCATCTTGGCCACCCCTTCCTTACCGATGGCGTAAAGGACCGGGAAATCGATCTGTTCATCGTTGGCATCAAGGTCGATGAACAGGTCGTAAATCTCGTCCAGGACCTCGGTTATCCTGGCGTCGGGGCGGTCGATCTTGTTGATGATTACAATGATTTTCAGACCTGCCTGGAGTGCCTTTTTCAGGACAAACCGGGTCTGGGGAAGCGGCCCTTCCGAGGCATCCACCAGGAGGATGGCGCCGTTGACCATGGACAGGGCGCGCTCAACTTCGGCCCCGAAGTCGGCATGGCCCGGAGTGTCCAGGATGTTGATCTTGATGGTGTCCCAGATCACGGAGCAGTTCTTTGCGGAGATGGTGATGCCCCGCTCCCGCTCCAGGTCCATGGAGTCCATGACCCGTTCGTTGGTTTCCTTGCCCTGGCGGAACACGCCGCTCTGGTTGAACATGGCGTCCACCAGGGTTGTCTTACCGTGGTCAACGTGGGCGATAATGGCTATATTTCTGATCTTGCTGTTTTCTGATTTTGCTTTCATGGGGTATGTCCTGATTATGATGTTGTCAACAGTACTTCATCGTTGTCAAATTCCTGGTGTTTGATCTCACTGAACATGTCAATGAGCCGTTGTCGGGTCAATGGTTTCTTGTCTTGGTTTTTTACATCGATGATTATTTCTCCTGAGTCCATCATGATCAGACGATTCCCGAATTCGATGGCGTGGCCCATGTTGTGGGTCACCATCAGGGTCGTCAGGTTCTGCCGGGTTACGAACCGGGTTGTGAGGTCCATGACGATGGCTGCGTTCCTGGGATCAAGGGCTGCCGTGTGCTCGTCCAGGAGCAGGATGTCGGGTTCGGACCGGACAGTCATGAGCAGGGTGAGCGCCTGCCGCTGTCCCCCGGACAGGGAACTGACGTTCTCTTTCATCCGGGTCTCCAGGTTCATGTGAAGCTGTTTGATGTCCTGCCGGAAGGTGGCACTCATTTTCCGGTTCAGGCTGATCACCGGCCACTTGAAACCTTTTCTGGCCGTGATCATCATGTTGTCTTCCAGGGTCATGTTGGATGCGGTGCCGGCCAGGGGGTCCTGGAAGATGCGGCCCATGTGTTTTGCCCGTTTGTATTCCGGGTCATGGGTCACGGGAACACCTTTGATGAAAATTTTGCCAAAGGTCGGGGAAACAGCTCCGGAGATCAGGTTGAACAGGGTGGTCTTGCCTGCGCCGTTGCTGCCGATGATGGTAACAAACTCTCCGGGGGCCACC
This sequence comes from Pseudomonadota bacterium, assembly GCA_043806875.1. GTDB lineage: Bacteria > Desulfobacterota > Desulfobacteria > Desulfobacterales > Desulfobacteraceae > JAZDGN01. Next base: position 8,619 of record JAZDGN010000047.1, read on the forward strand.
GTGAGACTCAGATTCCGGATCACGGTCTTTTCTCCCGGGGTGCCCGGGTTAAAGACCTTGGTGACGTTCTCGAGACGGATCACGCGGCCTCCCTGTTTCTGAGACGCTTGACATTGGACACGGCCAGGGAAATGATGATCAGGATGCCGGTGATGAGTTTCAGGTCATTGGGCGTCATGTTGATATAATAGCCGTAGTACCGGCCAAGGTACATGATGGCTTTGAACAGGATGGTGCCCAGCACCACCCTGAGGGTCAGGATCCAGATACGGTTGGATTTGAGGAGGAACTCCCCGAGCATGACCGAAGCCAGGCCTGAAACAACGATCCCCTGGCCCAGGTTGACATCGGCAAATCCCTGGTACTGGGCGGCAAAGGCTCCGGACAGGGCAACCAGGCCGTTGGATATTCCCACCCCGATGGATTTCAGGGTGGCCGGGTTGACGCCCTGGACCCGGATCATCTGCTCATTGTTTCCCAGGGCACCGAATGCCAGGCCCATGTCCGTCATAAAGAAGATGTCCAGCAGTACCTTGAGCCCGAGAACAACAAGGATAAAAAAGATCAGGGAAGCATATTCCGGAGCGAGAATTCCCCGGGTCAGGTCATGGACTCGGGTAAGGATGGTATCCACCCTGAGCAGGGGGAGATTTGCCCGGTTGGACAGGATCCTGATGTTGATCGAATAGAGCATGGTCATGGTCAGGATGCCGGCCAGAAGATGGGGGACCTTGAGCCGGTTGTGGATGGCCGCTGTGGTGAGGCCAGCCAGGACGCCTCCGCCGAATGCAAGGCACAGCCCCAGAAGCGGACTGATCCCGCCGTGGAGGCACGATGCCATGATCACGGCGCCCATGGGAAAGGAGCCGTCAACGGTCAGGTCCGGAAAATCAAGAATCCTGAAGGTGAAAAATACCCCCAGGGCCATGATGGCGTAGATCAGCCCTTCAACAAATATGCCTTCGATCATGACGGCTACTTCCGGGTCAGTTTTCCGTTCTTAATGATTTTATTGGCAGCGGCGATGGTATCTTCGGGAAAGACCAGGCCGAGGGTTGCGGCAACGTCCATGTTGATCAACAGGTCCACATCACCGGGTTCGGTCATGTATACCGTGGGGATGTCCCTTGGGTCGGCGCCGTTGATTACCCTGGCGGCGAGTCTTCCGGTTACCCTGCCCATCTTGTAGTAGTCGAATCCCCAGGCAACCAGGACATCGTTGGTTTCGGCAGAACTGGGGTCTGCGGACATGATGGGGATCTTGTGTTTGGCAGCGACACTGGTCACGGCACTGAGGGCAGAGAAGATGGTGTTGTCGTTACTCAGGTAGATGCCGTCGACCCTGGAGGCGATGGTCTGCACAGCCTGCTTAACCTCGGACGAGTTGGTTACCGTGGTTTCCACAAATTCGATGCTCAGCTCCTGGCAGACTTTTTTGGCAATGGCTGCCAGGGCCACGGCATTGGATTCGCTGGAGCAGTATACGTGACCCAGGGCTTTCAGGGGTTTGATGCGGTTCAGGAGCATGATCTGTTCCCTGACCGGTGTCATGTCGCTGGTGCCGGTTACCCCGGGCTCCCCCTTTGTAACGGATTTTACAAGGCCGGCGCCCTCAGGGTCTGTCACGGCACAGAACAGGACAGGCCGGTCCTTGATGGCACCGACCAGAGCCTGGGCCGTGGGGGTTGCAATGCCCACGGCAAGGGTGACATTCTCTGCCTTGAACTTCTGGGCGATGGAGGCTGCGGTGGACAATTCCCCGTTGGCGTTCTGGAGATCAAAGGTTGCCTTGGGCAAAGTTTCCCTGACGCCGTCCTGCACACCCTGCTCCAGGGCATCCAGTGCCGGGTGGGCAACGATTTTTGAAATTCCGATAAGGACATCCTGCTGGGCCATGGCGACTGGAATCCAGGAAGCGGTAATTATCAGGGTCAGTACGATCAGTGCAATTGCTTTTTTCATGGGAGGTCAACCTTTGTTTATGGTTATCTTTCGGACACGCTTTCAGCCGGTTGGGTATGAATACATATGGCAAAGCAGCCTTGTGATTTGTGCTGCTTTGCCATAAAAAGTGGTAGCCACGGGTTAAATATCAGGTATCATTGTACGCCTGCCGGAGAAAAAAGCAAGGATTAATTTAAATTGGTTGCATTAATAAGAGGTTGTGTTAATTTGAAAAAAATGGACACTCCTTGCCGGAAGGGTTGCCATGCCCGTCACTGTCAATACCATATTCTGTCCTGTGGATCTGTCGGACTATTCCGCCCATGTACTTTTGTGGGCCAGGATGGTGGCAAAAAGGTCCAATGCGTTCCTTGTGATTTTTCATGCCGTTCTTCGGCCCAGGGAGCGGCTGGCCCTTTCTGTTCCACGTCCCGATGTCCAGGATCTGATATACCATGCCCGTAACACCATCCAGGAAGCCATGGCCGGGTATGAAGGCCCTTGGGAGGCCTGCGTGCTGGAAGGGGACCCGGTCCATCTGACTGCCACCCTTGCCCGGAAATACGGTGCAGACGTCATTATTACCGCAAGTCACGGTCTTTCGGGGGTCAAGCGGATGGTTCTGGGCAGTGTGGTGGAGCGGATGGCGCGGGAAATTTCCATGCCGATCCTGGTGCTCCGTTGCCAGGACCTCCCGTTCATGGGAGGCATCAAATCAGCAGACACGGTCACGGAACCGGAATGCCGGGCCGTGGTCGCAGCCTGTGACCTCACGCCACGATCGGCATCCATTGTGGACAGCAGTTACGGCTTTGCCCGGCTCCTGGGCGCCCGGCTCTTTCTTGTCCATAGCATAGAATCCCCGGTCCAGGCCGAGGAGGGGTTGATCGAAGACTCCTATGCCATCATGCAGGAAAGGCTCCAGCAGAGTCTCCGGAAAAAACTCCTGTCCCGCCTTCCGGCGGAAACCGGCACGGGAAGCGGGGATCCCGGGAATTCTGTCCCGGTTGAGGCCGTGGTTCTTACAGGAAATCCGGCTGAAGAGATAACCAATTTTTCCCTCAGTATCAAGGCTGATCTGATGGTTGTCGGGGTGAGGCACAGGACTATTCTGGGCAAGCTGTTCACCGGGTCCACTACGGAAGCCATGATCCGGAGTGCACCCTGTCATGTCCTGGCTGTGCCCGAATCCATGCCGGACCCGTCCCAGGTCATGGAAAGGATTTTCCATGCCTGACACAGGAGTGGTCCTGGATCCCCGGTATCGGAACCATGATACCCCGGAAGGCCACCCGGAGCATGTCCGGCGTCTGGAGCCCCTGTTCGGGCTGGTTGAGGCTCTGGAAACCCGTCTCCCCCTGATCCGCATCACCCCCAGGCCTGCCACGATGGATGAGATTCTTCTTGTCCATTCCCCGGAATATCTCAGGAGGGTTCAAGGGACACAAAGCCGGGAATTTGCATCCCTGAATCCGGATACGCCTGTGTGCTCTGCAAGTTTTGAAACAGCCCTCCTGGCTGTGGGGGGGGTGCTTGAAGCCCTGGATTCGGTCTGCTCCGGTGAGATGGACCGGGCCATGGCCCTGGTCAGGCCGCCGGGCCACCATGCTGAACGCAGCAGGGCCATGGGGTATTGTATCTTTAACAACGTTGCCGTGGCTGCCATGGCTGCCAGGAAGATACTGGGTATTCCCAGAGTAGCCATCATAGACTGGGACGTTCACCACGGCAACGGGACCCAGCATCTGTTCGAGATGGACCCCACGGTGCTGTTCATATCCCTTCACCAGTTTCCCCATTTCCCAGGTTCGGGCCTGTTCACCGAGGCCGGTCTGGGACCGGGTGAGGGGTTCACGGTCAACATTCCCTTGTCCAAGGGCTACGGGGACCCTGAGTACGCGGCTTTGTTCACCAGAGTTGTCCGTCCCATGGTACTGGAGTTTAACCCCGGTCTCATCCTGGTGTCAGCCGGTTTTGACATTCACGGATCCGATCCTCTGGGCGGTATGAAGGTTTCAGCGTCGGGGTTTGCCGCCATGGCCCGGAGCGTCATGACCATGGCCAAGGACTGCAGTGCACCTGCTTTATTCGTTCTGGAGGGGGGATATAATCCTGAGAGCATTGCCAAGAGCGTTGAGGCGGTGCTAATAGAACTTGCCGGTCCCCCCACAGTTGACCCTGAGGCCATGGCCCTGGGGGCAAACCCCAAGAAAATCAACCATGTGATGAACCGGTGTGTCCCTGTTCACCGGGCATACTGGGAGTGCTGGAGGCGATATGCTGGATAAGGTTCGCATCATGGAATCATCGGTCAGAAAGTGGCAGAGGATTATCGACGGAAAAGGATCTGACGGCGGGGTTCTGGACTGTCCGCCCTGCAGGATTTACTACATGCTGGTCTGCTTCGGCTGCCCCATTGCAGAGTACACCGGAAAAAAATTCTGCAAGGGCTCCCCCTATATTCCCTGGTACCGCCATCAGCTTGAGGCCCACGATAAGATAGTCCGCAAGGTGTATTGTCCTGAATGCCTGAGGCTGGCCCACGACATGCAGGATTTCATGCAAGAGATCCGGGATCATATGGCTGCCGCCCGTGAGCAGGATAAGGGCGGGACCGGCATGGAAAACGGATCCCATGCCTGATCCGGTCATGACATGGGCACCTGTTCCGGCAATCCTGGAACTGGTTGTGCTCCTTGCTGCCCTGTTCGGAATGTTCCGCCATTTCCAGCGCACCCTGGCGGAATCGGCAGCCTCATCAATAATGTTGACTCTCATGGCGGTATCCCTGCTCCAGCAGATCGCGCTCATTCATCCTGCAGCGGCTTTGGCAACCATTGTTTTTGAATCCGGGATCGCTGCTGTTGCGGGCTGGATCTGCTGGCAGAGGCGGACCATGGAGATTGTTCTGATCCGGGAGGTCTGCGATTTCTGGGTTCAGCGTAACAAGGTGGTCATGGCGAGTCTGGTGGTGTGCTGGGGATACCTGGCGTTCAAAGGCGTTAATTTTACCCCTGCAGGGCCTGTCCTGGCCGGACTGAAGAGCCTGAAAGCCGCCAGCGGCCTGCCTGGATTCTGTCCGTCCAACACCCTGGTGCTGTCCCGCCATTTTGTCAGGTTTGGAACCTTCCGGGGAATAGGGCTCTTTGGTTTTCTGGGGTATCTGTCCATTGCCTTTTCCACCTATGCCCTGAGCCGGCGGTATGCCTGGCTGCCGGTGGCGTTTACCGTTGCCGTCGCCGTCGCCTGTTTTCCCAGGTTTGTTCTCCTTGCAGCAGGCCCGGGAGTTGAAATCATTCCCGCGGCAGCTTCAGTGTTCGCCATTCTGGAAACCTACAGGCTCAAGGAAAAACCCTGCCTGTCGGATCTGTATCTCCTGGTACTGGCCATTTTGTTTGTCTCATCCCACGATGCCGCCGCTTTCCTGTTCTCGTGTGTCCTGGCGGCCTTGTGCCTGGCACTGCTGGTCAGGCGCCACGGGTCGTCCATGGTCATGATGGCCAGAAGTGCCTGGAAAAGGACGCTCCTGCTTCTTTTCCCCATGGCTTTTTTTTCCAGGATCTGGGCCTGGCGGACTTCGTCCCTGTTCGATGGTTTGGACAGAAATCCCGATGAACTCATGGGGGGAGCGGCAAATGCATGCAGATACCTTCTGGACAGCATAGATGTTACCCAGCCCGTGGATCACTTTTTCAAGGTGATATGGCATGTCAGTGCCTATGATCTGGTCATGGCCCTGTACAAATTCGCTGTATACCCGGTGTTCGGGAACAGGGGCAGCAGCCTGGTCTTCCAGGTGGCGGACAAACATGGCGAGGTCCTTTCATGGTTCGGCCCGTTTGCGTCATTTCTGGTCCTGGGCGCCGTGGTCCTTGCACTGGTCCGGGGCCCCCGCCGTCTCAAGTTTGTCGGCATCGCCCTGACAGCTTATGTGTACCTTTTGTCCCTTGTCTTTGAATGGAGACCGGAGAACGTCCGGTTTTTCTCCAGCGTTTATGCCTGCGCCGGTTTTTTCCTGTCATTTCTCCTGCCGCCCTGGCGGCTTGACAGGTACGGAAAATGGGGACTTCAGATCGCCAGTATCATCGGGCTGATTTATACCTGCTTCTTTCTCCCCAAGCCGATTTGACACATTAAAGGAAACATTCTTGCGGCATTCCCCTCTGAATCATAAAGGGCAACTGGCCCTGTTGGGTGAATAGCAGGCCCCACAGTTCGATACGGAGTGCAGGCTTGCTATTTTTAATTAAATGCCATACACTTGTCCGTTAAGAATGGAATTTATCCATGTCCGTTATATGTTACCCATTGCCAGGAGTGTTCATGTGAACTATTTTTTTGACTACAGTCTCCAGGAGATCCTTTTCAGTGAAAACGGATATGGGGTATGGCGTGCCCGTCATTTCAAGGACGGCATTGACCGGCGGTTAAAGATTCTGACCCAGACTCCGCCGCAGGTTTGGGTGCTGGACCAGTTGAAATACGAGCATAACCTGCTGCTGTCCTTTCCGGAGAATCATCCCAACCGTCCCCTTGCCCTGATCAACGACAGGGATACATGGGGTATCGTTTTTCCCTTCAGGAAAGAGATACCGTTCAGCAGGTACCTGGTCCAAGGCGCAAGACTCGATTTGGAAATCTTTTTCCAGGTTGCAGTGACTATGGCTGATCTTCTGGGGGAGATACATGCAAACCATATCATCCATCGGGATATCAGGCCGGAAACGATCATGATTGATCCGGATACCCTGGACCTGCGTCTGGACAATTTCAGGTTTGCCACTGAGCTGGATACCCGGAACCAGGCCGTAACAAGCCCCAACCAGATGATTGGAACCCTGGCCTACATGTCACCTGAGCAGACCGGCCGCATGAATTCGGCCATGGATTATCGAACCGATTTTTATGCTCTGGGTGTCACCTTCTATGAATGGCTTACCGGCCAGCTGCCCTTTTATGCCGAGGATGACGTGGGCATGGTGCACTGCCACCTGGCAAAACAGCCTGAAGATCCCAGGACTCTGAATCCTGACATCGGGCCTATGCTGGGCAGGATCATCATGAAGCTCCTGTCAAAAAATCCGGAAAAGCGTTACCAGAGCAGCCATGGTCTGAGACATGACCTGGAACTATGTTCCCATGCCCATGCAGGGGGGGTGGAGATTGATGTTGAACCCGGGCAAAAGGATGTCTCCAACCGGTTTGTCATATCTTCCGGATTTTACGGTCGCAAGAGCCAGTTGGCGGATCTTTTGGACTGGTTTGAACAGGCAAGGGTAGGTGCCGGTGAACTGGTCCTGGTGAGCGGGTATTCTGGGGTGGGGAAAACTGCCCTGGTTGATCAATTGGCCAAGTCCATCCAGGAGAGCGGGGCCATCTTCATCCGGGGAAAATTTGACCATCTTCAGCAGGATATTGCCTACAGCGCCATTAACCAGGCGTTTGAAGGCCTTGCCAGGCAGATCCTGTCCACCGGTGAAGACGAGTTCGTCAGATGGAAGGAACATATCTGGGCTGCGATAAACCCCTTTGGGCAATTGATCCTTGATATCGTTCCCGGTATGGTACTTCTGCTGGGAAATCAGCCGGAGCCCGAACCCGTGGATGCGGCCCAGGCCCAGACCCGGCTGGGTATGGTTTTCACCCGGTTGGTCAAGGTGTTTGCAAGACCGGAACATCCCCTTGTGCTGTTTTTGGATGACCTGCAGTGGGCTGATCCTGCGAGCCTGAAACTGCTGGAGTACATTGCCACGGCTCCCGGCCTCACCGCCATGCTGACATTAGGGGCCTTTCGGGACAATGAGGTCGATGCCGCCCATCCCCTGTCAGCGGCTGTGGACCGGATCAGTCATTTTATCCCGGTCCGCAGACTGGAACTTGGTCCCCTGCCCGATGCCACCCTTGCCCGCATCGTTGCAGACACCCTGCATGCATCCCCAGATGCCATAGCCGATATTGCATCCATGGTTCATGCAAAAACTGTGGGCAATCCGTTTTTCGCCAGTGAATTATTAAAAATGCTGTTCTGGGACGGCAGCATTTTTTTCAACGAATCCCAAGGCGTCTGGGAGTGGGATTCGAAAGCCATTCATGGCAGCAATATCAGCAACGACGTGGTTGCGTTCATGCTGGAGCGTATCCGCTCCCTGCCTGGGACCACCCGGAAAAAACTCCACCTGGCCTCCTGTATCGGCAACACCTTTGATCTGGAATCCCTGGGCCGTTTGTCCGGAGAGCTGAAAACCGACATTGCCCGGACACTTCTTCCAGCACTGGAGCAGGGGTATCTGGTTCCATTGACCGAAGGGTTTCGCATCCAGGTCCAGGCGGACCCTTCAGGCAGCAGTGAGGACTACCCCAATGTCCGGTATCGGTTTCACCATGACCGGATCCAGGAGGCGGCTTATGGGATGGAAAATGAGGAAGACCGTCAACAGACGCACCTGTCCATTGCCAGGATTCTGGACAGCCACCGCCGGGAAAAGGGTGAACCCGGTCTCCTGGATGAGGTGATCCGTCACTACAGGAAAGCGCTCTCGTGTCTCGCCGATATGGGGGAGGTCCTGCGCGTAGCCCTGCTGCATACGGAGGCCGCAGAAAAGGCCATGAAGACAAACTCCTTTGACCGGGCCATGGAATTTTCCGTCACAGCCATATCCCTGTTTCCTGAAACGATCTGGCAAGAGCAGTATGACGCAGCCTGGAAGGCTTACTATACAGCTGCAGAGAGCGCCTTCCTGTGCGTGAAAATAGAGCAGGCGGAAATGGCACTTAACGCCTTGCTGGGGCATTCCCGGACCCTGGGGGAATACCTGGGAGCAGTCCTGATGGCCATGCGGCGGTATGCCACGCTCACGGAATTTGACCGGGCCATTGATATGGGGATTCAGGGGCTTGGACGGGCAGGAATACGGTATAAGAAAAATCCTGGCTTCATAACGGTGGCTGTCCTCTTGACACGCTACTGGTTCCTGTTGAGGCTGGGCGGATCAAAAATGGGTACTCTGGAACAGAAAAATGCCGGCAATATGGACCGGCACGATGAGGTCATCTGTGAAATCTTCAATAACCTGTCCTACTGCGCCTTTTGTGTGCGGAAGCTGTTGTTGATTCCCTATTCCGCTGCCCGGGTGGCCTTTACGCTCGTGGGAAACAGGCTCCTGACCCGGGATCTGTTTTCCTACATGTGCGCATGGTGCGCCTGCGGTGCCCACATATTTTTCAAGGATTACAGGGCGGCCGGAAAATGGCTTGCCTTTTCCGGGAAGGTCCTCGGGCGGGATCCGTCCCTGTGTGACTCTCCCTATGAGCTGTTTATCTATGGCTATTATCTGGTGCCGTTCCAGGAGCCCTGGTCAAAAGCCCGCGCCTGTTTTGAGCGTGCGGTTGAGATGATGGCGCATAACGGTGTGGATATCGGCGGCATCAATTCACTGGGGGTCATGTACGAAGGCGACCTGAACGTTACGCCGACCCAGGTCATGGTTCCCGGTATGGAAGACAACCTTCATTTCATCAGGCGGTTCGGCTCCACCGATACCCTGATGGCGGTCCAGGCAATCCTTGTCTTTGTCCGGCTTGTTGCCGACCAAACCCCGGAAACGTCAGATCCCTCACAGAGTTGGGACGAAATCGCGGCCCGGTCCCTGGAAACAGGTTCCTATGCTGCAGGCTATGTTTTTCTTCACAGGGCAATGTACCTGTATCTTATGGACGAGCAGGTTCCGGCTCTTTCGAGCCTGGCAAAAGCCAAACAATACCTGCTGCTTCTGGGATCGACCTTTTTTGAGATAGAAATCGTCCTGTACGGATTTTTGATCGCAGCCGCCCTGTACCCAGAGGCCCGGGGACCGGCCGCTATCCGGCTCAGGATAATGATGGCCGTTCATTACCGTAAAATGAAGAAGTGGGCTGCCCATAATCCCGGTAATTTTCTTCACATGAAACGGTTTATGGATGCCGAATATGACCGGATAAATCACAAGCCGGGCCGGGCTGTTTCAGGCTACCGGGATGCAGCCCGCATCGCGGAGGACAACGGATTTCTCCTGCATGGGAGCCACATCCATGAACAGGCCGCAAAAACGCTTCTTGTCCTGAAACGTGTGGAGGAAGCCAGACTCCATATGCAACAGGCCCACGACGGGTACCGGGGGCTGGGCTGGAGCCTGAAAACCAGGTTTATACAGGAGCATTACAGTGAGCTTATGGTCCGGGGCAAGTCTGATCCTGCGGATCCGGACAGCCGGTATCCCGGGAGCTGAGTATCCTGTCCGACAGGAGAAATACAATGGGGATGATGACAAGGAAGTGTTTGTCCCAGCAATAGGAGTACACGCTCTCCAGCAGGATGAACACGATGGTACACGTGGGCAGGAACAGGTCCTTTGAATGGACTGCCAGCGCCATGACCTCATACAGAAAATTCAATCCCCAGTACATCAGAACCGGGACAGCACCATAGGCCAGAAAAGACATCCTGTTAAGGGAAATGTCGAGCAGGCCCGCTGTTCTGGGCAGATGACCATACAGCATATCCCTGTTGATGTCTGTGGGAAAGGCACAGATGCACAGGATAACTGCAAGGACAGCCATTTTGACGCCGGGACGCCTGAGGCGTTTGAGGCAGGTCCCGTAAAGGATGGGCAATGAGTAAAGTCCTGTAAGCATGATACTGTAGTTAAGGGATCTGAGGGAGAAGGAGAAGGCCTGCACCCTGTTCTCTTCAAAGGCGCCGGCATGGAATGTTCCGCTGTTGACGTTGAACCCCCACAGACAGAACAGGGGCAGAAACATCATACATGGCATCAGGTCCGGAATGAGGGTTTTCCAGGATTGTTTCTTTTCAATCACAACCGAGTACAGATCACTGATTCCGGCTGCAAGGGGAATGACCACCAACAGTTGCCGGGTACAGATTGCCATTCCCCACAGAAATCCTGCCAACCAGGGATTTTTCCCCTGGATCCGGGCTGAAGCTCCCAGGTAGGCAAACAGCAGTCCCAGGACGTCTGTGTATAGCAGAGGTCCGGTCATTACCATGAAGTAGGGGTTCAGGATAAAGCAGAGGATAAGAACGTCTCTTCTTTTGCACTGCGACAGGAACCGCCAGAGTATCATCATCAGCAGCAATGAAAAACACAGGTGAACTGCGCGCATGGCCGGCAGGGAAAAACCGACGAGTTTTCCCAGGAAGCCGTATACACAAAAATAGACTGGTCCCATGGGCGAATCCATGGTCCTGATGAGATCGAGCGTGGGAAGGTAATGCTCTCCGAACTGTCTGACAACGGGGAAAAACAGGTTTTCATCCCAGATTGGAGTCCGGGGAAGGAAAAGATTTACGGCCTGGGATAGAACGAATGCTCCTGAAATCACAGCCAGTGATGGATTACATCGGGTATGGTCAGTCATGGATGACGGATGTCTTTTCCCCCCGGGAACATGGATTCTTCAAAGCCATACGTCTGCCTGTTCTCAGACCCTGGCCCGGACTCCCTGAGCCCTTTTTTGTCCAGGGCCGTGGCCACGTGAAGGGCGATAACCGATGCTGCACACGCCACATTGATTGAATTTTTTTTCCCGAACATGGGAATGTGGACAATGGCATCGCACACGCCAAGAACATGGGAAGACAGGCCGTACTCTTCGTTGCCCAGCACAATGATTCCCCTTAAGGGCCAGTCAAAATCCAGGTAAGGGGTTGAGCTGCGGACGGTTTCCAGGCCGATGGCCGTGTATCCTGATGATTTCATATCCAGAAGGGTACCGGCAAGATCGTGCGTCCGGGATTGGGGGACCCATGCGGCCGATCCCATGGATGTTTTCATGACAACCGGGTTGCTGCTGTCAGGAATGTTGCCCAGGATCACGGATCTGAATCCTGCCGAATCGCAGATCCGGAAAACGGATCCCACATTGAACAGGCTCCTGAACCCGTCAAGGGCCAGGTGGTAGTCGAAACACGGGACAAAGGGTCCTGTGGTATTCCGGTCACCGTAATCCACTTCCAAAAGCAGGTCCGGGTCCCTCGGGCGAATGCCAGTCGCAAGGCGGTGGGCATTGACGGCATCGGAAATAAAAGCTCTCCATGCCCTGTCATCATGGGGCTCCGGTGCCTGGGGCAGGGGGTGGTTCATCCATCCCAGGACCCGGCAGTAGGTGGTGAACATGAGATCCCGTCCACGGGGTGACATCCGGTTGGTCAGAAGGTGCTGATACTGTTCGGACAACCACCGGATAATCCATTGATGGCGGTTCTTGGGGCCGAGGGACAGAAATTTGGTCTGGGTAAAGGGAAATGTCATGGTTTAAACCATACCAGGATAAGATCACTTGTTCAAGTCCCTGCAGCAGCTGAAACGTGGTTTGATGGACAATGGGATTAAGGTTTTTACCGCCGCCTGCCGATACACAGACAAAGGGCAGGAGGGTGTTGGTGTGAATGCGGCTCCATTCCTGCCGGATTTTCTGGAGCATGCAGGCGGATTGCCGGTCTGCCTGGAATGATCAATGGTTAACCGTAAAGGATCACACCATGAATACCGTAATGCCATACTCGCTGTCACCTGCCGCACAGGATGGTTCCCTGGACGGAAGTCAGTCCCGGTCTGTCCGTCAGCAGTCCATTGAGGCATCCGTGAGTCAATCGGTCAACCTGACCCTGATGACCCGGGAAGGAGACAAGGTTACCCTGTCATCCAACGCCGTGGCTGATCTTCAGGCCATGACCTATGACCGAACGGGCAAACTCCAGGGTCCTGACACCCAGGGAGCCTATTCCATGAATTACAGGAGCATGACCCTGTCTTCTGGTTCCCAGTTCACCTTTTCCGTCAGCGGGAACCTGAGCCCGGAGGAACTGGATGATATCGGGAGCATTCTGGGCAGCCTGGATGAGATCATGGGCCAAATGACCGGGGGCAACATGGACAAAGCTCTGGCAGCGGCAATGGCCATGGACGGATACGCTACGGTTTCCCGGTTCGAAGCAGATCTGAATCTTTCCAGCTCTGTTTCAGCAGAAACCAGAACCCAGACCCAGGCCCGGGGAATCGGCGCGGGTGCGGTAATGGCCGATAGTGCTTCTCCCCTGGAACCCGCCGGGCCAGGAGCGGCTGACCGGATGAAGTCCCTGTTTGAAAATCGGGATTCCAGCTTTCTCAAAGTCCTGGCGTCTCCTGTAAATCAGTTGTTTTCAAATCAGCTGACGCCCCTGGAAGCCGCCAATGAAGGTGCCTCCAAGATGTTTTCGGATCTGATCGAGTCCTTGAAATCCCTGCACCAGGAGATAATGGGAGCCCTTGGGCAGGCCTAGGACCGCCGGCAGATATCCCTCCCGGTTTAAGCAGTGCCCTGGCTGCATTCTGGACCCGGAAACCCGAAAATGTACTTTGTCCTGGAAAACCTGGGTTCAACTGTTTCCGGGACAGCCTTGTCTAAAAATTGTCCTGGATTCATATCGGTAAATCTGTGTAATACTCTATCCGTCTGATTGTCAGCGTATAAGAATGTGTTTCAGCCACGGCCGTAATCCGACAATTATATTTCATTGACTTGGGATCTGTGTGTCTGTAATAATGGCGCATATATCACTTTCGGGAAGATGGGATGTAACCATCCAGGAGGATCTGGCAATGAAGCGGTTCATGCTGATTATCATTGTTTTTGGTATACTGCTCATGTCCGCTAATCCGGCCTGGTCCGGTGACATTTTCCCAGGGTGCAGCAGAATACTTCTTTCGGGAAATCCTGAATACCCGCCCCTGGTCTGGCAGGACAGGGAAAATCCCGGAAAGGTGATTGGTTTCGCGGTTGAACTTCTGGTCATAGCCCTCAAGGAAACCAATGTCCGGGTTGAGGCTGTTTATGCCGGGGAGTGGGGACGTACCCAGATCGAGATCAGGAAGGGAACCGTGGATATGCTGGGCGGGGCCTATGTGACCGAGGAGAGAAAAGGTTTCATGGATTTTATTGAGCCGGCCTTTGTCATGGACCCGACAGTGATTTTTGTCCGCAAGGGACACAGGTTTCCCTTTTCAGCCTGGCCGGATCTCAAGGGGCTTGTGGGTGGTGCGCCTATTGGCAACAGCTATGGCCAGGCCTTTGATTCCTATGCCGCGACCCACCTCACCATTGAGCGGGTACCCAAGGTGGTCCAGGGGTTCAACAAACTGGTTACGGGAAGGAACGACTATTTTGTCTATGGCCTGTATCCGGGCCTTGCAGAAGCTGAAGTAACAGGCTTTTCAGATAAGATCGACTACCTCGGCAGTTCAGTTATTTCAGAGGGATTGTACTACACCATCTCAAAACGATCCCCATGCAACACCCCGGCCTTTAAGGTATATCTTTCAGACAGGGTCCGGGAACTGTCGGGTGCCGGCGTCCCTGATCTCCTGATGGGAAAGTACCTTAAATTGTGGAAGCAGCAGGCACAGGATCCCCAATGACGTCGTGGCTTAAGAAAAGGGCCAGACATCCCCTGGCCCTCAGGCTGCTGTTCTTCATCCTTCTGATCAGTTCAATGCTTTCCCTTGTCGCCACAGGGTTTCAGCTTTATTCCGACTATGAGAGCGACGTACGGGGAATCAGGGATACGCTGGACAAGATCAGGCAGAACAGGCTCCAGTCCATTGTCCTCAGTCTCTACAATTTCAACCTTGAACAGCTCCAGGTACAGTTGGAAGGAATCTTGAGCCTGGAGGGGATCGAGTACCTGGAGGTCATTGATCCGGGTGTCTTGGGAAGCACCCTGGGCCAGCGGCCATCCGGACGGGTCATGGAAATCACCATCCCCATGGAATACAGGGTCTCCAATGACCGCATCATCCAGCTGGGGCGCATGACCATCGTGGCCAGTCTGGATGGACCCTGGAAAAGGCTCTATCACAAGGTCTACTCCATCGGAATATCCAACCTGATCAAGGTGATGATCGCGTCGGTCCTGATTTTCATGATCATCGAATTTCTTGTCACCCGCCATCTGCGCACCATTGCAAGGTATGCCGCCAATCTCGACATGGAAAAGCTGGACGTTCCCCTGGTTCTCAGGCGGAAAACCGATTCCTGGTTTTCAGATGATGAGCTCGACCAGGTGGTCAGGGCGGTGAACGAGATGCGCCTGGGGCTTCAACGGGATGTCCGGCAGCGGCAGGAGTACGAAAACAGGCTGATTCTCAGCAAAAAAATGATCGATTCCATGCCGTCGGCCATCCTGGCCGTGGATCCAGGGGGCAGGGTAACCCAGTGGAACCTCCAGGCCGAATTTCTGACCGCTGTCCCTGAAAACCAGGCCCTTGGCCAACGGGCTGAAGATACCCTGGCTGCAACCGGGATTCCCAGGGAGATTTTCCATAAGGCACTGGCATCAGGGAAAGTTTGTACCATAACAAAAGTGCAAGGCCTGCACAGGGGAGAGGGCTGTTTTTACGATATCCACATAAGCCCGCTTACAGGGAAAGAGGGGGCCCGGGGAGCTGTTGTCAGGCTCGATGACGTTACCCAGCGGGTGATTATGGAAGATGTTATGGTGCACAGCGAAAAAATGCTCTCGGTAGGTGGACTGGCTGCGGGCATGGCCCATGAGATCAACAATCCCCTGGCCGGCATTCTCCAGAACATGCAGGTCATCAAGAAAAGGATAGAACCCGGTCTGCCCAAGAATGACGAGGCGGCAAGGAACATTGGTATAACCATGGATGCCCTGGCCCGTTATATGGAGGAGCGCGATATCTATTCAATGATGGACTCCGTGTTTGAGGCAGGAAAGCGGGCAGCCGATATTGTCAGCGATATGCTCTCCTTCAGCAGGAAAAAGGGATCTGAGGTGGTTCTGAACGACCTGGGGCAGATCATGGACAAGACCCTTTCCCTTGCATCCCGGGAGTTTGACCTGAAAAAACATTACGATTTCAAGAAAATCAGAATTATCAAGGAGTATACGCATGTTCCGGCGGTCAAATGCGATGCCACCATGATACTTCAGGTACTGCTCAACCTGTTGAAAAACGGTGCCCAGGCCATGGCTGAAAAGACCTACATTGGTGAGGAGCCGTGTTTCAGGCTCAGGATTTTCCAGAATGGGCCCATGGTCCGTATGGAAGTATGCGACAATGGGCCCGGGATGGATCCCGGAACAGTCAAGCGGGTGTTTGAGCCGTTTTTTACCACCAAGGAAGTGGGGGTTGGAACGGGACTTGGTTTGTCAGTATCCTATTTCATCGTTACAAAGAACCATGGCGGGACCATGGGGGTTGTGACCGAACCGGGCAAGGGGTGCTGCTTCCATGTTGAGCTTCCCCTGGAGACTGCCTGAAACCGTGTAATCCTAATAGAGTGGAGAGTTCCCATGAAAAAAACAGTTGCACTGTTGACCCTTCTGCTGGTGGCCTGCCTGTCTGTCCCTTGTACTGTGCATTCAGGCGAGTGTCCAGGCCTGTCCGATGGACAGACCCTGTATGTTCCCGCCTATTCACACATTTACGCAGGCAGCAGGGAAACCCCTTTCCTGCTCACGGTCACATTGAGCATCAGAAACATTGATCCTGAAAACCCCATAACCGTCGCCGCAGTTGATTATTACGAAACCCAGGGGAAATTCCTGAGAAAGTACCTGGATAAACCTGTGGTACTGAAGCCCCTTGAATCGATCCAGTATATTGTCCCGGAAAAAGACAGGGCCGGGGGATCCGGTGCTAATTTTATGGTTGTGTGGAATTCAGGCCGGCCGGTAAACCCCCCGATCGTTGAAACGGTAATGATAGGTACACAATCCCAGCAGGGCATTTCCTTCACCTCCCGCGGTCAGATGATTCTCCCATCCAAATAGCTGCCGGTGGTTGTTTTTACCCTGAGACCGGTGTCTGATCAGCCCTGTTCTTCTGTTTGACCATGCCCAGGTGTACCCTGTAGGGACCTGGGGTTCCCGGCGGGATAAAGGCAACCCTGTCACCTTCATGAAGAGGGGTGTGGAAGGGGACGATGCTGCCGTTGACAAACACGGCCTCAACCTCCGAAGGGTCGAGCTTGAATTGTTCCAGGAGGTCCCTAGGTGTTGTGCCCCGGGAGATGGAAAGGGTGACATTGGAATAGGCAAGGCCCTTATCCCTGAATTTTTTTTGAAGAAATGAAAATGCATTGAACAGAATTGTTGTCATTGGCGGTTCCCTTGTTCCTGATTACAGCAGAATTCAGGTTCTGTGGTTCATGCAGCCGGTCTCTTGATATTCCGGTATCGGGGTGTATCCTACTAAATAATCCTGGCCAGGACAACCGTAATATTGTCTCTGCCTCCGGCATCCAGGGCTGCCCGGACCAGCAGGTCCGCCATGGTGTCCTCGGAGATGCTGTCCGTCAGGATTTCCAGGATCGCGGCATCTGCAATCATGTCGGTCAACCCGTCGGAGCACTGGAGAAACAGGTCTCCGGGAAGGGTGCTGCCTTTGAGGATATCCAGGGTGGCATGCTTTTCAATGCCCAGGGCCCTGGTTATCAGGTTCTTGTAAGCATGGGAGTCCAGTTCGCTCCGGGAAATGAGTCCCAGGTCTAACTGCTCCTGTCTCAGAGAGTGGTCCCGGGTCAGTTGCTTGAGTACCTTGTTTCGCAGCCGGTAGGTCCGGCTGTCCCCGATATGGCCCAGAACAAATCCGGTGGGACAAAAGACAATGAGTTCCGCTGTACAACCCATCCCCATACGTGAGGCATCGTCCAAGGCATAGTTGAAGATGGCGGTATTGCCTTTCTTGAACGTGGTTTCCACCAGATCGGCTGCGGTGTCTTCCCTGAAAGTGTCCAGTCTGGCTGCCAAGTCCCTGACCGTGGCGGCAAAAAGTTCACTTGCAATCTCCCCGTCGGCAGCACCGCCGATGCCGTCAGCCACCAGGCAATATCCCTTTTGTTCATCCATGGCAAAGGTGTCTTCATTGTTGGTCCGGACCAGGCCGGGGTCGGTTTTTCCGACGCAGTATATCAGGCTCATTCTTCCTTAATGTCAAACCGTTGGTGCATGAAATCTGCAAGGTGGGACGCGTCAAATGTAATGCCGAGTTCCGCCCTCAAGGTTACGATGTCATCGTGCAGGTCTTTCCCGCTCTGATACCGCAACGCCTTATCTTTTTCAAGACATTTGTCCACAATATGGCATAATGTGTCCGGGACATCGGGCCGGAACTGCTTGACGGGCGGTATGGCCATGGTTGGGATTGTCCGTATGGCTTCCAGCTCGTTGTCAAAACGATACAGCCGTTTGCCCGTGAGGATCTCATGAAAGATGATTCCCAGGGCATAGATGTCGGCCTGGTGATCGACTTCCTTACCCAGAGCCTGCTCCGGTGACAGGTAAGAGAGCTTACCCTTGATGACACCGGCCTGGGTCAGGCTGGGTTCGGATTTAGCCTTGGAGATACCGAAATCGCTTATTTTTACTTCACCCTTGAAGGAAATAAGGATATTCTGGGGGCTGATATCCCTGTGCACAATATGCAGGGGTTCGCCGGTTATATCGTCCTGTCTGGAATGGGAATAGTGAAGTCCTGAAACAGTTTTCTGGATGATGAACAAGGCAAGGTTTACAGGCAGCCCTTTTTTTTCCTGGGCCATTATTTCCGCAAGGTTCTTGCCGCTAATGTATTCCATGGCCATGAAACTGGCATTGTGCATCTTAATGAGATCAAAAATCTGGACGATGTTGGGGTGCTGAAGCATGGCTGCCAGACGGGCTTCCCGGATGAACATGTCCACAAAATCCTTGTTCTGGGCCAGGTGGGGAAGGATTTTCTTGATGGCTACGGTTCTTTTGAACCCGTCATCACGGACGTACTCTGCCAGATACAGCTCTGCCATACCGCCCTGGGCAATTTTCCTCTTGAGCATGTAGGGCCCGACCTTGTTCAGCTTTTCAAAGGCCTCCAGCTCTTTTTCAGCCCTTTTTTTGAGATAGATGTTGGACAGGAAGATCCCGCCCGCAGCCAGCAGTGTGCTGACGCCAAAGAGCACCCAGAACAGGGTGTGATAAGTGGAAATAGGGTCATAAAGGCCGTTTGCATCCAGTCCGAAAACAATCTTGCCGATATTGACTTTGGAGAAGAACAGCGGGTTGGTGAAGGTGATGACAGCCTTCCCGCCCCTGTAGTTGCCCGATTCGATGACAATGTTTTCCTGGGTTGCAATCTGTCTCCGGTCGGCAATGATATCCAGGGGTTTATTCATGGCCTCCGGGTCGCTGTGGGCCAGGACTTTGTCTGCATGGTCCAGGATGACCGCAAATACAGGGTTGATTTTCTTTTTCAGGTCGCTGATGGCTATGTTCAGGGTGAGGAGATCATTTTCCAGAAGTGGGGCGCTTACCTTTTCACTCATGGAGGACGAAGCCTGCACCCCGGTGTCCAGGTACTGTTGCCGGTGTTTTTCCACGGCGCTCTGGAGACTCCAGTAGCCTAGAACAATGACCGCAAGCCATAGCAGTACCAGGCCCACGATGGTTTTCCGGTTACGGTTGACAAATTCATTTCGCAATAACTGGCCGGTGACCGTAGAAAAGGTTCCGGTGGTCAACTGTTTGGCCCAGACAACGGTTGTCACAATTTTATCGCTGACTGCCATATCAGGTCTCCGAGTAGGTTAATGGCTCCCAATGGGGGGACAAATTTTACCAGATCATGCAATTTTATTGATAATTGATGCACATTGCAAAACAATTCTTTGTTTCAACCAAATTAATCTGTACTGATCTCATGTGGTACAGGAACCGGCAACAAGATT
Source organism: Pseudomonadota bacterium (assembly GCA_043806875.1). Lineage (GTDB taxonomy): Bacteria > Desulfobacterota > Desulfobacteria > Desulfobacterales > Desulfobacteraceae > JAZDGN01. The sequence continues at coordinate 28,323 of JAZDGN010000047.1, forward strand.
TTTCAGCATCGCCCATGTCCTAAAGGGGCTGGAAGTGTGCGAATCGTCCTCCACGGTAAGGAGATATCAGACAAGTAAACTGGCTGCGGACTCCCGATGAAAACCTTTCCCAGCCAATGGGTTGCGTATGTAAATTATGAAAAATTGAAAAAATAAGCAACCCGTATATGGTTGATTTTCAGCGTCGCAAAACCCTATTCTTTCAACAATTGCAGGATAGGTTCCTCTTGGAGAAAATTGTTCTGCAGTATTGAATAAACTGCCTGAAGTGTGTATGTTCTCAGAACATGGATTGATATTGGGTCTGGGACAACGGGAACCCTTTGATCTGCGGAGGGAATGCTTGCGTATTGTTTTTGGAATTCTTGTCTGGGCAGTGGTGGGTTTTCTTGTTGCTTCCTGTGCGGTACAACCGGAGTATACCGGGCGCAGGGGGAGGGTGGCTGCCCTTTCGGGGGAGTATGTCCTGTACGAACCTGGTGATGGGGAGACGCTTTCGGATGTGGCCCGCACCTTTTACGGTGACAGGGGCACTGTATGGCGGATAGAAGATGCCAATGGAAACGGGCTCGACCATGACTTCGGGCCGCTGGTAATACCCCTGAAGGAAAAGCGCATCGGCGGATTGTTCGATACCGGTTTTCAGGGAGTTCCTGTCCTTTGTTACCACCAGTTCGGCATCGGCTCGAATTCTTCCATGATCATGCCTCCGGATGATTTTGACAATCAGATGCGATACCTGAAAGACAACGCTTACAGGGTAATCTCTTCCGGGGAACTCCAGGGATTTCTCGACTACAAGCGTCAGATCCCCAAAAAAGCCGTGATTATTTCCATTGACGACGGTTACCGTTCGATTTACGATGTTGCCTATCCGATTCTCAAAAAGTACGGATTCACGGCAACGCTGTTTGTGTATACAAATTATATAGGTCTGTCGTCCAAAGCCTTGTCCTGGGAGGATCTCAGGTTCCTGAAAAAGGAAGGATTCACCATTGGCTCCCACTCGGTGTCCCACAGTGATCTGACGCGGTCAAGAGAAAACGAAACCGATAGTGAGAAAGCAGCACGCCTCTGGATGGAGGTCATGGAGTCCAAGCGTATCATTGACCGTGAACTGGGCCAGGACACCTTTTGTTTTTCCTTTCCGTTCGGGCGCTCCGATGAGAGGGTGATGACCATGGTAAAGGAAGCAGGATACACAATGGCCTTTTCCGTGGACAGGGGGACCAACCCTTTTTTTTCGAATCCCCTTGATTTGCATAGGGATATGATACTAAAACGGGATATGGTGTCATTCATTTCCCGCTTAATTACGTTTAACCCTGTTTCCTTAAGGTGATTTTGTCATGAGAATTTCAAGTCTGATATCCGGATTATGTCTCCTGGTGTTTCTGTCTGCCGGGTGTGTTTCCACCACAGGGCCTGCAGGGAAGGGCGCCCCGGCCAATGAGAAACTGGTTCAGCAGTACCTGGACAAAGGCAGTTCCTTTGAAAATCAGGGCGACCTGGTCAATGCCCTTGAACAGTACAAGCTTGCTCTGACTGTTGATGGATCCAATAACCTGGCAGCCAGGAAGAAGCAGGATTTGGAGCAGGCCCTGCAGGAACGGGCAGAGGCCCATTACCAGGCAGGGCTGAAACTGGACAGGGAAGGTCAGCCGGACCAGGCCAGGAAGGAATACCTTGCAGCTCTCCAGAACTGGCCCGAGCATGCGGGTGCCAAGGAGCGCGTTACCTATGGCAAGATCCTGGATAAGGACAGGTTTGTCATCCATACCATCGAGGCTGGGGACAGCGTATCTAAACTGGCAAAAATCTACTACGGCAATTATAAAAAGTATCCGGTCATCAGCCAGTTCAACCAGATGAAGGATGCAACCCAGACCAAAATCGGCCAGAAAATCAAGATTCCTGAAATAGAAGGGATATCCCTGTATGATCTCCAGACTGTCCAGAAACGGTACACCGACGTAAAGGCATCGGGAGACAAGACTGCACTTGAAGCCATGACCGGCTTCCCTGATACGGAAACCGATCAACCGGCCGGGGAGCAGGCTGAAACAAAGCCCACGGAAAAACCGGTTGAAAAACCTGCACCTTCTCCTGCGGTATCTCCCCAGACCACAGCTGCTGTCAGCCAGCCGGTTCTGCCGGCAGTCAAACCCGCGGAACCCAAACCCGAGGCCAAGGGGGAGGATGTTCCGGACTACCTGGGCCGCGGTCTTGAGCTGCTGGACAAGAAGCAGTATGCTGAAGCCATTGTGGAACTGGACAAGGCAATAGAGGCAGACCCCGGCAATGTCACTGTAAAAGAAAATCTGTACGAAGCACATTTCCAGCAGGGTCTGGTCCAGTTCAGCAAGGAAGAATACCTGGATTCCAGAAAACATTTTGAGACTGCCTACCGCTATAACAAGGAATGCGTCAACTGCCCGGATTATGTCAAAAAATGTACCGAGACCTATATGGAAAAGCACTACTCCATGGGAATCCAGTATTTTGGAAAAGAGCAGCTCAAAGAGGCGATTCAGGAGTGGAAGCTGGTTGATGCCATTGACCCCGGTTACAAGGAGCTGGGTGCCAACCTGAAAAAGGCGCTTCTCCTGAATGATCGGCTTGAAAAGATAAAGAAAGGTCAGACGCCCTGATTCCTGCTCCAACCGGATTTCGTACGGGGGGACATGATTTCATACCGGGAAAACCCGTTCAACAGGGAAGCAAGGGGTAGATGCCGTGGAAATAGTCCAGATCATCAGTCCTGATGGTTATATCAGTGCCATTGATGAAACAGCCAGGGAGGCAGACAGCATCGCTGCCCGTTTCCATTTCCCTTTTGTATCCGACTATATCCGGGGGGCCATCCGGGAACACAAGCCGTTCATGTTCACCGGGAGAAGCGGCAACGCCCAGATCGGCATAAAGACGGATCTTCTCACTCCCGACACTGTTCCGGTTATCGAGGATTGCGGTGTCTCCCTTGACGGCAGGATCCAGAACCTGAATCCGCTCCTGGGAAACGCCATCGGCCTGTTCGCCCAGGGGGATGAGATCGGAAGGCTGGTGATCATGGACCCGGAATTGAGAATCCATGATGTCCGCCACTATCTCCATAAGCGGCTGTTTGTGGGAAGGCAGACCGGCAAAGGTTACTATGAAGGGTTTGAAATCCACCAGGAAACCGATCCGGTCACCGGACAGGAATGCGATTATATCACCGTTGACCTGGAGCCTTACCAGTACGCCTTTGAGCCCAGTGCCATCAACCCGACCAGCATTACTGCCGTGATCAAGAAAGGGCGCAGCGCATTGAACCGGATCCGTTCCAGGATTCCCCTGGATCTGGAGCAGAGTGTGCTCAAACCAGGGGACCTGTTTGTGGGGGCCATTAAGATCTCCCTCGGCGATATCTATGGGATCATCGATTCGGTTGTTGAACCTGGCGATCATGACATCGTCCACCTCCCTGCAAGGGTTCTGGATCCCTTCAGGACATTCCGGGACCGCCAGGTGGAATTGTATCACTACGGCAGCAGGCCTCTGTCCCTCAAAGCCGTAAAGGTCAGGATACGGTTTTTCAGGGCCAAAAATCCCCTGACCGTGCCCCTTGAAAAAAGCAGGGTCAGGGATGGGTACCGCCTCTATGACCTCCTGACCAACGCCGAGGTCAGCAATCTTTTTCAATCCATCCAGGAACAATCCCTGGGCATGATCCTGAACAAGGGGAATTTCGTCCAGATTCCCCAGGCCATGAACCCCAATGGCGAGGCCCAGCTTGAAATCATCCGGAACGCTGTCCTGGAAAGCACCTACCGAAAGCATGAGCGCACCCTGCCTGCAGGTACCGATGGAGGGTTCAGGAAAACTCTGGAAAAGCTGTCTGTCCTGGGGGGCGTCAACAGCCGGGTTTTCATCGGGAGACAGTTCCCTTCCCCGGAGGTGATTGATGTCCTTAAGCGGAGTGGTCTCAGAACCTTTCTGATCAATGCGGACAACCCTTCCTTTGATGATGATTATGTTAAACTGATGGTACGGCTGACCCATACGGGACATTCAGACTGCGAATTTCTCCGTTATGATTTGGAAACCGACAAATTGTACAGCTTCTACCATGGCTGCTTCATGGAGCCCGATGATAAGGAGCGCTTTGACCGGGTTAGATACTGGTTCGCCTTTTACGGCTCCCATACCCAGGACGCGGACAACCGGCTCACTATTGATCTGATCAACCGTCTGGCCGCAAGACTCGGCCATGAGATGGGGATCGTCCATGGGGGCGGTCCCGGACTCATGAAGGAGGCCAACGATCTGGCCAGGCTCCACAATATCATGAGCGTGGGTATCGCCATTGATCTTGAAGGGGAACACCAGGCATCCCTGACCACCTGCGACGGATTTGTCAAATACCGGGAGGGTCTACGTCTGGCCCGGCAGGACCATCTTCAGAAGCTCAGCAATCTGCCGGTAGTAAATACCGGCGGTTATGGGAGCCAGGAAGAACTGGCCATCACCACGACCTCCATGAAACTCCATGAAAACGCTCTGGCTCCGATTATTCTCCTGGATCCGGATAAGCTTTGGGAGCACGCACAGAAGCAGACCATTGAGATCGCCAGACGAAAATACGGTCCTGAATTCACGCCCAACCTGATCAAACCCTGCCGGAATGCCGACGATGCTGCCCGCGAGATTCTGGCGTTCCTGGTTGATCCGGATGCCTGGTACCGGAAGCACCATATCCCGGAAGCCAGTGTTGACAAGGCCAGGATCAAGTCAAGCCGTATCCGCAGGCAGGCTCTGTGCCTGGAACAAATTGAGGTGTTCGACACCCCCAACCGGCGACTGATGGAATGATGATGCTCCCATTTTGCGGCCAAGCAGTAAGTGCACTTCCGGCTGCAGCTCATTTCGTCTCCACAGCGATATGTTGACAGCGGCCTGCGATTAGTGGATACGCAGTAAAATTACTGCATTGCATTAAAACTATTGCCCTTGTCATAACTATCTGAAATTAAAAATATTGGTGCGGCGCGCCTATCCTTGCGCAATAAAAAAAAAGCGCAGGTACCGTCCTTCCGGATGCCGGACCTTGGACTGCCGGTTTGAGTTTCCGGGGGAAGGGCCTGCTGCCAACCAGTTTAATTTATAGAATAATTGATGGAAATTCACCATTTAATCCCTTGCAGACATGCCAAGAACCCATGCTCCCGGAAGATGGCATGATCCTTGCTGTTTGTATGAATACCATTGGATTGTTCATTGCGTTAAAAAAACATTTTGTTGATTGGAGGGCTTTTATGAAACACAAATTTACATGGATTGTTCTACTTTTCCTGGCCGTTGCCGTGATTCTGCCACTGGCAACGCCAGGACCTGTCATGGCCGACAAACTGGCTGATGCCATAGCAGCCGCACCCCAGGGCACCGGCAAAGGCCAGATCGACCCGGCTGCGGCCAAAGGTGTGCTGGGAATCCCGGGTGCCCCTTCTCCGGGAATGCTCGTCTGCTTTTTATGGGCGATCTGGGTAGGCTGGATCTTTTCCACCGTCGGCGCCTTTGGCGGCATCATGGCTGGTGTAGGGCATATCACCATTTACGGTCTGGGTGCTTATGCGAAAACGTTTAAAGATACATCTCCGGGTCTTAATAAAATGCTCACCGACAGCATCCGTGTGTCCAACCAGTGGCTCGTGGGCCTGTCCGCACTGGTTTCCAGCGTCAACTACGGGCGACAGAAACGCCTGGTGACCTCCCTGGGATTTTTCCTGGGGATCGGTGCTCTGTTTGCAACACTGCTTGTCGTTTTCACCACTGCCGGAAAGGTCAGTTTTTCCCAGTACCAGGGGTATTTCGGCCTGTGCGTGTTCCTTATCGCAGCGTTCATGATCTATGAAATGTCCCCCAAGGGCCAGGCAAAGAAGAAATCCGCAAAAGCTGCGGCCAAGGCTTTTGAGGATACCGTGAAACATAAGGGTGATGTGGCTAGCCAGGGCGTCAAAACCCTCCAGTGGAGTCTTACAAAAACTGAAATTGAATTCTTTGGTCAGAAGTTCAGCTTCAGCCCCTTGTGGGCTTTTGTTGGCGGTTTCCTCATTTCAGCCCTGGCATCTTTTATCGGTGTTGGCGGCGGTTTCCTGTATGTTCCCTTCCTGACCAGCGTCGTGGGCCTGCCCATGTTTGTTGTCGCAGGGACTTCCGCACTGGCAGTTCTCATCGGCATGATCTTTTCCATTTTCAACTTCATGGTTATCAAGGGTGTGCTGATCTACTGGCCCATGATCGGTGTTGAGCTGGTCGGTATCTTTGTCGGCTCCATGATCGGTCCCAGGACAGGCAAATACATCCCTGAAAAAGTACTCAAATGGATCTTCCTGGTATTGGCCTTCTACATCGGCGTCCGGTATACCGCCAGAGGATTTTTCGGGATCAACTTGCTGTAAGAGAAATATTTCTGGACGGTCTCCGGTGATGCCGGGACCGTCCAGGGATTTTTGTGTTTTTATGGATTAACGAAAAAACCGTTCAACAGGAGAAACCATACTGCCATGATAGATGCATTGAACCAGTTTTATTTCTCAATTGACGGTTTTCTCATACTGTTTTACCGGATGACCGGCATTACTATCGTGGATTATATGATCGGGACATTCTGCCTGTCCATGATGGCTGTTATTCTAGGTGAACTCACCGTATCCCTGTCATTGAAATTCAACCGGGGATACCTGGATCAGCTTTCCCAGCGGATGAAAAAGCAGGAGTCCCTTGCCATCAGTGCCTATGAACAGGGGGATATGGAAGGATACAGGGGCTTGAACAAACAGGCGACCGATGCCTGGGGCAGGAAGTTCTTTGCCATGATGGGGCATTCGGCAGCTATTCTCTGGCCCATACCCTTTGCCCTCGGCTGGATGCAGACCCGATTTCAGGGTGTGGATTTTGCCATAGCGTTCCCCTTTTCCCTGGTTACGGATTCGGTGGGGTATACGTTTTCCTTTTTTCCCATCTACGTGCTCAGCCGTATCGTCTTTGGACATCTGAGACCGTACCTGCCTTATTTTTCATCGGTCCACCGCACCCTTATTGAAACGACGTCTGATTAGGCAAGGCCATGATAAGTTCTACCCCGCAAGCCCTGTGCCTGAGTCGGCGCACCGGCAAAAAGCTCGCCGACAGGAAGGGGTTCGCCCTCCTGCCGGCGAAACTGTTCCGGCTACTTTTCCTGCCAGACTGGAGGGCGTTTTTCAAAAAAGGCCTTGACCCCTTCCTTGGCATCGGATGTGGTGCATAGTCTTGCAAAAGCCTCATTCATGTAAGCGAATTGATTGTCATAATTCATATCTTCGGTATTATAAAAACCTGTTTTGGCAATCTTGACGGCAATGGGGCTTTTTCGGGCGAGTTCTTTTGCCCATTCCAGAGCTTTTGCTTCGAGTTCGTCCCTTGCGACAATTTTATTGATAAGACCAAGGGATAATGCCTCATCGGCTGAAATTAAATTGCCGAACAACAACAGCTCCAATGCTTTTTTCCTGCCCACACATCGTGCAACAGGGATCACGGGGCCCACGCAGTTAAGTCCGACATTGATCGCCGTCAGTCCCATACGCGAATCATTGGCGGCAATGGCCAAGTCAGCGGCTGCAACCAAACCCATGCCATTGGCTGCTGCAACGCCATGAAGCTGTGCAATCACAGGTTTGTTGAGCTTTGAAATATTAAAAAGCGGACGCTCCATCCTGCTGATCCATTCCTGGTACTCCATAGGCGTTTGGCCTTCCAGTTCGCTGACATCAATTCCTGCGCAAAATGCCTTCCCAGATCCTTTTAAGAGAATAACCCTGACAGCGGGATCCGCATCCAGGTCAAGGAGTGCCTGATTAAGCTCTACGGCCATCTGGCTGCTGAATGTATTCATGTGCTCCGGGCGGTTCAACGTGATTGATGCAACATGACCGTCCAGCTTCTCCACAATAACTTTCTCGAATTCCATTGAAAACCTCCTTATTATATTAATGACACACCTTTTTGAGTGGATGTCATTGTGAATACCGTTGAGACGGTGTGGGGATATCAGTGTTTGTCCGTTAATCGGGTGTTTTGTAAATGGCTTCCATGAGCCGGATGCAGTCCTTATCGAGGTTGGCGGTCATGGTGGTCCCGAATTGCTTTCCATTGTCTCCGAAAATGATATGGGACCCCAGGGGTTTTGGATCAGCAGCCAATTTCTCTGAAGCAGCTTTTACCTTGATCCACCAGTCTTTGGCCTGGGCCGTTGCATCGTTTTCGGATACGAGTATGAATCCGGCTTTGTTCAAATAGTCCCGGGTCTGGGTCCAGGGATCGAGAAACGATATCTCACGGCGGTCAGCCCAAGGCACCGGGAAATGGATGTCCCCATTGCTGCCCCTGGTTACCTCGTGGAGCACCAGAATGCCACCGGGTTTCAGGACACGTAAAAATTCTTTGAACACGCCGGGTTTGTCCTGAATATTCATCAGGGTATGCTGAGACCAGACACAGTCCACGGAATCGTCATCGATGGGCATGGCACAGACGTTGCCCTGGATAAAGGTGATGGTGTCTTCCTGCCGTGTTGCCAGGGTGAGCATCCGGGCAACATCGATAAAGGTCTGGACCAGATCCAGTCCGATGACCCTGCACCCGATGGTTTCCGCCAAAAGCCTTGATGTTCCGCCAATGCCGCATCCTGCATCCAGAACAGTCATGCCAGGTGTCAGACCGGTTTTCTTCACCAGGGCAAGGGTGGCTAAGTGACCGCCGGTGTGGAGCTGGTCGATGACGGCAATATCCTTGAGGGAGAGTTTTACAGGATCCTTACCGGCCTGTACGAGGGCCTGGCTGATCCGATTACCCAGGTTGTCCGAACCATAATGACCGGCTATTTCTGCGTCCATACATGTTTCCTTGTTCAAAATGATGATGTCGATATGGTCCTTGACTTCCTGTGCTTTCCGTCAGCGGCTGAGTTCATCCAGGTTCGCATAATAGTCGAGAGCCTCAGGATTTTTAAGAGCATCCTTGTTCTTGACTTCCTGGTTATGGATAACTTTTTTTACGGCAAGCTCCACTTTTTTCATGTTCAGGGTGTAGGGGATGTCAGGGATGTTGATAATTTTTGCAGGAACATGCCTGGGTGATGCATTGGTCCTGATGTCGTTTCTGATTTTTGTCTTCACGGCGTCGGTAAGTTCCATACCGGGTTTCATTTTTACAAACAGGATGACCCTGACGTCATTATTCCACTGCTGGCCCACAACCACGCTGTCTTCAATTTCATCCATCTGTTCCAGGCGGCGATAGATTTCAGCCGTTCCGATGCGGACTCCGCCGGGGTTCAGGGTGGCGTCACTCCTTCCGTACATGATCATGCCGCCTCGCTCTGTGACTTCCACAAAGTCACCGTGGGCCCAGATGCCCGGATAGTCTTCAAAGTAGGCGGATTTATATTTTGCGCCCTCAGGATCGTTCCAGAAATAGATGGGCATGGATGGGAACGGCGCGGCACAGACCAGTTCACCCTGGCGGCCGATAACGGGTTTTCCGTTTTCATCATATGCCATTACTTTCATTCCCAATCCCCTGCACTGGAGTTCGCCGGAATAAACAGGGCCCATGGGATTGCCCAGTGCAAAGCAACCGTTCAGGTCTGAGCCGCCGGAAATCGAAGCAAGCTGGAGATCGCTTTTGACTTCATCATAGATGAATTCGAAATCTTCTTTGGACAAGGGTGAACCCGTGGAGAGCAGGGCGCGGATCGTGCCCAGGTCAAACTGCTTCCCGGGTTTCACACCGGCGTTTTTGAGAGCTGCGATGTAGCCTGCGCTGGTGCCGAATACGGTTATCTTTTCTTCCTGGGCCATCTGCCACAGGGCATCGGCTTCGGGATGGAAGGGATTGCCGTCAAACAGGATCAGGGTGGCGCCCGTGGACAGGGAACAGGTCAGCCAGTTCCACATCATCCAGCCGCAGGTGGTAAAGTAGAAAATGGTGTCCTCGGGTTTCAGGTCCGTATGCAGAACCAGTTCCTTCATCTGGTGCACGAGAACGCCGCCGGCACTCTGGACCATGCACTTGGGAAGGCCCGTAGTGCCAGACGAGTACATGATGTACAGGGGATGGTCAAAGGGGAGTTGCTCGAACCGGACTTCCGTAGCATCAGGCCTTTTAAAATCGTTGTACATGACGGCATTGGGGAGCTTTGAAATATCGGGTTTGTCCGTGACGTAGGGAATCACCACGATCTTTTCTATGGAGGGCAGTTCCTGGATGATGCCGCCTATCTTTTCAAGGCTGTCCAGGGGTTTGCCCTTGAAAAAGTAACCGTCCGCAGTAAACAGAACCCTGGGCCTTGTCTGACCGAAGCGGTCGAGCACGCCTTTGATGCCGAAGTCCGGTGAACAGGAAGACCATACAGCTCCCAGGCTTGTGGCTGCCAGCATGGCGATGATGGATTCGGGCATGTTGGGGACAAAACCGACAACACGGTCACCGGGTTTGATGCCCATTGTGCGAAGGGATGCGGCCACCTTGGCCACTTCCGAGTAGAGCTGGTTGTAAGTCAAGGTCCGGCGGACCTTGTCTTCGCCCCTGAATACCAGGGCATTCCGATCATTTCGGAACCTTAAAAGGTTTTCGGCAAAGTTGAGGCGGGCTCCTTCAAACCAGTTGGCACCCGGCATTCTGGCGGCATCGTCGATGACCCTGTCATAGGTTCTGGAGGCTTTGATGTCCAGGAACGTCCACATCTCGGTCCAGAAATCCTCAAGGTTTTCGACGGACCACTGGTAAAGGCCGTCGTAATCTGAAAAGTTCTTTTTGTACTTTGAATTCACTGCCTGCATGAATCGGTACATGTTGGTTTTCTTGATGCGCTCTTCAGACGGCTTCCAAAGAAGTTTTGCCATGGACCCCTCCTCTTGTTGGCATATCAGTAAAAATACCCGGACCGTTGGCGATCGGGTGAAGGTTTGAATAAAACTATGAACAATCGCTCTTCAGGACCGGGCTTGCCGGGCAAGGAGCGTTAAATCTGTAAATCGTCCCGTGACTTTCGATCCTCCCCAGTCACGGGACCGTATCAGCCTATTCGTACAGTACAGCCAGGATGGTTGCTTTTCCCTGTTTCGCCGTGATCATGTGGCTTGTTGTTGACAGGTAGTAGGCACTGTCTCCGGGCTCCAGATCAAAGGTATCCTTTGCGATGGACAGTTCCACAACACCGTCAAGAACATAGATGAACTCTTCCCCGTTGTGAACGGAAATTTCCTTGTCCGGGTCTGCTTCCAGCTGGACAATAAGGGCTTCCATATGACGACCCTGGACTTCCGGCGCAAGGCTCATATAGGAATACAGATTCTTCTGCCCCTGATGGCTTGTGGACCGGGCTATCTTTTTCCGCTCATTTTTACGGGTAATGGAATAGAGGCGGCTGCCGTTGCCTGACACAAGACGGCCCAATGCGCTGTCAAGGGCCCTGGATAATTTCATTACAGTGCCCAGCTGGGGCTGGATAACACCGCTTTCTATATCTTCAAGCCGTTGAATATCAAACCCGGTGAGATTGGAGACGTCCTCAAGGGTCAGGCCCTTTTTCTCCCTCAACACCCGGATACGGGTCCCCACTTCCTCCACGTCGCTCTTCTCCCCGGTTTTGATGACTCCGGTGAGATCTTCAAAATAGTCCACATTGATATGGGGTGTGCCATCTTTTTTTTCCATGGTTTCTCCTTGTTCTGTTATGGGCGCGCTGCTATTCCCATCCTTCCGGGAGCAACTGGTCCGGTGTTTCACCCAGTTTGGCCTTCAATTCTTTCAGACCCTTCCTGGCATAGTGCATATGCCCTTCCTTAAGCGTTCTTCCGTTGTATGTGGCCTCACTCCTGAGCCGCCGCCCGATGGTTCTCTCAAGCTGCCGTCCCAGCCACAGGACCCGGTCCACATCCCAGCCGTGTTCGATTCCCATTTCATCGATCTGGACCAGGGTGTCCTCCAGGCATACTAGACCGACGTATCTCGGATCATCGTAGTAGTATTCTCCGGTGCCCTTGATGGGTCTGTCATCCATGAAGTTGGCCGGCTGGCCGCCAAGTCCTCCCAGGGTGGCTTCGAAATGGGTGATGCCTGCCTGCAGGGAAGCCAGGATTGAGGCCGAAGCCATGCGTTTTGTTTCATGGAAATGGGCGATGTGCAGGTTGGTGTCCGGCAGGGCGTCCAGAACCATGGAAAAGTACCGGTAGACCTGGGCTGCAGAGGCACTGCCGTCGTGGTCGGCATGCTCCACATCATGGGCGCCGATATCCAGCCAGCGTTTGGCAAAGGTAACGGCATCCTTGAGTTCCGTGGCGCCGCCTATGGGGCTGCCCCAGATGGTGCTGACCGTGCCGCACATCTTGATGCCGAAATCATTGCATTTTTTGATGCACCGCTCGGCTTCCTTCCAGTAGTTGGGCAGGGTTGTCCCGGAATTGGCAAAATGGTGCTGCTCTTCGGTGGAGACCATCATCAGTATCCGGTCCGGTCCCACTCCCTGCTTCCTCAGTTCGATGGCTCGGTCAACGGCCGGTTCCCGGATGGTGATTGCTGTGAGGCAGATATCGTCCGGGTTTATACCGCGCTGGGTGCAGGCTTTCTTGAACCTGTCACCCTTCAGGTGTTTGAGCAGGATGTCAGCATCGTTGAACTGGGGCATGCTTTTGGGATTGCCCAGGTTCGTGACTTCAATGTCTCGGCAGCCTGCGAATATCAGCTCTTCCAGGTAGAACTTCTTGGCCTCGGTGGATATGAATTTTTCTTCGTGCTGGAATCCATCCCTTACGGTTATGTCTCCGATGGTGACTTTCTTTTGCATTCTTGGGAAAATTTTCCACATATCATATTCTGTCATGGTTCACCTTTTTTTGTCTATGTTGTCTGTCCATTTGCCTGGCCTCTGGGCAGGCAGCATGTGCGCCTGTTCGGGCCCTTCCGGGCCCCTGGAATCAGAATCTGAAGTTGCCGAAGGACGGATCGCCTATCGGTTTCAGAAGACTTACCTCCAGTGCCATGGCGAGCCAGTCTCTGATTTCTGAGAACCGGAGTACCCGGTCGTTGAGCAGCCTGGCTGCACAGAAGAACGGGTGGGCTTCGCCATCGTATTTTGCTATCATTTCCTGTCTGAAAGCTTCCCTTTCCTCTTCAGACATGCCTTTGCCGGTTACCTTGCGTTTGCCTTCCTCGATGGAAAGCATGACGCCTCCGGCACTCTTTCCGCTCATGACCGAGGTCCTTGCCCGCATGGTGGAAAAGAGAAAGTGGGGGCGGTAACCCCTGCCGCACATCCCGTAATTGGCCGCACCGTTGTCCGGTCCCAGTACAAGCTGGATCCTGGGAACCTGGGCGCAGGAGACCGCCCGCACAAGGTCTGCACCGTATTTACCGATGCCCATGTGTTCGGATTCGGACCCGACCATGAACCCGGGTGAGTTCTGGATGAACAGTATGGGCAGCTTTTCCTGGCTGCACCGCACAATCCATTCCGTGGCCTTGCGTGCGGCTTCGAAAAAGATGATGCCCACCTGGTTGGATGCGATGATTCCAACAGGGATGCCCTTGATACGGATCTTTCCCGCCAGAATGTTGGAGCCCCGGCCCGGGGCGTAGTTTTCCTTGAATTCCTGGAACACGCTGCCGTCTGCCAGGCACTGCAACACGCTCTTCATGTCAATGCCCTGGTGCGGGGAAATGGGCATTGCGTCGTAGATGGTTTCCGGCGGAACCGCCGGTTCCTGCTCCTGGTAAAGGTGCAGATGGATTTTCTGGGGTTTTTCCAGGCTCAGAAGATCCCGGACCCGGGCAACCGCATCGGCCTGGTCCGTGCACAGGTGGTCTGCGCCTCCGGAAACCTGGGTGTGAACCCTGGCGCCTCCAAGGTCTTCGGCCGTGATGGTTTCTCCAGTGGCCATCTTGACCAGGGGAGGGCCGCCGAGAAAGGAAAAGGACTGCTGGTCGATCATGATGGACTGGCAGGCCATGAATACGATATAGGCGCCACCGGCGGTATTTCCACCAGTGCTCATGGTTATCTGCTTGAGGCCTTTGGAAGACATGCGGGCCATGTTGTAAAAGATGGATCCGAAATGCTGATCATCCGGAAAAACATCGGCCTGCATGGGGAGGAACACGCCTCCGGAGTCGGCAATGTACACACAGTTCAGGCCGCAGTTCTCGGCAATGGCCTGGGCCCGCATGTGCTTTTTCAGGGTGATGGGGAAATAGGTTCCGGCCTTGACCCTGGAATCGTTGGCAACGATCATGGTCCAGTTTCCGTGGATTTTCCCCACGCCCGTGATGATACCGCCGCAGGGAACATCCTCCACCTCCAGGTAGTTCATGCCGAAACCGGCCAGAAGGGAAAGTTCATAGAACTGGGTTCCGGGATCGATCATGTCATTGATCAGATCCCTTGCCGGTCGTTTGTTCTTTTTTGCCAGGCTGTCAACGGCCTTCTGGCCTCCGGGCCAGGTGGCCTCATATTGACGCTCCGCAAGTTTTAATTCTTCGTTTTCCCAGAATGATCTGTTTTCACTCATCTCAATGTCACCTATCTTCCTTTGTAAACAGGCTTTCGTTTTTCCCGGAACGCTGTCAGTCCTTCAACCCTGTCCTCGGTGGGAATGGTCACTCTGTAAGCGTTGGACTCGATGGCAAGACCGGTGGCCAGATCGGTTTCAATGCCCTGGTTGATGGCATATTTGGCCATTTCTACGGCAATGGGGCCGGTCTCTTTTATCATTTCAGCCATTTTCATGCATTCGGCCATCAGATCTCCGGGTTTGCAGATGCTGTTCACCAGGTTGATGGACAAGGCTTCTCTGGCATCCACCCTGCGTCCGGTGAAAATCAGTTCCTTAGCCTTGCCCACGCCGACTATCCTGGGCAGCCGCTGGGTGCCGCCGCCGCCGGGGATGATGGCCAGGCGGGTTTCGGTGAGTCCCATGGTTGCGGTTTCCGATGCGATGCGGATGTCCGATGCCAGGGCAAGCTCGGTTCCGCCTCCCAGGGCGATGCCGTTTACGGCCGCAATGACCGGTTTGTTCAGGTTCTGGATTGCGGTCAGAAGGCTCCTGATGGTCAGGATGAACTTCTTGACCTCGTCCTGGGTCAGGCCCGCCCTCTCCTTGAGGTCGGCACCGGCGCAGAAGGCTTTGTCCCCTGCTCCGGTGATGATCACACACCGGATGTCCGACCTGTACTGCAGGGCATCGATCTGGTCCCTGATGGTGTACAGCATCTCAAAGTTCAGAGAGTTCATGGCCGTGGGGCGGTTCAGCGTGAGCAGAACCACCCCGTCCTTTTCCTCTGTCAGTAGTACAGCATCTTGTGTCATGTATATCTCGTTTTTACTCCACTTATCGGTTAAGGTCAAGGATTCGGCTGGTTGTTAGGCGGTCTCGACCTTGGCATCGGTCTCCCTGCCCAGCTGGCTGGTGGCTGTGTCCCTGAGTTTGTATTTCTGGATCTTGCCGCTGGCTGTTGTGGGATACTCGTTTACAAAGAAGACGAATTTAGGGATCTTATGGAAGGAGATCTGGTCTTTACAGAATTCCTTGATCTCTTCTTCAGTGCTCTTTTCACCCGGTTTCAGCATGATGAATGCAGCCACTTCCTCACCGTATTTCAGGCTGGGTACGCCGACAACCTGGACGTCCTTGATTTTCGGGTGGGTATACAGGAACTCTTCGATTTCCCTGGGGTAGATGTTCTCGCCGCCGCGGATGATCATGTCCTTGATGCGGCCGGTGATCTTGCAGTACCCGTTGGCATCCATGACGGCCAGGTCGCCGGTATGGAGCCACTTGTCCTTGTCAACGGCCTTTTTGGTGGCTTCTTCGTTCTTGTAGTACCCTTTCATGACATGGTAGCCCCTGGAGCAGAGTTCGCCTTGTACGCCTCTGGGTAGTTCTTCTCCCGTTGCCGGATCAACAACTTTGACCTCTACGTTGGGCAGGGCCCGTCCTACAGTGGAAACCCTCAATTCCAGAGAGTCTTCAGCCCGGGTCTGGGTGATGCCGGGGGAGGCTTCGGTCTGGCCGTAAACGATGGTCATCTCGGATGCACCCATGACAGACACCACTTTTTTCATGACCTCGATGGGGCAGGGAGATCCGGCCATGACGCCGGTGCGCAGGCTGGACGTGTCGTATTTCTTTTTTTCCATGGCTTCAAGCTCTGCAATGAACATGGTGGGCACACCCAGGATGGCGTTACACTTGGAGGCTTCCACGGTCTCCAGGACGTCCACGGGATCAAAGGCCACAACCGGTGCCATGGTGGTTCCTGATACCATGCAGCACAGGGTGCCGATGACGCAGCCAAAGCAGTGGAAAAAGGGAACCGGGATGCACATGGCATCGTCGGGAGTCAGCTTCATGCAGGTACCCATGCTCAAGGCGTTGCCGATGAGGTTGGAATGGGTCAGCATGACGCCCTTGGGGAACCCAGTGGTGCCCGAGGTGTACTGCATGTTGATGACGTCGTCCGGCTTCAGGGTTTTGAGGCGTTCGGTGAGCTGGGCGTCGCTGACGCTCTTGCCCATCTCGATGATGTCATCCCAGTTGAACATCCCGGGAATCTTGTCCTTGCCCAGGTAGACGATGTTTTTCAGGAACGGGAGCTTGGCTTCATTGAGTTTGCCGGGTTTGCTGTCCTTGAGGGTCGGGCAGACTTTATTGACGACTTTGAGGTATTCATCGGGTTCACGCACCCCGCCCGTGAGAATCAGGGTGGTGGCATCGGACTGCTCAAGAAGATACTGAAGTTCAGCAGTGCGGTATGCGGTATTCACGGTAACCAGAACTGCTCCCATCCGGGCTGAGCCGTACTGGGTGTAGACCCATTCAGGTAGGTTGTTGGACCAGATGGCTATCTTTTCCCCTTTGCCTACTCCCAGGGCCATGAGTCCCTTTGCCACTGAATTGCAGACATCCCGGAATTCCTTGAAATTTTTCTTGATCTTCAGCTTGTTGTACTCCAGTGCGCTGTTGGATCCAAAGTTGTCAGCCAGGATGTCTACAAGGTCGCCAATGGTGGTTTTTCCTACCGTGATCTCAGGTTTTCGCATGTAATTCCCCTCCAAAAAATTGAGTTGTTGGTTAACAGCCAATATATCTTGAAATGACTAACCTCTGCACTTCAGAGGTTCCTTCACCGATTTCAAGGAGCTTGTGGTCCCGGTAGAATCGCTCGACAGTATACTCCTTCATGAGTCCGTATCCACCATGGATCTGCACGGCGTGATTGGCAACCCTGCCCATGACTTCCGAGCAGTAGAGTTTTGCCATGGCAGCCTCTTTTTCAAAGGGCCGTTTGTTGTTCCTTAGCCAGCAGGCTTTGTACAAAAGGTTCCGTGCGCATTCGATTTCCGTGGCGCTGTCTGCCAGTTTGAAAGCAATGGCCTGGAACTTGGAAATGGGCTGTCCGAACTGATGTCTTTCCTTGGCATATTTCAAGCCTATGTCAAAGGCTCCCTGGGCTCCGCCAAGGCCCATGGCACCGATGGAAAGTCTTCCGCCGTCCAGGGTCTTGAGCATCTGGTGAAAACCGTCTCCCAGTTTGCCCAGGATGTTCTCCTTGGGAATGCGGACATCGTCAAAATAGAGTTCAGCCGTGTTGGAGGCCCGCCACATCATTTTTCTATGCATGGGAACCGCCTTGAATCCGGGGGTTCCGCTTTCAACGATAAAGCAGGTGTATTCGGGTTTGCCGTTGGGCCGGGTTCCGGTTATGGCCTGGACCGTCACACCCAGGGTCATGTCCGTTGCAGCGTTGGTGATGAAGATTTTGGATCCGTTGATGACCCATTCGTTGCCGTCAAGAACCGCTGTGGTCTTGCTGCCGCCGGCATCGGATCCTGCGGTTGGTTCCGTGAGACCAAACCCCCACAGGCCTTCTCCGGAACACAGTTTGGGAAGGTATTTCTTTTTCTGTTCTTCGGTGCCGAAATAATACAGGGGACCGATGCCCAGGGAATTTCCAGCAGCAATGGTGGCTGCCTGGGAACCGTCGATCCGGGCAACCTCTTCAACAGCGATGATATAGGAAATATAATCCATGCCCTGGCCTTCATAGGCTTCGGAAACAAACATCCCGAAGAGACCGATCTCACCCATTTTCCGAGTCAGCTCGGACGAAAACTCTTCCTTTTCATCCAGGTCGCCTGCAATGGGGGCAATTTCAGTCTGGGCAAACTTTCTGACTTCCTTGCGGATCATGTTCTGCTCTTTCGTAAGGTCAAAATCCACCCTGCATCCTCCTTCTATTAGTTTGATTAATCATGCTGCAGTTTTGCGGGCCCGATGGTTTTCTGGGCTCCAGAGGCTAGGCGATCGAGCGCTCAGTCTATTTTTGAATGATACTATATTTGATAAATTTGATTTGTCAAACTTTTTTTTCTGCTGCAGGCTGCGGGGCTCTGAAGCCGGGCATTGTTTTTTTCGGCACTGGCCGCCAGGGCCGGTGGGGCAGGCGGGACTTGAAACCTTTTTCAGGTTTTGATAAGTTCTTGACAAGACAACCATTAGGATGTAACACATAATTGACCGAGCGCTCGTTCATTTTTGAGGCATCGCAGGCAGACGAACCACTATTGCAAGGAGTGTGGAATTTGGGTGATAATGGGTTGAAAAAAAGAGAGGATCGGCACTCCAGTGTTCCCACTCAGATTAAAAACCCGGACCTGGTGCGTGAACGGAGGCGGCAGATCGTTGATTCCACGGTCCATCTGTTTGTGGAGCACGGGTATCACAAGACCACCACCCGGATGATCGCCAAGGCAGCCGGTTTTTCCATAGGGTCGCTCTACGAGTATGTGGGGTCCAAGGAGGATGTCCTTTACCTGGTCTGCGAGGCCATCCATACCGAAGTCGAGAAAGGTGTGGAAGAGGCCCTTTCCGGAGAAGACTGGGGAAGGGAAGCTGTTGTGGAAATGATCCGGGAATACATGCTGGTCTGTGACCGCATGGCCGATCATGTGCTGCTCATGTACCAGGTGACTCAATTCCTGCCCGGGCAGTGGCAGCGGAGGGTGCTTGAAAATGAACTCAGGATAACCGATATCTTTATCAGTGTCCTGGAACGTGTGGCCGGAAAGCACGGGTTCCCTGTGCTGGACAAACAGACCATAGATCTTCTGGGGCACAATATCTCGGTGCTGGGTCAGATGTGGGCGTTCCGCAGGTGGTGTCTTTCAAGGCAGTTTACCATTGAGGAGTATATCCGGCGTCAGACATCCTATATCCTTGGACAGATATACGGTGCCGGGGCAGAAGAGAGCCCGGAACCGTCCAGATAAAAGCTTGCAACAATAACAGTTTGGGGCCGGCCTGCGGGTCCGGTCCGGAGGCACTACTCAGTAATAAAGGAGATACAATGGGCATGTCTGAAAAGATCTATAAACCTGCGAACACAGTAAGGGTTGTCACCGCCACCTCTCTTTTTGACGGTCATGATGCATCCATCAACATCATGCGACGGATGCTGCAGGATTCCGGTGCCGAGGTCATCCATATAGGACACAACCGGTCTGCCCGGGAAGTGGTGGAGGCGGCCATTGAAGAAGATGCCCAGGGCCTTGCCGTTTCCAGTTACCAGGGAGGCCATGTAGAATTCTTTAAATATATGGTGGATCTTCTCAGAGAGAACAACGCGTCCCATATCAAGGTATTCGGCGGCGGCGGCGGTGTTATCATCCCCTCGGAGATGAAGGAACTGCACGATTACGGCGTCACCCGAATCTATTCGCCCGAAGACGGGGCCAAAATCGGACTCCAGGGTATTATCAATGACCAGATGCGGACCATGGATTTTTCTACTGTTGATTACGACGGTCTGGATTATTCACGGCTTGTCGTGGATGAAAAGTATATAACCGCCAATTTCATTACAGCCGTACAGGATGCCAAGGCAAAGAACAATGGGAAGCTTTCGCCCATTCTTTCCCGGCTGAGGGAACGCCAGGGCGACAGGGTTGTTCCGGTCATCGGACTCACGGGAACCGGCGGTGCCGGCAAGTCATCCCTGACCGACGAGCTGATCCTGAGACTGCTCAGGGACTTTGACACTCTCAACATCGCGGTGATCTCCTGCGATCCGTCCCGCAGGAAAACCGGCGGAGCCCTCCTGGGAGACCGTATCCGCATGAACTCAATCGAGACCGGTCGGGTCTATATGAGGTCCCTGGCAACGCGGGAGGCCCAGTCGGAACTGGCAGCTTCCCTGCCCGAAGCCATCCAGGTAGCCAAGGCATCAGGCTATGACATCGTTATCGCTGAAACAGCCGGTATCGGGCAGGGGGATTCCCGCATCATCGACATCGTCGATCTGTCCGTGTACGTCATGACCGCTGAGTACGGGGCCCCATCCCAGCTTGAGAAAATCGACATGCTCGATTATGCGGACATTGTGGCCATCAACAAGTTTGAAAAACGGGGCAGTGAAGATGCGCTCCGGGATGTGCGCAAGCAGGTTCAGCGCAACCGCAAGGCCTGGGGAACACCCCCGGAAGAGATGCCGGTTTACGGCACCATCGCATCCAAGTTCAACGATGACGGTGTCACGGCTTTTTACCACGGTATCCTGGAAGTCCTGGCAGAAAAGACGGGCGTACGCCTTGAGACAGCCATCCCCAGGTCCGGGTTAAAGGCGTCAAGCTCCAAGACCATCATTATCCCTGCCGAGCGGACCCGGTACCTGGCTGAAATAGCCGACACGGTCCGGTCCTACCATAAGGAGACCGAAGAGCAGGCAGACAAGCTCCGGCAGCGCTGGCACCTGGCCCAGGCCGAAAACCTCCTGTCAACGGCCCAGGGTGACTTCACCCAGGCCCTTGACATCTTCAAACAGGCCATGAACGGCATAGACGACGCCATCAAGGATGAGGTGGACGGGCTCATGAAACAGTGGGACCAGATCCAGGAGACTTATGCCAAAGACGAGTTGGTCTACACGGTTCGGGGCAGGGAGATCCGGCTTCCCCTTTACACCATCTCCCTGTGTCATTCCAGGATCCCCAAGGTCTGCGTTCCCAGGTACAAAGATCCTGGGGAAGCCCTGAAATGGCTCAGGAAAGAAAACGTTCCCGGAAACTTCCCCTACACTGCCGGTGTGTTCCCCTTAAAGCGCGTGGACGAAGACCCGACCCGGATGTTTGCCGGTGAGGGGGGACCTGCGGACACCAACCGCAGGTTCAAGCTCCTGTCCAGTTCCTATCCGGCCAAACGCCTGTCAACGGCCTTTGATTCGGTCACCCTGTACGGCCAGGATCCGGATACCCGGCCGGACATCTACGGCAAGATCGGAACCTCGGGGGTCAGCATCTGCACCCTGGAGGACGCCAAGGTCCTGTACAGCGGGTTTGACCTGTGTGCACCCAACACGTCGGTTTCCATGACCATCAACGGACCGGCACCCATGATGCTGGCCATGTTCATGAATACCGCCATTGCCCAGCAGATGGACCGGTTCCGGGAGGAAAAGGGCCGGGAACCCTCGGAAACAGAAGCCCTGGAGATCCGGAAATTTGCCCTGTCCAACGTCCGGGGAACGGTCCAGGCAGACATCCTGAAGGAGGACCAGGGTCAGAATACCTGTATTTTCTCCATTGAGTTTGCCTTGAAAATGATGGGCGACATCCAGCAGTACTTCATCGATAACGGTATCCGCAATTTCTATTCGGTTTCCATCTCCGGCTATCACATTGCCGAAGCAGGGGCCAACCCCATCACCCAGCTGGCCCTGACCCTTGCCAACGGGTTCACCTACGTGGAGTATTACCTGTCCAGGGGCATGGCCATAGACGCCTTTGCACCGTCCCTGTCCTTTTTCTTCTCCAACGGCATGGAGCCCGAGTACACGGTTATCGGCCGTGTTGCCCGGCGGATCTGGTCTGTTGCCATGCGCTACCTTTACAAGGGCAACGACCAGTCCCAGAAACTCAAGTACCATATCCAGACATCAGGGCGGTCCCTGCACAGCATGGATATCCAGTTCAATGACATCAGGACGACCCTCCAGGCCCTGTGCGCCATTTATGATAACTGCAACAGCCTGCACACCAACGCCTTTGACGAAGCCATAACAACCCCGTCCACGGAATCAGTGCGCCGGGCCCTGGCCATCCAGCTCATCATCAACCGGGAATGGGGGCTTGCCAAGAACGAGAATCCGCTCCAGGGAAGTTTTATCGTGGATGAGCTGACAGACCTGGTGGAAGAGGCCGTTCTCATGGAGTTCGAGCGCATCACGGAGCGGGGCGGTGTCCTGGGTGCCATGGAGTCCGGATACCAGCGGAGCAAGATCCAGGAAGAATCCATGTACTACGAGTGGCGCAAGCATTCCGGCGAGTACCCCATCGTGGGGGTCAACACCTTCCAGGATCCCGATGCCAACTACGAGGAGTCCATGTCCTGCCTGGAACTGGCACGGGCCGATGATGACCAGAAGAACGAGCAGCTCAGGCGCCTTGCAGCATTCAAGCAGGCCCATGCCGATACTGCCGGGGATGCCCTGAAGAAGCTGCAGCAGACCGCCCTGGCCGGTGGAAACATGTTCCAGGAGCTCATGGGTACGGTGAAAAACTGCTCCCTGGGAACTATTACCGGTGCCCTGTTTGAAGTGGGTGGAAAATACCGGAGAAATATGTAATTATCAGGAACGGGCCAGGGATTGAGAGCCTGGCCCGTTTTTGTCCACACTGTTGAGAACTCCATCAGGACCGGTTGTGCCGCGGCCGTGGAGAGAAAGGAGACTACCATAATGAGAAAAGCAGTTATCGTCAGTGCCTGCAGGACACCCCTGGGAAGCTTCGGGGGAACCCTGGGCCAGATTGGCGCCACGGACCTGGGCGCCCATGTGATCAAGGAAGCTGTGCGGCGGGCAGGCATCGATGCGGCCCAAATCAATGAATGTATCATGGGCATGGTCCTTCCCTGCGGGTATGGCCAGAATCCCGGGAAGCTGGCCGCTGTCAAGGCGGGTATGCCCTGGGATGTGGAGTCCATCACGGTGAACAAGGTGTGCGGATCATCCCTGAAAGCCGTCATGCTGGCGGCCCAGGCCATCCAGTGCAAAGATGCGGATGTGGTCGTGGCCGGCGGCATGGAGAACATGAGCATGGCTCCCTCTTACATGGAAAAGGCAAGGTGGGGTCACCGCATGGGACCTGGTACAATCCAGGATCACATGGTCCATGACGGCCTGTGGGATGTGATCAATGATTTTCACATGGGCATGTCCAACGAGCTGTGCTCGGAAAAATGGGGAGTGTCCAGAGAAGACCAGGACCGGTTTGCGGCCGAGTCTTATAAAAGAGCGTGCAGGTGTGTTGCCCAGGGTCGCTTCAAGGACGAAATCGTTCCTGTGGAGATCCCCCAGAGAAAGGGAGCCCCCAAAATTTTTGACACGGACGAATGTCCCAAGGAAACGACCTACGAGTCCCTGGCAACCATGAAACCCGCCTTTAAAAAAGACGGTGTTGGGACTGCGGGCAATGCATCCATCATCAGTGACGGGGCCGCTGCCCTGGTTCTCATGAGCGAAGAAAAAGCCAGGGAGCTTGGATGCACGGTCATGGCTGAAATCGGGGCCCAGGCCTCATTCGGCATTGACATGAAATATGTGCTCATGGCACCCATTTACGCCATACCCAAAGTTGTGAAAAAGCAGGGCATCACCCTTAATGATGTGGATCTCTTCGAGATCAACGAGGCTTTCAGCGGCAGCTCGGCCGGTATCAACACCGTGCTGGAACTGGATCCTGAAAAGGTGAACGTCAACGGCGGAAGTGTAGCCCTGGGACATCCCATCGGCGCTTCCGGCGCCCGGGTCCTGACTACCCTGCTGTATGAAATGATAAAACGCGATGCCAGGCTGGGGCTTGCATCCCTGTGCCTGGGCGGCGGTGAAGCCGTTGCCCTTGTGATCAACAGATAAGGAGGAATCATGGAAATAAAGAAACTCGGCGTCATCGGCGCCGGACAGATGGGAAACGGTATTGCCCAGGTGGCAGCCACCAGCGGACTCCAGGTTCTCATGAGCGACATCAAGGACGATTTCACTGAAAAAGGAATCGCCACCATTACCAAGAACCTGGACCGGAGCGTGAACAAAGGTAAACTTACCCAGGACGAGCGCCATGCCATCCTGGATAGGATCAACACCACAACCAGTCTGCAGGATATGAAGGATGTGGATTTTGTGGTGGAAGCCGCCGTGGAACGAGAAGACCTGAAATTCAAGATTTTCCAGGACCTGGACATGATCTGCCCTCCCCACACCATCCTGTCCACCAACACATCCTCCATACCCATCGGCAGGATCGCAGCAAAGACCAGGCGTCCTGGCAAGGTTATAGGCATGCACTTCATGAACCCGGTACCGGTCATGAAGCTGGTGGAGGTTATCCGGGGACTGCCCACATCCCAGGAAACCTTTGATCTCACCTGGGAACTGTGCAAGAAATTCGATAAAACTCCGGCCCAGGCAAACGACTATCCCGGTTTCATCGCCAACCGGATTCTCATGCCCATGATCAACGAGGCGGTTTTTTGCGTTTACCAGAGCGTGGGCACCATTGAAGATATCGACACGGTCATGAAACTGGGAATGAACCATCCCATGGGCCCCCTGGCCCTGGCAGACCTTATCGGACTGGATACCTGCCTGGCCATCATGGAAACCCTGTATGACGGGTTCAAGGATTCCAAGTACCGTCCCTGCCCGCTCCTGAGAAAATATGTTGAAGCCGGGTGGCTGGGCCGGAAATCCGGCAAGGGGTTTTACGATTACCAGTAGCATGCCGGGCTGACCCGGCCCTGCCTCTGGCTCCGGGTTGTAATACAATACCGGCCAGACGTGCATGTTTTTTTGCGGCAATGGGTCCTGACTGACCATTGCCGCCCTTGTTTTGTCCTGAACTTCTGTATAAGGGAGACACCATGACACTGTACACCCAGGGGGTTCCGGCCGAGGAACTCAATCCCAGGATAGAAAAGCTGCAGTCCCATCTGGCTGCCAACAATTTTGACGGCGCCCTGATTCTCCAGAAAACAGACCTGTTCTATTTTTCAGGAACCGTCCAGCAGGGGTGGCTGTATATCCCTGTCCAGGGGCAGCCCATTCTCATGATTTTCAAAGAGTTTGACCGGGCCCAGGCAGAGTCGCCCCTTGAAAGGGTGGTTTCCCTGCTCAGCCCCAAATTCATCCCCGAGGTGCTTGATTCCCATGGTTACCCCGGGGTCAGGCGCCTGGGCATGGAGCTTGACGTGCTTCCCACCAACCTGTACCTCCAGTTCAAAACCATATTCAGTGCGGCTGCCATTGACGATGTGTCAACTGAGATCCGTCTGGTCCGGGCCGTGAAATCAGCCTATGAAATCAAAAAGATACGGGAGTCTGCGATCTATGCAGACCGGGTCATGGCCAGGGTGCCCCAGCTCCTGGCTGAAGGAAAAACCGAGATAGCCCTTGCAGGAGAGGTGGAGTCCTATGCCAGGAGCCTGGGTCATCAGGGACTTGTCCGCATGCGCCTCTGGGGAAGTGAGCTGTTCTACGGCCACCTCATGTCCGGAGCGTCGGCCGCGGTCCCCAGTTACATGTCATCTCCCACCGGTGGTCCGGGCACCAGCCCTGCCATCGGCCAGGGGTCAGGATTCAAGACCATTGCCAGCGGGGAGCCGGTCCTGGTGGACTATGTGTTTGCCAAAGAGGGTTACATCGCCGACCAGGCCAGGATTTTTTCCGTGGGCCGGGTGGATGACGAACTGCTCAGGGCTCATGACGCCATGCTGGCCGTCCAGGACCTGGCCATGGCCAGGGGGGTTCCGGGAACCGTTGCCGGAGACCTCTACGAGATGATGAAGGCCTGTGCTGATGACGCAGGCTATGAAGACTTTTTCATGGGTGTGGGGGAGCGCAGAATCCGGTTCACGGGCCATGGCCTGGGTCTGGAACTGGATGAATTCCCCTTTATCGCCAAGGGGCAGACAATCGCACTGGAAGCCGGGATGACCCTGGCCCTGGAACCCAAGGTTATCATGCCGGGCAAGGGAGTCGTGGGAACGGAAAACACCTTCCTGGTTACGGACAATGGGCTGGAGGCCCTGACAACCATCACCAACGCCATTGTTTCCGTATGACCTGCGGTACTACCTTATGATAAATGTCCTTCTGATTCAGCTCCCCACACCCCGACTGAATTTCGGTCTGAAAACCGGTAATATCCCTCTGGGAGCAGCGTGCCTGAAGCAATCGGCTGCCGGAATTCCGGGCTGCAGCGTTGATATTGTTCCGGAAGCCATTGCCTCATATGCATCGGACAGGGCGCTGATCCGGTATATCGTTGACCGACGGCCGGATATCCTTGGATTCACGGTTTACTGCTGGAACCTGGAGCGCTCCCTGTATGTGGCAGAGCAGGTCAGGCAAACGATCCGGACCCGTATCGTCTTTGGTGGCCCTGAAATCACCCCGGACAATGACCTGATCCGGTCAGAGGCCGTGGATGTTTATGTTTACGGTGAAGGTGAAGCAGCGTTCAGAAGCCTGCTCACATGCGATGCCCTGTGGATCCGGGGACAGGCATCCGGCGGTACGGATACCTGGTTCGCCTTCCAGCCAAGCCCTTATGTGAGCGGGTATCTGCAGGCAGGCCTCGAGAACCTGATGCTCCTCGAGACCCAGCGGGGCTGCCCTTACCGGTGCGGTTTCTGTTTTTACAGCAAATCCAGGAAATCAGTGAGTTGCGTCCAGGATCAGGCAGTTCTGGACGGTGTTGCCTGGGCGGTTGACAACGATATCGAGGAAATTTATCTGCTGGATCCGTCCCTGAATTCCAGGCCAGGTCTGGAAGGACTTCTGGAGAAGATCTCAGACCTGAACAGCCGGCGGCAGGTGCCCCTGATCAGTGAAATCAGGGCCGAGGCCGTGGACGCAAGGCTGGGGGAGCTTTTCAGGCGCGCCGGATTCACGGGGTTTGAGGTCGGACTGCAGAGCACCAACCCCCCCGCTCTCAGGATGATGAACCGGCCGACAAACCTGGATGCGTTCCTTAAAGGTGCACGGCAGCTGAAGGACCGGGGAATCGTTCCCACGGTAGACCTGATCTACGGTCTTCCCGGGGATACCCTGGCCGGGTTCACAAGAACCCTGGAGTTTGTCAGAAGCAATGGCCTGCATGATGCTGTACAGGTGTTCCCGCTCCTGGTGCTTCCGGGTACTGAGTTCAGGAAAAAGAGCCGGGAGATGGGGCTTGTCCGTGAAAGCAGACCGCCTTATACCGTGATCAGCACGCCCACGTTCTCTGACCACGAGATGGTCCTTGCCCTGGATGCCGCCGAGGATCTGTTCGACATGACCCTGTGCACGTTCCCTGATCTGGAGGTTTCCTTCAGGGCAGGAAATGGAGATGTTTCAACAACTCTGGAGAACGGACGATATGTCTCGAAACTGATCCTTGCAACCCGGCGCTCCCTGGATGAAATCCGGGCGCTGTCGGAAAAGATCACCTCGCCGTTTCAGGTTTTTTTCGGCCCTGGCATCACTGACCCAGCTTACGAAAAAGCCGTGCTGAAATGCCTGTCTGAGAATAACCCGTTCACCCCCATGGAAATCGTATTTCTGGAGCCGGGCAGGTTGCCGGATGCGGACGGGCTCCTGTCGGTAATGGCGACCCGGCGGCCCCATTTCCTGGATCATGACTTGCGGTATCTGTATCCTGAACCCGGGAACCGTGCAGTTCAGTTCACTCTGGTCTCCCTGAGGGAAGACCTTGTCTTTGATGGCCCCATGAAGCGGCAGGTCCATCTCTGGGACAGGGATTCTCTTCCCCGGGATGCTGATTTTGAAGGATTGTCCCACCTGGACGGAATCATGATTGAATCAGACCTGCCCCTGGATATTCTCCATGAATGGCAGGACAGGATCGCCAGGATCCATGAGGAGATCCTGGCTGTTAATTTTGCCCATGTGGGGCTCCAGACAAGGTGGATGGCCCTAACCTGTCAGGGGCGCTATGTCATGAAAGTCCTGGAACCCAGGGGGGCAGCATTATGAACAATGGACCGGCAAGGTCCTGAATCACCGGATTCCAAGGATAATCAATGAAAGAAAAAACAGGAGAACTGGGTGGGCTCTATGCAGCCTTTATCGAAGAGGTCCGTCAGTACAAGACCGGCGAAGCCTGCAAAAAGGGATGCAGTTTCTGCTGCACCCATGCCGGGACCATTGATATTACGACCCTGGAGGGGCTGGCAATCCAGGAAGCCATGACTTCACTTCCATCTGCCTTGCACAAAACTGTGGCAAGAGCATTGCGTCGGGATTTCAGGAACCGGGAAAAGGGGGTGATTGGCCCCTGTCCATTCCTGCTCAAGAACAGCGCCTGCATGATATATAGTGCCAGACCCTTTTCCTGCCGCAGGATCACGTCCATGGATGTCTGCTCCCGGGATAATCCGCCAAGGCTCCACCGCCATGTCATGGATGTGGCGGAAACAACCATCAAGGCCCTGCAGCAGCTTGATACCACCGGGTATTCCGGGCATATCTCATTTGTCCTGAACCTGCTGGAGCAAACGGCCTTCAGTCAGGTCTATCTCAGCGGGGATTTCAGGCCCAAGGATATCATGGAATTCGGCAAAAGCCACCGGATCATCATCAACCGTCTGGTATCCTGAACGGTGGCGGCAATTTTTGCTGTTTCCTTTGGCGGGGTGCTTTGTGCATTCCGCAGCGCCGGTCCATTGACACGGATTGACTAGTGTATCATCCCCTGTTCCATGTAAAAGCGTTTCAAGCGTAAATCCCGAAGCAGAGGATTGTGTACCTGCCATACCATAACCCCTGGAGGACTGTTACCCTCAATGAATGAACAACCCTGTTCGGTTATGATGATATCCCAACCGATATAGGGCGATACAGCGCATGTTTTTGCTGCTTCCAGAATCAGCTGTTTTACCTTTTCCCAGTTGGGAATTTTAATGCCTGCAATCTGTCCCTCGGTTTCAGGGTGTTTATTATGATGGAACAGACTGCCACTTTCTGACAGGCGCAAACCAGGTCCCAGTTCCCCTGAATTCAGATCAATCGGGGAACAAAGACCACCGAGTCCACCGTGGAAATTATCTACGGGAAACGACCTGCTTGAACCGAATCGATGTGCAGCGTTGGTGATCACGGGATGCTTTGTGATTGAATCCCAAATGGTTAGAACCCGAACAGTATTTGTCACATCAGGATAGATCCTTCTGGCATAGTTTGCCTGCTCAACGAATTCGGTTACAAGATAACTGCTTTGCCTTTTAAGATAAGA
The DNA here is from genome assembly GCA_043806875.1 of Pseudomonadota bacterium. Taxonomy (GTDB): domain Bacteria; phylum Desulfobacterota; class Desulfobacteria; order Desulfobacterales; family Desulfobacteraceae; genus JAZDGN01. The sequence continues at coordinate 57,685 of JAZDGN010000047.1, forward strand.
ACAGACGTCAACAAGGTCTTGCGGCTCACGGTTCACGGTTAATCTGCCCCCGGAGCGGTCCATAAAAAACACCCCGGCACCCCCACCGCCACAGGTCGGTCTGAAAACAAGTTTTCCATAGTGTTCTAACCATGCATCAACGTTGGCGGTCAGGTCGCCCCGGTCAGGGGCATCCTGCCGGATGGGGTATGCAATGCTGCCACCGTTAATCAAGGCAATGATACCGGGCGTGGGGATAGTCGCACGGGTCATCATATTTGAAAAAGTGAATTTATTGTTAACAGAATGAGCTCCTGGGTTGTTCAGCGTATAGTTTATATCCGAAAAGTCACGCAGATAGTCGTCTGGTTTTTGTTTATCCAGGCCATATATGGCGTATGAGGCACTTGTAAAACCCATACGCCAGGCTTTGAATCGCTTTGCCAGGGGCAGTTTTACAGTACATAACTTCTCAGCCCTGACATGAACAATCCTTTGCCGTAAATGGGTCAGCCTCGTTTTAAATGTATGCTCGAGCGTTCGGGGTCTGGTTTCAATTGTTTTCATGGTCTGCCGTCATCCTTCTGGTTTAGTGCGAAAGCTGTTTCGGTTGATTCAGAAAACGATGTTGCCTTTGGGCCACCCTTGCTCCAACATCGGGCAATTCCAGCAGGCGATTGATTGTGCATCACACAAAGGCAGAAGACAATTGATCTTGCGGCCCTGCAGGGCGAATGCAATACGTTCCAATCGCTGGCTGTTGCGTCCTTTTACCAGGAGAACGTCTCCCGGCTTGAGCTCCGATTGAAGCATTGTGATCAGATTGAACAGACCATTGGTACCTGCATTGCAGAGACAATCCCTTGGAAATCCCTTGGAGACTGCCCCCCCGGAGTAATTTCGAAAAGACTTTGTGGAACACAGGAAAAACCCCCGGCTCACCGCTTTGCCCAACCGTTCACCGATACGTCTGTAGACCTGGTCCTGGTTGCCGCAGGGTTCGTTCACTTCTCCCAGGACTATAAACTTTCGTGTCACCGGTATTTCTTCCATAAGATCAAGTGCCGCATGGATGGTCTCAGCAGCGGCTTTATAATCATCCCTCAGCACAATGGCGCCATTTTGCGACAGTACGGGCTGAATCCGGCCCTGCATGGGGTCAAGCCTTGCCACCCTGGACAACCAATCCACCAGATCAACCCCATGGTGATGAGCCACAGCTGCTGCGGCAAGTACCGGATAGACCATGTGTTTCCCCAGAAAGGGGGACGTTACATCAACGGTGTCGTAGCCTGAGTGAAGTTTGAAGCAGGTTCCCATGGGCCAGTTCAGTCTTATGTCACTTGCCCGGAAATGATTGTCGGGTCCTAGGCCGAACGTGACAACTTTTGCCTGTGTCTGACTCTTCATCCATAACACGTTGGGGTCATCGCCGTTGAGGACGGCCAGACCGGTTTTGCCCAATGCCCTGACCATATAGGCTTTTTCGTGGCGTGTAACGTCCAGGGTTCCCAGAGACCGGTTGTGTTCGCTCCCGATGGAGGTCACTACGGTAATGTCTGGTCTCACCATCTTTACATGACGGGCCATCTGGCCTTTTCCTGAAATTCCGACTTCTATAACACCATAGGCGTCAGGATGTTTAACCTGAAGGATGTTTTCTGCCAGAGAAATCCCGCTGTTCCCGCCAGGTTGTCTGGGAGGCTTTATGTCAAGGGCCGCGGCGATGCATTGTGTTGTCGTTGTTTTTCCAAAAGAACCAACGACAGCGGTAATGTTTGTTTTGTGAATGAAAAATCTCCTGTGTAGACGCGCTCTTAAGACAAACGATGGTGTGGCGCGCAACACAATCCCATGGAGAAGCTGTTTTCTTCCAAGCGGTGTCCTGAAAAGTAGAGGGATATCCCTTAAGCGGTATCTCAAATCATCCTATCCTCATCAAGATCTTATATAGACCATGATTCAATCATTTGAAAGAATAATAATCCTCAAGTTGAGAGAGTGTTGTTGTAATTTTGATATTCCTGATATAGAAATAGCCTGGTTAGGGGCCTGTTCCCGGGTATTGTTTTCAATGGTCGAGAGAATGCAAAGAGGTATGTAATGCAACGATCTGTATGTCAGAACCGCCTCGAATCGACCCGGATCTCAGGCAGATCGGATTCTCGGGATTATTGGGAAGATATCTTTCATTCATGCCAGCAGGATACTTCCAATCAACTATGGCGGGATCACAGCGATGCTGTCAACCTGTTACTGCTCAGTCAATGGCTGCCTCGGGAAAAGGTCGATCGTCTACTCAAAACCGATCTGTTTGACGAACTGTATGGCGTCGGACTGCTGCCGGATCTGCAACGTTATGCCAGGAAGGTTTTTGGTATCGACCTGTCGTATGCCGCCACATTTTCTGGGCGGGAAGGCTCTGCCGTTACCCTGACAGCCGATACCCGCAGCCTGCCTTTTGCAGACGGCTCCTTCGATATTATCGTATCACCGTCGACGCTTGACCACTTTGAAACAACCGATGAGATCCGTGTAAGCCTGGAGGAATTTCACCGGGTTCTCAAATCCGGAGGGCAACTCATCCTGACAATGGACAATCCAGGCAATCCGGCCATCGCACTCAGAAACAGGATGCCCCACCGGCTGCTCAAACTGGCAGGCATCGTCCAGTATAAGGCCGGCAGGACCCTGACGAAAGAACAGATCCTGTCACTACTGTCCGCAATGGGGTTTGAAGTCGATGACATGATGACGATCATGCACTGTCCCCGGGCAATTGCCGTTGCCCTGTCCAGGATTATTCAAAACCATGCCCCGGCGTTGTCCCGGGAACGATTTCTTGTCAGGATGATGGGATTTGAACGAATTGCCAGTTGGCCGACGCGGTTTTTTACAGGATACTTCATTGCGGTGAGAGCTTTCAAGAGACCATGTTAGGATTGGGATACGGTCACCAGGCACGCAGCCTTTTGCGTAAACTTTACGGCAACGGCGTTGTTTTCATGAACCTGCCGAAGCAGGCGCGACTACCGTTTTTTGACAGGGAAACGATCGAGCGGATCCGGGATGCAAGACTCATGAGACTGGTGCGATACGCAGCTGAAACTGTACCGTACTACAGATCATTGTTCATTAAAAACCGGATTGATCCAAGGAATATAAAAAACGCCGGCGACCTGGCTCGACTGCCCTTGCTCGACAAAACGCTTGTCCGTGAAAATCCGCTGCAGTTTGTCTCTGATTCGGGAACCATGAAATCAGCGGTTCGATTCACAAGCAGCGGCTCTACAGGAGAACCGCTCACGGTCTACCATGACCGGTACTCGCTTCTGGCCAACATAGCCTTTGGAGAACGGGAGAGATCGGTCTTTAAAAAGATCCGGGGCATAGTGTTCGGCGGAAAGGAGGTGGTGATCCAGTATAAAGGCAGCGCTACCGGACAGATCTGGGACTATTACCGGGAGAACACCTTTATCCCGGTCCGGCCCGATCGAACACTGATTTCCATCTCGGACCCGATACCCTCGATCGTGGCATCCATCAATGCCGTCCGTCCTGATATGATTTCCAGCTATGGTTCTTTTCTGGAAATGTTTTTCCGTACGCTTGCCCTGGAAAAAACAACCCCGATTCACCTGCCCAAGATGATCCTGTATGGCGGCGACGGTATGACACCCGACTCCAGGAGACTTATTGAAGAAGGGTTCGGAGTGCAGGTCCTTTCAACCTACCAGGCCATAGAATGTTTCAAGATAGGGTTCTTCTGCGAAGAACGCAACGGGTTTCATCTTCATGAAGACCTGTGTCACGTGAGGATAGTGGATAGAACAGGTCAGGACGTAGCCGAAGGTGAAAACGGTGAAGTTGTCATCTCAAATCTAGTGAATCATGGCACAGTACTGTTGAATTACCGGCTTGGAGACATGGCCTCCATCTCTTGCAGACCCTGCCCCTGCGGCCGTAATCTATACAGACTTCATGAACTTGAAGGCAGAAAAGAAGATATCCTCCATCTGCCCAACGGGGACCTGCTGCATCCAAGGCTCATCTGGAAAGTGTTCCACGCCAGGAGCGAAATACTCCAGTATCAGCTGATCCAGCATGGTACTCAACGCTTTGAACTGAAGCTCGTAACGGCGGACCCATCAGGATATGATAAACATGTCGGACCTGTCCTCGAAGAACTCGGGCGCCTCCTGGGTGCATCTGCCCGTATTGAGGCGGTTAACTGCCGGAGAATCCCCATACCTGAATCGGGCAAGGTCCGTCCTGTCATCGCGCTGAGTCCGGGGAACCCAGGACAATGATCAAAGATATCCTGGAACTGAACAGGTTGATGAGACGTTCACTCTGCAGTCTGGATGAGTTGCACCACATCCAGACCATCAAGCTGCGGGACCTTGTCCGACATTCCTTTGAGACGGTCCCCTACTACCGGAATCTGTTCCGATCTGTGGGGATGGCGCCTTCAGACATCCGGACAGCCGAAGATCTCCGCCATCTGCCCATTACCACGAAAGCATCTCTGAGAGAGGCTGGCTTGGACAATATCCTGTCCTGCCGGGCTGACAGGTCCCGGTGTATATCAGCCGTTACCAGCGGTTCGACCGGAAAACCATTCACTGTTTACGCTTCATCCCAGGACATGCGCAGGTACCGCATGGTCGCCTTCCGTGCCCTTCTTAAAGCAGGGATGCGTCCACTTGACAGGCTGGCCCTTCTGGGTACCATAAGACCCTATCGAACGCGGCTGTACCAGCGCGCCGGCCTGTTCAGAAGCGTCAGCATCCACCCGATGCTGCCGGCAAAAGAGCAGGTAAAGCTTCTTAAAACCATGGACCCGACGGCCCTCTGGTTTTATCCCAGCCCTCTTCGGTCACTGCTGAAGAATAGTCCAACGCCCCTGAATGAAATCATCCGGCCCCGGATGCTGATCAGTGGGGCAGAGGTCCTTGATCCTCCCTTGAAACGAACCGTATCCGGTCTATGGAACAGCGAGATATTCAATTTTTACGGTGCGGTCGAGATAGGCCGGATAGCATCGGAATGTCCGGCCCACGAAGGTCTTCATGTCAATATGGATCATGTCGTTCTGGAGTGTCTGGATGATCGGGGGCAACCCGTTGTCCCGGGTGAGGCTGGAACTGCAGTGGTGACTACCCTGGACAACCAGACCATGCCCCTGATCCGTTACAGGCTGGGAGACCGTCTGACCGTGCTGAACCGACAGTGTTCCTGCGGCTGCGCTTTCCCGCTCATCCTCCCGCCCCATGGCCGGGAGGCCGATATTCTGAGATTCCATAACGGCACAGCCATGTCTACCATTGCCCTTACGCCGGTATTGCACACCGTTGACGGCCTTGAGCAGTATCGTATTATCCAGGAGAGTTACGATCGTCTGGTTCTGCTGCTGGTACTCCATAAGGCGCTTACCCCGGAAAGTTTGTCAGGCCTGAGGGACCGCCTGCTGGCAGAGTTCCCATGCCCTGTCCGTCTGGAGATCCGGGTGGTTGATGCCATTGAAGAAGAGAAACTCAAGTTCAGGGCTTTTATCTCCAGGCTGACCCTGGAAACCGGTGCCTGCCAGGGGAAATCCGATCTGAATCCAGAGGATTGAGGCCATGATAGCTGAACAGTTACCACCACTGTTATATATGCTCGCCGCCATTGCCAAGCGAGCCGTCCTGGTTCATCGATCCCTGAGACTGCATCTGGTGAAACTGACTGGCACAACGCGGAATGGTAAATCCGATACCGTAATCTATTACCTGGGCGAAATGGAGACCCTGGGATATCTGAAACGACTCTATTTTGCCGAGGTCTGCGAGCAGCCACTGGATCTGTTCTGGCTGTGGGAGCTGAGGGAAAAGCTCAGGGACTATTCATCGTCGGATGATCTGGTCATTGTTGAGGCAAACCGGTTTTTTGATTTCCATGCCCCCGGCGGAGGTTTCCACACCTTTCCGTGGATCCGGCAGATTGCCTCGATGGGCCCTTCCGTTGATGGACACCGCTGGAAAAGGATAGAAGACATATATGGGAGAAAGGTCAGACAATATCAATATCGAATGGACATTCGCAACGACAGGACTTCGGTAGCGCAATTCTACCATGACTTCTATCGTCCTTATATCTATTACAAATACAAGAACATCGCCCATGTTCGAGATCTCCAGGAGTTAATCCTTGCCGCCAGCAAAGGCTTTCTTATGCAGGTTTTCGAAGGGGATCGCTGGATATCCGGTGTCATCTGCATCGTCAGAGGGGGCAAGCTGACTATCCTCGCAAAAGGACTTCTGCCAGATTATGAGTACCATTTGAAACGCGGCGCCATGTCGGCCTGTGATTATTTTATGTTTAACTGGGCCAGGGAGCACGGTATGGAAACCGTTGATTTTCTGCGTAGCAGACCCCATGCCGAGGATGGGTTGTTTGAGTATAAACGCAAATGGGGGGCAAGGGCTGTAAGGGATGTGTGGCCCCATACGTCCCTGTGGGTCTACCTGCCGAAAAGGGAGCTGATTCCAGAGGAGTTCAAACGGCAACTGGTCCTGGACGGACAGGCTTTTGTGGAACTCAAAACCCTGCATCTCCAGTCCCATTGGCAGGACAAAAAGAGAGGATTACCTGGGGTTGACGGTTAGACAATGCAGGATCGGTAAGGATTCAGACAATGACGGGCAACCCATTAAAGCGATTCTGGATGACGATTCTGCATGGCAACCTTGTTGAGGCGCTGCTCTTCCGTTTGCAGGCCGCCGGTATCACTATCGCACCCTATTATCTTGTCAGGTATGGCATCCGTGCCGGCACTCGAACGCCGGGGGGAAACGTCTGTCCGGCATGCACATATGGTTTTCTGGGCTCCCAGGACATGAAGTCCGTAGCGGCACTGATCTCCTGGCCCTCTACCGAAGAGGAGTGGCAGGTCCGGTTAGGGGAGGGGAAACTCTGTTTTGCCACCTGGTGTGAAAATCAGGTCATTGCGTGTATATGGGTCGATCTTGATGTGTGTAAGGCAAAATGGGCAACGGTTAACCTTCAGCCCCATGAAGCCTATCTGTTTGCCCTGTGCACCAGGGAAGATTTCCGCGGCAGGCAGATAGCCCAGCACTTGATCGTTCACTGTCAACGGGCTTTAGGTGAGATGGGCCGAAAGACACTCTACAGCCATTGCAGTATAGTCAATCGTTCTTCGGTAAAGTTTTTCCGGCGGTTAGGCGCGACCTTCCTGAAGCGGGGTGTATATATCGATCTGTTTGGGCATATCCGGGTCAATATACCCCTATGACTTATAGGGGAACGGTCCCATGAACCATCCTGGCCGGAAAGGCCAGGGCCGGGAAGCTGGAAGGGAGAATGCCGCCTTTATGGACGCACCCGACGATATGTAAGTATATCTGGTACCGACTGAGATATGATGTTAAGTAGTAGGGTCCTATATCCTATTATTGAAGGTTCTAAATTTCAGCAAACTGCTCAATTATGGTGTCGCTGTCATGATTGTTTACACGATGAAAATGTTTTTTCCAGTGCATCTCACAAGACCATAATCCAGGAAGCTGGTAACTATTTTTTGATTATACGTGAATAACATACTGATTATTCAGTATGAAAGCAAAAATATGCTCCCGTCGTGGTACGACAATGCAAGAGGCGTGGCACAGGGATTGCTCAACGATTGACCGGATCCCATGATTACAGGAGGTGCGGCCATGATGATCAATGATGTTGAAAAACTCAGGGAACGTATTTCAGCAGTTGCCGGCCGTTCCATACCTGGCCGGCTGCAAATAGTTGAAGACACATCGGATTTCATGTCAATCGATTACGGGAACGTCCTCAGGCTGAATGGCAATGATTATCTTGTCATGGGTAACGCCCGGGAAGGCCGTTTCGGGATCGATGAACAACCCAAGTTCTGGGTAAAGTCATGCATCGATCTCTCCACCGGTCTCAGGAAAATCATCAAGCTCGTTTTCAAGGAATCATTTGAAAGCAGGATAGGCTCATCGGTATATCAGTGCGTGAGAAGCGCCAAGAAAGAATCGGACGTTCTTAAAGCAATGCAAGACAATCCCCATTTCATGCACGGTAAAAGTGTGCTTGACGCGGCAGGAAACCTTGTCCGTGTCATTGATTTTGTCCGGGGACAGACCTTTTATGAGTACATGCGCCGATTCGACATGAGCCATGAAACCTATTATCAACAGATCTTCCCCAATGTGATCCAGCGGGTCATCGACTGCATTCAGGCCATTGCCGATCTTCACGATGCAGGCCTTCACCACGGGGATATACGTGCTGACCATATACTGTTGGACAACCCGGAGGAACCCTTTGTGTGGATCGATTTCGACTATGATATTGACAGCCTTGAGTACGATGTAATCTGTCTTGGAAACGTTCTGCTCCAGGCCGTGGGCAAAGGCAGGCATACCCTGTACGATATCCGGCTGAATGCGGAAATGTATCCCGATTACAATGATCCGGTAATATCCGATGACATGTCCCTCATGTTCCCCCATCGCGTTGCCAACCTGCGTAAGGTTTTTCCGCATATAGCCGGGGATCTGAACGACATCCTGATGCGGTTCTCATCGGAGGGAAGGGACCGGTACCGGCATGCCCGCATTCTTGTTTCTGACCTGCGTTCCCTGTTTCCCAGGGGATCGGCCTGACTGTCCGCCGTCACCGTCTTTGCCTTGTCACAGGGTGGGTGCTGTTTCCAGGCAGTTCCAGGACAAAGTCCATGCAGTCCGGAATTTCGTCATCGTGGTGTGTGATATGGATCATGGCCCGGTGACGGGGAGAGCCGATGGTGTTGATAAGGGAAAGGATCCGCTGTCTGTTTTTCAGGTCAAGGCCTGCATTGATTTCATCCAGAATCAGGATCAGCGGATTCTTGACAAGGGCCCTTGCAATGAGAACCAGACGCTGTTCTCCAGTGGACAGGGTGTTGAAGCTTAGATTCTTCCATGCTGACAGGCCGAACTGATCCAGGACTAACGCTGCCCGTGAGACCTGACTCCCGGATGGTTTGCGGAACAGTCCCGTAGAGTCAAAGAAACCGGAGATCACAGTGTTCAGAACTGTCTGGCCGGTCTGGAATCCAATCTGGAGTCGGTTGGAGACAAATCCGATCCGCTGTTTGATCTCCCAGATGCTCTCGCCTGAGCCCCGCTGTTTCCCGAAAACATGGACTGAGTTGGCGTAGGCCTGGGGGTTGTCCGCGTAGATCAGGCTTGCAAGGGTGGATTTCCCGGACCCGTTGGGGCCACGGATGGTCCAGTTCTCTCCATGTCTGAGTTCCCATGAAAGGTGGGACAGGGCAACGGTTTTGCCATAGACTATGCTCACATCATTCAGCCGGACAAGGGGCTCGGATGGGGCCGGGCAGGAGGGTGGATCCTGGTAATTCAGAGGCTGCGGAGCGGTGAGGGCCGACAATGACAGGGGTGGGAATCCGGTTAAGTCTGTGATGTTTTCCCGGCTCACAACCCGGAGGGAGTCAAGATGGATCCTGCACGAGAACAGGTCGGGAAGGACATCGATGCGATGGCTTGCTACCACCAGGGTGATCCCAAGACCGGACAGAGTGAAAAGGAGAGCGGCAAGATGGCTGACTGAAGAAGCGTCCAGGCCTTCGAAGGGTTCGTCAAGGAGCAGCAGATCCGGACAATTGGCCAGGGCGCCTGCCATCATGACCATTTTCATCTCTCCGGTTGACAGGTTCCTCAGGAGTCTTGGCCTTAACCTATCCACCATGGGAAGCCCGGTCCTGACATGGGGTGCCATGATCGATCCGTAAAATCCGAGCTGTTCCAGATAGTCACGGACACGGGTGCCTTCGGATTCTGAACCGCTGAAAAACCGGGAAAAGTCTCCCTTGTTTTCCCGGGTTATCAGGGCTGCTTCCCTGTCAAAGGAGACCCGTGCCACAGCCTGGCTCAGGGGGCGGGAAAAGGTTGTTTTCATCCATCCGGCACACAGGGGAAGTTTGCCTGACAAGGCTCTGAGAAGAGTGGTTTTTCCGGAACCGTTGTCACCGGTGACCAGCCAGTGTTCCCCCCGGTTTATGGTCCAGTCTGTATGCTCAAGAACCCTGCGTCCCATGAGAGATACGGTTATATCGTCCAGATGGACGAGTTCTGTCCCCGAGATGGCGCTCAGGCAACCCCCGGATGGAGGATCTGCTGCATGGGATGTTATTGAATCTGTCATGGCGGGGATAATCTCCTGTTTTTCATTTCCCTGGGAGGTTAGGGTTGCTCGGCTTTTATATATCAGGTCATGGGACAATGTTCAATCCCTGGGCCCCGGGGCAAGTCCCGAAATCTCTTTTCGCTCCCCATACATGGATTGGAAAAATCCACGATTTTTCTTGTATAATGGAGAAGACTCAATTAAAAATTGTTTCAGGTTAACAGAAACCTGGTCATTTCATACATTTGAATTAGCTGCCAATGCGTTGTCTGATGTCGTCAGCACAGCACTGCCGGGGAGTCTTTCATGGAAAATAATTCACAATCCCAGATCCGTTCAGACGTTCAATTTCTGAAAACATGCATTTCAACCAAGGATATTCCGGGGTGGAACGCCTTTAACGCCTCCCTGGCCGCCGATGGAAAAACCGCCCTCCTTGAAGGGCTGGACCTGAGCCAGACCCATCTTGGCGGGTTTGACTTCAGCAAGGCCCATCTCAGGGGAACCAATTTCAGCGGCGCCCATCTTGAAGGCGTGGATTTCAGCGGTTCCAATCTGGAAAACGTCGTTTTTACGGCCGCCCACCTGGAAGGCGCCGATTTCGGCGGGGCCAACCTGGAAAAGGCGGTTCTCATCGGTGCCTATCTTACCGGGGTCAATCTGGATTTTGCCAATCTCACCCAGACGGATTTCAGCTATGCCAACCTGGAAGGGTTGAAGCTGAGGCGGGGAAATCTGGGGGCCGTTAATTTTTCCTATGCCAACCTGGAGGGTTCTGATTTCAGCTACACCCAGTTTGAACGGGTGGTATTCCACGGTGCAAGCATGGCAGGGTCGATATTTTCAGGATCAGACCTGACCGGCGCCAACTTCAGAGGTGCCGGTCTTGCCAATACCAACATGAGGGGAGCCATTCTCAGGAATGCCGACTTGAGCAGCACCCACATCGAAGGGGCTATTTTCAGCAAGACCAATATCGTGGGTGCAGTGTTCAACCTTGCCATATGTGATGCAGGGACCCTGTTTTCCAACTGCAACGTGGATAAAAAGACCGATTTCCGTAGTGTAGGCCTTGACAACGCGCGGTTTTCACCCGGACTCAAGGAGCTGCTCAAGTATAATAACCGGCGCCTCAACTGGGAGGAGTGGTCATTGAAAAACAAATACTCAGGAGCCATGGTAAGGGCGTTCTGGGGGTTTTCAGACTACGGCAGGTCCACGCGGAGGATCATCTGGTGGTTTCTGGGGTTTTCCCTGGTATTTGCCGTGCTCTACTGCTATATCCCGGACATGGTGGAAGGGTTTGACGGTGATGGGGGGACAGGGGGCTATGTGGGGTTTGCAAGGTTCATCCGGGCCCTCTATTTTTCCTTTGTGACCATGACTACCCTGGGCTTCGGGGATATGTGCGCCCGGAAAACTATTTCTGCCGTTATGGACCCGGCCTACTGGAGAACCATTCTGGGCCATTGTCTCATCATGATGCAGGTGATTGTCGGGTATGTTATTCTGGGTGCGCTGGTGACCCGTCTGTCCATGCTGTTCACCTCCGAGGATGCACCCCTGGCAAGGTTTGAAGATGATTGACCCGGATGCCCCCATAAGAGAAGAGGGCATCCGGGATCTGGAACATGGGGTGAGCCGTCAGTGTTTTATGCGCTTTTCAGGAAGTTCCCAATCCTCAACCGTTGTGGTTTCGTAAATTTCTTCCCACCCGGAGATCATGCCTGCAATGTGACTGAACAGGGAGTGGCCGGTGGTGGTCATGTACACGTGGACAACCAGGAACGACAGCAGCAAGAGTCCGATAAGGGTGTGAACCATTGCCACGGGTCCCAGGGTCAGGGCGGTTGATCCGGACCAGTAGTTGTAGGTATAGTAGAGGAGCCCCGTCAGCATCTGCAGGGGAAGCAGCATGGCCGACAGTCCCAGGTAGGTCAGGCGCTGGAGCGGATTGTGTTTGGCTCCGGGTGATTTCTGTACCGGGTGGGGTCTGCCCTGGAAAATCCCGAAACTGTAGTAGAGGATAACGGCAAACAGTTTCTTGGTTGTGGGGATGTACTGTTTCCATTCACCGGTGGTGAACAGCCAGAAAACAAAGAATGAAAACAGGACCAGCCAGGACAGGCCGATGAAGTTGTGGACCTCCACGGCGGTTTCAAACCCGATAAGGGTATAGGTTCCATGGATTTCCAGGCCGGTGATGATAAGGCTGATGATCATCAGGGCCTGGAGCCAGTGCCAGAACCTCTCAAACCGGGTATACAGGTATATCTTGATGATGTTGGTTTTTACCATGGTTATTTCTCCTTTCCATTCCGGGTGAAGAACCGGCCGAGCCCGTGAAGGGAAACACCGGCCAGTGACCCCAGTATGGCGATCCAGCCAAAGGAGTCAACGGGTTTTGAGCTGTCCCGCCGCGGCATGTAGAATCCTGTAAGGCTGGCCAGGCGTCCGTTGTTCCCTGTATGGCATTCGGCGCATTTCAGGGCATTTTCTTTGGGCGCCACCATGTGGGTGATGGGGAAGGCATAGGTGGTTTCCACAAAGTCATATTCCCCTGAGAAAGGGACACCGAGGAAACCATTGCCCAGGGTAATGGATTCAATCCAGTTGAAGGTTGTCCAATACCCTTTGGGACCGGAGAGCAGTGGAGCCAGGAGGGTTTTGTTGACCTTGTCATAGGGCTGTTTCCCGTGGTGGATCTTGAAGGGGAAGATCCGCGAATTGGGGTCATTCATGCTGCCCACCGGCTGACTGACCTTGACCACGGTTCCCGGATCGATGACATCCACGGCCGTCGTACTGGTCTGGGTCCCGTTGGACCAGAAGTACTGGGGTTTGACATTCTTTGCCCAGACCATCTCTCCCTTAATTGACTTGTAAGTCTCCTTGCCAAGATCACCCACGATATCATAGGGCTTGCCGTCTTTGAGTTTTCCGGCCTGGGACCAGTCCCAGCTCATCTTGGTCGGGTTGACCCGGGCGAATTCAGGAATATGGCAGGATTGGCATGCAACCTTGTCCGTGTGATCGTTCATTTTGGACGCTGTCTTGTGGGGAGTGGCGGTATGGCAGGAGATGCAGGCGATCTTGGGAGCAAGGTCGTCTTCGATCAGGCTTTTTGAATTTTCCACAGCCGGGTTGGTGTAGATCCTGCCCGTAATGTTATGGTTGGTTGTTGTATGGCACCGGGTGCAGGTGAAGTCCTGTCCGTCAATACCCATGTGAACGTCCAACATCTTGTTGGGCTTCATGAGGGAGGTGTCCAGGTCGCCGTGCTTGACACCGTCGCCGCCGCCGCCCTTGAAATGGCATTCGCCGCAGTTCTGCCGCTGCGGAAGGATGATGTCGGTGACCGCCGCTTCCATATTTGTCTTGATCTCCTGGGCGATCTCTTTTGTGGCTGGATCATCGTCGCCTTCAAAGGCTTTGAGGTCCTCAAATGCCTCTTCAAAATTGAATTTTCCCTTGCCATGGCATTTCAGGCAGTTGACCTCTTCCTTGATGCCGTTCCATCCGGCATGGCATTTCAGGCACCCCTTGTCTTCCATCCTGTCTGCTGAAATGCAGAAATTGTTCACGGAATATCCCGCCTTTCCGTATCGCAGGTCTTTGTCGGATCCTGAGGCCAGCCAGGTCCAGTGGATGGTCTTGTGGAACTGGGCAGAGGCTTCATTATGGCACGACAGACATGCCTTGGTGATGTCGCTCCCAGACTTGAAAGCCTGTTTCAGGACTTCGTGTTTGGTGTGGTCCGTGGTGATCCACCGTTTTTCGCGTTTAACAGCCTGCTTGGCCATTGCCCTTCCCGGCGCTTCATCGGGTGAGTCGGTCGACGCCCCCACATCGCCGGCAAATGGAGCAACTGCCATTACAAGTGCCACGGCGACCGTGGCAAGCCATGAATGAATGGCCCTTTTTTTTCTCATGGGAACCTCCGGTTATGCGTGTTGCTTCGGAAAACTGGATGAACGGGCATGGACCGAGGTTGCCGATCCATGCCCGCTGACGGTTTTATTTGCATTTTGCCGGTGTTGGTGAATCGGCAGCGGCGCTGTAGAGATAGGAGTAGATGTCAAGGATGTCTTCATCAGAAAGCTTGCTCCATTCCTCGCTGCATTTGAACTCGGAAAAATCCTTTGTCTCAAATACGTGCTTCCACTGGTCCATGGTTTTGTCGCTGGGGCTTATGGGCGGTGTCTTGCTTTCGACTTCGCCCCTCTCTGAACAGGATTGGTATACCTTTCTGTAGGTGTATTTTCCCTTTCGTTTATTTCCGTTGGGACCTTCATCAGCGTAACTCAATCCCAGGCTAGCTGCAATGAAAAAGATCGCCACCAGTGTCAATATCAGTTTTCGTGTCATTTTTTTATATCTCCTTGAATGTCGTTTTTAACTTTCTGTAAATATACGTGAATTGGATTATGCGGCTTTCTTTTTTGGAAAAAAGCCGCATAAATGAGGTGCTACCACCAGCAGATAACATGATCGTTTTCAAAGATGTTATCCACCAGTGAACACCAGTCAACATCGTCGCCGTAAAGCTCCACAACAGAGGTCTCCGTTTCCCTGCTCAACCACTGGAACAGGGTCCTTACTGTTTCATCCGGTTCAGATTTGAGTAAGTGCAGAACTTTCATGGTTGCCTTTTTTAAAAATTAAAACCTCATGGTCATTGAAACATAGGCATCCCAGACCGTGTCAATCACAGGGAATATGGCATCCAGGGAAGACAGGTCAGAGATCTTTACAGGTGCACCCAGGGGATTTCCGCTGCCGGTGTACTCATAATCATAGTACCTGGCCCCCAGTTTTACGAAGAAATTGTGACTGAAAATCGGCTGGATGTAATACCCTTCATACACACTGCCCCGGGCGGCCAGTTTGCTTCCCACCAGGGAGTCTTCGGCACCGGTAAAATTGAACCAATATTTGGAACCATAGTTGTACTCCAGACCCAGGCGGCCGTCAAAGGGCATGGGGAAGAGAGCGCCTGCATAGATACTGTAACCGTCCTGATCTTCAAGCTGTCCGTTGGAGCTGAGCAATCCCATTCCCATCATTTCGTAGTAGGGATTGGCCGAAACTCTTGACGGAGAGGTATGGCTCCATGAGAGACCGAGAAAAAGGTCGATATCCTTTTCGGTTTCCTCATACAGGTTTTTGGTCATGAGCAGGGTTGCCGCATCCCAGTCGCCTATTGCTGTCGAGGGTTCCATTCTGGATATGAAGCCGCCGGTGTTCATGTCAAAGTAGTACTCGCTGATACCGTCGCCGTTGGTATCTGCCTTTCTGGGCATAAAGGGCATGAGGGTCAGGCCGGTGAAGCCGTCGGTGATATCCCAGGCATGGGCATAGTTTACGACCGCACTGAACGAGTCATTGTCAAGCAGGGTGGCGATGAACCCGAACAGGTGCACATCGTCCACATCTGACTGGGTGTCCTGGAGGGAGTATGAGTTGCCCCAGTCCCCTTCAAAGCCCACACCATAGCACAGTTTGAAGGCAGCTCCGGGAATGCCGGTCATCTCTTCCAGGCCGAAGTTGAGGGATGCTCCGTCAAACTGCCAGTTGATGATGGTTGCCAGGGGGGATCCCCCTTCCAGACCGTAGTCGCCGTACTCCAGGGGAGGACCGTTGGTGGAGGGACGGCGGCCCAGGGAGAAACTTACCGGGATATCGTTGAAGGAATTTGAGTAGACAAAATAGGCCCTTTCCAGACGGATGGTATCTCCGTGGGGAAGGGAGGTCGTATTGCCGTCAAAGGTTATATCGCCAAGGTTCCCCTGGTTCATCTTAATGCCGGTTGAGTCGCCCCAGACCTTATAGGCGGCAAGGCGTCCCGCAAATGTCAGGTTCGAATTTACCTTGGCACTCATGTCCAGGTTGAATTTGTTGGTGAAGATGATGTCGTTGTCCGTATCATATTCGTTGACAGGGGGAATCATTCCGGCCATGGCCATGTTATACATGCCCTGCTGAATCTGCTCCAGGGTGGCTCCGCTGAATCCTCCCATGGAAGCCGGTGTAAAAAAGCCCTGCATCAGGGCCGGTGGAGCGGACTTAACCCCGCTGTAATGGATGGAGTCTGCCTTGGATCTGAGTTCAACACCCAGGGATAGCTTGTCCGTTGCCGT
Organism: Pseudomonadota bacterium; assembly: GCA_043806875.1. GTDB lineage: Bacteria > Desulfobacterota > Desulfobacteria > Desulfobacterales > Desulfobacteraceae > JAZDGN01. Next base: position 74,013 of record JAZDGN010000047.1, read on the forward strand.
ATGCAGTTCGGCCTTGTCCAGGCGTTTGCTCATATAGTCGGCCTGTTCGCTGGCTTTTTCCTTGTCTTTTTCAAGGGTTTCAAGTTTTGTTTTCAGCATTTCCATGGTCTTGGCCATCTCTTCAAGCTGGGCTTTGATGGCCTGGACATCATCCGCGGCATATACCGGTGCGCCTGTCAGGGCCAGCAGCAGTATCATGCCGAACACGTAACACATCGTTTTTTTCATCCTTTTCATTATCATCCCTCACTCTTTTTGATTTGGAATGTACCGTCACTATTGAAGGTGCATCCTGCCTCAAGATAATAGACCTGGGTCAATGCAGGCCGTACATCCTTTACCATGTAATAGGATTCCCCACTCCGGGCTCCTGTTGAACAGACAAAGACAACGGGCTTATTGTCAGGGAGGCCCTTGATTTTATCCTCCAGTTTATCCACCGGGATATTAACGGCGGTTTTAAAAGAGCCTTTGGCGAATTCGTCGGCATCCCGCACATCAATGATCATCATGGCATCGGGATTGGCTTTCAAAAGGTTCAGAAACATGGCGGTGTCCATGCTGCCCTCGACCTCACCGGCTTTGACGGCGATTTTCTGTTCAGCACCGCCGTATTCCTTCTTCCATTTGGGATACCCTTCTTCAAAAACGGTGACCCTGGTGTATCCCAGTTTCATGGCAGCCTTGGCTGATTTGTGGCTGAGTTTGCAGTCCAGTCCGCCGCAGTAAAATATGATCGGGGTGGCAAGATCCCTGGGGAGCTTGCCGCTGAATTTATCAAAATAGGTTTCGGGGATGTTGATGGCCGTGGGGATGTGACCCTGTTCGAATTTGGGTTTCTGGGGCCTGGCATCAACGATGAGGGTATCGTTGTTGGCAATGGCCTGGGCAACATGCTCGGCAGATACGGCTCCGTATTCCCCGGGGGTCTTGATCCACTCCGGGTACCCCTTGGCAAATACCTTGACATTGGTATAGCCCAGGGCTTCAGCTTTTTTGGCTGATTTGTGGCTGAGCCTGCAGTCCAGCCCGCCGCAATAGAAAATCAAAAGAGTGCTCTTGTCCTTGGGCAGCCGATCGATGCTCTTTTCGAACTGGGTATCCGGGATGCTGATGGCGCCGGGGATGTGCCCTTCCACATATTTGGGTTTGTAAGGCCGTGAATCGATGAGCAGGACATCGTCGGGCATGGGAACAGCCTGGTGAGCCTGGACAAAGTCCACATCCACGATGGTATGAAACTGCCAGTTTTCTCCGGCATCGGCCTTGGGGTCAGGGGTTTCGGTTTGCGCTGCATGGGCGGTTGCCACTGTTAACATCATTGCCATGACGATCACGGCGGCAATGGAATTTAATCTGCAATGGTTCATAAAATCTTCCTCTAATTTTTTCGTTACGCAGTTCAATTGTCAGCAATGTTTCTTTTGTGTTAGAGCAATGACCATGCCATGGGAAAATTTTCCGGAAAATTCAGGCGATAGTGTCCGTAAAGCCTGAATATTCGGGCATCTTGTTCAGTTGGCTTCAGAATTTTCATATTTTGGGGTTGTTAATGCACCATGGGTGTGTTAACTTAACGCATTAACACATTAACATTCTGATCCTGTTTCATTCAGATCCAGCTTAAAGAGGTGCATATGAATGTGGGAAGGCACTGGCGGACGATCATCGAATCGGTCCAGGAAGGCGTCATCATCGTGGATTCCAAGGGGGATTTTGTCGCAGCAAACACCACGGCCCAGCTGATGACAGGATATAAGGAAGAGGAGTTGATCGGACGCTCCTGCAGGATTCTTAACTGTACGGGTTGCAAAATTGTGGGTAAGGGAGAGGGCAAGCAATGGTGCGGTCTGTTTTCCAAGGGGCTCATGAGGGAGCGGAAATGCCTGATCACCAACCGGCAGAACCGGTCTGTTCAGATCCTCAAAAGCGCATCGGTCTTGTATGACGACGAAGGCAATATCCTGGGGGCCGTGGAGACCCTGAAGGATATTACGGAAAACATCAACTGTCGCAATGAACTCATATCCCTTAAAAAGACCTATTGCCTGGACGACGGGTTCCACGGGATCATCGGGAGGACACCCATCATGCAGGCCATGTTTGAGCTGATTGAAAGCGTTGCCTCATCGGAAACCCCGGTAATGATTCTCGGCGAGAGCGGAACCGGCAAGGAACTGGTTGCCAGGGCTGTGCACGAAACCGGCCCCAGGCAGGACATGCCGTTCATCAAGGTCAACTGTGCGGCCCTGAATGAAAACCTTCTCGAAAGCGAGCTGTTCGGCCATGTCAGGGGAGCCTTTACCGGCGCAGACAAGGACAGGATCGGACGTTTCGAGGCTGCCCATGGAGGCACAATTTTCCTGGATGAGATCGGTGATATACCCCTGCCCACCCAGGTAAAGCTGTTGCGGGTGCTGGAGGAGAGAAAAATCGAAAAGGTGGGAGACAACCGGTCCATCCCTGTGGATGTCAGGGTGATAACAGCCACGAATCGTAACCTGGAACAGCTGATGACGGAGAAAAAGTTCAGGGAGGATCTGTTTTTCAGGATAAATGTCTTTCCCATCAACTGTCCACCCCTGAACAGGAGGGTCGAAGATATCCCCCTCATCGGCCAGCACCTGGTAAATATTAATTCCCGGAAAACAGGCAAGAATATCCTGGGATTCACCCCCAGGGCCATGAAATTGATGGTGGACTACCATTGGCCCGGAAATGTGCGTGAACTCAGAAATACGGTGGAGTACGCCTTTGTCCTGTGCCGGGGCAACAGCATCGGGCCGGAACATCTTCCGGAGAAAATGATCAAGGGGTCTGCGGATGAGCCTGTCAAGCCCCACGCGCCGGCATTGGAAACCAGGGAGGATGACCAGAGGGGGGCCCTGGTGAAAGCCCTTCAGGATACCGGTGGCAACCAGTCAAAGGCAGCTGAGTTGCTGGGTGTGAGCCGTGTTACCGTGTGGAAACGGATAAAGAAATACAACATCGAACCGGTGCGATCCGTATATTGACGGTAGACAGAGGATCAGGCGACCGGGGCACCAAAACCATTGGAGCCGGGCGCAGATCCTTAGATAGTGATGATCAGTGGATGATCTTTGAAGGATCGATCCGGTGTGTGTCATCGGAACCTTTTTGGCCCGGTTTGAGTTTGTCTGTCACCTGACAGGCATTGCGCATTCAGGTGGAGATCCCAAGTTTCGGTAGAACGTACACCTGCATCAGTACATAGATGCCGATGAAAACAATAAGCAAAAGCAGTTCCTGCATGCTAACCTTCCTTTCCGTGCCGTCCGGTGCCAATGTGATTGAAGCGGCCCTCCTGGTCTGCACAGGAGGACCTCTCCAACATCAAGTGAGGTGGTTAGGGCTCGGTCGTCCGTACTGTTAAGACGTCCTTGTCCTGGAATATAACAAGCAATTCACGTGCCACTGGTGGGAGGCAGGGGTGCGGATCTGCCATGGCCTACTCCCGGCCCGTTTCCCGGTCGGGGCATAGTCAATAAAGCTGTCAAAACCGGAGACAGGTAACGCTACCATGGCCAGGGGTGGCGCCCTGAAGCAGGGTAACGGTTGGACAAGGCTGGGGTGCCCAATCCCAATCTGATATTATATTTATCTGATTTTAATGTGTTATGTTTCTATCAGGTCCCAGCCAGATACCCTTGGCACGCAACTTGAAAATGACCAGGGGTTCAGGTGATAGCCCAAGTGTCATAACATAGCAACAGGAGACGGATAATCATGGCAGCAGTAACGTCAAAGACAGTAGACAAATGTATTGAAACCGGAGTAACCCTTGTGGATTTCGGTGCTCCCTGGTGCGGTCCCTGCCGCTCCCAGGAACCGGTGCTTCACGAACTGGAAGAAATTTTCAGGGACCGGGCCAGCATCCTCAAGGTCAACATCGACGATAACCGGGATCTGGCCCACCGGTACAGGGTCCAGAGTATTCCCACTCTGGTTGTTTTCAAGGACGGCAAGGAGGTCAAGCGGCTTGTAGGTCTCCAGTCCGGAAAAACCCTGGCCGGCCACCTTGAAAACGCATTGAAATGATCTTATGTTCATAACCGTCGACCGGACATGGAGCTGGTCTGGGGGTTCATGAACCACGAAGGGGGAATATGCCATGGGGAAATGCGTCAACCATCCGGATGTGGAGACAAGCTACAAGTGCATGAAACATGATTATTACCTGTGCGATGATTGTCTCGAGTGCAAAGACCCTGGCCTGTACTGCAAGTTCAGGTCTTCGTGCCCCATACATTTCCTGTCAAAGAAAAATTTCAACGACACCCATCCTGCGGTTCCGGCTGAAAGCAATAAAGACGTGACCATGGCGTGCGCTGTGCGGTTTGAACCCACGGGAATACAGGTGATGGTCTCTCCAGGGACCACTCTGCTGCAGGCTGCGGAAAAGGCAGGCGTGTACGTCAATGCCTCCTGCAACGGCAAGGGATCCTGCGGCAAATGCAGGCTGATACTGGCATCGGGAAATGTTGAAGGGGCAACAACGGCACTGCTTACCAGAAAGGAACAGGACAAAGGGTATGTGCTCGCCTGTCAGTCCCTTGTCACAGGGGATGTCGCTGTCCGGATTCCCGAAGAGACCCTGGAAAAACAGCTCAGGGCCGAGGGTATGGGCAGGGAGGCCACAGACAGGCTCAAGGGCCTTGTGACTGTCATTGAACCGGTGGTTGAAAAGATAACCGTCCAGATGAACCCGCCAACCCTGGAAGACAGTGTCAGCGATCTGGACCGCCTGACCCGGGGCCTTACGGCCAGCGGTTGTGATACAACCCGGCTCAGCACGGGCCTGATTGTCATGCGGCAACTCACCGAAGCGGTGCGCAAGGACAGCTGGCATGTGACAGCGTCCATCCTTCACAAGCGGTGTTCCAGTGAAATAGTGAATGTCGCCCCTGCAGAACCTCCTGTGGAGTCCCTGGGGCTCGCCGTGGACCTGGGAACAACCTCCATTGTGGTGTATCTGGTGGACATGACTACCGGTGCTGTTCTTGCCGCTGCATCGGGGCATAACAGCCAGGCCGCCTGCGGGGATGATGTGATCAACCGCATTGTGTGTGCTGAAAAGGATGGGGTGGAAAAATTGCAGTCCATGGCCCTGGCCACCATAAACAACCTGACGGTTCAGGCGCTCAAAGCCATTGGTGCCGATGCTTCGCGCATCGACAATATCGTTGTGTCCGGCAACACAACCATGAGTCATCTGCTCCTGGGAATCGAACCCAAGTATATCCGCAGGGAACCCTATATCCCCTCCGTCACCCGGTTTCCCATCATGAAAGCCAGGGAGATCGGCCTCAAGGCAGCACCCTATGCAGGGGTGTTCATCATGCCGGGGCCGGCCAGCTATGTGGGCGGCGATATTGTTTCCGGTGTCCTTTATACCGGATTCTGTGACCAGGATGAACTGACTTTGTTCATTGACGTGGGGACCAACGGTGAAATTGTGCTGGGTAACAGAGAATTCCTGATGACCGCTGCCTGTTCTGCAGGTCCGGCCTTTGAAGGGGGCGGCATCCGCTGGGGAATGCGGGCTGAAGACGGTGCCATAGAGACCATCACCCTGGATCCGGTTTCCCTGGAACCCGCCTATGCAACCGTGGCTGATAAACCTGCCCGGGGAATATGCGGTTCAGGGATGATAGACCTCATGTCAGAGATGCTTCTCAAGGGAGTCATCGACCAGAACGGGAAATTCAAGGATAATCCCGGAAATCCGAGACTCATCCGTTTCCGGGACGAACCCGCCTTTGTCCTTGCCTTTGGAGAGCCCCTGGGGCTGGATGAAGACATCGTTTTCACCGAATCGGATATGCGGAGCCTAATCCTCAGTAAAGCTGCGGTATATGCCGGATTCACGGTCCTGCTTGACGAGCTGGGCATGGATTTTTCCATGGTACGGCAAATGATCATCACGGGAGGGTTTGGACAGCACCTGGATATTGAAAAGGCCATCATTATAGGGCTTCTGCCGGATATGGACCGCAGTCGTTTCAAATATATGGGTAACAGTTCCATCGCCGGGGCTTATATGGCCCTCCTGTCCGGTGCTGCCCGGGAAAAGGCAACAGCCCTTTCCAACGCGATCACGTACTTGGATTTTTCAAGCAACAGGCGTTTCATGGATGCATTCACCAATGCCCAGTTCCTGCCCCACACGGACGCACGGTTGTTTCCAACGGTCATGCAGTCCATGGCCAGGAACCGTCCGGCAACGGCGTGTGCAGTTTCCGTGTAAGCAGCGGGCCTGGTCTGCCTGGCATGTCCAAGGGACTTAAGAGCATGGTCATGGGTTGTCAGGCATCTGGACCGGGATGTCCCATTTTTTCATGTATTTCCATATGGAAGCCCGGCTCAGGCCGGTTCGGCGGGCCACCTGGGCTTTGTTCCACCCGCACTCCTTGAGCAGCATGACCAGAGCGTCCCTGGACAGCTTTTTATCCATGGGTGCAGGGTTGTGCTGATTCATGTAACCCCTTGCCTGGATATAGTCTCCCACTGCATGCCGTATTTCTATGGGCAGGTCGGAAACCTCAATTTCCCTTCCGGAACAAAGGACAAAGGCGTGCTCAATGGCGTTGGCAAGTTCACGGACATTGCCCGGCCAGGTGTAATCCATGATGGCTTGCAGGGCCGACCTGGAAATCCCATTGACCCGGTTGTCGGTAAGTGTGTTGTTGGTGTCCACAAAATGGCTGACCAAAAGGGGGATGTCCTCTTTGCGATTTTTCAGAGGCGGCAGGAAAATGGGAAACACTTTGAGCCGGTAGTAGAGATCCTCCCTGAAACGTCCTTCGTCCACAAGTCTTTTCAGGTCCTTGTTGGTGGCAGTGATAATCCGGATGTCTATTTTTCTGCGGAGGGATTCTCCCACCCGTTCAATTTCTTTCTGCTGCAGGACCCTCAGCAGTTTTACCTGGATATAGGGCGTGATTTCACCAATCTCATCAAGGAACAGAGTCCCGCCGTCCGCCTCTTCGAAACGACCTTTCCTGTCCTTGTTTGCCCCGGTAAAGGCCCCCTTGACATGGCCGAACAGTTCGCTCTCCAGAAGTGTCTCGGGAAGGGCGCTGCAGTTCAACGTTACCATGGGTTTGTCCCTGCGCTCTCCAATGGAATGAATCGCCCTGGCCACCAGTTCCTTGCCGGTTCCGCTTTCCCCCTGGATGAAAATGGTGGTGTCACTGGCAGCCGAGGCTTTGATAAATGAAAAGACGTTCTGCATTACCTGGCTTTTGGCAATGATGCCGCCCAGACGGTTTATTTCACTGAGACGTCGGGTAGCCTCCTCCATCTTCAACCGGACCCTTTTTAATTCGGTCAGGTCGGTGACAGCTTCTACAATTCCTACGGTGTTATCGTTTTCGTCTTTGATGATCCGGGCATTTTTGGTCACAGATACACCATGCCCGTCCTTGTGGCGCAGCATGCATTCGGTGGGCTCGACTCTGCCGTATTTCATTATTCCGCAATCGCCTATTCCCGTTGGGCAGTCTCTGGAAAAGCACTGGCTGAACTGGAGAATCCTGCAGCTTTTCCCCTTGACTTCCTGGGTCGTAAATCCTGTAATTTTTTCCATGGCCCCGTTCCAGGCAATGATGGTTCCTTTTGGGTCAAGAACAAAGATGCCGTCTCCAATGGATTCAAGCAGGATTTTGACAAAGTCGTTGGTCTGAATCTCGTGTTCGATATCTTGCATGGTATCTCCCTGATGGGTATGTGGCGCTACCTGGAGTGATGCGCCACTGGTGGCGCCACTAAGAGTGGGTTCCATGGTAAAGAAGTTGTATGTCTTTGTCAATTCCTTTGAAAAAAGAGAAATTCACGACTGAATTTTTTAACATTTTTATTTAATTTTAGCAGGTTAGTTTTTTTTAGCCGGCACGGGAAGTTCGGGTGCGAGCATGTGGCACGGTTGTTGAATTCCCTTATGAGGCAGGAGCGATCAGTAAATGCGCATTGGCTGACCACAAAGAGATCTCTGGCAGTAACCCTCATAAAGATTAGGAGATATGACATGAATAAATACATGATGGTCCATAAAAACCCCAGTATCAATTGTGATCAGGTCCAGGAAAACTGGAGAAAACTAGCACAGGTCGAAACCGGGATTTGGATTAAAACCTATTTCAACGAAAAGCAGGGGGTGCGCTACTGTGTGTGGCTGGCTCCCAGTGAAGAAGCTCTGAAGAATATTTTTACGGAGATCGGTATCAGTTGGGAATCCATTATCCCGGTCGAGGAAACTGTTCCTGATCTGTGGGGAAGACGCTGGAATGAGCATCTGGAGAAAGAAAAGTTTGCAGACACAAAAGCCAGTTGATGATCAACTGAACCACAGCTTGGCCCGTAGTCCATTATCAGGCCAATGCAGGCCGGCGGCAATGAGAGCCTGCCGGTCTGCCTGCCGGGAAGCATGAACTTCCCAGGGCACTGGCAATTGAAGCTGAGGGTTTCAAATCCAACCAAGGAGGGCGCCATGTATGCATTGATCTATGATGAGCACAGGCCGGAAAGGCCCCAGAAAAGAGTCATTTCGGTTCATGCAACGAGGGAGGAATCCGACAGGGCTCTTGAACAACGCTGGGATACAAAAGGGAAACGCGTTTGGGAGTGTAATGCCCGAATTGTCTGGGTTGATAAAGCAGTAAAATCCGGCGACACTGTGGGGCCTGGAGAGTATGATACCTGGCGTCCCGGGGAGGCTGTTCCCCAGGGGGAACTCATCGACGACTGCGATTAACGGGTCCAAAGTCCCAGCCGTAAATAATAGGAGTTTTATCATGCTGAAATTGCTTTCAATAATTCAAAAGAACCTGGTGTGGGCCATCCCGATTTCCATGGGCGCCGGCTTGATTTTCGGCTACCTGTTCAATGCAGGCCCGCTGAAACAGTTTATTATCCCGGTAACGTTTATCATGGTGTATCCCATGATGGTGACACTGAATGTGAAAACCATTTTCAAAGGACACGATTCCAGGCTTCAGCTGGTGACCCAGATAATCAATTTTGTTTTTATCCCCCTGATTGTTTTTGCCATCGGTAAATTATTTCTGGCCGGCCAGGACCAGAAATTCGGTTTGTGGGCCGTGGGACTCTTCCTGATAGGTGTGCTGCCCACATCCGGGATGACCATATCCTGGACGGGCTTTGCCAAGGGGAACAAGGAAGCTGCAATCAAGATGGTCGTTTTGGGGCTTGTCATAGGCTCCCTTGCTGCACCGGTCTATACAAAGATTTTCATGGGTGCGACCATTGAAGTGAATATGCTTCATATGTTCCAGCAGATTGCAATATTTGTATTTTTTCCCTTGCTTGTAGGCCTTTTGACCCAGTTCCTGGTGATAAAAAAGTACGGTGCAAAGCAGTGGAATGAGAACATTAAGCCCAAGTTCCCGCCGTTCTCAGCCCTGGGTGTTGTCCTGATCGCGTTCCTGGCAATGGCCCTGAAGGCCAGAAACATCATTGCCAATCCGGGCGATATTATAACCATCCTGATACCGCTGACGGTTTTTTACCTCATCTCCTATGTGCTTCTGACCCTGACCGGCCGGTTGCTGTTCAAGAGGGAAGATGCCATCGCCATGGTTTTCGGGGTAGTCATGCGGGATCTGTCCATTGCTCTTGCCATAGCCATGACCGCCTTTGGTAAAGAAGGGATGACAATTGCCCTTCTGGTAGCCCTCGCTTATGTTGTCCAGATTCAATCTGCAGCCTGGTATGTGAGGTTTATTGATTTCATGTTCGGTAAGCCCAAGGACCAGGCCTCCGGTGTGGTCGAGCCGGAAGCCACGCCAATGGCGGTTGATCCCTCATTCGAAATCAATGGGTCCATGGTGGTGGATGTGAAGAAAATTCTGTTTGCAACAGATATGTCCGAGACAGCCAGGCATGCTGTCAAGTATGCGTGCAGCATCGGGAATAAATATAACGCGACAGTTTATGCCATCCATGTTGTGCCGGACGTACTGGATGAATATTCTTCAGGTACGGGAATAGACCTGTCAAACACCGTGGACCGGGAACAGTGGGATGCATTTAACCGCAAGAGTATGGAGGCTGCAGAAACCGCCATTCGTGAACGGATGCATCGTACTTCCCGGAAAGTTCTCGAGGAAATGCCCCAATGCCCGTTGTCAGAAGAGCGAACCATTATCACAGCCGGCAATCCGGTCGATGAAATCGTCAAGACAGCAAGGGACGGGAATTTCGATTTGATTATCATGGGCACCCATGGGCATGGCGAACTGGAGGAGATGGTTCTGGGCAGCACGGCGAGCGGTGTAATCCTGAAATCAAAGGTCCCAGTGCTCGTGGCAAGACCGGCCTGAAACCCGGTTTACGACCGACTGAACGGGCAGGCATGTCCTGTTACACGCACAATAGGTATTTATACTTATTCCGTAATGGAAAAGACCTGTCGCAGCTGGAAAATGACGGCTGAAGAATTTTTTAAATCAGGTACTTTTTTCCATCAAAATAAGGGGTTCCCCTATTGCCCTCCCCCAGTCCTGCTGATATTAAAAAAATGAGTGGCCAAGGCGTCAGGCATCTATCCACTCCAGGCACTTTTGATCAGGTTCGGGCAATATCAGGGCAATGAGCAAAAAATAAACCTGAGCTTCTCATCGGCAGAAGCAGAACTGTCGGTGGCGGTTTCATTCTTCAGGGGACCTCCTCCTGATATAGACCCCCAGCAAGGCAGAGTCCGTACCCGGCTCTGCCTTGCTTTTTTCAGGCTTCCATACATATGAAATCCTTTTCTCGTCCAAACATCTTTGTAAAACGCTCTGGTCTGTGGTATGGGACATGTCGTGGGTGTTTGCAGCCAACCGGATCTTAAAGGAGAATCATATGAGCGAGTATGAGTTTTACAGGATTGAAAAAAAACCTCCAGTGGCCTGGGTCTATCTGAACCGGCCTGAAAAGAAGAATGCCATGAACCCTCCTGCATGGCAGGAATCCATTCCAGTGTTTGATGATCTGGACCAGGATTCTGAAATCCGGGTCATTATTGTGACCGGCAGCGGGCCCTGTTTTTCTGCGGGGATTGACCTGATCGCCATGATCCCGGAGCTGCCGGAGCTCATGGAGCCGGCGCAGAAAGGGGGCGTCAAGTGGCGGTTCCTGCCGAAATTGAAAAAACTCCAGGACGCCATCTCCTGCATAGAACGTTGCCGAAAGCCTGTGATTGCGGCCATCCACGGCCACTGTGTCGGTGCCGGTCTGGATATGGCAACAGCCTGCGATTTCCGTATCTGCTCCAGGGATGCCCTGTTCTCCCTCAGGGAGGCGGCTGTGGGTTTTGTGGCGGATGTGGGGGTTCTCCAGCGGCTTCCCCTGATCATCGGCCAGGGGCACACAAGGGAGATGGCCTATACGGCATCGACCATATCCGCAGACCGGGCCAGGGAAATAGGGCTTGTCAATGCCGTTCTTGATGATCAGGGTGCATTGATCGAGCATGCCCGGACCCTTGCCATGGCTATTGCCGCAAATTCCCCCCTGGCGGTTCAGGCATCCAAGGATGTGCTCAATTACGGCATCGGCAAGTCCGTTCAGGACGGTCTGGATTATGTGGCTTCGATCAGTTCCAATATTATCCCGTCCGATGATCTGATGGAGGCCGTGACGGCCTTTTCCGAGAAACGCAAGCCAAGATTCACCGGGGCCTGAGGCCGGTTATATCCAATGACCGGGATTGCCGGGCCGGGATGTGTCCGGGCCGGAGAGACTGTCGGTACAGGTTAATGCCGGCTGAGTTTGAGTTGATAGCAGCGGAGGATAAAATTTTTGAAAACCCACGATGAAGTGCTGGATCAGTACCTGGCACCAACCTATTTTCTGGATTCAGATAATCCCCGGGTGGCGGAGTTTGCCGCTGATCTTGCCCGGGACGGCAAAGATGACAGACAAAAAGCCATTCTTTTGTACTACGGGGTCCGGGACCTGATCCGGTATGACCCTTACAGTTTCGAGGATTCCCGTAAGTCCATGAAGGCCAGTTCCGTGCTGGAAAAAAAAGTCGGGTTCTGCGTGCCCAAGGCCGTGCTCCTGGCAGCGGTGGCCAGGGCCCAGAAGGTTCCTAGCCGGCTGGGCTTCGCCGATGTAAAAAATCATCTGACAACGCGGCGCCTCAGGTCCTACATGGATACGGAACTGTTTGTCTATCACGGATATGTGGAGCTTTTCATCCAGGGGAAATGGGTCAAGGCAACTCCGGCCTTCAACCTGTCCCTGTGCACTGGTTTCAATGTAAAACCCCTGGAGTTTGACGGCATCCATGATTCCATTTTTCACGAGTTCGATACCCTAGGAAACCGGCACATGGAGTATGTGGCGGATCACGGTCATTTTTCAGACCTGCCCTTTGATCTGATTTTTACGGCATTCCGCAAGGCTTATCCCAGGATCTTTGAGCTGAACGCCAGGCTCAGGGCTGGGGATTTCCACCAGGAGGCCGCTGATGAGAACCCGGTGGACCCGGGCCGTGAATAGGAAGAAGCAGACGGGCATCCCGGCAACGGCTACAGCTGTTTCAACAGCTGGCTGGCCGTGGTGAGCATGGGATCCCAGACCGGGCCAAAGGGCGGAGCATAGGCCAGGTCGGACTGGAAGAAGCTTTCCACGGTCATCCCTGCGTGGAGTGCTACGGCAGGGGCGTTGATCCTGTGGGCCACACCCTCGGCCCCCACCATCTGGACACCCAGAAGGCGGCCGGTGCTTTTGTCTCCGACCATGGACAGGTGAATTGTGGAGGATCCCTTGTGGGCATGGGCCCTGGACCGGGATTTAACCGTGACCTCCACCGGTGAAAATCCACTGTCCCTTGCCTCCTTGAGGCTCAGTCCGGTACGTGCGATTTGGAGGTCGAACACTTTGAACACGGCTGTGCCTGCAACCCCCTGAAGGCGGGTTATGGTCCCGCACACGTTGTCGGCCACAGCCCATCCTGCCCGGTTGGCTCTCAGGGCCAGGGGGATCCAGCATTTTTCCCCGGTGACCACATGGATGGCATCGGCGCAATCCCCTGCGGCATAGATGGACGGATCTGAGGTGACAAGCCTGTCGTCCACTGCAATGGCACCGGAAATGCCGGTTTCAAGACCCGCATTTCTGGCCAGTTCACTGTTGGGGCTGACCCCTGAGGCCAGGATCACCATGTCTGCGTCCAGGCTGATATCATTTCCAGTTACCCGGAGGCCGCAGTCTGTCTTTTCTATGGATGAGATGCTGTGGCCCATGAACACACCGATCTTGTTCCGATCCAGTTCCTGGCGGACAACGCCTGCCAGATCGGTCGTCATCCATGGCAGGAGAACCGGGCCGGGTTTGATCATGTCAACGGCTATTGACCTGGCCGCCAAAGCTTCGCACATTTCCAGGCCGATATATCCCATGCCGATGATGACGGCTTTTTTCACCGGGTTTGCGTCGATGTGGGCCTTGATCCGGCGTCCGTGCTCCAGACTTTTCAAGGGAAAGACCCCTGGAAGGTCTGCGCCTGCAAAGCCCGGATTGCTGGGTGATGCCCCTGTGGCGATGAGAAGCACATCATAGGGAAAGGCGAAGGTCCGGTTATCCAGTGTGGTCCCGGAAACAAGCCGGTTTCCCCTGTCAATGGATTCGACAGTGTGACCGGTGAGGAGGTCGATGCCGTTCTTCTGGATAAAGGTCTGGGCATCCCGGACAACGAGCACTTCCATGCCCCTGTCAGGATCGGCTATGTTGTAGGGCATGCCGCAGGCACTGTAAGAGACATCCCGTGTTTTTTCCAGCACGGTTACATCCATGCCGGGGTCCCGCCGTTTTGTTTTGCTTGCAGCACTCATTCCTGCTGCATCTCCGCCGATTATCACGAATTTCATGTCAACTCCTTTTACCACAGGTCAGGGTTTGTGTTGTTTCAGGTGCCGCAGGCTAACCGTCCGTTGTGTAAGGCAATTTTTAAGAATGTCCGGGACCCGCGGGATATTTGCCGGATTATCTCAGCATTTACTATGCCTGGCAAACAATAGATTGGCAATAGTTTTGCCGGAGAGGACTAAATAACGGGTAATCCGGCACAGGAGGGCTATCCCTTTGGTGTGGCGTGATGCAGGGGGTGAAACCGAACCCGGCGTCAGACCCTGTGGGGTCGGACGTCTGACGCCGGGCAGAGGGGGCGGGCCAGTAGAGCGGGTCAGGAAGCATTAAAACGCCGGTCCCAGTCAAACTCCCTGGCGGTGACCGTTTCCTCCATGCGGCGTATGCGGCGGTCAAGGGCGTCGAAACGGCTCTTGAGTGTTCGGATGGCACCCTGCCGCGATGCCACGTAATTGTCATAGAAATCCTTTTCTTCCTCGGACTTCAAAGGTTTGACCGGTTCGGGCTTCATAATGAGGGATGCTATGAAATAAATCCCGATCATGGGCCACAGGCCGCTGAAAAACAGCACAAAGACGCACAGGAGTCGGATCCACAGGACCCGCACGTCAAAATAGTCGGCCAGTCCCCGGCATACGCCCATGATCATACCGTGCCTGGAACGGTACAGTCCCCGGTCCCTGTCTGTGAAAAACCGTTTTATACCCCGTCCGGCCCTGCGGGGCCCCCGGTCCCTGTTTCTGCAGGATCCTTTCATTGATTATCTGTCCTTTCCCGTGCGTTCCATGAGGATGGTTTCAAGGGTTTCCACCCGCTTTTCCATCCTGGACAGCCCGGCATAGATTTCCTGTATCAGTTTGGCTTCTTCGGTCTCGTTGTTTCTGTGCCTGGTTGAAACCCCGCTGTAAAGACGGATGGCCATGAGAATGGTGCCGCTGATAATGGCCAGGGCGATTACGATTCCGCTGAAAACGATTCCGACAATAAACACTCCATGCATTCTGGTCACTCCGTGTAACGGTTATGGCCGAAGTCCATGAAACTCCGGCCCTGGCAATCAGTCCCTTTGAGGAGGGATGTTGCCGGTACGTGTGGATTTCAGCGCATTGAGTTCTTTTTCGATCTCATCATCCACGACAATCTCTTCAAACTGTTCGTCAAGGCTGGTCTTTACCCCGAAATTGACCAGTTCAGCCTCTGCTTCCATCTGTTCGATACGGTTTTCCATCTGGTCGAATTTTGCCAGGGTTTCGGCGTTGTCCATACGGCGGATATCTTCCTGGGCCTGCTTTTTCCGCTGGGCATGGATGTGTCTCTGGACCAGCATCCGTTGTTTTTCCCGGGAAGTCTGGAGTTTGTCCTCCAGTTGCCGGATATCGTTCTGATACTGTTCCACAAGGCCGGTATGTTCCATGAGTTCCTTATCCAGGGAATCGACGATATCCGAGATTCGCCGTTTTTCCACCAGCGCCTCCCTGGCCAGATCATCCCTGCCTTTGTTTACAGCCAGTTCGGCTCGGCTGGCCCACTGTTCCAGGCGTTCCCTCGCGCTGTCCAGGCTCCGTTCCACCTTTTTCTTGCTGGCAATGACCCCGGCGCAGGACGCTTTCAGTTCCACCAGGGTATCTTCAATTTCCCGGATCATGAGTTTGATCATCTTTTCCGGATCCTCTGCCTTGTCCAGCATGGAATTCATGTTTGAGCTGATAATATCCCTGAAACGTGTAAAAATACCCATTGTCCCATCTCCTTATCTGGTGTTGACGTGCCGGGTAGGTTCCCGGCCTAGTGTTGATACCAGAAATAGCAGTAACTGTGCCAGGGGAAATGATATTAAAAATTCTTTATAATTCAAATGGTTTTCCTTGACTGTGGTCAATGTGGCATGGTAATTATATGCAAATTTTGGTAAAAATACAATTATTTGGTGATATTCCATGATAGAAAATTCCTCCACCTACAAATCCATTCCCGGTGAAGCTCTTGGTCAGTCCGAAGCCTTCCTGGCCTTCCAGGAGAAGCTTTCCAGGGTGGCCCCCATTGAGCGGCCGGTTCTGATCCTGGGTGAACGGGGGACCGGCAAAGAGCTTGCCGCCTCCCGGCTCCATTTTCTGTCACGGCGCTGGCAAGGTCCTTTGGTTACGTTGAACTGTTCATCCCTGGTGCCCTCCCTGGTTGAGGCGGAGCTGTTCGGCCATGAAAAAGGGGCTTTTACCGGGGCGTCCCAGAGACGGACAGGCCGGTTTGAGAGTGCCTCAAAGGGGACCCTGTTCCTGGATGAAATCGGTACCATCCCCATGGAAGTCCAGGAAAAAATTCTCCGGGTGGTTGAATACGGCACTTTTGAGCGGGTCGGCGGTTCCCGGCCCATTGAAGTGGATGTGAGGATCATCAGCGCCACCAATGTTGATCTCTCATATATGGCAGATCAGGGGAAATTCAAACCTGATCTCCTGGACCGCCTGTCTTTTGAAGTCCTGTTCCTGCCTCCCCTGAGGCAACGAAGGGGTGATATTCCCTTGCTTGCAGACCACTTTGCCAGAAGGATGGCCTATGAACTGGGCCGGGAAACCCTCCCGGAGTTCGGTCTGGAAGCCTTACGTGCACTGGAGGAACATCCCTGGCCCGGCAATGTCCGGGAACTGAAAAATGTCGTGGAAAGGGCCGTGTACCGTTCCGACAGCCACCGCATCCGGGAGATCGTTTTCAATCCCTTTGTGTCGCCGTATCCTGACCCGTTGCCTTCCATGCCTCGATTGATCCGGGAGGAGAGTTATGGTTTTGATAGCCCCAGGGACCTGCCGGAGCCGTACCTAGGCGAGGCATCCCTGCCGGAGGCCAGGGACAAACTGGAAATTACCATGATCCACAGAGCCCTTGAAACCGCCCGTTACAACCGGAAAAGGGCGGCAGCAGACCTTGGTCTTAGCTATGATCAATTCCGGGGGCTGATGAAAAAGCACAGCATTCCTTAAGAGGGTGGCGCTGCCGGGCTTATAAAACAATCCGGGGGAATCATTTCGCGATAATGATTCCCCCGGACGGCGGTGGTTGGATGGTTAAGGGAGGTAAGTAATGGCTGTACTTTTTCCTTAATCCGGAAAAAGATAATGCACAAGACATGCCAAGGGGAGTAAACGGGGGGGGCTGCGGGCTTTCGAAGGGGTGATTTTCCGCCAGGACAGTTGTCAGGACTGACGCTCCCTATTTCCTTTTGGGCCGGAAAAGCGTTTTAGTACAGGGCCGGGTAACATCGAACCGGCGTTGCCTGCGTTACCTGGCCGTTACCGGCGCGTCACCCTGAACACCGGCGATTTTTCTTTTGGCGCAAGGCCATTCGGCAGTCCAGGGTCAGATACCTGTTTTCAAGTGAGGTGTGAATGGGTGTTAATGTGTTAATCCTCAAACCACAACGTGTTAACAGATACGCCTGAACGGTCCAGCCGGGATTTTTGTGAATCTGGGTGGGCAGGAAAACATAAATTTCACAATAACAACATGTTACATTTAAACGTAATCCGGCAAGCCCTGACGCTGACACTGTGGCATCATCCTTGCTGTTATGTTTCCATCAAGATATTTTGATCTATGGCTAATTTGGTACAACCCATTCTCCATGGAGTTTTATGATGGCATTGGATAACCTGATTGCAAGCATAAAGGAAGAATCACGGAAAGATTACATTGCCGTGTTCGAGCAGGACTGGCCTTCGTGGCTGGCTGGAATTTTTATCGCAGTGCTGGCTCTTCTTATCTTTCTCTGGGACTCCCCCTGGGGAATAGCAGGCGGGTACAGGAACTGGGGTAACTGGGTTCTGTACGCTGTTGGTATGGATGATTCAAAACCTTTTGCTCCCTGGCTCCACCCCATGTCCCTGTCAAATTTCGGAATTTTTATCGGGGCCTTTTTTTCTGCCATGATGAGCCGTCAGTTCAAGATCCGCAAGGCGCCGAACCTGGAGTATGCCAAGGGCATCGTCGGGGGTGTTCTCATGGGGACCGGAGCCGCCTTTGCAGGAGGTTGCAACGTGGGTGGATTCTATACGGCAACCGGGATGCTGTCCATGGGAGGTATCGCCATGATGGTGGGGCTCGGCGGCGGTGCCTGGATAGGGTTGAAATACCTTTTGTGGGAAATGGAGCATATCCCGGCCAAACCGCTGACCGAGAAAACCGGTACAGGACCGTTCCTGGGCGTTGACTGGGACAGGGTTCAGCCCTTTATCGGCGGCGGTGTTTTTCTGGTGGTTATTGCAGCGTTTTACCTTTATTCCTCCATTGACAAGACAGTGCTCGGCGGCCTGCTGTTCTTTGGGTTTCTCATCGGCCTGGTCATGCACCGGTCCAGGTTCTGCTTTGTCAGGGCGTTCCGGTGTCCGTTCATGACCGGTGAGGCTGAAATGGTCAAGGTCGTTGCCATGAGTCTCATTATCTATGGTATGGGGAGCGCAGTGATCAAGTGGGCATGGATCAAGGAGCCTATTACCGGGGTTGTTCATCCATTCTTTCTCGGCAGTCTCGTGGGCGGCCTCATCTTCGGTGTCGGCATGATCCTGGCTGGAGGATGCGCCAGCAGTACCCTGTGGCGTATCGGGGAAGGCCATCTCAAACTGGTCATGACCCTGATCGGATTTTCCCTGGCCAACGCCCTGACAGCCATGGCCATCAAGGTCTGGAACCTTTCCGACAAACTGGGCAAAGGGGTCTTCATGCCCGATGTGTTTACCTGGGAGCTGACCATCCCATTGTTCATCCTTTTCTTTGTCGGGTGGGCTTTCATCGCCATCTGGAACGAAGACTCTGAAAAATTCGTTATCTTTTAACATTTACCTGTAAAGGAGAAACACCATGGACATTAATGCGATTAAACCCGATGAGGTTCTGGACACCCGGGGTCTTTCCTGTCCCATGCCTCTCTTGAAAACAAAGAAAACCCTCAAGGGGATGAAGGCCAGCCAGATTCTGGAAGTGCTCGGCAATGACCCGGGGTCCAAAAACGACATCCCCGGGTGGGCCGGCAAGGGCGGGAACGAATTCCTGGGCATGACCGATACGGAACAGGGATATACACGCTATTTTATCAAAAAGGGGTGATGGTATGTCAGACACGATTGCTGTGGTTGTCAGGGATGTGGACCAGCAGTATGAAGCCCTGAGGACCAGCCTGGGACTACTCCTGGAAATGGCCGCTGTTCAGATGTTTGTTCTGAACCATGAAATTGCCAATATGGATGAAGCCTATTCCGAAAACATGGAGTTCCTGGACGAGATGGAAGGGGAGCGGTATACCAATAATGCCGCCAATGCTGAAAAATACGGTTTCAAGTTTGCAACCACCTCGGAAATCGGCAAGATGCTCAAGCAGGCATCCATTGTCATTCCCTTTTAGGAGAAGGCCATGCAGATACTTCATATTTTACGATCCCACCCGAACGAGGATGTTCTTGCCCTGATGAAATCCTTTTCCGAAATGGACGGGAAAACCGTGGCCCTGTTCGAGGGCGATATTGACTGGGACACCCTGGTGGATGAGATCTTTGCATCGGAAAAGGTCATTTCATGGTGGTAACAAACAGGAGGATACAACATGGATAAGGATCTTGCATCAGCCATAATGCTTGAGCGGTGCAGCTGCTATGACAGGGCCCTGGACGCTGCCAAGAGAGTCCTTGCCAAGAATGCCCCTGAAACCGATGATGCTTTCTGGGCCAGAAAAATAGTGCGTTCCCTGGGCGAGGAGTTCATCAAGCAGCGTTTCATGGACAAGGCCATGGAGTGTTACCAGGCACTGACCGATCACCGGGCCGATCCTGGGGATTGCCCGGATACGTCCCAGAACGGCACCTTTGACGGTCTCGGCACCAATAGTGTCCAGATCTCCACCCAGGTAAGTCCCGAGGTGAACGAACTGTTCCTGGCTGTCCAGGAGACGGACTGCTGCAGGACCCGGACCCAGGAGGACCTGCTCAGGGAGGCGGTGTATCTCTTGATCCTGAAATACGCCACACAGAAGGATGTCCGGGAAAAACTTGTCAATACCCTTGCAAAACTTATAAAAAACGATTAATATGGAGCGTTAAAATGGCTGATTCATTGGGGATTCTTGTGACGTCAGAACGGCATCTGGACTATGTTGTCTATCTGACTGAGGCAGCCCACAAAAAGGGCAAGAAGGTCCAGATTTTTTTTACGGGCAAGGCCGTGAAGCTCGGCTTTGAACCGGATTTTGCAAAACTTGTGGGAAAGGCCAGGCTCTCCATCTGTGATGTGAGTTTTCGTGCCAATGGATTCCACGGCAGAGAGGACGAGGTCCCCGGGGTAGGGTTCAAGGATTTTGCAACCCAGGCCAGGAACGCTGAAATGGCGGCCGAGTGTGACAGGTACCTCGTGTTCTGACCCATGAGTAACCGTGAGGAGGTTCCAACTCAGTGTTTACCGAAACAGTATCGTATCAGGCAGCCCTGGTTGCAGGGCTGCTGTCCTTTTTTTCACCGTGCATTCTGCCGCTGATTCCAGCCTACTTCACCTTTATCACAGGCATGTCCCTGGATGAGATGACCCGGGATTCTTCAAAGACCCGCCAGAAGGTCATCCTGGCGACCCTTGCCTATGTTTGCGGCTTTTCCTTTGTATTCATCCTCCTGGGGGCATCGGCCTCCTTTGTGGGAGGCTTCCTGTCCAGGTATACCTGGGTCATCCAGTATGCGGGCGGGGGTATAATTCTGGTTTTCGGCCTCCATCTCCTAGGGGTGCTCAACATCAAGGGGCTGAATTTTGAAAAGCGGATCCACGTGAAGGAAAAACCCCTGCATATCCTGGGTACCTTTGTCATCGGGATGGCCTTTGGGGCAGGCTGGAGTCCGTGCATAGGCCCCATGCTGGGAACCATACTTATCATCGCCGGAAGCCAGGATACGGTGTGGAGCGGCATAGCCCTTCTCAGCGTTTACTCGGCCGGCCTGGCCCTGCCGTTCATCGTGATGTCCCTGTTTATCACCCGGATTCTTGACATCATGAAACGAGCCACTAGAGTACTGGCATATGTGAACAAGGTCTCGGGCGTTCTGTTGATCGTCCTGGGCCTTTTGCTGATAACCGATAAATTCAGACTGCTTGCAGGAGTATAACACCTCCCCAGGGGAGAGCCGCACAGGAGATACCATCCATGAAACACAGACTGTCAACGATAACTGCATCTGCCGCTTTAATTCTATTACTGCTGGTTTCAGCGGCCGGAGCCTCGGAATCCATTAAGTGGCAACCCTATGAAAAGGGGATTTCTCTGGCCCAGGAGCAGGGCAAGGAGATCTTCCTCTACTTTTATGCCGACTGGTGCACCTATTGTAAGAAAATGGAGAAAGAAACCTTTACCAATGATTCGGTGATTCAGTATATCAATGAAAATTTTATTCCCATTTCCATCAATTCCGATCAGAACCAGACCGTGGCGTCAACTTTCAGCGTCAGGGGGCTTCCCACATTCTGGCTGCTCAAGTCTGATTCGACACGTCTGAGCAACCTCCCCGGTTATGTGGATTCGGAAAGGCTCATGGCGATCCTGAAGTACATCAAGACCGCAAGCTATGAAAAAATGAGTTTCAAGGATTTTGTCAAGACCCTCTAACCAGGGGGGAAGGTCCGGGGACAGGTCCCCGGACCCATATGGATCAGAAGAAGATTCATGACATCAGCGTTATCAAGGCGGACCTTTCTAACCGGCATTTGCCGGTATCGGAGTCATGTACAAGTGTGACCGGTGTTATGATTGCATTGCCCACGGCGGGATGCCCGCATGCATTGAGGCCTGCCCGGAATCGGTTCAGACCATCGGTCCCAGGGATGCCATCATTGAACAGGCCCATGCCCTGTCAGCCAGTACCGGCGGGTATATTTACGGTGAAATCGAGAACGGCTGAACCAATACCATCTATGTGTCACCGGTTCCCTTTGAAGAATTGAGCCGGGCCATTGAAACCGGTAAGGGGCAGTCCCACCTGGGCACGGTGAAGGACAGAATTAAATCAGCCAGTAACCTGACCCGGGCCTTGCTTCTGGCCCCCTTGGCAGGGCTGCCGCCGCCATGCATCTTTGTCAAAGGAGTAAATTACCATGCCCATCTATGAATACCGCTGCGAGAAATGCAGCCATGTGTTTGAAAAATTGGTTTTTTCCGGCGAGTTGGAAACCGTCCGTTGTCCGCACTGCTCTTCTGACCAGGTGAAAAAATTAATGAGCGCCTGCAGTTTCATGGGGACCAGCATCGGAACCTGTGCGTCGGGCCAGCCCAAGGGATTTTCCTGAGCCGGATAAACCACGAATGCGGCGGTCCGCCGCACGGCAAGGGTTGACTTTTTCACGGATGTGAAGGATAACACCCCAGATATGTGGGGTTAAGATTATGGATGTTATCACCATCACCACGAATACACAGGAGACAAACAATGGTTAAGATCGAAACCAGCATGGGTGAAATCGAAGTGGAACTGAACGCGGAAAAAGCCCCGGCAACGGTGGCGAATTTCCTTTCCTATGTCAAGGCCGGCCATTATGACGGTACCATTTTTCACCGGGTCATCAACGGTTTCATGATCCAGGGCGGCGGTTTTACCTCGGACATGAAAGAAAAACAGACCAATGCGCCCATTAAAAACGAGGCGGACAACGGGCTTTCCAATGACGCCTACACCATTGCCATGGCCAGGACAATGGATCCCCACAGCGCAACAGCCCAGTTTTACATCAACGTGAAAAAGAATGACCCGCTGAATCACAAGTCAAAGACACCCCAGGGCTGGGGCTATTGTGTTTTCGGCAAAGTGGTCAAGGGGCATGGCGTGGTCAACAAGATCAAGACCGTGCCCACCGGTTCAAGACTGGGATTTGATGATGTGCCCTCCCAGCCGGTCACCATTATCAAGGCCGAGGTCATCGACTGATCAGCGGTCTTTTTGATGTTTTTTCATTTCTCCCCGGCAGGGGCCTGTTCAATCACCGGTCCCTGCCTTCACTGCAGCCGCTGTCAGCAGCTCTTTTCTCCATGCCACGGTTCCGGGGCACTGCACACCGCCTTGACATGGTAAAAACCTGAAAAGTCGTTGGCAGCCACAAAGCCCATATCAAGGCTGACATACCAGGCCGTTATCCAGGTACACCTGTCCGCACTCCACAACCATTTCTGGGCCGGGTCGAATGCTGCCTCGATGCAGTGGTCCTGGCCTGACGGTGTCTGGCAGATCAGGGTCATGAGTTCTGGTATGGTGGGCAGGCGCCAGGGCGAAATGCCTTCGGGCTGCACCTGGTTCAGGGTCCTGATATAGTCGCCGGCCCCTTTCCAGTTCACCGGGAATTTTGTGCCGGACCACTGCCAGATCAGACCTGTGGCCCTGTCCAGGACCGTTTCCCGGGATAATAATTTGAAATCGTTGGCCGTATATATCGAAGGCCGCATGAGCTCATCCAGGAGAAACTGGTTTTCAGCGGATCGTTTGGGTATTTTGGCAGGCTCGCTGCGGAGTTTTCCCTGGGGTGGCTTCGCAGGCAGGTTCTGTAACAGGGATAGGGGTGCCATGCAGATCTTTTCTTTTTTTTCCTGCCAGAGCCGGGTAAGCTGGTCCAGGTCACTGATCATATCGTCAGCTTCGCCGTACCTGTCGCCCGGTTGGTCTGCCATGGCCTTGAGGATGAAACCATCCCAATCGTCATCCAGGTCCGGGTTCAGGCTGCTGGGGCGCTCCTTGCGGGTAATGGGCAATCGGCCCGTGAGCATCCTGTAGAGCATCACTCCTGTGGAAAAAAGGTCAGCGGAACAGTCCACGTTTTCCGGGTCGGTCTCCTGTTCCGGTGATGCATAGTAGGGGGAGCCGATTTTCAGGCTCTGGTGCCCCTTGAATGTCTCCCCCCGGAGTTTGGACAGGCCGAAATCACAGATTTTCACCGTATCCTGGTCGGTGAGAAGGATGTTGAAGGGTTTGATGTCCCGGTGAATGATGGACCAATAATGGAGGCATGACAGTCCCTCAAGGATCTGCCGGGTGTAATGGATGGCCTTGTCCACACTCAGTATCCTGGAAGGCTTCTCGGTCTCATAGGATTCGCCCAGGGTGGTTCCCAGGTTGTTGCAGTAGAAATCCATGATATAGTAAGGCTTGCCCTGGAACCGGTCAAAGTCCAGAATTTCGGCCACGTGGGGATGGCGGATCCGGGCCATGGTAACGGCCTCGGCCGTGAAGATCTCCTCAATGGCTTCAAGACCCAGAAGTGACGTCAGGACAGGTTCCGGGTCAAGGAGTTTCAGGGCGCATACCTTTTGGGTCACGGGATACTCGATCTTGAAAACCTTGCCCATGCCGCCCTTGCCGAGCAGTCCGTATACCTTGAATTTTCCGATTTTTTTCATGTCAGCGATCAAACCTGTATGAGAGTTTTTCCGCAAACTGGGCAGGCAGTCCCTGGTCAAGGATTTTTGCAGCAGTTGCGGTATGGTCATAGGGGACGAACCGGATATCCAGTTCCCGGGTCCGGGTGTCATAGACCAGGTATTTGGCAGACGGGTTCCCGTCCCTGGGCTGGCCGACGCTTCCGGCATTCACGATATACCGGGATCCGGGTTTGAGTAAGGTGCGGCCCTGGTCCAGGTCCATTCGGTTAACACAACGGCCGGTGTATTCCACCAGGGCCAGTTCGTGGGTGTGGCCCACGAACACGACGTCCTGGTCCAGGCTGTCCAGCCGTTTCATTACAGCCGTGTCCGTTATCTGGAACAGGTAGATGAACGGGGATTGGGGCGGAACTCCGTGGACAAAGAGCATCCGTTCCACGACCAGGTTTATGGGAAAGGTTCTGATCAGGTCCATGGACTCAGGGGACAAATGATTCAGGCTGTGTTCCACCGCAATCCTTGATACGGGATTGAACCAGCGCATGTACCTGGGATGAACCACGGCCATTTCGTGGTTGCCCAGAACCGATGTAATCCCCCTGCTGATGATAAGTGCCATGGCAGCTTCCGGGTCCGGACCGTAACCGATGACGTCTCCCAGGGAAATGATGGTGTCCGGCAAAGGTTCTTTCCGGTTGTCCAGATCGGCGAGTACGGCGGTAAACGCTTCCAGATTTCCGTGGATATCGGACAGGATGCATGATTTCATGTGCCGGAGGTCTCCTTGGGTTTTAGGTTGCCGGGTCTGCGATTGCGGACCTGCCGTCAATGTGGGTAATCCTAAAGGTGAACAGGGTTTCAAGTCAAGAACAGTCTGGGTATATACCAGGTTTTTTAACAGGCGCTCTTTATATTCCGGGTATCGGTATTATTGTTTTCGAACAGGCTCTTTTCAGATCAACCATCATCCGGACAAGGAGACGAAAGTCCTGAAGACCGCATCTCAAAAATACCATGGGGAGGCTTCGTGCTTTTCACTTCCCAACATACGGGCTTTCATCGCCTTCAGGGTATTTTTTAATTCAAGGTTTTATTATCCGGTGTTTACCGTCCTGTTTCTGGATTTTGGACTTACCCTGGAGCAGTTTGCCATCCTGAACGCTGTCTGGGCCGGCACCATAGTTCTTGCCGAGGTCCCGTCCGGGGCATTGGCGGACATCCTGGGCCGGCGGCGTCTCCTGGTGGCTTCGGCAATGATCATGGTTGTGGAAATAGCCTTGATCAGTTTCGCTCCGGATCCGGGGTCTCCCGGTGTGTTTGCCTGTTTTCTGGTAAACCGGGTGCTCAGCGGTCTGGCCGAGGCTGCTGCCAGCGGCGCAGACGAGGCCCTGGCCTATGACACCCTTTCAGCCAACAGTATGGCCCATGACTGGGGCAGGGTCCTGGAACGGCTCATGCGGTTCCAGTCCATTGGTTTTATCCTGGCCATGACCCTGGGTGCGGCCCTGTATGATCCGGCTCTCATGACCAGGCTGGGCCTCTTGTCCGGCATGTTCTCCGGCATCACACGGGAGGTAACGCTTCGGCTTCCCCTGTACCTGACCCTTGTAATGGCAGTGCTTGCCCTGGGTGCCACCCTTGTCATGACCGAGGCCCAGCCCGGTTCCCAGGAGGACAAGGTCGGGGTACTGCAGGGAAAACAAGGTATATTGCAGGCCTTCTCACTGACTTTTACCGCAGGACAATGGATAGTGAAGACACCGTTTGTGCTGTTCGTACTGATGTTCGGTATGCTGTTTGACGGCATTATCCGCATGGTCATCACACTTGGAAGTCAGTATTACCGTGTTATCGGGCTTCCGGAATCCTCCTTCGGCATTATTGGTGCAACGGTTGCGGTGCTCGGGATGTTCGTCCCCAGGATCGCCAGGACAATTGCCGAAAAAAGAACGCCATCCCTTGGTCTCTGGGTGACTTCATCCTTGACCGTCACCGGTCTCTTGGGCATGGCCATGTTCTGGCCCGTCGCAGGGCTGGCTCCTGCCCTGATAACTTTCAGCGCCATGTATTTTACCGGTTTCCTGGTCAGTTTTCATGTCAACAGGGCAACATCATCCCAGAGGCGGGCAACGGTCCTCAGCTTCAAGGGACTGGTCTATAACATCTCCTACGGCGTGCTGGGGCTGGCCTACAGCGGTCTTGTCTCGGCAGCGAAGCAGGGGATGGAACCCGTTTCAGGCACCATCCTTGAAAACAGGGTTTTCATGCACGTTTTTTCCTGGTTTCCCGGAGCATTTGCAGCCGGTCTCATCCTGCTGGTAATTCTGTACCGGGTCATGGTCAAGTCCCCTGCCCAGGCTCCTGGGGCCGCCGGCGGTTCAGACCGTCCATGAACTGGGTGATGGCCCGGTTTACGTCATCGGGTTTCTCGATGGGGGAAAGGTGTCCTGTGGTCTTGAGGGTTACATGGACTGCATTGCTGATAGCCGAAGCAAGGAAGCTGCCGAATCGGGGTGGTGTAATGGCATCGTCGCTTCCGGAAATCACCAGGACCGGAACGGTTATGGAGCCAAGGGCGTTCATCACGTCAAAACGATCACATGCCATGAAGTCGTTCAATGCAGCGTCCGGGCTGCACTGGGTGCACGTTTTGATTTTATCATCCAGTTCAGGGGATATATTGGCTTTTGAAACAGCGAACTGGGAGAGAAGCCGGGAAAAACCGCTGAAATTAGTTTTGATTGTATCAATGATCATGGGCATGACTTTGAGTCTTGCACCGGTGTTTATGAGAATTCCACCCTGAAACGGGTAATCCCCCTGTATCAAGAGTCTTTGAACGATGGCACCACCCATGCTCAATCCGCAGGGGATGGGCATGGGAGGATTGATCTCTCCTATGAAATCCAGAACAATCCGGGCGTATTCCTCTATTGTTTCCTTGCCCTTTCCGGGGCTCTGGCCGTGCCCGGGAAGATCAATGGCCACGGTGTTGGCAATGCCGGACAATGATGCTACCTGGGATTCCCACAGGGTTTTGTTCAGTGTTGCCCCATGGATGAAGATCAACGTGGGTCTGGCCGGGTCCAAGGGCCACTGGCCTGAGATAAAATGAATGCCGCCTGCCTGTTCCTGGATCATCCCGTATCTCCTGCTGTTAAGGTTGGTATGGTTTCAGACACCATACCGTCCGGGAAAAGTCAATTGTTTTGTCTTCACACCCGGATTATGCGAAAGTTGATCGCAGGGCGTTATCCGGCATCTGACAGGTTTTGTTGCAAAGCTTATGTTACCTGTGTTAGTTGTTAATCATTGAATACATCACGGACTGCCGGGGTTTCCATCCCGGATCCGATTCCTGCGGCACACTGCAACCGGGATGCCGGTATGGCATATGGGCAGATTGAAAGGAGGTCAGGCATGTATGATCATCTGTTTTCCCAATTAACCATCAAGGGGCTGACTTTGAAAAACCGTCTTACCATGGCACCCCTGTACCTGGGGTATGCCGGACAGGGCGGGACGGTCAGCCAAATGCTTCTGGAGCACTACCGGCTTATGGCCGGGAGCGGGGTGGCCATGGTCGTTGTCGAAAATGCGACTGTGGATCATCCAACGGGCAGCGGTTCCAACCGGACATTGAGGGCTGACACCGACGACAATTTCAAAGGCCTGAAGCAGCTGGCCGAAACCATAAAACAGGAAGGCGCCCTGGCGTGTCTGCAGATCAACCATGCCGGCCGGTTCGCCCATGCTGCCAGGGAACCCCTGGCGCCGTCGGCTGTGGAAACCTTTGGCCGGATGCCCCGGGCCCTGGAAAAATCAGAAATCCTCAGGATAGCCGACCATTATGCCAACGCTGCGCTCAGGGCAAGGACAGCCGGTTTCAACATGGTTGAACTCCATGGGGGTACCGGTTACCTGCTGGCCCAGTTCCTGTCCCCGCGGACCAATAAACGCACGGATGAATATGGCGGCAGCCTGGACAACCGCCAGCGGTTCGCCCTGGAGGTGCTGGCACGGGTCAGGGCGGCTGTGGGTGATTTCCCTGTGGGGTACCGGTTCCTGGCCGATGAGTGGCTTCCGGACGGTCTTGGGATAGAAGAATCAACCCGGTTTGCGAAAAGCCTGTCCCAGTCGGACATCGCCTATCTTTCCGTCATGGGGGGCACCTATGAATCCTTTTCCCTGCCAAATGTTATCCAGCAATCCAGACAGGAAGGCTATATGCTGGATCTGGCCGCCAGGGTGCGCGCAAATGTCGACGTCCCTGTTATTGCAGCTGGCCGGCTGTCCACCGCTGCGTTCGCGGACCAGGCAATTGCCCTGGGAAAAACAGACCTGATCGGGATGGCTCGCGTGCTCTGGGCAGACCCTCAGTGGCCCCGGAAAGTCATGGAAGGCCGGGAATCAGATATTGTTCACTGCAATATTGATTGCAAGGATGCCTGTACCCAGATGGTCATGAAGGGCCGGCCAGCATTCTGCGTATCGTGGCCGCCAGGGAAGATGAAAGAATGGAAGGCAAAATTTGACGCTCCTGCAACCTGATCCTGGAAACGGGAACCATTTCAGCCATGAATGACGGAAATCTCATCTGCCGCCTCCAGGCCCTGGAAAGGGAAAAGCAGGCCCTGGAGGCGGTTATCGAAACCCTGGAGGACGGGTTTATCGAAACGGATCTCAAGGGTGATATCACCCGGTTTAACAGTGCTTTCTGCACCATCTGCGGTTTTCCTCCTGAAGAGGCTGAGGGTTTATCCTATCGCAGGTATATGGATGAGGCCACGGCCCTGAAGGTGTACCGGACATTCAATACCGTGTACAAAACCAGGGTCCCCAATAAAGCCTTTGACTATGAAATCATCCGTAAAAACGGGGAGAGACGTAACGTCGAGATTTCCATCACGCCTGTCAGGGACGGGGCTGATACGGTTATGGGTTTCCGCTGCATCATGCGGGATGTGACCCTCAGGAAAACGGCTGAAGCGGAACTGGACCGGCAGAGGACCCGCCTGGCCGCCATTTTCACCAGTGTTGAGGATGCCATCATCACCGTTGATCACGAGATGACCATCGTTGAGGTGAATGCGGCCGCAACCCGCATGTGTGGTCTGATCCCGGGAAAACTTCCGGGCGGGTTCATGGACAGCGGTCCGGATTCCTGCAGTCTGTCATGCAAGGATGTTCTTCGGGAAACCCTCCAGAAAAAGATGCCCATACGCAACCGGCAGGTGACCTGCGGCCGGCCCCGGGCGCCGCTTCAGAGAGTCAGTCTTTCCAGCGCTCCCCTTGAAGACCAGAACGGGACTTTTCTCGGGGCTGTGCTCGTCATCCGCGACATTACCCGCTTGACCCGCCTGGAAAGGGAGCTGAAACAACGCCATGGGTTTCATAGGATCATCGGCAAAAACAACGCCATGCAGGACATCTACCAACTGGTGGAAGATGTTTCGGACTATGAGACCACGGTCCTTGTCACAGGGGAAAGCGGGACCGGTAAAGAGCTGGTTGCAAGGGCCATCCATGACAGCGGAAGGCGGCGGTTCAAACCGTTCGTTACCGTCAACTGTTCGGCACTGGTGGAACAGCTCCTTGAGAGCGAGCTTTTCGGCCATGTCAAGGGGGCTTTTACCGGTGCCACCAGGGATCATATCGGACGGTTCCAGGCAGCGGAAGGCGGCACCCTTCTCCTGGACGAGATCGGGGATATCTCTCCTGTGATACAGCTCAAACTCCTGAGGGTGCTCCAGGAAAAGGAGGTGGAGCGGGTGGGTGAATTCAGGCCCATAAGTATCGATGTCCGGGTGATCGCCTGCACCCACCAGGATCTCAGGGAAAAGGTCCGGCTCGGCCGGTTCCGTGAAGACCTGTTCTACCGCTTGAATGTTCTGGAAATTCATATGCCGCCCCTCAGGGAGAGGCCAGATGACATCCCGCTCCTGGTCGAACATTTCATGGCCGTTTTTGAAAAGAAATTCAGCATGACCCTTGCCGGAGTCGCCGATGAGGTCATGGACCTGTTCATGCAGTATCCCTGGCCGGGAAATATCCGTGAGCTTGAGCACTGCATAGAACGGGCTGTTATCCTGGGACGGGGCAAGGTTATCCAGATCCGGCATCTGTCTTTGGACATGCAGGGGAAAGCCGGTCCGCCGGTCCGCTCCGGGGCCCGGAAACCATCGCCTGAACCCGGACTGATACTGGAGACCCTGGCTGGCACAGACTGGAACAAGGCAAAGGCAGCCCGTAAACTGGGGTTGAGTCGGAAAACCCTTTACCAGAAAATAAAAAAGCATAACATTTCCCTTACACGTCCGTAACCGGTTACATGGTTGTTGGGTAACATAAGTGTTACGGGTTACACTTTTTCGGGAACATCCAACCTGTTTTTCCTGGTCTCTTTCAATTGTAACAAGATTTAATCATTAGGGTATTCCGACGTGATGCCAGGAGTTTGCAGCCTGGCCCGCATTTTGCTGAATCCATGGTTATGGCTCTTCACGCGCCCGGGAAACGCAGCGGCCGGACAGGAAAACAGTCATGGCTGCGCAGTGCCTGGCGCAGATCGTCAACTATGGAGGACACCAACATGAATGAGGTTGTCATCGTCGCAGCTGCCAGAACCCCCATCGGGAAGTTCGGCGGCGTGTTCAAAACCCTGAATGCCCTGGAACTGACCATTCCCCTGATCCAGGCTCTGGTTGATCGTGCAGGCATTGATCCGAGTCAGATTGACGATGTGGTCTGGGGATGCAATTACCAGAAAACCTTTCGTGAAAACAACCTGGCCCGGGTCGCGGCCGTCAAGGCCGGTCTTCCCGTAACCGTGCCTGGAATCACCCTTCACCGGAATTGTACGTCGTCCATGTCAGCCATACAGATGGCCTTTTACCAGATCAAGTCCGGCGAGGCGGACATGGTCATGGCCGGGGGTACCGACAGCATGAGCAACGCCCAGTACACCATGGAAAAGGTCCGGTACGGGACCCGCATCGGTCATACTGAATTGCGCGATTCCATGTGGGATTCCCTGACGGAACTGGGTATCGGTCCGGCCATGGGAATCACTGCCGAGAATCTTGCGGACCAGTACCGGATCAGCCGCCTTGCCCAGGACGAGCTGGCCTTGAGAAGCCATGAGAGGGCCTTGGCTGCCATGGATGCCGGCCATTTCAAGGCCGAGATCGTTTCGGTTTCCGTGCCGGGTAAGGGCGGGACCGCCATCAATGTGGACCAGGATGAGCATCCCAGGCGGGATATCAGTCTCAGGTCCCTGGAGCGGCTTAAACCAAGCTTTCTGGAGCAAGGGACCGTTACTGCAGGAAACGCATCCGGCATCAATGACGGCAGTGCCGGAGTGATCCTCATGTCGGCCGTAAAGGCACGGGAGATGGGGATCCCCGTGATGGCCAAGCTCCTGGGTACTGCCACCGCCGGTGTTGACCCGTCGGTCATGGGTATAGGGCCTGTTCCCGCCATTCACAGGGTCCTGGAAAAGTGCGGTCTGAACCTGGAGAGCATGGACCTCATAGAACTTAATGAGGCCTTTGCAGCGCAGTACCTGGCATGTGAAGCCGAATTGGGTCTGGATCCTTTGATCACCAATGTCAACGGGAGCGGGGTGAGCCTCGGCCATCCGGTGGGTGCCAGCGGGGCCCGAATCGTTGTCACCCTGATCCATGAGATGAAACGGCGGAAAAGCAGATTCGGACTAGCGGCCCTGTGTGCGGGCGGAGGCATGGGAACGGCCCTTGTGGTTGAACAGGCTGACTGATCCTTTGAACGGTGTATACGCATATGGCCTGTCATTACTTTTATTAGCAGAGGGGTTTTACCAATGGCATAACTGCTTGCCGATCTGAGGGATATCGATTTTGTCCTTTATGAGCAGATGGAAGCGGATAGATTGACATCCGGAGACCGGTCCGGGAAATTCAACACAAAAACTGTATGACATGGCCCTTGGCATCCGGGGCGGGGGCCTTGGCCTTCTTCCGGGACAGGAGAACCAGGGTATACAGATCATGTTCCACATGATGAACGAAGCCCGGTTCAATTTCGGGTTCCAGGCCTTTACCTACGGATCGTCCGCCTATCTGTACGCGGCCAACTATGCCAGGGCCTTGGCTCCCACAAAGACAGGGTCTATTACCAGGGTATCGTGCACACC
Organism: Pseudomonadota bacterium; assembly: GCA_043806875.1. GTDB lineage: Bacteria > Desulfobacterota > Desulfobacteria > Desulfobacterales > Desulfobacteraceae > JAZDGN01. The sequence continues at coordinate 106,460 of JAZDGN010000047.1, forward strand.
GCCCGGTTTTTCATCCACAGGGTGCTGCCCTTGACCGTGACCCGTATGGATACCATCTGTGAAAACGATGATGCGGCAGAACAAACTACCAGCGTCTGTTTCGGGGGATAAACCTTTCACCGGAAGGATACGGTGATTTACAAACACAGCCAGCATGGTATAAGGGAGAAAATGACAATGACATTGGATGATATTAAGACAATCGGTGTTCTGGGTGCCGGGGATATGGGGCACGGCATTGCCGAGGTGGCTCTGATCGCAGGCTACAGGGTTTTTCTGCGCGATATCAACCGGGAATTTGTGGACAGGGGAGTCGCCAGGATCAACGAGAGTCTTGAAAAACTCGCGGGTAAGGGGAAGATCTCCGGCGATCTGCTGGAAAATACAAGTCCGGCCTGATTGCCTTAATCCGCAGGATTTCCCCGGAAGAACTCTGCAGGCGCCTGGAGGTACTTGCCCGCAAGTTCAACAAGGAAATTTTCAAACCTAGCCGTCTCATAAGAAACGGTGCCTATCAGCAGGAACAGGACGGGCATACAGGGAACTAACCATCAAACAGCTGCCACAAATCAGCACCAGCGGGGAGAAAGCTGCATGAAAACGCAAACCATGCCTTTTGAAAACAAGTTTCCGGTATTTACCCGAGAGTAACGGCCCATGGAAGAGCCAAGCCCGGGAGAAAAGCCGGAGTCATCTGTTAGGACTGCTCTTATTGTGGAGGGTGGCGCCATGCGCGGGATCTTTACAACAGGGGTTCTGGACGGGTTCCTGGAGGCAGGGTTCAACCCGTTTGACCTGTTTATCGGTGTTTCGTCCGGGGCCGGCAACCTGGCGGCTTACCTGGCTCAAATGCCCCGGCGCAACTTCAGGATCTATACGGACTACTCACTGCGCTCCGAGTTCATCAGCTTCCGGCGTTTTCTTAGGGGTGGACATCTGCTGGACCTGGACTGGCTCTGGTCGTCGACCATCAGGGAGATCCGTCTTGACCTCAAGACAATTTATACCAGTGGCAGACCGTTTCTGGTCTGTGTGACCGACGCGGGTACCGGCAGAGCTGAATACAAGTCAACGGCTGAGCAAAATCTGGAGGATGTGCTCAAGGCATCAAGCGCCATTCCGGTCCTGTACCGGGGTTTCCCGCTGGTTGACGGACGTCCGTCCACTGACGGCGGAATTTCCGATCCGATTCCGGTTGCAAGGGCAATACACATGGGCGCCTGCCGGATCATGGTTCTCCGGTCGCGTCCCCGTGATTACCATAAGAAAGAGGGGGTTCTCCAGGCGGCCCTGATCTGGAAGCTGAGGCGTTTCCCCTTGCTGCAGGAGGCCCTGAGAGCCAGGGTCGACACCTATAACAGCACGGTTTCCTTGATTCGCAGACCGCCTCCAGGGGTTTGTATTGTGGAGATCTGTCCGCCCCCGGATTTCCGTCCGGGCCGGCTGAGCAGAAGTCCTGAGCATCTGATCCAGGGATACCACCAGGGCCTGGCCATGGCCAGAGAAGCCATGGGAGAATGGGGTGCCCATGAAATACAACAACAGGAGGTGCGACTATGATGACGGCGGTGGCGTATGAGCAAAGCCTTCAAAAACTCAATCTTGTGGTTTACATGTTCGGCAAGCGGATAAACAACCCGGTGGACAATCCCATTCTCCGGCTTTTTGCAGCGGATCATGATTGCGGATATCCCAGAGATAAGGATGACGCAGAATTTTTTCTATGACGTCAAGTTTTTCGATGAAACTGATGATTTTCATTGAACCCTGGCATTTAGGACACACAAGCGGATCAACTTCATAAATTTTCTGAATCAGGCGTGCCCAGTTCTGCCTGGACTCCT
>JAZDGN010000048.1:0-4321 GCA_043806875.1 Pseudomonadota bacterium
CGTGGACAAGGGGTCCGGGCTGGGGCTCTACGTGTGCTACTGCATTATACGGGAAACCCATGGGGGAGAGATCTCGGTTGCCTCTGAACCGGGCAGGTCTACCACCTTTACGATTTCCCTGCCCGCAACGAAGCCTTGAAATGGTGGCGGCCCTTGATCCGGCCTGGCGGATGTTGTCCAGGATTGGCCTGATCTGCCTCCGGGACATGTAGGCCTGAACCAATTTCAGGTCAACACCCGACTCCACCGCTGCTTTCTGGTTTGCCGGGAGACCTGCCCCCAGCATTTCGGGAAGATAAGTGGATCCACTTCATAAATTTTCTGGATCAGGCGGGCCCAGTTTTACCGAGATTCTTTGGATGACATCTCATTCTGAATAACAGCAGGAATGTCATCATCCGTCCCCGCTTTTTTTTATCATACCACTGGATTTGTTCGAATAATAACCATAGTAATGAACCGTCTGCTCATATCGGCCGGGAATATGCGTCACCAGCCTGGCCAGCCAGTCCAAAGCATTAAAAATTTTCCGGAACTTCCGATCCTTCGATGTATAGACGACCTTGGCGGTACCGTCATCTTTTTCAAGGTCGGTCATGGAAAAATCAGGAGGATTGGGGTAAAGCGTGTCACGGATGCCGGCGAGCCAGGCCAGGCTGTTTATGACCGGTATCGAAATCAGAAGCGAACCGCTTTAATCAGTTATTCCATGTCTTGTCAGTTTTTGTCCGTTAGGGTTAGTTCCTGGTAAAGAATTTAACTTCTTGACTATTTATGATCATATGCTTATAAAATTCGGCAATTGATAACCTGAAAGGAGGAAGTAATGAACAAAACACGGTTAAACAGGATCGCTTTTAGTATTACAATTTTGGTGATGTTGGTTTTTCCCATAGGAACCATGGCTGCTCCAGAAGGGAAGCTCATTATTTTTCATGCCGGTAGCCTCACCGTCCCGTTTGAAGCCATGGAAAAGGAATTTGAAGCGCGCTATCCCGGGATTGATGTGTTGCGGGAAGCCGGGGGAAGCACAAAAATGGCCCGGTTGATTTCAGAGGTAGGCAAGCCGGCCGATATCATGGCATCTGCGGATTACAAGGTGATCGACAACAATCTGATTCCCGGCTTTGCCAGTTGGAATATACGGTTTGCAAGCAATCAGCTGGTTCTGTGCTATACGGACCAGAGCCGGTATGCTGATTCAATCACCACAAAGAACTGGTATGAGATACTGCAAAAAAAGGATGTGATCTGGGGGCATTCAGATCCGAATCTGGATCCCTGCGGTTACCGGAGTCTCATGGTCCTTCAGCTCGCTGAAAAATTTTATCACCTGCTCGGACTTAACCAGAAACTGCTGGATAACCGTCCTGAAAAGAATGTCAGGCCCAAATCCGTTGAACTGGTGAACCTCATGAAGACCGGTAATATGGATTATGCATGGGAATACCTGTCGGTTGCTGTTCAGCATGAACTGAAGTACATCCAACTTGACGATCACATCAACCTTGGCGATTACCGCTATGATGAGTATTATGGAACCGCCCAGGTCAAGGTTTCAGGAAAAGAACCGGGTGCCTGGATAACCAAGAAGGGAGAATCGTGCACCTATGGTGTTACCCAGATCAACAACTGTCCCAATCCGGAAGCTGCTGCGGCATTTCTCCAGTTTCTGCTGTCTCCGGAGCATGGGCTGAAAATTCTCCGGGAAATGGGGCAGCCTCCCTTTGTCCCGTCCTGGGTGCCCAGCAAGGAAATGGCGGATTCCCTTCCTGGGGCAATCAAGCCCCTGGTCGAAATGCGGGACTGACAGTTCCATGGCACGGATAGGATCCTTTAACGGGTTGTTCATGCTGCTGAGCCTGCCCCTGCTGCTTCTTCTGACGCTGCCCCTGGTAAAAATGGCCTCGGAGCCGTCTTTGGAAATGCTGGTTGAAACCCTGTCGGACCCGGATGTGGTGATGGCCATCACCCGATCCATCCTGACATCCCTGAGCGCTGCCCTGATATCCTTTTGCCTGGGAACCCCCCTGGCCTATCTCCTGGCACGGAAACACTTTTTCGGGAAAAAGCTGGTGGAGGGGATCATTGATCTTCCTATCATGATCCCCCACCCGGTTGTGGGTATTGCCATATTAAGCCTGGCTGGGAGAAATAATCCCTTTGGCAGGCTTCTTGGCGAGCTGGGCATACAGATCATGGGCACAGTGACGGGCATTATTACGGTTCTGGTATTTGTAGGGCTTCCGTTTTATATCAATACGGTGAAAGCAGGGTTTGAGAGTGTGCCAATCCGTCTGGAAAAAGCCTCCCGCACATTGGGAGCCGGTGAACTGACCACATTTTTCCGTATCACAGTTCCCTTGACCTGGCGGTACATGGTTGTGGGTTTTATCATGTGCACAGCAAGGGCCATCAGTGAATTCGGCGCTGTTGTCATCGTGGCGTACCACCCCATGACGGCCCCTGTTATGATTTATGAACGGTTCACCGCCTATGGATTGAAATATTCCCAGCCCATTGCCGTCTGGCTTATCGCCATCTCATTTCTCCTGTTCCTGGGGTTACGCTTTTTTTCCCGGTCAATCCATGCCGTGCGTTAGCGATCCATGATACGTCTTGAGAACATAAACCTTTCCCTGCCGGGTTTCAGCCTTCGGGACATCAATCTTCATATTGAGGCCAGGGATTTTTTTTCACTCATAGGCCCCACCGGGTCAGGCAAGTCACTTCTCCTGGAGGCCATCATGGGTCTGGTGCCCATTGACACCGGCAAGGTCTATCTGACGGGAAAGGACATCACGGCCGCCAATGTTGAACATCGGAACCTGGCCATTGTGTACCAGGATTTTGCCCTGTTTCCCCACCTGAACGTTGCCCAGAACATCCTCTATGGTGTTCCTTACCATGGTATCCCTGAAAAAGATGCCCTGGAGCGGTTTGACAGGCTTGTCAGTAAACTGGGGCTGACGGCCATCACCACCAGAAACCCTGGAACGTTGAGCGGCGGGGAAAAACAACGGGTCGCCCTGGCCCGGTCACTGATATTGAATCCTGATGTGCTGCTCCTGGATGAGCCCTTATCCGCCCTTGACCCGGTGTTTCATGACGATGCCAAAGAGTTGCTGAAAGCCATTCACAATGATCTGGAAATTACCATTCTCATGGTTTCCCACCATTTCCCGGACGTGCTCTACCTCTCCAACCGGTGTGCAATTATAAGGGATGGGAGAATTCTTCAACAGGGACTCATAGAGACGATTTTTGAAAAACCCGACTCCCGGTTCACTGCAACATTTGTGGGGATGAAAAACATCTACCGGCTTCATGAAAGCCAGGGGCGATTCCATATCAATGACGAGACCTGCCCGCTGATGATCGGCCGGCGGCCGGAACACCACCACCGGTATATCGGTATCCGGCCCGAGGACATTTCCCGGGTAACCTCACCGGGACAGGACGTTAACAATGTCTTCAAGGGTGAAATTACACGGATTTCAAGCTATGGGATCTACCTGAACATCCGTCTCCAGGCAGGCACGGTTTCCTTTGAGATCATCTGGCCCAGGAGTTACATCCATGATTACGGCATGGGTGTGGGTGATATCCTTGAAATAGGGGTTCATCCGGACAGCGTTCATACCTTTTAACCCTGCCTGTGACTCAGACGTCAACCGGGTCTGTTGCCCATTCAATAACAGGATAATCCGGGGTCGTCTGTCCAATGCTGTGTTTAAAATAACATTCAATTTTCAACGATGCATTTCGAGGCCGGTGAGCCTCTCTTGGCTTATGTCCGTGACCGTGGGCGTGGGATCGGTGTCGGTGGCATAGGTCCGGCGGGTCGTGGTCAGAAACCAGTCTCCGTTCAGGGTTTCGTATTGGGTGTCGGTTTCGGTGATACGGTCCGGGGAGGTGGGTTCCAGGGCCCCTGAGGCGTCCAGGGTGCAGGCGGTGGTGAGGTCCGGACTGTCGTCCCTTCCCTGCCGGGTCTGGGACGTCCGGCGGCCCAGGGCGTCGTAGGTCATGAAGCGGACTATACCGTCTGCGTCCGTGGTGGATTCCGGGGAGCAGCATCCCCAGATGGTCTCTGTGTGCCGGCCGTCCGAAGAAAAGACGTCGGACACGTGACCGCCGGCATCGTGCAGGAAGACCGTCCACCCGATCCTCTGGTAGTCGCCTCCCGTAAAGACCTGGGTCTCGGTCATCAGTTCCCTGCCCAGTTCGTCGGTGACACTGATCTCCCGGGTGGATCTGAAGGCCACACCTTCGGGGTGGTCCGCGGTGCCGTGGACCACCAGGGTCCGAAGGTCCGTGCCCG
>JAZDGN010000049.1:0-211680 GCA_043806875.1 Pseudomonadota bacterium
AATGAAACTCCTTTTATGCCTTCAAGGCTTGTACCAACACCAGTCGCTCCCCCTGCGTGAGCGTGGATTGAAACCACATGCGTTACTGCAACCTGGAAAAGCTCAGTGGTCGCTCCCCCTGCGGGAGCGTGGATTGAAACGCCTTTATCGGTCTGTCGTTCACAAAAACAACACGTCGCTCCCCCTGCGGGAGCGTGGATTGAAACATGTGCATGATGAGGTGGTGTCCGAAGTGCCCAAGTCGCTCCCCCTGCGGGAGCGTGGATTGAAACTCAGCATCCAGGGCTGTAAAATTCACCTGGTATGTGAGCCCTTGCAAGTCCACATGGGGGAACGGGAATCGTCCGGCAGCCTGCCAGGGTTTAGGCATCTCCCCCAGGCATGGAATTGTTGTTACGATATGTAATGAAAAACTGACAATTATGAGTGAGTTTCTTGACTTATTACGTAAAATGGTGCAACTGTCCATCATGGTGTGCCAGCCGAGCGATCTTTCTTCCAGCCCAGGACTATACATGCGGTCAAGGGGGGTATGTGACTCAGGATAGGGCATGATGCCTGTTCCAGGGCAGCGCAACACGGTTCGGGGTGATCGGTCTTCTCAAACCTTGGACAGGGAGCGATCCTGAACCCCATTCCTGATCTCCTTCTGATAAAGACGATCCCGGCGGCCTGGCCGGAGAAACCCTGGTTTTCGCCGCAAACAGTCCATAGAGAGGAGGAAGATGATGACCATCTTTGGACGCAACGTGTTTTCAAAACAGGTGCTCAACCTCGTTCCACGGCAGATCGGTTTTGCTTTGGTTCTGGCTCTGGGAGCTTTTCTGATTCTGGCAGGGACCCGGGCAGGCGCTTCCCAGGGCGTTGTGTCCGTGGGGGTCTATGAGAACCCGCCCAAGATTTTTACCCAGGAATCGGGGACACCATCCGGGATCTTCATCGACATCATCGAGGCCATCGCCTCACAGGAGGGATGGACCCTGCGGTATGTGCCGGGCACCTGGAGCCAGGGCCTTTCAAGGCTGGCCCGGGCGGAGATTGACCTCATGCCCGATGTGGCTCTCACGCCGGCCCGGGAAAAGGAATTCACCTTTCACCAGGAGCCGGTCCTGTCCGACTGGTTCCAGGTGTACGCCCGCAGGGGCAGCAAGATCCGGTCCCTGGTGGATCTGGCCGGCCAAAGGATTGTGGTCCTGGAGCGCTCGGCGCAGAAGGATGCCTTTGAACAGCTGGTCCAGGGTTTCGGGTTCGAGACATCCATCATCACCCTGCCGGATTACACGGCCATTTTTTCAACGGTTGCCCGGGCCGAGGCTGACGCGGCCATCACCAACCGGTTCTATGGGGCGATGAAGGCCCCAGGCTCCGGGCTCGAAGACACGGCCATCATCTTTAACCCCACCCGGCTGTTTTTCGCAGCACCGCCCGGCAGGGCCGACCCGGCACTGCTGGCGGCCATCGACCGCCACCTGGTCCGGCTCAAGGAAAACCACCGGTCTGTTTACTACACTTCCCTGGCCCGGTGGACCTCCCAGGAGGTTGCCTTTGTCCTGCCGACCTGGGTGAGGTTCCTGGGACTGGGTGTGGGGGTTGCCCTGGCCATGAGCCTGGTGGGCAGTGTGGTGCTCAAACGCCAGGTCAATGACCGGACCCGGGAACTCACGGTCATCAACCGGGAGATGGAGCAGCGGATCCGGGACCGGACCGCGGAATTGGCCGTTGCCATGGAAAAGGCCCAGGCCGCCGATCACCTGAAATCCGCTTTTCTGGCCACCATGAGCCATGAACTGCGAACTCCCCTGAACTCCATCATCGGGTTTACCGGTATCCTGCTCCAGGGCCTGGCCGGGCCGCTCAACGACGAGCAGAAGAAACAGCTGACCATGGTCCAGTCCAGCTCCCGCCACCTTTTGGCCCTGATCAACGATGTCCTGGACATCTCCAAGATCGAGGCTGACCAGCTGACCCTGGACTGCAACCGGTTTGACATCCGGCCCTCCATCACCAAAACAGCGACTCTGATCAAGCCCCTGGCCGGGAAAAAAGGCCTTGACCTCAGGCTCGACATTGCCCCGGATGTGGGAGAGGTGTTCACGGATCAGCGGCGCCTGGAGCAGATCCTTCTCAACCTTTCGGGCAATGCTGTCAAATTCACGGAAAAGGGCCATGTGCGGATCGGATGCCGGAGGCAGGGGGACGGGTACCTCCTGGAGGTGTCCGACACGGGTACGGGCATCCGGCCCGAGGACCTTGACGGTCTTTTCCAGCCCTTTCACCAGATCGATACCGGGCTGTCCAGGCGGCACGAGGGCACAGGTCTGGGCCTGTCCATCTGCAAAAAGCTGATCACCCTCATGGGCGGAACCATCCAGGTGGACAGCCAGTGGGGCCGGGGCAGCACCTTTTCCATCCGTTTACCCAGTCACCCGGGAGGGATATCATGAGCGACCTGTTGCTGATCATCGAGGACAATGCCCAGAATTTTTACCTGATGCGTTTCCTTCTGGAAAAACACGGGTTTGCCGTGGAAGGTGCCGAGGATGGCCCGGAGGGCATTGAAAAGGCCCTGAAGCTCAGGCCCGGGGCCATCCTGCTGGACATCCAGCTGCCCGGGATGAACGGGTACGCCGTGGCCGGTAAGCTGAAAGAACACCCTGAGATGATGGAGGTGCCCATCATCGCCGTAACCTCCTACGCCATGGCCGGGGACCGGGAACGGATCCTGGAAGCCGGAGCCTTTGGCTATATCGAAAAACCCATCAACCCGGACACCTTTGTGCAGGAGATCCGGGCCTGCATGGTTCGGTACCGGGCCATGCGAGAGGGAAAACAGCCATGAACCTCCTGATCGTGGACGACCATGACGAGAACCTGTACTTTCTGGAATCCCTGTTCGGGGCATCGGGCCACCGTGTTTTCCGGGCCCAGGACGGAAGCCAGGCCCTGGGAGTACTCCGGGAAAACGGGGTGGATCTCATCATCAGCGACATCCTCATGCCCGTGATGGACGGTTTTCAGTTGTGCCGGAAGGTCAAGATGGACCCGGAGCTGCGCCATATCCCGTTCATCATCTATACGGCCACCTATACCGGTTCCAAAGACCAGGAATTTGCCCTGAGGATCGGTGCGGACCGGTTCATTGAAAAACCCTGCGAACCGGATGTGCTCCTTGCGGCCGTGGCCGGGGTTATGGATGCCGCGGTCCGGCCGGGGGAGGCACCAGCCCGGGAACCGCTGCCCGAGCCCGAGGCCCTCAAACTCTACAGCGAACGCCTGGTCCGCAAGCTCGAGCAGAAGATGCTCGAGGCTGAACAGGAGATCCAGCGGCGCCAGGAGGCTGAACAGGCCCTGCTCTCCGGCAGGGAGCGCCTGATCGCAGCCCAGAGGATCGCGAAAATGGGCGATTTCACCTGGGATCTGGAAACCGGGGAGATCACCTGGTCCGAGGTGCTGTTCGAGCTCCTGGGGTTTGAACGAACCGGGGAGTTTGATTATCCCGGGATCACCGAGACCCTCCTGCATCCGGATGACCGGGAAGGGATACGGACCTGGGTCCGGCAGTGCCTGGTATCCGGCCGGGAAGAACTTGACCCTGCCGAGTTCCGGGTGATCAGACAGTCGGGCCAGGTGATCTGGGTCCGCACCGTGGGCGTGATCCGGACCCGGCCCGGGAAAAAGCCCGTGATCTTTGCCACCATCCAGGACATCACCCAGCGCCGTCAGGCTGAGAACGCCTGGCAGGAAAGCCAGTGGCGGTTCCGGCTGTTCACGGAAGCGGCCCCGGTGGGGGTCGTCATCGCGGACAAGGACCAGAAGGCCGTGTACGCCAGCCGGAAGTTCGTGGAGCTTTTCGGGTACGACCGTGAGGATATCCCGGACGTGGAGGCCTGGTTCCTCCGTGCCTATCCCGATGAAATCCTCAGGGCCAGGGTTTGTGAGGAATGGGGAGAAGAGGTGGCAAGGGCCCGCAGGACCCTGACGGAAATCCGGCCCCTGGAGTATCCCGTGACCTGCAGGGACGGCAGTGTCAAGGAGATCGAGTTCCGCATGTCAACCAACGGGGATCTGGATTTTATCGTCTTCACCGACATCACCGCCAGGAAAGCCCTGGACAGGGAGCAAGACAAGCTCAAGGCCCAGCTCCACCACGCCCAGAAGCTGGAGACCGTGGGCCGGCTGGCCGGGGGTGTGGCCCATGACTATAACAACATGCTCAGTGTAATCATCGGGTACGGCGAGATGGCCCGGGACCGGGTGGACCCGTCCGATCCCCTGCACGGGGACCTGGAAGAGATCCTGTCCGCGGCGAGGCGTTCCGCGGGCATTACCCGGCAGCTCCTGGCCTTTGCCCGGAAGCAGACCATAGCGCCCAGGGTGCTCAGCCTCAACGACGCCATCGAGGGGACACTCAAGATGCTTCGCAAGCTCATCGGGGAAGACATTGACCTGGCCTGGCTGCCCGGAGCCGATCCCGGAGAGGTCAAGATGGACCCGTCCCAGATCGACCAGATTCTGGCCAACCTGGTCGTCAACGCCCGGGATGCCATCCACGGCGTGGGAAAGATCACCATCCAGACCGGCAGAGCCTGCTTTGACGCAGCCTATTGCGCAGATCACGCCGGCACTGTTCCCGGAGATTTCATTCTTCTGGCCGTGAGCGATGACGGGAGCGGCATGGACCCGGCCACCCTGGACAGGATCTTTGAACCGTTTTTCACCACCAAGGGACCGGGTGAGGGAACCGGTCTGGGGCTTTCCACGGTGTACGGGATCGTCCGGCAGAACAACGGGTTCATCACCGTGTACAGTGAGCCGGGCAAGGGCACGATTTTCCGGATCTACCTGCCCCGGCATGCGGGACAGTCCCGCGACCTTTCCCTGGAACAGGCCCCGAAGATCCCGGCCGGCCATGGCGAGACCGTTCTGGTGGTCGAGGACGACGCATCCATCCTGAAACTGGCCGGGCGCATCCTCACCGGACTCGGGTACACCGTGCTGACCGCACCCTCCCCGGAAAAGGCCCTGGAACTGGTCCATGATGGTATTATCCATCTTCTTGTCACCGATGTGGTGATGCCGGAAATGAACGGACGGGACCTGGCCCTGAAGCTCCAGGCCCGGCATCCCGGCCTCGGGGTCCTGTTCATGTCCGGGTACACGGCCGATGTCATTGCCCGGGGCAATGAACTGGACCCGGGCGTGTGCTTCATGCCCAAACCCTTTTCGAAACAGGACCTGGCCGTCAAGGTCAGGGAGGCGTTGGAGAAGGCCGGCAGGAGTGTGAGGCAGGTTCAGTAGGGTGCACCGTCCAGCCATCTGACATGGCGTTCGGGACAAAGATACCAGGTTCCGATCCGGCCGGTCGTGACATGGAGGGAATCGTCGGGTTCCGGAATCCCGGGTTTATGCAACCCCTGGATCATCCCCGGGCCTTTTCGTAATCCCGAACGAGCTGCCACTGACAGTAATTGGCTGGTAGGCATCGCAATTTCCGCAAAATGGCGTCATCCGGCCTGCCTTTAAGCCCACTGCTGCAGAGATAGGCATAGAGAACCGTCCCTGTCCGACCGATGCCGAATCGACAATGGATGAGAAGTTTTCTGTCCAGGCGGATGATGGTGTCCATCCATGCCATGGCGGTATCCAGATCGGATGCCCTGGGCGTCTCCCACCGCGATTTGGTCCGTAACCCAACTCATGTCATAGGTCGATGCCGGCAAGAGATACCTCCCTTTTGTTGACCGTGTTGGACAGCCGGTGCGATCAAGGCTCCCGGTATGATCCTGAACTCTCTGCGGCCGTTCGTCGGTTTCCGGCGCTGACAGGCATGCTCCGGCCAGGGTCATCGATGGTCAGCGAATGGAAACGGGTGACGGAATCGGCCTTGGTCCACAGACCGACATGGCCATGGAGCAGCCGTCCGGCCTGATAGTCGAAGACAAAGGAGCCGTCGACGCTGCATGAGGCCTTGGTGCCCGTAACCACCACCTCCAGGGCATGCCACCTGTCCCTGGTGATGACGAAGTGGGCCCGGGCCCGCTCGATGCGCTTGTCGTTGACAAATTCGAACAAAATGGCATTATCTTCCAGCGCGTTTACCCGAAAGACAAAATAGTTGCCGATGTCGCGCAGGGCAAAGACCAGTCCCCCTGCCTGATCGACTACCCCGCCCAGGGGCTGGAGGCTGAGAGCGAGGGTCCCGTCGCCTTGCTCGCCGTCCCTGGATATGGCCAGGGGGAAGTGGCAGTAGGCGCCCATGGTGTCGAGCAGTTCCTGGTAGGAACGGCCCAGGGTCCTGGTCATCAGGCCCGAGACACCGGTGGTGAGTGCCCCCAGCCTGCGGGATCCATCGGCCAGCCAGCAGAGGGTTCCGTTTTTCTCCGACAGACTCCAGTGGCCGAGGTGGGTGTAGAACCCCGGGAGCGGATTCCTGTCCCCTGGATGCTCACCTGGCAGCCCAGCCCGTCCAGCACCCTGCCGAGGAATTGCAGGTGCAGGGTCTTTCCGAAACCGGATCCGGCCCCGCCGGAAAATTGGAGGCTCAGGTAGTTGTGATCCGGTTCTTCGCCGCAAAAGGTGTCGAGGGTGGCGAAATGGTAGCCGAATCGAGCGGAGAGATTAAGACAATCGGTTCCAATCAGGGCATAACTGTCTCCGCCGGGTTCCGAACCGAATTCCGAGGTCGCCAGGGCGGCGTGGCGATTTTCCGAGAGATGGTCCATAGCGTCGATGAGGTCGCGGACCTGGCCGAACAGCTCTTCGTACCGGAAGGCTATATCCGCAGATGTGAAAGGCTCGCCTCCATGGTAGAGCATCTCCATCCCGGCCAGTCCGCACAACGTATTCAAACTCTCACCTTGACATTGTGAAACAACTGTTACATTATTATTGTAATAAATGAACTGGAGAGCATTATGACTAAGGCAGAACACCGAAAATGGCTGTTGTTGATTCACCAAATCCCCCCCAAGCCGAACGCTTTACGGGTGAAAATCTGGCGACGGCTGCAACAGGTAGGTGCCGTGGCGATCAAGCAATCCGTCTATGTGATGCCCCTGTCGGAGCAGTCGCGGGAGGATTTGAGCTGGACACTCAAGGAGATCATTGAGGGTGGCGGCGACGGTTCCATTTCCGAGGCGCGGTTTGTCGAGGGACTTGCGGACGAGCAGATCCTCGCCCTGTTCCACAATGCGCGCAAAGCGGACTATGAAAAACTGATCCAGGAGGCCGGAGTCCTGCTTGCCGAATGGTCTTCCGGAGAGAGTGACCCAAAGGACCCCGCAACCAGAGGACCGACTCGGCTTGCCAAGTTGCAGCGGCGGTTGGATGAAACGGCCGCCATCGATTTCTTTCAAACGCCCGAGCGTGCCACGGCGGAACTCCAACTCAAGGAACTGGATAATATGGTAGCAGGACAACCGGCAACCGGCAGCGAGGTCCGCGATGGTCTCGCAGATCTGATCGGAAAAACATGGGTGACCCGCGGGAACCTTTTTGTCGACCGGATCGCCTGTGGCTGGTTGATCCGTCGTTTCGTGGACAGGACGGCACTCTTCAAATTCGTTCCAGATCCCCACTACTCGCCCAAAGTCAACGAAATCCGATTTGACATGTTCGATGGGGAATACACCCACGAGGGAGATCGCTGTACTTTTGAGGTGATGATCCAACGGCTGCAGATCCAAGACCATGCCCTGGGGCCATTGGCGGAAGTGGTCCATGACATCGATTTGAAAGATGAAAAATTTGGCCGCAACGAAACCGACGGGATCAACGCCCTTCTGACCGGCCTGGTGGCCGGGCATCCGGACGATGACCTGAGGATGATGGAAGGGTTTCGTTTGTTTGAAAACCTGTACGCTTATTATCAAAGACAAAAAAGAGAGTAGGTATCCAGAAGGCGTTAATGCAAAATTGTAAACCAAAGAAGAATAATCATGCCATCCGTACCCAAACACATTGAGATCAGCAAAGAGCGAACCGGTAAATCCTATCAGGAAGTTCATGAATGGATTGACGACCCCGACCACAAAAACGAGCGTCACGATATCACCAAGATTCCGGATAATTTTCAGATGTTCAAGGGAAACTGCGGCGAGGAGGCCGCGCGGGAATACGTCCAGCATTTAAGCGACGACTTAAGCGGCAGATTCGGTCATGTGGTGGAAGATGTGGAAACGGCCATCAAGAACGCCCTGGCCTACTTTGGTTCAAAATAACCACCGGGCGGGGCCTTTTGGTCCTGCCCAATAAAAAGAATCTTAGCGGCAAGATCGATAGTTGGATCTCAAAGGCGGTATTCATGGAACATCGAGCAAGTTTTTCCGGCCTGTGTATTTCAGGGTTTCTGGCCAAGTGCTCATATGCGCTGGCACGCACCCCTGTTCTGGCATTGTTTGCCTTTTCTTTCGGCGTTGGGCCGGAAGCTATCGGCTTTGCCGTCGCCATTTCGACGATAACGGGAATTTTTTTCAAAATGCCCGCCGGTGTCATCTCGGACATAATCGGCAGACGGCGCACGATGCTGACCGGCTTGCTCTTCTTTGCCTTTGTCCCCTTCGCCTACTTAGTGGTTTCATCATTTGAAGCGCTTTTGGTTGTTCGTTTCCTGCATGGTTTTGCCACCGCCATTTACGGTCCTGTCATTATGGCGGTGATAGTCGATACCGCCGGCAGCAAGCGCGGTGAGATGCTGTCGTGGTTTTCTTCGATCACCATTATCGGGAATCTGATCGGCGCACCGCTGGGAGGCTTTCTATTGACGATGCTTTCAGGCGAAGGACAACCCCAGCTTTCCCATTTTCACCTCATTTATGGTGTTGTGGCGGCCTTGGGCATGGTCGCATTGATGACCGGCATCCTGGCCAGCCGCGGTTTGGCCGCCCCATTGCCACAAAAAAGTGAAAACAAGACGGTTTCCGGAGTCGTGCGTCATTTTTATAAGAGCGTCAGGGAGATCCTGATGGACAGGAGAATCATGGCCACCAGCAATATGGAGGGGGTACAGAATCTCTCCGTGGGAGCTCTGGAAGCATTCATGCCGATTTATGTCGTCATGGTGTTGGGCTATTCGGAATTCCAAGCCGGTTTGCTGTGGGCCGTGCAAATTTTCGCAACCATCCTGTCCAAACCGATCATGGGAAAAATATCGGACAGGCATGGTCGCCGTCCCCTGCTCTTCTGGGGCATGTTTGTTTGCGCGCTTCCATTTATCATGATTCCTTGGGTTCAAAGCTTTCCGATTCTACTGGGCATGG
Organism: Pseudomonadota bacterium; assembly: GCA_043806875.1. Lineage (GTDB taxonomy): Bacteria > Desulfobacterota > Desulfobacteria > Desulfobacterales > Desulfobacteraceae > JAZDGN01. Next base: position 9,258 of record JAZDGN010000049.1, read on the forward strand.
CGGCGATTTTCGGACTCGGAGAAGCAATCGTAACGTCTTCCGCTGCGGCCATGGTGGCCGACTATTGCAGGCAGGACAACATCGGCTCCGCAATGGGCGTGTTTGGAACCCTTTACGATGTCGGACATGCATCCGGCCCGATCCTTGCCGGCATCCTCATCGGCTTATCAAACGGGCAGGATTTTCGAATCGCATTCGCCATAATAGGAGCCATTCTGATTGTTTCAGCGTTCGTATTCAAGATCACGGTGCCGGTGAAAAAGGAATCCACATTTTCGCCCATTGCGGAGGATCCCCTGTGAATACGAATAAGGAACACGACAAACGTGTTAAGGCAAACGTAAATAAAGGCATTCTGAACGGCCACGCGGGTTTGTGGACCAAGGCCGATTCAGTGATTCTCTTCAACGAATCAGCCCTGGAGCGCGGCGCGAGCAAACCAGATAGAGGACTATGATACAAAAAAATTAAAGGAGGATCAATGGAAACTCAAACCAATGCAGCGCCGTCAGCGACGATCCCATTCAAGGAAGCCCTAAAATTCTGGACCAAACTGGGCTTCATCAGTTTCGGCGGACCGGCCGGCCAGATCGCCATCATGCACCAGGAGGTGGTGGAGCGTCGCAAATGGATAGGCGAGAACCAGTTTTTACGCGCGCTTAATTTCTGCATGCTGCTGCCCGGACCCGAGGCCCAGCAACTGGCCACCTACATCGGCTGGCGGTTGCACGGCACGTGGGGCGACATCGCCGCCGGTTCACTGTTTGTCATACCGTCCATCTTCGTCATGCTGCTGCTCAGCTACCTGGCCGTGGCCCACATCGACATCCCGGCGGTGGCGGCCGCTTTTTACGGCATCCAGCCGGTGGTGGTCGCCGTGGTCATCGAAGCGGTGCTGCGTATCGGCAAAAAGGCGCTTAAACACAGATTCCTGTATGGATTTGCCGCCTTTGTCACCTTTGGCGGCGCTTACGCCGTACTCAGCTATATCACCGACGTGGCCGTGTCAAGCGGATGGCTCTCGGCACAGCAAATGTTGATCGGTCTCGGACTGGCCGAGTCCACCCCCGGGCCGTTGATCATGGTGACCCAATACGCCGGTTTTCTGGCCGCCTGGAACCTGCCTGGCGGCCTCAATCCATTGACGGCGGGTGTTTTGGGAGCCCTGCTGACCACCTATGTGACTTTCCTACCCTGCTTTTTCTTCATCTTCGCCGGAGCGCCTTTCATCGAGGCCATGGCTGGAAATCAGCGACTTCAGGCGGCGCTGACCGGTGTAACCGCCGCCGTGGTCGGCGTGGTGCTCAATCTGGCGGTCTGGTTCGGACACAAGGTCGTTCTGCCCAACGGCGGACTGGATATCTTCGCGGTGGTCTCAGCGGTCGTATCCCTGGCGCTGCTGCAGAAATTTCACTTCCCCATCCATTATCTGGTTCCCATCGGAGCCACGGCGGGAGTAATCTGGAAACTTTTTATCTAAGGAAATCAAATAGGAGAAAAACCATGACCCACGCTATCGATATCAAAGAACTAAAAAAGCTTTTCGAAAAAGAAGAACCGATGACCCTGTTGGATGTGCGCCGCAAAGCGGATTACCAGGCCAATCCAAATACCATCAAGGGCGCGGTATGGCGCGATCCCGAAAAGATCGACCATTGGGTCAGGCAACTGCCGGTTGGAAAGCGCGCAGTGGTGTATTGCGTCAAGGGTGGATCGGTCAGCCAGTCCGTGACGGATCGACTTCGGGGTGAGAAATTCGACGCCGTTTTTCTTGATGGCGGCCTCAAGAACTGGATCGAAAGCGGACAACCGGTAGAGGCAGCACAGGATTAAATTCATGAAGCCGACATCAACCTGTTGCGCCAGGCAGGTTACGGACACAGGTATACCGGACTCGACCAGACCACCTGCACAGCCCCGTCTGACGGCTCCCTGATCGCCTTCACCTAGATGTAGTGGCGGGTTCCTGAAACGGCATAGGTTCTGTCAGCCGTATGGCCGGCAACGATTTCCTGGAGGCACCCGTCCACGAGGATTTCGAGCCGGTGCACCGAGGAACCGCCCAGGGCCCGGACCCTGATCGTTCCGTCATGGGTTCCAAAATCGCCCATGAGCAGATGGTTTCCATGTGTTTCCACAGCCACGAGCAGGCCGAGCCTGCACTCGGAGGTCGCGGCCAGGGTGTGTCGATCGTACAGGGCCTGCCACAGGCCGGACCGGACAAAGGTCGGGGTTGCGATCCCGGTAACCCCTCCCCGATAGGGGAATCCGCACTGGTTCAGCACCGTATTGCCCGGTTGCCCCATGTGGTTGTCGGTGCTGCCGGTAAAGCCCAGCATGAAGTCCGTGTTTCCGTCCTGGACCCATCGGGTGTGGAGAAGCGTGCGAATGGTTTTGGACGCCACCTGCTGTTCCGGGTCATAGTCGATCACTGTATCCGAACTGTTGCAGGAGTCGGGAAACGGGGCATACCCTTCGGAATTTCCCCACTTGGACTATATCTCGATGCTCCTGACGAAACGAGGGTGCATGGCGTCGAAATCAGTCTGGATCATGAGTTCCCGGGCCTTCCTGTGTTCCGTGACGTCCCGGACAACGGCCAGTATCCGTTGTTCACTCCCGATTTCCGAACGGTTGATGCTCACCTCGGCCCAGAAAGACTCCTGGTTTTTCTTCAGAGCTTTCCATTCGACGATTCTGAAACCCTGGTCCAGGGCTGAAGCAAGTGTTCCCTTGACCGGGGCAGGTCCCACGGTCATGGAATGAGCGTCCATCAGGGACAGGTTCCGGCCCAGGAGTTCCTCCTTTTCATAACCGAACAGGGCCAGGGCGGTATCGTTCACATCCAGAAGGGTATGGTCGTTACCGTCGATGACAAGGATGGCGTCGCTGCTGGAATTGAAGATCTGCCGGTAATTGCGCTCGCTGGTCATGATGGCGATTCCGGCTCGTTTGAGATCGGTGATGTCCCGGAGATGCTCGATCACCATCTGGAGCCGCTCCTGGGAATCCAGGACCGGGTAGCTCCGGACATCGAGCCAGATATCCAGTTCCTGGACGTACTTCTCGATCTGTGCCGGTTTGAGCGTCCTATAGACCTCCGTGGTCGCACATTCCGTGCAGGGATTCGACCGGCCCAGGATTTCAAAGCACCGGCGTCCCTTTACCTGTTCGTGGGTCTGGTTCACAAAGGCATACCCCGCTCTGTTGTAGCGGATGATCCGGTGCGCTGTGTCCTGGACACCCAGGACATCGGGGATGGCATCAAACAGGGCCTCGAGCATGGCCGACGTTTCTTTTTCCTTGGCTTCGCTGGTCCTGAGCCGCTCCTCGACCCGGTGACGTTCTGAAACCGCCTCCTACAACTGCCGGAGTTTTTCTTCCAGTGCGTCGTAGCTCGGTCTGTCAGTCATGGTCAACCTCCATCACACTGCTGATGCGATTCAACAGGCTCCATCACTATGCCAGGAACAATTTCTCCAGCGATTCTCCGGACCTCTACCATTGCGGCCACGATACCACGGTTGCAGATAATGATAAAGCAGGTTTCTGCAATTGCCGGCAGAAGTTCCGGTCAGGGATCTGCTGTTCATTTCCTGCAGGCGCCGGGCAACCTCTGACGGATAAAGACGGTTACAGGCAGCGGCTGTCCAGGGCCTGGCGCACCCTGAGGGCCAACTCCGACCGGGAAATGGGTTTTAACAGGATCCCGGACAGGTTCAGGGATTCCGGCAGCACCGGGCTGGTGATACCGGTGAAGAGAATGACCGGGATCCCGGGCCGGATCGCGTTCAGATCAGCGGCAAGCCGGTCTCCGGGCAGGTCCGGCATGAACAGGTCCGTGATCACCAGGTCAAAACCACCGGGGTCTGACCTGAAGGCCTGAAGGGCCTGGTCAGGGCTGGTGAAGGCCGTGACCCGGTAGCCGAGACGTTCGAGAATCTGCCGCTCCAGGTTGACGATTGCCATTTCGTCGTCCACCAGCAGGATCCGTTCATTCCCGGTTGGACTGACCTGGGGGCGCTGGTCCGTACCCTGACTGCCGACGCGGGTGTGGAACTGCTTTGCAAGCAATCCTGGGTCGATTGTGTGCACTGTGCCAGGATTTCCCATCTCGTGAACCCTTTTTGAAAAGCCTGTCCTTAAGGTCTGGCCCGGACACGGAAGCGGACTCTGTCCGGGTCTCCGGGGCGTGGCAGGGCCGTCCCGGGAGTGATGACCCGTAAATACCCTATCACACCCTGAAGGTTCGGGGTTGACAAAAGAGTGACAGGAAACTGCCAGGTCGCACCTGTCAGAGGCAGGGACCGGCCTAGGGTTCCCGCCGGTTTTCTGCGGGCTCAAGGCCCGGCTGCTTTACGGAAAAGCCCCTTGCAGCAGAGGCCTGGTCGCCATCCGGGGCATAGACTGATTTCACCGTCATCCTTCGGAGGATTCCGGCAATGGATCTGCCCACAACCTCGTCATCATCCACGATCAGTATCCTGTGGCTGCAGCGCTTTTCCATAATCCTCCCCGCACTGTTTCCCTGGCCGGCCTCCCGGGCCCGGGCCGGGGGTGCGGAGCCGTGATCGCTATCGGAGGGCATCATCGTTAAAGGTCTCTTTGATGGTGAGGATCTCATCCTTCATTGACAGGAACAGGTCCACGATTTCCGGATCGAAATGGGAGCCCCTGCTTTGGGTGATGATCTCAAGGGAAAGTTCCAGGGAAAAGGCTTCCTTGTAAGGTCTGCGTGTGGTCAGGGCGTCAAACACATCGGCGATGGCCACGATCTGTCCGATTCTGGGGATTTGACTGCCCCTGAGTCCCCGGGGATAGCCGGTTCCGTCCCACCGTTCATGGTGGGTCAAGGCAACCACCTCACCCAGCCTCAGGTATCCTGCCCTGGCCCCTTCCAGGATTTTTGCGCCGTACAGTGTGTGCTGCTTCATGATGGTCCACTCGTCGGCATCGAGCTTCCCGGGTTTCAGCAGGATGCGGTCCGGGATTCCGATCTTTCCGATATCGTGCAGGGGAGCCGCGTACAGGACCCATTTGGCTGCCTTTTCCCCGAAGCCCAGGCGCCGGACCAGGGCCGATGAGTAATGGCTCATGCGTTGGATGTGGGCGCTGGTGTCTTCGTCCTTGTACTCTGCGGCCCGGGTCAGGCGGAACACGGTTTCCAGGGAATAGGTTTCCAGTTTCCGGAAGGCGTCCCGGAGGGCCCGGGTCCGCTCGGCCACCGTGAGCTCCAGTTCGTGCCGGTAGTGTTTCATGTGGTCGTTGTAGGCCTTGACCTTGAGCAGGGATTTCACCCGGGCTCTGAGTTCGATCTTTTCCACGGGTTTTGAGAGAAAATCGTCGGCACCGGCCTCCATGGCCCTGACGCGGTCCGGCAGGTCCCCCAGGGCCGTGACCATGACAATGGGGATCAGCCGGGTGTTGTCATCGGCTTTCAGGCGGCGTGTGGCTTCAAGGCCATCCATGGTCGGCATCATGACGTCCATGAGGATCAGGTCCGGCGGTTCTTCCTGGATTTTCTCCAGGGCATCCCTGCCGTCCCGGGCCAGGACAATGTCGTATCCCCACGGGGACAGGTAAGCCTCCATGAGGCGCCGTATACGGTCTTCGTCATCAACCACCATCACCCTGGGTCGTCTGTCCATGGGGTTCCTCCGTGTCCGATTCAGGTACAGGTCAACGTCCGTGTCTGTCAATGGCCCTGATCAGCGGGTCTTGATCAGGAGTTCTGATCGGGTATCGTGATCAGGTATATGATAGCCAGCACTTCAGCCGGGTAACGGCCGGGTCAGCCCCGGGGCCCTGGGAGCAGGTACAGGGCCACCATATCCCGGAACGCCTTTACGCCAAAGGGCTTGGACAGGTACCCGTCGCACCCGGCGGCCAGGGCCCTGTCCTCATCCCGGTCCATGGCAAAAGCTGAGATGGCGATGATGGGAATCAGGCGGGTGGCGGGGTCTGCCTTGAGCTGCTTCACCGCCTCGAGCCCGTCCATAACCGGCATCTGCACGTCCATGAGAATCAGGTCCGGCCGTTTTTCCCTGGCCAGAACAAGGGCTTCCAGTCCGTCCCTGGCTTCCAGGATTCCATAACCGGCAACCTGGAGGATGTCCTTGAAAAGCTTGCGGTTCTGCTCATCGTCTTCTGTGATCAGTATGGTTTCTGCCATGTCTTTAACTCCAGTTTGGATACAGGGCCCTGTCTATGGGGAGAGCCTGACGGTAAGCTCTCCCGGGCTTTTTCCATCCTCGGGAAAGACGGCTGTTTCATAGGATACGGTCAGGTCCCGGAACAGCTGTTCCAGTTTTTCAACGATCCGGGTACACACGGTCCCGGCCTCTGAACGGCTCGCTCCGGTGAGAATGACATAGACGTACAGCTCCCTGTCAATCCCCCGGATGTCATGCCCCCGGATTTCGGCGGTGAGCACATCCATCACCTCCCGGACCCGGGGTCCAAAGGCCGTGGTCCCGGGGTAGAACCGGCACAGGGCAAAGGGTCTGCCCTGCTTTGTGCCCAGCTGTATGGACCGGTCCAGGTCGGCGGCAAGATCGGTCGTGTTCCGGCCCGGGCCCGGGATGGGCAGGTCGGCGTCCTTGTCCCGGGTGTGAGCGGTTCCGGGCTCCACGGGAATGGATACGGAAAAACAGCTTCCCTGTCCCTCTCCCTCGCTGTCAACCCGTATCTCTCCCCCGTGCATTTCCACAAAACGTCGGGCCAGGGCCAGTCCCAGCCCTGTGCCCGGGGATTTGCCCAGCCCCTGCCGGTCCACCTGGTAGAACTCCTCGAAGATTTTTTTATGAAGTTCCGGTTGGATTCCCACACCGGTATCGGCAACGGAAATGACCAGGTCCCGTCCGTCTTGCCGGGCTGCCACCCGTATGGTTCCGCAGTCAGGGGTGAATTTGACTGCATTGGAGAGCAGGTTGAACATCACCTGTTTCATCATCCGCTCATCGGCGGAAATCTCCAGGTCCCATACCGGCCCGGGGATGTCCAGCTCCAGGGAGATCCTGTGTTTCATGGCCTTTTCCTTGATCATGACCAGGCTCCTTTCGAGCAGGGGGCCGATGGCCACTCTGGACAGGTCAGGCCCCATCCTGCCGGCTTCCACCTTGGACAGGTCCAGGATGTCATTGATCAGGGAGAGCAGGTGCTTGCCGCTCTCCAGGATATCCACGACATACTCGTGCTGTTTGGCGTTCAGGGGGCCGAAACTGTTTTCCAGGAGCACGTCTGAAAAACCGATGATGGCCGTGAGCGGAGTGCGCAGTTCGTGGGACATACCGGACAGGAAATCGCTCTTGGCCCGGTTGGCCCCTTCGGCCTCTTCCTTGGCCCGTTTCAGTTCCAGGGCCACGTGCCGAGCCTGGGTGATGTCTTCCTTTACCGCCACAAAATGGGAAATCTCGTTTTTCTCATCCAACAGGGGTGCGATGCACACCGATTCCCAGTAGAGCATCCCGTTCTTTTTCCGGTTGCACAGGTTTCCCCGCCATTCCTGTCCGGCCAGGATGGTTTTCCACAGGGCTTCATACAGGGCCCTGGACTGTTTTCCCGATTGGAGCACCCTGGGATTTTTCCCCATGACCTCCCGGGCGCTGAACCCTGTGACCCGGGTGAATTTGGAGTTCACATACTCAATGGTCCCTTTCCGGTCCGTGATGATGACCGAGGCAGGGCTGTGCTCGATGGCCAGGGAGAGTTTTTTCAGCTGGGCCTGGGCTGCCTGGCGTTCCGTGATATCCATGACCGTTGCGATGAATGCCGGGGGAATCTCCCTGGAAGACACCTCGAGCCTCACCTCAACAGGATAATGGGACCCGTCCCTGCGGGTGTGGGTGGTCTCGAAAACGATTCTGTCGCGCTCCCTGTGGCGCAGGGGAGTGATGAGGGACTGGAACCGGTCCAGGGTGAAATCCTTCATCAGGTCAAGGGGGGTCATGGACAGCATCTCGTCCATGCCATAGCCCAGGTTGCTCATGGCCCCCTGGTTGACCTGGATGAATCTGAGGTCGGCTTCATTGAACACGAAAAGTTCAGTCAGGGACTGGTCCAGGATTCGTCCCAGACGGGTCAGAAGCTGTTCGGTCGTCCGTTCCTGGGTGATGTCACGGCTGATGCGGATGACGCACCGGCCCCCGCCGGGTCCCCGGCAGGATGTCCTGGCCGTGCTCAGGAGCAGGTCCTTTCCATCCGGGCCCGTGACCTTCTCTTCGCTCCTTGCGGGCGCGTCTTCCCTGAGCATGGCCAGGGTATTGTCCCGGAACATGGCCGCCACCGCGGGAGGAAAAATGTCCTCGTCCCTGAGTCCGTGCAGTTCATGGGCCGTTTTGCCGGCCAAGGACGCAAAGGCCCGGTTGCACCCCAGAAAACGTCCGTCGCTGTCCTGAAAGGCGATCATGTCGGGAATGGAATCCAGCAACGAAGCCCTCAGGGCATGCTCGTGTTCCAGCTTTTCCTGGTACAGCCGGCTTTCCGTTTCCAGTTTCTGCCGTTTCAGGGCGCTGACCACGGTGATGATCACCTGGCTGGCGGTAAAGGGTTTGATGATGTACCCGTAGGCCCCCAGGTCCATGGCCTTGTCAGCGGTCTCTGGGTCCTCCATGCCGCTGACCATGATCAGGGCGGTCCCGGGGCAGGCGACGGCAAGGTGGCGCGCAAAATCCAGGCCGGATTCCCCGGGAAGCAGGATGTCGCACAGGACCAGGTCCACCTGGAGGTTTTCCAGCTTCCGGCGGGCTTCCTCGGCACTGGAAGCCAGAATGCACTCGCCCTTAGTCCTGACCAGGATGCGCCTGAGCAGGCTGAGGACAAGGGGATCATCGTCAACGATCAGAATGCGTTTGCCCTGGGCCAGCGGTTCCACAGTGTCTCCTTGGGCTCAGGCGGGACTGAGCAGATTCCGGACCGTGTTTCCCAGGGCCTCGGCCGTGAACGGCTTGCCGATGAACGATACCCCGGTGTCCAGCACGCCGTGCTCCACAATGGTGGCATCGGTGTAACCGGACATGAAAAGGACCTTCATGTCGGGCCTGGCCGCTGTCAGCCGGGCCTTCATGTCCTGGACATCCATCCCTGGCATGATCACGTCGGTCAGGAGCAGGTGGACAGGTCCGTCATGCTCTTCTGAGATCCGGAGGGCTTGGTCGCCGTCGCAGGCAGGCAGCACCGTATACCCGTACCGGGTCAGCACCCTTACGGCCAGGTTCCGTGTCATTTCATGATCCTCCACCACCAGGACGGTTCCTGTACCCAGGGGCAGCGTGGTTTTCCGGTCATCGGATTCCAGGGGCTGTGGCGTTTCCCCGGCCCTGGGAAGGTGAATCCTGAAGCGTGTCCCCAGGCCGGGTTCGCTGTACACCCCGATGGTCCCGTTGCTCTGCCGGATGATGCCGTATACCGTGGACAGACCCAGGCCGGTTCCCTTGCCCTTTTCCTTGGTGGTGAAGAAGGGTTCGAAGATCTGCTCCCTGACCTGGCTGGTCATGCCGCATCCCGTGTCCGAGACCGCCAGGAGCACATGGGGGCCGGGAACCAGATCCAGGTGGGCGGCGGCATAGGCCTCGTCCACAAGGAGGTTGGCGGTTTCCAGGGTAAGGGTTCCGCCCCGGGGCATGGCATCCCTGGCATTGACCGCGAGGTTCATGAGCACCTGTTCGATCTGCCCCACATCGGCCCTGACCAGGCCCAGGTCCGGGGCCAGTACCGTCTTCAGGGCGATATCCTCACCGATCATGCGGCGCAGCATCTTCTCCATACCCAGGGCAACCTCGTTCAAGTTCACCAGGGTGGGCTGGAGTACCTGTTTCCGGCTGAAGGCCAGGAGCTGACGGGTGAGGGACGCCCCGCGCTCACCGGCTGTCCGGATGTCTTCCAGCTCCTCCCTCAAAGGATCGTCCTGGGGCAGGTCGTCCAGGATAAGCCCCGCGTTGGCGATCACCGTGGTCAGGATGTTGTTGAAGTCATGGGCAATGCCTCCGGAAAACCTTCCGATGGACTCCAGTTTCTGGGATTGGTGAAGTTGCTGCTCCAGGTTCCTCTGCCGGGTGATGTCCGTGAAAAATCCCACATTGCAGGCAACGCCGTCAATACGGGTCCGCGTGCTGCTGATATCGGTGTACAGGAGGGTGCCGTCCTTTTTCAGGCACGGAACCGCCCGGACCTCCCCGAAACCCGTTTCCGCCAGGGCGTTGAATGTCGATACCACCAGGTCCAGGTCCTTTTCCGGGTGAAGATCCTCCAGGCCCAGGTGCTGCATCTCCTGTTCCGTATACCCCAGCATGGCGCATATGGCGGGATTGGCGTACCGGAACCGCCGGGTCTGAATTTCCGCGATCAGGATGCCCTGGCCTGAACCCTCGAACAAAGCCCTGTACCGGGCTTCCGACTGGCCCAGGGCCACCACGGTCCGGGCTCGCTTTTCCTCCTCGTCAATGGTGTGCAGGCCAAAGGCGATGTCACTGCCCACTTCCTGGAACAGGCCCTGTTCTTCCGGATCCTGGGCAAAGCTGAGGGGAACGGAGGCGGTCAGGGTGCCATAGAGGGTCGTGCCATGCTCCAGTCTTACCCGGAAGGAAGCCGCGGGCTCCATGGAGGCCCTGCCCTGGCAGAAGGGTGCGACCGGGCATTGGGGGCAGTCTGCTGACGTGTCTTCCATGACCACGACCCCGTCCCGGGCCAGGGCATGGGTGACGCAGGCAGGAAGGTTTCCCTGGTCAATGTGGCGCTTCAGCGCAGAGAACCGGTCCCCGAGTCCTGACTCGGCCAGGTGACGGGGTTTCCCCAAGGGGTCCAGGAGCAGGATCCAGGCCGAGTTGAATCCCCTGGTTTCCACAAGATTGGCGCAGGCCCCTGCGATCAGGCGCTCGCGGTTTCTTTCCTTGGTGATGAGCTGGTTGACTTTGCGGATTGCCCGGATAATGGCATGGAGGTGCTTTTCCCGCTTTTCGGCCAGCTTTTTCTGGGTGATGTCCATGGACACGATGAACAGGCCCTCGGGCACCGGCTGGATGCTCAGGTAAAACCAGGCCGAAGATCCATCCGGGTAATGGAACTGATTCTCCATGCAGCAGGCGCTTTGCTCGTCCATGGCGTGTTTCAGAACATGGAACAGGTCCGATTCCGCCATGTCCGGGAACAGATCGGTCATCCGGTTGCCCAGAAGTTCGGCCCGCGACCGTCCGCTCTGTCTTACGGCTTCAGGGTTCACGTACAGGTACTGCCAGTTTCGGCCCAAAATCTGGCATCCTTCCAGCATGCTGTCCAGGGCGTGGTGGAAGCGCGCCTCGTTGGCCCTAATGGTCTCGCCGGCCTGGAGCCTCTCCTGGAGGAAACGGGACTGGCGATGCCGCCACACCAGGATGATCCCGGCTCCGGTGCCCAGAAGCAGGGATGCGACCAGGAGGATTGTGACTGCCAGTCGCTCGTTCAGGGGTTTAAGGATTTCGGCCGCATCCCGGCGGGCAATGAGAAACCACGGTGATCCGGGCACGGCCTTGAGGCAGGCGACCACCGGAACCCCGCGGTAATCCGTGGTTTCCACAATTCCGGTCCGGCCCTGGACGGCCAGGGGGGACAGTCGGTCCCGGGTCTGGTCCATGGAAAAGGTCAGGTTCAGGGCCGTGTTTTCCAGAAACCGCAGATCCGTGAGGACAACCCCCTGGTCATCGTCCCTGCGGACCAGATAGATCTCCGCGCTGGGGCTTTTTACGGGAAGGAACCGGATCAGGGGATACAGGTGGATGCCGGGGTCGATCCTGAGGACAAGAACGCCCAGGCAACCCCGGGTGTCCGGGACGCCGGGGATGGGAACAAACAGTTCCAGGTAAACCGGGGTCTCCGGCGAATCCCTGTGGAGATCCCCGAAAACCAGGGTGTCTCCGGCCATGGCCCGGGCAGCGTTTCGGGCGGTTTCAGGGGAGGCCGGATCCGCCGTGTCCGGGTCCGACATCCGGATCGTTCCCCGGGGGTCCATGACATACACCCGGTCATACCCGTGGGCTGTCCGGATTCTGGAGAGCCAAATTCCGAGGGGGCTTGGGGGGGCAGTATCCTGACCCGGATCCAGGAAGCGGCTGACCGTGTCCCCGAACGCCCCGTTCTGGTGAAAGACCAGGGCGTCCTCGAACCGTTCCTGCCGCCACCGGGCCAGTTCATTGACCTTCAGGTCGGCAATGGCTGACAGCTGACCTTCCACGGAAGCCCGGTGAAGTCTGGCGTGATGGCTGAAGTAAACGTAGCCTGCCAGGACAATACCCGCCGTAAGGGCGATGAACAGCAGGATGAGGACATGGGAAAGATACCCCTCCATGGGGTAGGACTCCTGGCCGGACCGTGCCCGGGTCATGGACAATACCACCAGGCCTGCGCCCAGGCACAGGAATGCCAGACTGGTTGTTGCCGCCGGCGGGATGAATGCGGTGCCGTACAGAAACGGGGTGCCGTACAGGTAGGCCAGGACAAGGGAAATGCTGATCAAAACCAGAAGACCCGCGGACCAGAACACCAGGGTACCGGAGGTTTCCGGATCACGGAACCGGGAAAACCAGGTCGCCAGGGACAGGCTGGACAGGACAAAGCAGACGGCGGTCAGGGGGGACATGTGCCCCAGGGGCGCCTTGTCCAGGGTTCCGGTGATGGGGATGCCCAGCTTTTCCATGTCCAGGTGAATGCCCCTATAGGACAGGATCAGGAGCACCAGGGCCGCCAGAGCACCACAGAGGCTAACGGCCAGAGCACTCCTTTGCCCTGAACCCTCCAGGGTCACCCAGGTGGCGGCAGCCACCAGGATTCCCTGGACCATGAACATCAGGGCCGTGCTCGGCGCCATGGGGATATTGCCGGGTCCGAGGCTCGCGAGATCCGGGTATCCCAGGGCAAGACCCAGTATGGCGACCATGCCCGTGGCGGCCGCGGCAAGGCCCAGGGCACCGGCCCAGTGCCGGGAATTTCCGGATTTTTTCCTGCTGTCCTCTGTCATGAAGCGCTCCTTGATCAGCTGCCCTGGACCGTGGCTATTCCTCTGCGGAAACGGCGCGGGACGGACCACGCCGGACATCTGTGAAACCGGCTGTGCGGGATCGAATGAATATCCCCATGATCGGTTAAACGGAAGGCGATGTCAACCCTGATTATTACCTGGGGAATACGGGGTTCAATCCCCGTATTCCCATGGGGAGGTGAGAAAGGTCTGAAGGTTGATCTTCAGCCCCTTGATGTCCAGTTTTTTGCGGATGTTATCCCGGTGAAACTCCACGGTCCGGGGTGAAATCTTGAGGCGTGAGGCGATTTCCTTGATCCTGTGTCCCTGTTTCACCTGGTTTGCGATTTTCGTTTCCATGGGGGTCAGGCCCATGAGCTTCCTGTAGCTCTGTTGCTGAAAGGGTTTCAGAAGTTCCCTGAGGTTGAGTTCCAGGATCGCCACATACTCTTCCTGGAGATCCGTGAGCCCTGTTCGCCGGATCCTGTCCAGGTAGGGGAGGACCAGGCTGGAGAGATTTTCCATGAATTTCAGCTCCAGGTCTTTTTTTTCCAGGTCCCGCTGCTCGAGAAGCACCCTGAGGGCAGTGTTCAGTTCCTCCAGGCGCCGGGCCTTTTCCGCCAGCTCGGCCTGTTTTTTTTCCAGGATTCCGGCTGTGTGTTTCTCGCGGGTGATGTCACGGACGACGCTCACGTGGAGGATGGGCCGCCCCAGGTCATCCACCACTGTTTTGACCGTATGTTCCGACGGGAAAATCGTGCCGTCCTTTTTTTTAAGCCGGTATTGTGTCCTTGCAATGCCATCGGCATCCAGGGTCTGGGTCAGTTTTTTTCCGAACCTGCGGTAGGAATTCCTGTTTTCATGGATGAACTCTGTGTTGCGGCCCGTCATCTCGTCCCTGGAATATCCGAAGATAACCTCTGCCGCCCTGTTGCAGGAAATGATGATTCGGGTTGCTGGATCGACCACGAATACGGCTTCATCCAGGCTCATGTAAACGCTTTCCAGAAGACTGTTCACCCGTTTGAGTTCGGTTTCCATGTGTTTGGACTGGCTCAGGTCCCGTACGATGATGCTGGAGCGGACGCTGTCTTCTTCAGCGTTGAACAGGACCGAGGTGATGTCCACCGGGAACCGGGTCCCGTCCTTGCGCCGGAAGGTGAGTTCTCCCCTGTACCTGCCGGTCCGGGCCCGCTCTTCCAGGGCAGGGATCAGCCGGGTGTCGCCGTGATCCACCACCCCGTCCCTGCCGGCCCGGATCAGTTCCTTCTGGGTGAAGCCGAGCATCCTGCAGGCCTCGGCATTGGCCTCCATCACCCTGCCGTCGGGCGATGTGATCAGCAGGGCATCCAGGCTGCTTTCAAAGAACGCCCGGTATTTGTTCTCGCTGTACTGCCGGGTTTTCAGTTCCTGGCGCAACGCCGCGATTTCTTCCAGGAGATCCTTCTTTCGCTTCTCCAGTGCCTGGCAATGGGTTTCTTTATCCATGGGAACTCCTGACTGTTGCCGCTTTCAGCCAGTCTGCGCCCAAATCCGAATCCGGGTAATACTTTTCAGCGCATTCCCGGCAGATGGAGTGGCTGAATTCCGCCTGGGAACGGTCCTGGATATAGGCCTTGATCTGGTTCCAGTATCCCTTGTCGTCCCGCATTTTTTTGCAGTGGGTCCAGATGGGCAGAAGGCCGCTCAGGGTCTTGATTTCACTCCCCAGGCGCCGGTTGACCATAAGGGTCAGGGTGGTGAAGTTGGACTTCACCGCCTCGATGGTGCTGATCAGGGCCGGCATATCGAAGTACACGCTCAGGGACAGACCCACAAGATCGGGTTTGACTTCGCCGATGAAGTGCAGCATCTGGTCCAGGGGGGTGTTGGTCCCCAGGAAATCACCACGGTTTTTCCGGCATTCTTTTCCAGGAACTGGGTTGGGTAGACCAGGTTCAGCAACCCTTCGGTAATGGCTGTGACCAGGTGCTCCCGGACAACGGAAAGCCTGTTGGTCTCCCACAGGTGCCCCACCTCGTACAGACTTTTCTGGAACAGGTCCACAAAGAGTTCCCGGATGTCCACAGGACCCTCCAGAAGGGCCTTGACAATCCGGGTGCTCTCGGCCCGGTTTCCGGCAATGAGGAAAGTCACTGTAGTCCTTGTAGAGCGCTTGTGTTATCATGGAATCACCTCCTTGCGGGGTTGTCCGGGGGCAGCAGTGAATGCCCGTCTTCCAGTCCGAGATAGGACCCTGGCCCGGTTCTGATCGCTTCGGATGTGAACCGGCAGATCTCCTGGAGGAGGGGGGGCATCCCTTTACAGGTCTGCTGCTGTGAAGGGAATCCTACCACAGTGTCGCGGTATCCGTCAATCATACGGTGGAATCCTGCCAGGACCATCATACCAGGCCTGTGCCCGGGAACCCGTCCGTTTTGGGGCAGCCGCCGTGCTAACGGCCTTATCGATCACGGGATGCTGTCAAAGGATTTGACAAACCCATGGGGCATCGGCATTATAGGGCCGTACGGGTATCGGAAAATACGTTGCTGAAAGGGTAACCATGCCGGAGTTTGACAACCGCAAGCGTACCTCCCAGAGAATCTGCAGTTTCCTGGTCAAAGACGGTTTTTTGTCTGCGCTCCAGGCAAAGGATGCCCTGGCCAAGGAAGACCGGGTCACCGAAGCCCTGGAGGCCAAACGGGCGAAACGCAGACTCAAAAAGGGCGCGGGCTCCCGCATCGAGACATCCGTGACCTTTGTGGACGTTCTCATGGCCCTGAGGATAGACCGGGCCGACGACCCCACGCGAAAATTGGACGAGGACACTGTGTATGAATCCATGGCCAGGCACTGGGATCTGGTTTACCGGAAAATCGATCCCCTGAAGCTGGACCTGAACCTGGTCACCAAGACCATCCCCCATACCTTTGCCAGAAAACATCTCCTGCTGCCTCTGGAAATGGACCAGGGCAGGCTGGTGGTTGCCACGCCGGACCCGTTCAACCACGAGGCCATTGTGGATGTGGAACGGGTGACCAATTTCAAGGTGATTCCGGTTGTCAGTTCCAAATCCGATGTGATCAAGCTCATCGATGAGTTTTTCGGCCTGCGCCATTCCATTTCCGCAGCCGAGGATCAGTTTTCCAAAACCGGTGTGGACCTGGGCAACCTGGAGCAGTATGTGCGCCTCAGCAACGCCGACGAACTGCCGGCAACAGATCAGCACATCGTCAATGCAGTCAACCATCTGTTTTCCTATGCCTTTGATCAGCGGGCCAGTGATATCCATATCGAGCCCAAGAGGGAGATCAGCCTGATACGCATGCGCATCGATGGCGTTCTCCATTCGGCATTCCGGTTGCCCAAAAAGGTTCACAATGCGATTGTCAGCAGGATTAAGACCCTGTCCCGCATGGACATGGCAGAGAAACGCCGGCCCCAGGACGGCAGGATAAAGACCAGTAAGGAAGGGGTGGACGTGGAGATCCGGGTGTCCACCATCCCGGTTGCCTTTGGTGAAAAGGTGGTCATGAGAATCATGGACCCGGATGTGCTGTTCCAGGATCTTGAGAGACTTGGCTTCTCGGAACAGGACCTGAAACGGTATACGGATATCATATCCAGGCCCCACGGCATTATCCTGGTTACCGGCCCCACGGGCAGCGGAAAATCCACCACGCTTTACTCCACTCTAAAGCACCTGTCCACACCCGAAGTGAACATCACAACCGTTGAAGAACCCATTGAGATGATCCACGAGGATTTCAACCAGATTGCCGTGCAGCCGGCCATTGACGTCACCTTTGATTCCATCCTGAGAAATATCCTCCGTCAGGATCCCGACATCATCATGGTGGGCGAGATCCGGGACCTGGAAACGGCACGCAGTGCTGTCCAGGCTGCCCTGACTGGACATCTTGTACTGTCCACCCTGCACACCAATGATGCGGTCTCATCGGTGACTAGGCTTCTGGATCTGGGGGTTCCGCCTTTTCTGGTCCAGTCGTCATTGGAGGGCATCGTTGCCCAGCGCCTTGTCCGGTCCATCTGTCCCCACTGCGCAACCCAGTTTGAAATGGACGTACGGGAACTCAAGGCCATGGGCCTGATCCTGGACATGGAAGGACCCGTGCAGCTGAAGAAAGGACTGGGATGCGTGAAGTGCCGCCATACCGGATACCATGGCCGCCAGGGAATTTTTGAGGTCATGCCCTATTCCGATGCCCTGAAAAAGATGACGTCCCAGGAGGTTAGCCTGTCCAGCATGCGGACCCGGGCTGTGCACGAAGGGCTGATCAGCCTCAGGGAAAACGCTGTCCAGAAGATGCTCCAAGGCAAGACAACCTATCAGGAAGTGCTCCGTGTTACCTGGGAGCACTATTGAGTTATAGAGGACCCATGTCACCCTACCTGAATTTCTACGGTGGCCGGCAGGCCATTTCCGTTATCAACGATCAGGGGCTCAGTCCCCAGAGTGTCCGGGTTGTTGCCGGCGCGGCCGGCGGTCCCAAATGGCTTGTCCTGGGAAGTATGGACAAGATGTTGTTTTCAACATGGTTTGCAGGACGGTCAAAGCCCTTGTTCCTTCTGGGGTCATCAGCCGGTTCCTGGCGGTTTGCAGCAGCAGCCCAGAAAAATCCGGGGCAGGCCCTGGAGAGGCTGCGTCAGGCCTATATCGAGCAGTGGTATTCATCCAGGCCTTCCCCCCGGGACATCACCCGGGAGTGCAACAGGATTTTCAGGCGTTTCCTGGACCCGGACGGGGTGGCCCAGATTCTGGGTAACCCGGTCCTGAGACTCAATATCCTGGCTGTCAGGTCCCTGGGACCTGTGGGCAGCGAAACCAGGAGCGTCCAGGCAGCAGGGCTCGTGGCGGCAGCCATGGCCAACGCGGTCAAGCGGGATCTTCTGAAGTTTTTTTTTCACCGGGTGCTGTTTTACCAGTCCAAGGACCGTCCTCCGTTTTTCGGCATGAACCGGTTTCCCATTCATCATGTGCCCCTGTCTGAGGCCAACATCCAAAAGGCACTCCTGGCATCGGGATCCATCCCCTATGTCATGGAGGGGGTGACGGGTATCCCCCAGGCCCCGCCCGGCGTATACCGTGACGGAGGGGCCCTGGACTACCATCTGGACATTCCTTTCCTTGAAAACGACCTCCAGGGCGTTGTCCTGTTCCCCCATTACACGGACCGTATCATTCCCGGGTGGCTGGACAAGAGCCTGACCCGCCGTCTTCCGGGCAAGGCCAACATGGACCCGGTTCTCATGATCTGTCCGTCAAAAAAATTTCTTGATCTGCTGCCTGGGAAAAAAATTCCCGATAGAAATGATTTTCAGACGTTCAAGGGAAACAACGCTGAGCGGATCCGCCGGTGGAACAAGGCCTGCGGAATTTCGGATCTCCTGGCTGAAGAACTATACAATACACTGGACTCAGGGCGTCTCAGGGAGGTTGTCAGGCCCCTGCCTTCAGCGTGACGGTTGCCGGGGTCATTGATTGATGAGGTGTCCGTGCTTTTGGGCAAGTTTGCCGAACATCTGGGCAAGACCGGCCCCCAGGTTGAACAGGGCCCCCGAGTCCAGGTTGCTGTCCGCGGTCTTGTCGAAAAACACGTTGAGGGTGGAGGCAAGTCCCTCATCGGGTGCCCAGTAGCAGATCATGATGGGAACTTTTGGCAGGGGATACATGACAACGGAAATGTCGGACTGGAACTGCTTTTCAACCTGTTTCCCGTTCAGGACCTGGACGATGTCGTCAAACAGGTCGGTGTAGGTATCTGCGACCTGTTTCATGGCCTGTTCACACCGTTTCTGGAACAGGGGATACCGCTGGGCCCCATCCTTGATATTCCTGTAGGAAATCCATTCTCCGGAGGGGAGAACCCCCTTGCCATAAAGAATGTAGTCGAAAAAGGGGATGACGATCCAGGGGATGATGTGGATGTCCGAGTAGAGTTTGCCCTGGGTGTCCACACTGAAGTCCTTACCGAGGATTTTCAGGGTGAGCCTGTTATCGGCAAAGGTTCCGCCTGTTCTAAGGGCGGCTTCCTGGAAGTCTATCGCCTGTACTTCCCGCCTCAGTGCTGCGAGATGTTCCTGGTATTCTTCCTGTGGGGTTTTGATGCCCTGGGTTGAAGACCCATGGCCGGAAAACCTGCGGATGACCTCTTCCGGAAGCCTCGGGCATTCACCGATCTCCATCTCCCGTTTATACACGGCACCGGCAAAGGCCATACAGGTTTTTTTCCCGCAGGCCTGGCAATTGGATTTATCCAGTTCTTTGAAAACCTCCATGGCATTCTTGGGCAGGGGCATTGTCTATCCTTTATGTCAGTCCACCAGGGCTCCGGCTGGAATTTCACGATTTGAAGAGAGTATCAGGACTGTGGATGCTATATCTTCTGTCCTTAGAACGATGAGTTTTCCCATTTCCAGGGGGGGGAGCCGGATTCCTTTTTTAACGGTCATGGAATCGGCCGGCTCCTGCTCCCGGAAGATGGTGTATATCTGACCGGGTTTGACCTTGTCGTTGTCTCCCTTGTCCATAAAGGCAATGGAAAGATCACTCATTAACTGGCCGGGATCGTCATGGCCCAGGATTCTGGCGTTGAGGGTGGGAGGGGATTTTTCTACCAGGATGTTTGTGCCTGGCGGATCAAAGGGCATGATCAGGTCTCCGGCACCCATATTCCGGAAAGATTTGATCACTGTCCCGGTTACAAAGGTCTGGTTGTTTTCAAGAATACGGATGATGCCCTTCATGGTATGCTTTATTCCCATGAACCTGGGTTCCTGTTTCCGGGTCATGGGCTCCGTGGTGTACACGGCATAGAGATGGTCCGGGATCAGGGCCTCAGGCCCCATGGGTTCGATGAAAAGATGGCGGCCTGCTGAAATCATGATTTCGCCGTCATCGGATTTAATGAGCCGGCCTGCGGGAGACACGGCGGTTTTGCGTATGAAACCGATATTCTCCATGCCGGGATAGGAAAAAGCAGGACTGATTTCGACGTCGGGTTCCTTTTCAGGTACCTGGGGCAGGGGTTCCTGCCTGACCGCTGTCTGGGCCGGTTGAATAGGCGTCTGCCTTTGAAAGATCCGGATGCGTTTTCCTGGATAGATCCAGTGGGGGTTTTTCAGTTTATCATTTATTTCCCAGAGACCGGGCCAGTCCCATTGGGAATTGTAGAATTTTTTTGAAAGGTTCCACAAGGTGTCGCCCTTCTGGATAATGTAATAAAAACCCTCTTCTTCATCGGTTTGATCTACCATCGCCTGGTTGTCATCAGGGCCTGCTGACAGGGAAACCTCCGGGCACACAAGGGTGAGAACCGTTACCGCGATGGACAGGAACTGCAGGTAAAAACATGGCATGCCAGTACCTCTTCAATGGATTGTAACCATCTGAAACTTGACTTTTATTTAAACTCCGGGTTAATAAAATGTCAAGCGGTTCAAGGTCTGGTCCTGAAAAAGTCAGGCTTTTGACCGTTTTTTATTGACGAACTGCAACTGATCAGGACAAATTCCCATGGATCGTATTGCCGATTTTCTGTTTGAGGTAAAAACTTTGAAGGAGCTTTCACGGGCCGGTTATGCCTTTCTGGGAACCGGATCCGAAAGTGTTGCCGAACATTCCTTCATGACAGCTGTCATTGCCTTTACAATGTCCAGGATGGAACCGGACGTGAATGGCGGAAGGCTGGTGGCCATGGCCCTGGTTCACGATTTTTCCGAGGCCAGGACCGGAGATCTCAACTATGTCCAAAAGCGCTATGTCAAGGTCATGGAACAAAAAGCCATGGATGACCTGACTTCAGGTCTTGCCTTTGGTGGTGATCTTCTGGACCTGATGGAGGAATTTAACCGGGGCGAGACACTGGAAGCCATGCTGGCCAATGATGCTGACCAGATTTCCTTTGTCATGGAGCTGAAGAAGAATAGCGATAACGGGGCAACGTCACCCCGGAAGTGGCTTCCCCATGTCCTGGCCAGATTAAAGACCCGGACAGGGAAAACCCTGGCTGAGGCTGTCATGTCATCAAACTGGGACCACTGGTGGCAGAAAAATTATACGGAACAGGGTTTATGAGTTAAACAATTTGAATTATATCCCAATCTGGTATACTCTGCATGGAATATGAAAACAAAGACCGTCACGTCAGACATTAAACTGCTGTATCTCTCCCAATCCGACGCACCGGGGTTCATGCCCCTGCTGGCCGGCAGGCAGAACTGGCAGGTCAGGCGGGAACCCTTTTTGGGCAACTGTCAGGACCTTGTCCAGGTGTACCTGCCCAGGGTGGTTGTCCTGGAACTCTGCCCGGAGAACCACGACAGCATCAGGGATATGATTTCAGCCATCACGGGCAAGGTTCCAGGACCCAGGGCGGTGGTTCTGGCAGTTGCGGACCGGGATCCCGGACCGGATATCCGCTATGACATTCTGTCAGCAGGGGCCAGCGATATCATGGCCGCACCTTTTTCCTGCCAGGAGGTTGAACTGCGGATAAAGCGCATCTTGCACCAGGGAGACACCGATCGTGAGCTGGAGTGGACAAAAAAGCGTTTTGATAAAGCGCTTGGGTATATCCAGGCTTTCAAGACAAAACTTGTCCAGACCCGGAAAATCTTTGTCCGGGAGAAAAATTTACTGCACAACTCACTGAAACAACTTACAATAATGACAAATGAGCGGGAGCATCTGCGCAGTCGGCTGAAGGAAATGGAGCAGGATTCCAGAAAAAGCAGGCAGGGCATGGAAGCTTTCCTGATCCATATGCTGGAGCTCAGGAACGAACACAGTATGGGGCATGAAAAACGGGTGGCAGACATCGCCGGTTCGGTTTCCGCCCGGTTTGATTTTGAACCGGGTGAATGCGAAACCCTGCGGACAGCGGCGCTGCTCCATGAGATAGGGATGCTGCTGATCCCGGATTCAGTATATTGCAAGGACGACAGCAGGCGGACTGCCTATGAAGAGGCCATGATGGCACATCAGGCATCCCGAGGCGCAGGACTATTGGCTGCCTGCCCGGGGTTTGAAGCAGTGGCGCACATTATCCGGTATCTTAATGAGAAAGTGGATGGATCCGGGGTCCCCGAGGGGCTCAAACGCCGGAACATCCCTCTTGCATCCAGGATCATTGCCGGTGCCGACAGGCTGGATAACCTGTGGCGGCAGCAGGACAGACCTTCGCTTGAGGCATTGCTCCAGATTCTGGAAAGTGAGGCCGGAACCGGGCTGGACCCCAACGTGGTTAACGGTCTGAGCCAATATGCAGCAACCAGGCTGTATATGGAAACCGACGCTGTCAGGGAAGTGGGTGTTCACCAGCTCCAACCCGGCATGATAACCGGGGCAGGTCTTTTCACTGTCACAGGAACCAAGCTGTTTTCAGCCGGAACCATGCTGACACGGGAATCCATCGATCTTCTGGCCAGATACACAAGGGAGTATCCTGTTGAAGAAACGGTTTTTATAAGGGTGAATTGATATGGATTTAGGATCAATTATTGGTATCGTCCTCGGCATTGGCGCTATCTGCGCTACCATCCTCATCGGCAGCGGATTGGGACTTTTTGTGGACCTCCCATCCATCATGGTCGTTTTCGGGGGAACTCTGGCTTCAACACTCATTGCTTACCCTTTAAGTGATGTATTGACCATTATCAAAGTCACACTTAAAGTGTTCAAGTTCAAGATTGAAAAGCCCGAGGTCATTATCGCCAACCTGGTGGATATTTCCAACAAGGCCAGAAAAGGGGGGCTCCTTTCCATTGAAGGGGATATCAAGAATACCAGCGACCCCTACCTGGCAAAGGCTCTTCAGATGACTGTGGATGGTGTCAAGACCGGAGACATTGCCGCCATCATGCAGAAAAAAATGTCATTGACCAAGAAAGATCATAAAACCGGGTATGCCCTTTACGCCAGTATGGGTTCCTTTGCTCCGGCCTTTGGCATGGTCGGTACCCTCATCGGTTTGGTGCAGATGCTGGCAAACCTGGACGATCCGTCGTCCATCGGACCCAAGATGGCAGTTGCCATGATTACGACCTTTTATGGCGCTATCCTTGCAAACCTGTTCTTCATTCCCATGGCCAACAAGCTTAAGGGCCGGAGTGAAGAGGAAATCGCCAACATGAACATCATCTACGAAGGTGTGATCTCCATCCGGGAGGGAGAACATCCCAGGCTCATGGAAGATAAACTCAATGTCTACCTGGGTGCTGCAAAAAAGGGGAAAAAGGCAGAGTAAAATGACCCGGCAGGATCTCATGAACCATGACAGTTTAAGGCGGAATGGCTGATGGCAAAAGAAAACGCTGCAGAAGAGGAAGCACCGGTTCTAACTGTTCCTGAGGAGGAGGAGGAATCGGGTGGGGGAGGGGCCCCGGAATGGATGTGTACCTTTTCCGATCTGGTTACCCTTCTCATGTGTTTTTTTGTTCTCCTGTTTGCCATGAGTACAACCCAGCAGGAGACTTTCAAGGAGCTGGTGGAGTCTTTGCGAAGTGCCCTGGGCGTCCAGACCGTTCCTGAGACCGGGACCCGGGAAGGGCTTATCATGCATGCTGTCCCGGATCAGGCGCCATCAGACGCCTCCAAGGTCGATGAACTGGGCGGGATGATCCAGAAGGAAATGAACGAGGTGGTCAGTGAAGTCCGGGAGCTTATCCTGTTCAACAAGCTTGGGGGGATGGTGAATGTCTCGGAATCGGAGATGGGGATGGTAATCACCCTGTCCGACATGCTACTGTTTTCTGCAGGCGCTACGGACCTGTCTGAAAAGGGAATGGAAATTCTCAAGAAGGTTGCCGGGATTCTCTCCCAGCTGGCCTACCATGTCAAGGTCAAAGGTCATACGGACAATGAGCCCATTCACAGCGAAAAGTATCCCTCCAACTGGGAGCTGTCATCGGCCAGGGCCGGTTCCGTTGTCCGGCTGCTTGTGATCAACGGTGTGGATCCCAGACTGATTTCCGCTGAAGGGTATGCCCAGTACCAGCCGGTGGCAACCAATGATACTGCAGAGGGAAGGGCTGCCAACCGCCGGGTTGAAATCGTTTACGAGAGAGACAGCATCGCACGCGCCTTTGCCGACATGAAAACAAAGCAGTGACAGGCAGATGTCGATCCGGCCTCCCATGGGGTCGGGCTATTGGAGACCAGGTTCTTTTACATATATCCGGATGTATAATATGATATGAAATTGACACTGACAGAAATTGCCGACCGTTTGGAACTGAACAGCGATACCCTGGAGCGATGGATCCGGCAGGGCCGGATTCCGGTAAAGCGCAAGGGGGATATCGTGGTGTTCAACGAATCAGAACTGAAACGCTGGGCCGAATCCCAGAGACTGTCATTCAGGGAGGCTGGAAAAGAGACCTGCCAGGAATGCCAGCCGTCACTGCAGATCCTGTCATCGGCCATTCGAATGGGCGGATGTCACACCATCGCTGCCGGGACCACAAAACTTGAGATCCTCAAATCAGTGGTGGATCTGGTTCCGGGCATTGAAGCCGGGACAGGTGATGAACTGCTCGGGCTGCTCATGGACCGGGAGCGGCTCACCTCCACGGGCATAGGCAAAGGCGTTGCCATCCCCCATCCCAGGAATCCGCTCAAAGAGCTCCTGGGACACCCCATGATCGTAACCTGTTTCCCTGAAACCCCGGTTGATTTTGATGCCATTGACAACAAGCCGGTATTTGCCTTGTTCCTGCTGCTGAGCCCTTCCATTGAAATGCACCTTGGACTGTTGTCACGCCTTTCCTTCTGCCTCAGAGACACGGCTTTTGTCGAGTTCCTGAAACACCGTCCGGAACCTGCGCCATTTTTCAAGACGGTGGAAACCATGGAACTAACCCTGGACAAAAAAGGATTATAGCAGAATCAAATGAAACGGTTTTTTTCCTGGCGCTATCCGGCGCAGATTCCACTTTTCCGGATGGATGACAGACTCCTTCTTATTTCCCTAGGCATTGTCGTGGGGATCTGTTCCGGGCTTGCCGCACTTGCTCTGAGCCGGTCCCTGAATTTCATGCTGGAGAGCCTCCATCACTTGAGACATTACTGGTGGGCTTTTGTTCTCCCGGCTCTGGGTGCCATGGCATCGAGCCTGTTCCTGGAGAAATTCATGAACGAAGGTGCAGGCCACGGTGTCCCTGAAGTCATTTACAGTGTTTCCAGGTATGGCGGGCTGCTTCGTCTTAGATCCAGCTTCTCCCGGTTGATTTCAAGCTGCCTGACCATCGGGAGCGGCGGATCCGCAGGGCCTGAGGCTCCGGTTGTCATGAGTGGGGCAGCCATCGGTTCCAATATTGCAAAGTTTTTCTATCTGAATGACCGTCAGCGGGTAACCCTTGTGGGGTGCGGGGCAGCCGGCGCCATCGCAGCCATTTTCAATGCCCCTCTGACCGGTATGATCTTTTCCGTGGAGATTATCCTGGGCGAATGGTCCATGGTCAATATCATTCCCATTGCCGTTGCCTCGGTATCCGGTGCGGAGATCAGCAGGCTCCTCCAGGGAAACCAGATCGTTTTCCAGGCATCCCGGTTCCACCTCAGCGGGATTGATCTGGCCGCCTGCCTGGGCCTTGCCCTATTTGCCGCCATGGCCTCCATCCTGCTCACACGGCTTCTCAGGAAAATGCACCACGTGGCCTCCGGGGTTCCGCTGCCCATCTATTTCCGGGCGGCCCTGGGCGGCTGTGCCGTGGGTCTTCTCGGCTTTCTCGTGCCCGATGCCATGGGTGAAGGATATCATGCCATCCATGCCATGATCCAGGGGGGGTACCAGCAGGGCATCACCATCGCGGCCATTGCGTTCCTGGCCAAGATCCTGGCCACGTCCCTGACCCTGGGATGGGGCGGATCCGGCGGTATTTTCGCCCCATGTCTGGTCATCGGCAGTTTTGCCGGGGTGGCCTACCACCGTCTCATGGTCATGATCTTTCCTTCTGTTACCTGGGTCAATGAGGGGTGTTTTGCCCTTCTGGGCATGGCCGGAATGATGAGCGGTATCCTTCAGGCACCCCTGACCGGCATTTTTCTGATCCTGGAGATCACCGGCGGGTATGAGGTCATGCTGGCCCTGATCATTGTTTCTGCCATTTCCACGACCATAACCCGATATTTTGAACCGGCGTCTTTTTATCTCAAGGACCTGACCGAACGGGGGGAACTCCTGCGCCCGGGGACCGATTCCAGGGTGCTGGCCGATATCAGCATCCGGGAGGTCATAGAAAAGGACTGTATTCCGGTCCCTCCTGATATGCTGCTCAGGGAATTTCTGCACATCGTCAAACGTTCGACCCGGAATTTTTTCCCGGTTGAAGACGAGGAAACCGGACAGTTTCTGGGGATGATCCATTTTGACCAGATACGCCCCTACCTTTTCAACTCGGTCATGTATGATACTGTTTTTGTTGGGCAGATAATGGATCCTAATCCGGATGTGGTCCATCTGGACGATGATCTGACAGAAGTGCTTGAAACTTTGGATATGAAAAAGAAGTTCAGCATGCCGGTGGTGTCCAACAACCGGTTTGTGGGCATGGTCTCCAAGGCAACGCTTCTGGATAAATACAGGGATGAACTGAATGTTCAGACATCCCACTCGTTTTAAGCTGGGAGGCAATATTTATGGAAACCACTTTATTTCACGTGTTCAGGAACACGCCCTCGGGAAGGGAAATTCTCCTGCAGTCCCTGTACTTCTGTAAGCAGGCAGGTGCCTCGATCATCATCTATGTTCCGGAACATACCAAGTTCCTGATGTACTTTGACAACGACGTGGTCCAGGTAGACCTGGATGGATCCTACCTGACCGATCCCGCAACAGCCCAGGAGCATGTAAAGTTCCTGACGGAAACAGCCGGGATAACCCCAAGGCTTATTCAGCCCAGGAATTTTACCGCATCAACCCTTCCGGACCTCCCGGTGGATTTTGATTTCATGTGCTGCCCCAGGAGTATTTCAGACCTGTCCACCAAAGTCAGCCTGGGCCATATTGGTCCCAAGGTGAGGCGGATTATCAATTCAGCCCGGTTCCCTGTCCTGATTCCCAGCTCCCTGTTCCGGGAGTGGGACAGCATCATTGTATTTTTCGGAGGTTCCGTCAATGCGGTAAAGGCCCTGAAGCTGGGTCTCCGGCTGAGCCGAATTACCGGAAAACCCCTGGATATTTTCACCCATGCCGGCACCAGGGGGAAGGCCCATTACGAGGAGATACTCCAAGAGCGGAATATGGACCAGATCGTGGGCGAAAAGGTAAGGAACTGGTACTGTTTTGAAAACGGGACCTTTGAGCACGAACTCTGGCAGGTTCCCTGCAATTCGCTGGTTGTCCTGGGTGCCTATGGGCACGGTGTGGTCAAGGAGGTCCTGTTTGGATCCACCATGGAGATGGTACAGTCGGTTGTGACCAACACCATGCTCATTGTGGGACCCAATTATATAGGACCCCAGGACTGATGAACTGCTGTTCTGACAGATGACCGTCAGAAATTAACCTTGTTTTATCTGCGAATCTAGTTTGAGGACCTCTTCCTCCACAATGGCCTTCAGCCGGTCATGGGGTATGCCAGGCTTCATGCCCGGGCAGGAACCAGCCATGGCATCCCAGTTCTCGGGGTTTTTTACAATGGTCCTGATGAACGGCCAGGCTCTGCACATGTAGGGTTTGACTGGGTGAATGGTGCAGAGTTTATCAAAGAAGATGCAGAACCCGTCCTGCTTCTGGACCAGGAGGGGACGGGATCCTGACATCTGGCAGAAACGGGTCACAAAGGTGTCAGAATCTGTCTTGATGAATTCGGCAATGCGCCCTATGTCCGCTTCGGTCACATAGGTCCCACCGAACCCGGAACAGCACTGGCCGCACTGGGTGCAGGTAAAGATGTCGTCGCAGGTGCGGTACTCGGTTTCAGAATCCACGCCGTCCCTCCATTGCCCGCTGCATGGTCACCTGGTCCACATAATGGAGGTCCCCGCCCATGGGGATTCCCGATGCGATGCGGGTGACCATAACATGGGAGCGCTTGAGGTGGTCGGCGATATAGGATGCCGTGGCTTCGCCTTCAACATCTGTTCCGGTTGCCAGGATGACCTCCTTGATGGTTTTGGATTCACACCGGCTGAACAGTTCCATGAGGCGTATTTCATCGGGTCCGATGCCGTCCATGGGAGACAGCGCCCCTCCCAGGATGTGGTAGCGTCCGGAGTGGGCCCCGGATTTTTCAATGGCCGCCATGTCGGAAGGGCTCTCCACCACGCAGAGAATGCCGTTGTCCCTGGAAGGGTTCCGGCAGATACTGCAGGTCTCCTGATCGCTGAGCGCAAAACAGACCGAGCAGAGCCGCACCTTTGCCCTGAGATCAATGATGTCATTGGCCAGGGCCATGGCTTCATGCTGCGGGGCATGAAGGATATGAAGCGCAAGCCGTTCGGCTGTTTTCCGGCCGATGCCGGGAAGGGTGGACAGGCTCCGGATCAGGTTCAGAATGGATTCGGGATAGGTGTTCACGTGGGTTACATCAGCCCGGGAATGTTGAGACCGCCCGTGATTTTTCCCATCTGGGAGGATACCATTTCCTGGGATTTTTTCAGGGCATCGTTAACGGCTGCAAGCAGCAGGTCCTGGAGCATTTCAATGTCGTCCGGGTTTACGACCTCTTTTTCCAGGACAATGGACTCGATTTTCTGGCTGCCGTTGGCAACAACTTTGACCATGCCACCGCCCACCGAGGCCTCCACTGTCTGTGTTGCAAGATCTTCCTGCATCTTGAGCATTTTTTTCTGAAGCTTCTGGGCCTGTCGTACCATAGTGTTCATATTGTTCACAGCAAATAGTCTCCTCTAATTGGGCTGGACATCAACAATGGTGCCGTTGAACAGGGTCAAGGCATCTGCAATAAAGGGATGGGCTGCAGCTTCCTGCCTGAGTCTGGCAGGGCTGACCACCGCTCCCTGGTTTGGCTGCTGTCTGGTGTTCTCAAGAATGACCAGTTCCAGGGGTTTGCCGAAAAAAGCCATGCAAACGGAGTCTATTTCGGATTTTTTTGATTCTATCCTGGACCGGTCAAAGGGGGTCGGTGTGAGCTCAACCCGAACAGCAGTTTCAGTAATCTCCTTCAGTTCCCCCTTGGCTAGAATGGCTGCCGCAAACGGAAGATTGTTGGACGAAACGGTTTTGAGAAATTCCTGCCAGTCTCCGGCCGTACGGGCTGGTTGGCAATGTTTCTGGAGGCAGGGTTGCGGCTTATCTGCAGGGGGCTGGCCTCCTGTATGAGGTGATTCCTGGCCACTATACGCTGTTTGCGGCTCGGCCACCTGGGGAGCAGGGGGTATTTCGGGCCCAGGGGTTGCAGGGTGTTCCATGGATTCGGCCAGGTTCCGGGTCGGGCCGTCATCGGCCTGAGTCCGGAGCGCCTGTCCGGATTCCAGGCGGAGGGCAAGGACGTCCAGTTTCTGGATGATGTCATCAATGTCAAGTCCCTGCCGGATCTGTATCAGTTTCAGGAACACAATTTCCAGAGCTGTCCGGGTGTGGGAAAATGTTTTTACCAGATATTCTTCGGTGATCAGCAGATTCAGGATCTGGGACAGGTAGGTCTGGGACAGGGGTTTGACCATGTCCAGCATCTGCTCCATGTCCTCGTTGGAAAGGTCTGTGGCATTGGTGTTCCGGTCACAGATTTTTAGGACTGCAAGATTTCTGAACTGTCTGACCAGGCCGGCGTAAAACTTTTTCAGATCAAGGCCCAGGGTGTTTATGGTATCCACAATGGCAAGAACTCTGGCCCCGTTCCTGGTGATGATGGCAAAGGTCATGTCTGAGATCAGGGCCTTGTCGATAATGCCCAGGTTCTGTAGCAGGGCCTCATGGGAGATGGTTCGGGTTTCACTGCTGGACAGGATTCTGTCCAGAAGGCTCAGGGCATCACGCATGGACCCGTCAGCCTCTGCTGCGATCAGGTCAAAGCTTTCCCTGGACAGGGTAAAGCCTTCCCTGGTGCACAGGTCCTGGAGATGTTCCGATATCCGGGACAAGGGGATACGGCCCAGGTCATGGCGCTGGCACCGGGATAGGATGGTCACCGGTATTTTGTGGGCCTCGGTGGTGGCAAAGATGAAGATGACATGGGCCGGGGGTTCTTCCAGGGTTTTCAGGAGAGCGTTGAATGCCGCTGTGCTCAGCATGTGCACTTCGTCGATTATATAGATCTTGTAGGGGGACGCCGACGGCATGTAAGTGATATTTTCACGCAGTTCCCGAACCTGGTCCACACTGTTGTTGGAAGCACCGTCGATTTCAAATACATCGGCGGAGTTGCCCGATGTAATGCTCAGGCAGGACCGGCACTGATTACAGGGCTCCGGGGTCGGACCATTGGCACAGTTCATGGCCTTGGCCAGGATGCGTGCAATGGTTGTTTTTCCAGTACCCCTGGGGCCTGAGAACAGAATGGCGTGAGCCATGCGATTGGAAAGAATGGCGTTGGATAGCGTGGTTGTAACGTGATGCTGACCAATAACGTCTTTAAACGTCTGGGGACGGTATTTCAGCGCTAGAACTTGGTAGGCCATTTTCCCCGGTATGAAAAAAAATGGCGGAGAAAGAGGGATTCGAACCCTCGGTACCTGTTACAGTACACACGCTTTCCAGGCGTGCACCTTCAACCACTCGGTCATCTCTCCGCATTAACGATTGCTGGGGTGTTTAATATACGTTTTTGAATTCCCTGTCAAGACCTAAACATCTCCTGGACCTCATCGGTTATCCGGCCCTGTTCATCGCAGAGCGCCAGGGGCGGCAGGACACGGCAGGGATTGATTTGCTCCGAAACCTTTGCACCGGCCAGGAGAAGGCGTTTGGATTCACGGCCTATCTTCGGGTGAATATGCCTGATCCACAGGGTCTGAATCCCATGGCCGGCAAGCTCTGAAATCAACTCAGACTTTCGGGCTGAAGGGTAGATGATGTGGCATGATCCGTTGTCATCAAGAAGGCGTCCCAATGCCTTGGCCAGATCCCGGAGCGTCAGTTCCAGTTCATGCCGGGCAATGGCCTTCTGCAGGTCGGGATTGATCCTGCCCGAACCCAGGCGGGTATAGGGCGGGTTGGCGATGATGCGGTGGACAGGTCCTTTAATTTCATCCCTTGACAGGGTTCGGATATCCCTGTTCAGGATTGTGATGCGGTCATCCATGGCGTTGATCCGGATGTTCTCCCGGGCAAGGCCGACCAGTTCCTTCTGGATTTCAATTCCGGTTATCCGGACATCAGGGTTCCTGAATCCTAGGATAAGGGGCATGATACCGGCTCCGGTCCCGATATCCAGGATTTGCTCCCCGGGCCTGGGAAGCACTTGGGATGACAGGATAACCGGATCCATGGAAAACCTGTACCCATGCCTGGGCTGGATCAGGGTTACCTGGTTGTTGAAAAAGGTTTCAGTTGTGCAGGCTTGCAATTTTAAACCGGATGTCTTTTACCAGGTCCTTGCCCAGGGCTGAATTCAGGCTGGTCACCATGGCCGGTTTGTGGAAGCGGAGCTGCTGCATCCAGACAGAGCTTGAAACATTGACCATGAGAACGCCGTCTTTGAACATGCCGGGTTTGGCGTTCTGGGCAATAGCCGTTCCCACTGCCGTGTCCCACAGGGACCATAACCGTGTCATTTCCATGTCTGCGGAAGGTCTGAAATTCTCGAGGGCCTGTCCGAGGATGTCACGAATATGGGTCATGGGCTGTTTTTTCATGGGGCACATCTGCTTGGTTTCTGGCATTTTATGGGTTGACCGGGTTCAGGTGCGGGAGGTGACTCCCGCACCTGGTCTGGCTTATTTCTTGTACTGTTGCCGTATGACTTTTTTGTTGAGTTTTCCTACGCCTGTTTTGGCAATGGTGTCCACAAAGTAGATCCTGTCCGGTATGCCGTATTTCGGGAGATTGCCCTGCTCGTGTTCAGCCACAAAGATCTGTTTGAGCTCCTGCTCCAGATCCTTATCCTTCTGGTCGGGCTTCAGCACGCACAGAATGATGGGGCGTTCACCCCATTTGTCATCGGGAACACCGATGGCAGCAGCTTCGCTGACTGCAGGGTGACGGCTGATGATATCTTCAAGCAACAGGGATGAAACCCACT
Organism: Pseudomonadota bacterium; assembly: GCA_043806875.1. Classification (GTDB taxonomy): domain Bacteria; phylum Desulfobacterota; class Desulfobacteria; order Desulfobacterales; family Desulfobacteraceae; genus JAZDGN01. The sequence continues at coordinate 41,392 of JAZDGN010000049.1, forward strand.
CACCGCCGGTTTTAATGACGTCCTTGAGGCGGTCGGTGATCTTGAGATATCCTTCCGTGTCTATGCTGCCCACATCACCGGTGTGCAGCCAGCCACCGGCCCACAGCTCGTTGCTCTTTTCGGGATTTTTGAGATAGCCCTGGGTGAGCCAAGGAGTCCTTACCACAACCTCTCCGGTTGCGGTTCCGTCGTGGGGAACCGGTTTTCCGGCCGGATCGAAGATTTCCAGGTCGACAAGGGGAATGGGCATACCGGTCTTGCACCGGACTTCAATCTGCTTGTCAAGACTCCAATCCCGCATGTGGGGTTTAAGGTGGGCCACGGTGAGCAGCGGACAGGTTTCCGACATCCCGTAGGCTGAGAATAGGTTGATATTGGCTTTCATGGCTGCGGTGCAAAGGCCGGTGGGCAGGGCGGAGCCGCCGATGACCACCTTCCATTTGGACAGATCGACCTTGCTGATGACCGGGGAGTTGACCAGCATGTGGATGATGGTGGGAACGCAATGGGAAAAGGTGACCTTCTCTCCCACCACCAGCTTCAGGATCATTTCCGGTTCATACCGTCCGGGGTATATCTGTTTGTTGCCAAGCATGGTGAAAAGGTAGGGCATGCCCCAGGCATGGACGTGGAACATGGGGGTCAGGGGCATGTAAACATCACCGGAATTCATGACAGCCTGGGAGTCGTAGGCGCACAGGCCGGTCATCAGGCCGTAGGTGTGCAGGACGATCTGCCTATGGCTGAAATAAACGCCCTTGGGGTTCCCGGTTGTCCCTGAGGTGTAAAAGGTGGTTGCCCTGGCATTCTCGTCAAAGTCCGGGAATGCGTAGGAGCCCGGTTCGTCCTTGATCATGGACTCATACTCACCGTCAAACTGGATGGCTGTTTTCGGATCCTGGGCAGTTTCTTTGATGAGAATGATCTTTTTTACAGTTTCAAATTTGTCCCTGACCGATTCGATAAGGGGAAGCAGCTCTGAGTTGACCAGAATAACATCATCCTCGGCATGGTTTATGGTGTAGAGGATCTGTTCCGGAGACAGGCGGATGTGCACCGTGTGGAGTACTGCCCCCATCATGGGAATAGCAAAGTAGCACTCCAGGTATCGGTGGCTGTCAAAGTCCATTACCGCAACCGTATCTCCGGCTTTGACACCGAGCTTTTCCAGGGCATTGGCAAGCTGTGCCACCCGTTTATGAAAATCCCGGTAAGTGTAGCGCATCTGGTCCCGGTAGATGATCTCCTGATTTGGAGAGCGCACCAGGGAGTTTCCCAGAAGGTTTTTTATCAACAGCGGATAAGTATATGCTGATTCACACTTTTCAATGATTTTTACGCCCATAATACTGAGTTCCTCCTTGTTAGTGATTGTCGGCCATTATTTGGGTTTGCCGGGTTCTTTATCAGACCGGGTTCTTGGAAATGTATTCGGTCAGGACATCACCATCTATAAGGTGACGATGGAATATGCGTTTGGCCTTATCCGGGTCCAGGTTACAGTAAACCACCGGGGCTGCCCCCCTGACAGTAACGGTTATCATAGGCTCGCCCTTGCATTGTCCCGCACAGTCTGCGGCAACAATGTTGATATCGTCCTTTCCGGTTGCTGCCTTTTCCTCAAGGAAAGTCCTCATGACATCCCTGGCACCGGCTGCGATACCACAGGTACCCATGTGGACGGTTATGGTGGCTGGGGCTTTGCCGCTCCTCAGGGTAGTGGTTCCGGAGGCTTTCTTTTTGATCTGTTTCAAATCATCAACAGTAATTCGTGTCATGTGGTTACCTCAAAGTGTTAATATGATTGTGGGTGCGGTCTACAGCGTCCTGCTCCCAGGCCGCATCGTGTACGTTGGTTGAACCTGTTCGGCTGCCTTTTCTACGGGTATCAAAAGAGATGAATTCCCTTTCCGTTGTCTGTGATGGTGATCCCAAGGTGTTTATCATTCCTGGAGGTGTCCAGGCTATTTGTATTCTGTCTGCCCCTGCCTGTACACTGTTTTCAGTGTAGTCTATAATGTGAAGTGCCAGTTCCCTCATGCCTTTGCCTTGGTTGACCTGACCGGGCGTCTTTGTTATTGCCCCGTTGTCTGGGAAGAGAGATTGCGCCCACAGATCGTCTCTCAGCTGGGCCGGTAGTTTTTTCATCTGCTTCAGGTTGAGATCTTCAAGGGATACTTAAACAGCAAGGGCGGGTCTTGTCAAGAAAAGATTGTTTGCTCGGAAAACCGTTGTTTAAAACAACAACCTCCATGTCAGCTGCCCGGGGTGTTCCCCTGCATAGCCTCCCCGGATCCGGGCATCAACTCCCCGGTGTACTGCTGCGATGGTGAGGTTCAACGCCTGTGCCAGTTCCTTTACGGTCACCCGGTTTCTCTCCTGTCCATGGGATGGCTCATCCCCGGAAAACGGTTCCGATACCGGGATTTTCGGATGGAGAAATAGATCAATTATCACCTGGGGTCAAGGCAAATGATGGGTGCACGCGCCATGGTCATGCCGCCTGTCCTGAAAACAGAAGTGGCAGATGCCTTGTCGGGCATCTGCCACTGTTTCACTATGCTGCCACCGGTTAATGCCGGAATGGGACCCGGAATTGTCAGCGGACGGCGCGCTTTTTTTTCAAGCCGGCCAGACCCAGTATCCCAAGACCCATGAGAATCATTGTTGAGGGCTCAGGGACGGGTGTCTGCCCTGCACCCATGAGATTGTCATTGCCGCATCCCATGGTAAAGTGGGTCGTGAATTCGGTGCCGGGGTTCAGGAAAGACAGGTCAAATGTGGCGACATTGTGATATCCGCCTGCAAGGATGTTATTGCTGTCCGCGTTATCAGCCTGGCCTGTCAGGTATCCGAAGGTTCCGCCTGTTACATAGGTTCCGCCGCTTTCATATCTCCAGGGGTTGGACCCGATATTACCCGAATAGTACACGTTCTGGTTTAAAATCACAGTTGCGCTTTCGGATAGTTTGTACACTGCATAGGAAAGATTGGTGAAATCCAGGTCAAAGACATAATCGTATCCGAAATTGTATGCGGTGGTGACATTGCCGGACCCTCCGCCGACGTTTCCGGTTCCGTACTTGGCATCACCGTTGATGTCGATGAACAGATCGCCTGAGTAAATATTGCTGTTTCCGGCAACGAAGTCGTAACCGCCCACCATGGTCAGGACCCAGTCATCCAGGAAAAAGCCTTCCAGATCCCAATCCTGTCCCCAGGTACATCCGGGTTCGGTGGTGCCGTCTTCTTTTTCACCATTGGTTCCCATCCCGTCCCAGATGGTGATGTTGGTGCCGTAATTCAGGGCCAGGCAGGTGGAGCTGAAAATCAGAACACCTGCAATCAGACTGCATAAAAACACTGAGTATTTTTTCATGGTTTTCTCCTTTCCGGTCATTGTGATAGTGGTAATCACTTCCCTATGGCTCCCATAAATACAGGGAATCATCCCCTGAGTAAATACGCCGAACGGTGTATTTTAGAGGGTGAGATGCAAAAAAGTGTCTGGCTTTTCACCCAGGGGTGCGTTATAGTTCAGGGGCAGCAGCAAGTCTGATCTGAAACCGGATTCCGGAGAACTTCTCCATACAGGGAAGGTCTCCGGAATCCGGGGGAGAGTATCCGTGAACTTAGGACAACAGGTATGAAATTTCTGTTTCTTGAATCTTTTTTCGGGGGATCTCACCAGGATTTTGCCTTGGGACTTAAAGCTCACACGGGCCATGACATCGACCTTGTGACCCTTCCTGCCCGTTTCTGGAAATGGCGTATGGGCGGGGCCGCACTGGAGTTCCTGTCCCGGGTTCCGTCCCTTGCCCCCTATGACGGCATCATTGTCACGGATATGATGAACCTTACCGATTTCATTGCCCTGGCAGGAACCGGAGTACCTCCCGTGCTCCTGTACTTCCATGAGAATCAGTTCTCCTATCCCCTCATGCCCGGGGAAGTCCGGGATTACCTGTTCGGTCTGACCAATGTCACCAGCGCCCTGGCTGCACGGCGTGTGGTCTTCAATTCCCGATTTCATCAAGCATCCTTTCTGGAAGATGCGGACTGTTTCATCCGGCAGATGCCGGATATGAGGCCGGGATGGGTTGTGGACAGTATCAGGCAGAAGTCAACGGTCCTGTACCCGGGATGCCGGTTCCCGGCAGGGGAACCCGACCTGGCCGTCCATGATTTTGAGTCTCCGGTGATTATCTGGAATCACCGATGGGAACACGATAAGAATCCCGAAGACTTTTTCACAGCACTGAAATCTGTCAAAAGCCGTGGGATACCCTTCAGGCTTGCCCTTCTCGGGGAGAGGTATTCCAAGGCCCCCCCGGTTTTTTCACGCATAAGGTCAGAGTTTGAACCGGAACTTGTGACCTCAGGGTACATTGAATCCCGGGACGACTATCTCCGGCTGTTGAAGCAGGGGAGCATCGTGGTCAGTACCGCTCTCCAGGAAAATTTCGGCATCTCCGTTGTTGAGGCCGTGCGTATGGGGTGCCTTCCCCTCCTGCCCAGGCGTCTATCCTATCCGGAGATAATTCCCCAGATGTTTCATCCGGAGGTACTCTATGACTCCGCAGAAGATCTGTGCGAACGGCTGGGCCGGATTCTTCTGGATATGAAATCCAGGATGGGACTCAGGGCCCGGCTCAGCGCGAGCATGGCCACCTACTCATGGGAAAACGCCATCAGGATTTTTGACACGGAGCTTGACGCATTGCCTGCCTCGTAAATGGATACCCAGCTTATGATATAATACTCATAAAAAAAGTATTCCTTCGTTGACAATTTCAGCTGAATATGGAACTAGACTATTTTTATCGTGAGTTTTACTGTCGCTCTAAGCGCGTTTAATTATTTGGTAATGACATCAGGTTGGAGAGAAACATGAAACAGAGTACGCGTCCCTATCATCCGGATATCAACGGGGATATGTGGGACAGAATCGACACGGTGATCGCCAATGGAAAGGGGAAGCCCGGCTCCCTGATAACAGTCTTACGGGAAAGTCAGGAAGTTGCAGGTTATCTGCCCAAGGAGCTTCTTGAGCATATCAGTAAAGGATTGTACCTTCCATTGAGCCAGGTTTTTGGTGTGGCAACCTTTTATTCGTTTTTCTCCCTTTCTCCAAAAGGCAGGCATATTGTCAGGGTCTGCACAGGAACGGCTTGTTATGTCAAGGGTATCAAGGAAGCCATCGGCCGTATTCACAATACCTACGCCCTGTGCGAAGGGGAAACAACCGAGGACAGGCGCTTTACCCTGGAAGGCGTGCGGTGCCTTGGAGCCTGCGGTCTTGCCCCGGTAATGGTTGTTGACAAGGACGTCCATGGCGCCGTTACTTCGGACAAGGTCATTGATATCCTTGAAAACTATAAATAGCCTGTCAGTCGGGACAAGGAGATTCCTATGAATACGATACGCACGCAGCTGATGCTCTGTGGTGGAACCGGCTGTGACTCTACCGGGAGTGAAAAGGTCAGGGTCGCACTGCTAAAGGAAATTGAACGGCAGGGATTGGACCGGGAAGTAGAGATCGTTGTTACCGGATGTAACGGGTTCTGTGCAGTGGGCCCCGTGATGGTGGTCCAGCCCGAAGGTATTTTTTACCAGAGAATCAAACCGGAAGATGCACCTGAGCTTGTGGAGGAGCATCTCCTGAATGGACGTCCTGTTGAACGGCTGTTCTACCGGGATCCCACCAATAAAAACCGGATTCCACGCATGGAGGAGATTCCTTTTTTTGCCAGCCAGATGTTCATTGCCATGCGGAACAAGGGACTTGTGGATCCTGAGATCATTGATGACTATATTGCCCGGGACGGATATTTTGGGGCAGCCAAGGCCCTGAATGAGATGGATGCCGATGCGATCGTGGATCAGGTCCTAACCTCTGGGATCCGCGGCCGGGGAGGAGCCGGGTTTCCCACGGGCATCAAATGGCGGTTTGCCAAGGCGGCCCAGGGAGCCATCAAGTATGTTCTATGCAACGCCGATGAAGGGGACCCGGGCGCCTTTATGGACAGGAGTATCCTTGAATCCGATCCCCATGCCGTTCTTGAAGGCATGATCATCGCTGCGAAGGCCATCAGTGCCCAGATGGGCTATATCTACTGCAGAAGTGAATATCCTCTGGCCATCCGGCGTCTGGGCATTGCCATACGCCAGGCCAGGGAGTATGGGCTGCTTGGAAAGGATATACTAGGCTCAGGGTTTGATTTTGATATTGAGGTCTACCAGGGAGCAGGCGCCTTTGTCTGCGGTGAGGAGACAGCCCTGATGCGGTCCATTGAGGGGAAACGGGGAATGCCGAGACCCAGGCCTCCGTTCCCGGCCCACAAGGGATTGTGGGAAAAACCGACGGTTCTCAATAACGTTGAGACCTTTGCCAACATTCCCCAGATCATTCTCAAGGGCGGTGCCTGGTATGCCGGGATCGGAACGGAAAAGAGCAAGGGCACAAAGGTGTTTGCCCTGTCCGGGGATGTTTCCAACATCGGTCTGGTGGAGATTCCCATGGGAACGACTCTCAGAACCCTGGTTTACGATATCGGCGGCGGTGTTCCCAACAAGCGCAAGTTCAAGGCTGTTCAGCTGGGCGGGCCATCAGGGGGATGCGTTCCAGAAGAGTACCTTGACACTCCCATTGATTACGAAGCCATCGTGAAGGTCGGAGCCATCATGGGATCCGGCGGAGCCATTGTCATGGACAACCGGACCTGCATGGTGGACATGGCCCGGTATTTCATGGATTTTATCCAGGATGAATCCTGCGGCAAATGTACGCCGTGCAGGGAGGGAACCAAGCGGATATTGACCATCCTGGAAAACATCTGCAAGGGGGAGGGGCAGCCCGGAGATATCCAGCGGCTGGAAGAACTGGCACACGTGGTCAGCAAGAGTTCCCTCTGCGGTCTGGGTCAGACGGCATCCAATCCGGTCATGTCGACTTTGCGGTATTTCAGGGATGAATACGAAGCCCACATTTATGGGAAAACCTGTCCTGCAAAAATCTGTCCTGCCCTGGTAAAATTTGAGGTGGATCCGGAAAAGTGCAGCCGCTGCGGGCTGTGTTTCAAGGGGTGTCCTGCCGAGGCAATTACCTGGCAGAAAAAAGAGGTGGCGGTTATCAACAAGGATAAATGCATCAAGTGCATGTCCTGCTATGACCGATGCAAATTTGACGCCATCTTCTGATCAATGTAAGCCCAGGTAAAGGCGGCAAGGTAAAGCATCCCTGGGAGGCACCGGCAACGAATCATTGAGCCCCGGGGATGATATAACCCTTCCCGGGGCTTTCTGTTCGTTGAAAAGACGCCATATTAACGGCTCAGATCAATAAAGGTCTGGGCCAGGTTTTTTATTGCGTTGGGAATGGTTGTGATATCGTCAAAGGGCCGAACCCCTTTCCGGTCAGCCTCAGCTATCTCAGCGATTTCCGGCATGAATCCTATGATCTCAAAATCGGGCAGGGATTCACGGATCAGGGCTTCATCTTCGGCGTTTCTCACCCTGTTGCCCAGAACAACAATTCGTTTGATCCCGATATCCTGCCCCAGTTTACGGATACGTTCTGCTGCAACCCTGCTCCGTGCTCCGGGATTCACCACGGCCACCAGGGCATCCACGGACCCGGATGTCGCCCTGCCCAGGTGTTCCACCCCGGCTTCCATGTCCATGATGATGATTTCATTGCGTGCCAGGACCAGGTGGTTCATCAGTGCCTTGAGCATTGTGCTTTCCGGGCAGATACATCCGGATCCGCCGTGTTCTACGGTTCCCATGACCAGAAGTTTGACACCGTCCCTTTCCTTGGAGAATCTGTCCGGGATATCATCCACCTTGGGGTTTAGGGTGAAAAATCCGCCCATGGTTCCGGGTTTTGCCCCGGTCCTTTCTGCAATAAGTTCCGAGAGCTGGGACACAGGGGTTATGGGCGTATCTTCGGGTATGCCAAGGCCGGCGGCAAGGTTTGCAACCGGATCAGCATCAATGGCAATGACCTTGTTATCTTTGCTCAGGTGCGCGATACACCGTGCCAAAAGGGCCGTAATGGTTGTTTTGCCAACGCCGCCTTTGCCGCCGATTGCAAGTTTTAAGCTCAAAATAGTCTCTCCTGTAGTAACGTGTTGAAAAGTTCAAGGGCAGACCCACAGGATACCGTCACAGTACTTGCCCTTGGATGGTGCTCCTGTCGTCCAGGAGATACACCGAAAAGCCATGCTTCCTTGCATACACGAGAACATCCTCCTGGATAATGGCCTGGACCTCGTACTTGTTTTTCATGATGTCCTTGGGCATGAGCAAAAAGCATTGCTGGGCTTCTTCCTTGGTGTTGAACACAGGGATGAAAGTTCGTGCCTGATGTGTGTCCTCAAATCCCATGAGTTCCTCATCACCGGTGCCCGGGTTCTGAACGATAATATAATACCAGACGTCATTGGTGTTTTTCGTATGGCTATTGTCCACGTGCTTATCCTTTCAATGATATATTCGGATCCATATCCTGCAACCTGTTAAAATAAACCATTGACGCGCGATTTCAAGGGCTGCGGCTGTTGTTTGCAAGCCTCAGGCGTTTAAAATCAGGAGGGGTCCCGGGATTGCTCTTTTGGTCCCAAAAAAAACCCCGCTCCTGCAAAAACACAAGCGCGGGGTTTTAAGGAATCAATGGCCTGGTGTTTTAGAGATCAAGCCATGAATCTGAATACAGGGTGTTGCCAAGGATGACGTTAACGGTTTTTGCATAATCCTGCATTTCTTTGGTCAGGCTGGCCATATTGGGTTGGTTCCCGTCCATGATGCCGTAAATCAGATCCACGATGTCCTGGCGTTTGCCTTTTGCGATGGCGGTCAGCTGGGTGTCCAGGGGATCGGAAATGACGGATGCCATTCCGTGTTTCTGGAGCATGACCATGTAGGTCTGGTTCAGGATGGGCCTGAGATTGCTTGGGGGCCCGTTGGAGATGTTGGACAGACCGCAGGTGCTCATGCAGCCCGGGGCTATGTCCTGGAGCATTCCCTGGAAAGCCATGAGGCTCAGGGCCTGGGGCTGCTGAATGTTGACCGGGGTAACGATGCCGTCTACCCAGATTCGCTCGTTGGCGATACCGGCTTCATTGGCATAGTATAGCAGTTCAACAGCCAGGGCGGCGCGTTCATTCTCGTCCCTGGGAAGCCCTTCCGGGCCCCACATGAGGGCGATAAAATCAGCATCGTACTTGACTGCCAGGGGAACCATCTTTTCATAGCGTTCTGGTCTGGCCATGATGGAGTTGATAATATGGGGTTTGTCAGCCGGTTTCAGAACTTTCAGACCGGCTTCAATGGCATCGATGTTGGATGTGTCAAGAAGAAGCGGCATTCCAGGAACTGCTTCCTGAACTACCTGGCAGACCCAGGGCATGAGTTCCGTGCCGAATTTTTTGGCAGGTCCCAGGTTGATGTCGATATAATCCATCCCCTTTTCTTTCTGCTCGAGAACTTCTTTCTGGATGACTTCGGGATTACGTTTTGAAGGGTCTGGCTCTTTGAATACCTTTCCAATAACGTTTGAGATAACGTTCAGGCTTTCTCCAAAAAGTATCATGGTTCTTTTCCTTATAAGTTTGTTTTTACCACTGTTAAATCAATAGTCGAAACAGTTGAAAAGAGGGGTTCCGCAAGGCGGATCCCCCCTCGGTCTGACTGTTTATTTTGTTTTCAGGAAAGCCGGCAGATGGGCTGCTTCCCTGGGACCTACGGTAATGGTCCAGCCGGGGAGTTCTTCTTCAACGTCGCCGGCAATGGCTGCTGCATAACCCGGGATAATCAGCTCCCTGGTTTTTACCTTGTCAATGATACCGCATTTTTTCACGAACATGCCCACATCATCACCGCCGAATTTACCGGCTGCCCAGGCAGTGAGCACTGACAGACCCTCGGAATCCTTGATAAGGAGCCAGGTCGGGACCTTGCTGGCCTCAACTTCACCGGAAACGATGAAGTAGGTGAGGGCAAAGTTGGTTGTGATGACAATGGGGGAATTCTCATTGGGGTTGTTGATCTCAAAGATGCCTTCGGTAACGGTCATGGGCCTCTGGGGATCGGTGAAAATGTTGAGGCGTTCCAGGAGCAGCGGGAAGAGCGATTCCGTGGTCAGATCGGACAGGACAACGATTCCGCCATACTTGGCAACAAACATGGCTGCAATCAGGGTTTCCATGTCAAGATTGGAAGCCATCTGGCAGGGGAAGGTAATGGTCGGGAATCCCAGTGCTTTGTTACCGGCCTTGAGGGCGGCGCGGCGGATGGCGACCTGATCTTCCAGGGCCTGTTTGATTTCCCTGGCACCGGAATCGATGACAAGATCCTTGAGTCCCATGCCCACCAGTTTTTCGGTAAGGGGGATCAGGGCGGCAACGGAATCTGCCTTGACAGCCAGGGGAAGGTTGCTTTCCTTGGCCAGGGCGCCCATGGCATCGACATTGGCAGCGGTTGCAGCATAGAGCAGGGGACGTTTGAAACCGGCTGTCTGGATGCCGGCTTTCATGACATCCATGTCTTCGGTCATGAGAACCAGGTTGAACTCTGATTCTTCGGCAATTTTTTTGGCAACTGCCGCAAAAGCATCCTTGCCCTTGCCTGCATCCTTGACGACGATGAGTTCTGGTCTCAGGTTGAAGCCTACGCGCTCATACTGGAACGCATTGATGACTTTCAGCTTTTTGTCCAGGGCTGCAGCATCGATGTCTGATGAAATGACACCGGCCAGAACCGTGGGGTTGAAAAAGGTTTTTTCATGCCTATACAGAACGGTTTCACCGCCGGCCATTGCTTTACGGACGCCTTTACCCAGCTGAACAGGGCGGATGGGAGGTGCCGAGGCTTCTGCCAGTTTTTCTCGTGAGTCGTCGGAAACATAGGGGCAGCTGGCCAGTTCAGCCTTTCCGGATGCCAGGTTCATGGCAAAGGCAAGGCATGTTGGGACTCCGCACTCCTTGCAGTTGGTCTTGGGCAGGAGTTTGAATATCTGAATACCGGTTAATGCCATTGTTCTCTCCTCTTCAATATTTAAAAAAAGGTTGTTCAGGCCGGAGCCGCTTGTGCGGTTCTCCGGCCTGATCAATTAGTAATGTTTATCAGCCGATGATCGGATCCATTTTCAGAGCAGGGTGTCCCTTTTCCTGGAGGAAGGGGAGGATCTCATCTTCGGTAATGCCAACGGTTTCATCGGCGATCATTTCATAGAGATTGTCAATGCCCATAATCTTGCCTCGGGCAATGATACGGTCTTTCAACTCTTCTTTTAGCATTTTGGGCATCCAGACCATTCTCAGGAGTCCGCCGTCACCGGCAATGAATTTTCCCTGGGTGATGTTGAACTTGGAATGACCCACAAAGCCCGGCGAGGAAGCGCCGCCGCCCATGACGCCGGCCAGGGTGGTGAACTTCATGCCGCAGGGGGTTTCTCCGGCGTAATCGCGTCCTACAGTCATGACTCCGTTGCAGGCAGGCAGCGTTGCAGCGATGCACTCGCAGCAACCGCAGGTGGTCATGGGGTCGGTAACCATGGAGTAGAAATTGTAATGAGTTACAGTACCACGGGATGCCTTGTAAACAAAGTCATTGACGCCTTTCCACTGGCCCAGCTTGGGATCCAGGCATTCGCCTTTTTCGATGGGCTGGTTGGGGCCGGTAGGGTTGATTTCAAAGGATGCCTTGCAGTCCATCCAGTTGTAGGCGCCGCACAGACCCGTACGTTCCGGGCTTACGCTGCACACATGGCTGGGGGCAAAGGACTGGCACAGGGTGCAGGAGTAGTAGGTCTCAACATCCTCGTCGGTCATCTTGTCAACGCGCTCGTCGCGGGTCTTGTACTCGGCCCGGGCCGTTGCGGTGAGCTTGTCCACATCCTCTTTCTTGGTGAACAGGGTAACCTGAACTTTGTCCACGATCTTCTTGAAATCCTGATGGAACTTTGCATGGAGAACCACGCCGATGTCTTTCAGGGTAAAGCCCTTTTCAATGGCTGCTTTACTGATACGTATCCATGAGATATCCCGCTGTCCGATGTGCATGATGCCCTGGATGTAGTTGATCAGGTGGTGGATCTGACGTTCCATGATGGGTTCGAAGTCGGTCTGGAATTCACGGCCGGCTATCTGGACGAAAATACCCAGGGAGAAAGTGCCGCCCTCTTTGATGTCGGCGATATCCGGTCCCACAATGTTGACCTTACCGTCTTCGATTTCGTTCATCGGGGCCATCTTTACCAGCTCTGTGCACTGGGTCTTGCCGCCGCCGCACTGTGCGTAGAGATCGGCACCGCGGACGCGCTCACCCTCGAACGCAGGACCAAAGGCGCAGGGGATGTCGATCTTGGAAACATTGACCTTGAGTCCTCTGACCTCAATAGAGCGCTGGCACATTTCACTGTGGGGAACGTTGGTAACAACGTGCTCGTAGGTGCAGATACCCGTCGGGAGAACTTCGGGAATATCCGTGTCTGCGATGGTGGGGAATCCCCAGTTGACGCAGCCGGCTGCAGCAACACCCCATTCGGTCCCGATGTCGCCCAGGGCGTTGACAAATGCAAATACCCTTTCCTTGTTGTACATGAGGATCTTTCTGTAGTCACCGGGCTGAACGCCTCCGAAGGCCATGGCTGCCCTGTTGGCAAAACCCAGGGCAAATACGGCAGAAGAGATGTCCGGGCCAAAGGGAACGATGCGGGTGTTCCATCCGATCTGCACGCCGGCTTCAATGAGCTGCTGAATAACAGTATTGCCGTTGTGGTTGGCTGCGCAGAAAATGTAGAGACTCTTTCTCTGGTAGTCTTCCACGATCATCTTTGCAATTTCCGGAGTGGGTGCGGCGCCGACAACAGCGGCAAAGCCGGGTGCGGAACCGTCAACAAATTCAACGCCCCTCTTTCTCAGGATGGTGTCGTCGGCCGGTCCTGTCCAGATTTTCCCGGCTTCGAGATCGGGATCTTCATGGGGGTAGTAGAAATCCGGCTGGTTGACGATCCGGATGGCTTCCTTGATCTCGTAGGCCAGGATACCGGCCATACCGGCGTCAAGGAGGGGTCCGAGATACGGGAGGTGGTTTTTGCTTTTCACATGGGGGGGCAGGAGTCCCCGGGCAAAGGCCAGGGGTTTCTTGATATCTTCCAGGGTTCTGACTTTGAGCCCTGTGAGTGAATAGATAACAGGAAGAAAGTATCCCGTGTTGGGGAATTCAACTTTTGTATCTGCATTGTGGGTTTCCAGAGCCTTTCTGTACAGACCCTCGACCTCTGAAACTACTTTATAACCGCCTTGAATAGCAGCAAATGCTATTAATTTTGACATGTCTTCCTCCTTCGTTGAGGATTTATCATTAGTATTCCATTACCTTGGGTTTTGCCTGTGGTCTTAAGCTCCCAGTTTCTGGCGGTCAGCCATGTCCATGAGAACGCGTTCCCTGCCCTTGTCAATGCCCAGGGCCTTCCGTTTCTTGTCAATGTGGGCGATCATCAGGTGGGCATGCTTGATGGGATCGGGTTCAACATCCCATTTGCCGCCGTAAATCGCTTCCAGTTCCTTGGAGATGTAGTCATGGAAAACAGGTGCTCCGAAGGTCGGTATGGTACCGCCGAATACGGTGTAGACACCGGAGGAAACAAAATAATGACCGATGGAGATGGCCTTTTCACTCATCCACTCGGGTGCGCTGCCTGCTGCCGGAAGGTCGCAGATGTCGGTTCCAAGGCCACCGGCAGCCACAACTTCCGTGGCGGCCAGGAGGATACGGCTGTTGTCAACGCAGGATCCCAGGTGCAGGACCGGCGGGATACCTACGGTTTCACAGACTTCGGCTAGGCCCGGTCCGCAGTGAACTGCAGCGGCTTCCGGAGTCAGGAGACCGTGGATGGCTGCGGTGATGGCATCGCATCCCGTGGTCAGGACAATAACGTCGTTCTTGATCAGTTCTTTGATAACTTTGATGTGAATTTCGTTGTGGCGCGACCGGGCGTTGTTGCAGCCGACGACGCCGGCAATACCCCGGATACGGCCGTTGATGATGTTGTCGTTCAGGGTGTAATAGGTGCCGCGGAAGGTTCCGCCCAGGTGATACTTGATGGATTCCACGCCAAAGCCTGCAATCTGGGTGGCTTTGTAGTGGGGAATCATGACATCGGAGCCGCGGTTCTGGAAGTTATCGATGGCCAGCTTCACGATGCGGGTGGCATCTTCCAGTGCATAGTGCTCGTTGAACTCGATGTGGATGACGTTTTCCTGCTCCATCCGGGCAATGGGGTGGGTGGTGATCAGTTTGGTGTGGAAGCATTTTGCTACATTGGCCAGGTTCTGCATCACGCACTGGATGTCAACAACCATGGCATCGCAGGCGCCTGTTATGATGGCCAGCTCCTGCTGCAGGAAGTTACCTGCAGTCGGAATGCCGTGACGCTGGAGCATTTCGTTGGCCGTGCAGCAGATGCCGCCCAGCTGAATGCCGGCTGCGCCCTTGGTCTTGGCATAGTCCAGCATTTCCTGGGACTGGGCAACAGCAACGATCACCTCGGACAGGACCGGCTCATGACCATAGACGATGATGTTGACATGGTCTTTTTTCATGATGCCAAGGTTTGCTTCTGACTGAAGCGGGTACGGGGTTCCGAACAGGATATCCTGGAGGTCTGTGGCCAGCATGGATCCGCCCCATCCGTCAGCCAGGGAGGCACGGGTGCACTGTTTGATCAGGTTCTTGTAATCCTGGTCAACGCCCATGTGTGTACGGTGCATGATCTCAACGATTTCCCGGTCGATGTTACGGGGCAGTACACCCTGTTTCACCCATTTATCATACAGGGGTTTGGGTGCCCGTTTAAGATAAAGCAGCTCGCCTTCGGATTTGCCCCATTCGTTCAGGGCCTTTTCAGCAACTTCCAGAGCGATCTCGTCAACGTCCCTGTCCTTGGTCTCGCCGTCAACCTCAACGGTCACAGCAACGCCCAGGTGGGGGGCTACGGCCAGGAGCTTATCGATATCTTTGATCTTGTAGGCTTCGGATTCTTTCTTTGCTGCAGCCATGAAAACTTCAGCCACGCACCGGCCATGGTCGGAATGGGCGGCAGCACCGGCTGCAACCATGCGGGCAAAGTTCCTGGCTGCAATGGTGTTGGCGGTTGCACCGCAAAGGCCTTTGCGGGTATCTTCGCCCTGTATTCCGTCCTTGGGCAGCGGGAGCCGGCACGGACCCATGGCGCAGTTTTTACAGCAGATGCCCTGGATGCCTATGGCGCAGGGTTTCATGGCAACTGCTCTATCAAAGATTGTCTCAACACCCAGTTTCTGGGCGCGGACAATCATTTCCTGTGTGGATACTTCATAGGATGCTTCTATGGGGTCAGCAAGTTTTGCCGCCTTCTCTGCTTTTTCTACTTTTTCTACTTCCATTAGAGGTTCCTCCTCTTATTGTGTTAACGAGTTTCAAAAAAGAAGCTCTTTTTTGAAAGGCATTTATGCGACATGTCTTCTGTGAATGCGGTTGAGACCTTCCAGAAGTTTGTCCAACTCTGTTTTCTGGACCGCTGCAGCAGTCATGGTTACAGCAGCTGCAGATGCTGCCTTGGTCTTGTGGGCGACCATTTCCTGGGCGCGTTTGTCCCTGAGGGCCTGTTCCTGGGCTTCAAGTTTTGCAGCGGCGTCGGCAGCGGCTTTCTTTTCCGCTTCCACCTTTGCCTTGGCATCGGCTTCAGCTTTTGCTTTTGCCGCGGCTTCAGTTTTTACCTTGGCTTCTGCATCGGCTTTTGCTTTGGCTTCTGCATCGGCCTTTGTTTTTGCTTCTGCGGCAGCTTTTGCCTTGGCTTCAGCTGCAGGATCTACGGCCGGTGCTGCAGCAGGAGCGGCTGCGGGTGCTGCCGGAGCAGCAGGTTTTGCGGCTGCAGGAGCGGCTGCGGGTTTTGCTGCGGGAGCAGCTGCAGCGGCGGGAGCGGCGGGTTTTGCTGCGGGAGCGGCGGCCTTTTTCTCTTCTTCGATGGTCAGATCCACAGCCGGTGCAAGGGCTGCAAAATCAATGTCCACATCATCGAGCTTTTTGGTGATGGCAGGAACATCAAGGGCAGAACCGCCAAAGGAGATCAGTTCGATAAATGCCTTGACCAGTTTGATGGATTCCGGATGACGCATGATAAGTATGTTAGAGCCGGCCATCAGGTAGGCGACAGCGCCGACGGATTCCATGAGAATGCCACGGCGTTCAGGATCACCCAGGAGCGGTGCGTCGGCTGCGGTCTGCTTGGCTTCCTTGCATTTCCAGACCTCGTTGCCCAGATTATTGATAAGAGGAAGCTGAAGTTTGTCGTCTCCCTGGGTCAGGGCTGCCATGGTCAGGCGCTCCATGACCGAGTAGGAGTATTCAAGACCGTATCCCAGTCCGCCGGTGGTGGGATCAACAATGACCCTATCCAGGGGTACACCCAGGTTTTCAAGCAGGATGTTGATCTGTTTTGCCAGGTTGACGTCAATGGGAGAGGAGGAGATGACCTTGTGGCCGTAGCCCATGGCAGCTGCGCCAATGCCCTTGTAATTCTTTTCTTCAACCGGCCCGAGGATCAGGTTGCTGCCCTGGCATTCTTCTGCCACTTTTTTAAGCACAGCCCCGTCCTTGGCAGGATTTGCGCAGCCCCAGACAATAAGAGGGACGTTGATGGCTCCCAGAACCTTTTTTACGGTTGCCGCTGCGGATTCGGGGGAGGCATCCTTGTCGTTGGGATCAGTACTCTTGAGCTGCAGAACAATGATCTGTGCACCGAATTCGTCAACGCATTTCTTGGCCCAGGCTGCGGGATCTGCAGCAACATCCTTAAAATGGGTGAAGACCGATTGCGGCCAGTCTGTAGGTTCCATATCCCAGATTTCCATGGCTATGACGGGTTTGTTGGGCATGGATCCTTCAAACTGGTAAAAAGGATAGCATGTTTCACCGCCGACTGTGATGGCATTGTCACCTTTGCCAATGGTGATTCCTTTAATGCCGCCGGCATAGGATTCTTTCGTAATGTCAAATCCCACTTTAACCTCCTTATGGATTGATAGTTATTGGTTGCAGGTTCATTATTATCGATATGACCGTTAGCGGAAACCGGATCATAGTAGTTACTGGCGTTGATGAAAAAGAGTTCGATTCCAGGCGAGGTGCCTGACTGGGTGTGGTTGAAGCAGGTATGGCTATGGTAAATGACGGTTCTGCTGCCCTGTTCATCTGAATAATTCGGTCCACCTTTTCCGGGTTTACGGTTAGGCCTCAATTTCTACCATTGAATCAATTACAACCCGCATCCCGATTTGTCAATAGAAGTATCAATAAATGTGGAGGCGGGGTTAAAAAAAACAGGTCCTGAAAAATTGAGCGAAAACAATGCGATATTATAATATTCTGAATGGCGTTTAGCGATTATCAGTGATTTATTTCCATTTGGTTGATTATCGATTCCATGGATCTAAATCGGTCTATTTTTTCTGAAAAGGATTAAATAGTACTTGACTGCAGACCCTCATTATTAGATTATTTCCGATGAATTTGTATTCTTTCTTATCATGGGTTCTTTTAGTTTTAATACTTGAACGGCTCTTCCCCAGAGCCTTAACCAAAAAAAGGAGTGAACCATGGCTTTAGATCCAACCAAACATGCAGACTGGGAAATTGCGGAAGACGCGGAAAAAACAATGCTGACAATCTATGAGATCGGCGATAAGCTGGGGCTCACCAAGGAAGAGCTTCTTCCCCAGGGTCACTACATCGCCAAGATTGATTTCAGGAGAGTCCTCAATCGTCTGAAAGACAAACCGAACGGAAAGTACATTGACGTCACTGCAATTACACCCACACCGCTGGGAGAGGGAAAATCCACATCGTCCATGGGACTTGTTCAGGGTCTTGGAAAGATCGGAAAAAGGGTCTGCGCAGCCATCCGGCAGCCCTCCGGCGGACCGACCATGAACATCAAGGGCTCTGCTGCCGGTGGCGGTCTGGCCCAGTGCATTCCCCTGACACCCTTTTCACTGGGGTTTACCGGTGACATCAACGCCATCATGAACGCCCACAACCTGGCCATGGTTGCCTTGACTTCCCGTATGCAGCACGAGAGAAACTACACTGATGAACAGCTTGAACGCCTCTCCGGCATGAAACGCATTGACATCGACCCCACAAGGGTTGAGATGGGCTGGATCATGGACTTCTGCTGCCAGTCCCTGCGTAACATCATCATCGGTATTGACGGCGTTAACGGAAAAACCGACGGTTACATGATGAAATCAAAGTTCGGCATTGCCGTTTCCTCAGAAGTCATGGCCATCCTTGCCATTGCCACGGATCTCAAGGACATGCGTGAACGTATGGGTAAGATTGTTGTCGCCTACACCAAAAAGGGCAAACCCGTTACCACCGAAGACCTCCAGGTCGCCGGCGCCATGACCGCATGGATGGTTGATGCCCTGAATCCCTCCCTGATGCAGACCCTGGAAGGCCAGCCGGTCATAGTTCATGCCGGCCCCTTTGCCAATATCGCCATCGGCCAGAGCTCCATCATTGCTGACAGGATCGGTCTGAAGCTGGCTGACTACCATGTCACCGAGTCCGGATTCGGCGCTGACATAGGGTTTGAGAAATTCTGGAACCTGAAATGCCGTTTCTCCGGCCTGAAACCAGACTGTGCCGTAGTCGTCGCCACCATCCGTGCCCTGAAGTGCCATGGCGGTGCTCCGGTTCCCGTCCCCGGCAAGGCCATGCCTGTTGAATACAAGACCGAGAATGTTGAATGGGTTGCCAAGGGTTGCGCCAATCTGATCCACCACATCCGTAACGTCAGAAAAGCCGGCATTAGCCCGGTTGTCTGCATTAACGCCTTCTACACCGACACCGACGCCGAGATCGCAAAGGTTCGTGAGCTGTGTGAAGCAGAAGGCGCAAAGGTTGCACTTTCCCGTCACTGGGAAAAGGGCGGCGACGGCGCCATCGAGTTTGCCAAGACCGTTGTCGAAGCCTGTGACGAGAAAACCGAATTCAAGTTCCTCTATGACCTTGACATGCCGGTAAAAGACAGAATCGCCAAGGTTGCCGTGGAGGTTTACGGTGCCGACGGTGTTGAGTACTCCAACGAAGCCCTGGCTGCCCTTGACCGGATCCAGAAGGATCCGGTTCTCTCCAAACTGGGCCTGTGCATGGTAAAAACCCATCTGTCCCTGTCCGACAACCCGGCGCTCAAGGGCGTTCCCACAGGCTGGAAGCTCAAGGTTCGGGAAGTTCTCACCTATGGCGGTGCAGGCTTTATCGTACCCGTGGCAGGAGCCATCAGCCTCATGCCTGGCACCAGCTCCAACCCGGCCTTTAAACGGGTTGATGTCGATGTTGAGACCGGAAAAGTCCAGGGCGTATTCTAGTCCTGGTTTATTGGATAGTATCCTTTTGATACCCAGGAGGATGGAGCACAACATCAGGTGCTCCATCCTTTTCCATGACATCCCCAGGCCCTGGACACAACTGGGCCTGTCCAGAAAGGAGACAGCTATATAATGACTGCAGAAATCATCAGCGGAACCGAAATACGCAAGGCAATTCTTGAAGAGGTCAAGGCAGATGTTGACGCGATGAAGGCCAAATACGGGAAAGTACCCGGCCTCGTGACCATACTGGTCGGCGAGAGCCCCGCCTCCATCAGCTATGTGACGCTTAAGGTGAAAACCGCGTTGAGCGTTGGCTTTAAGGAAGTACAGGACAACCAGCCGGTCACCATTTCAGAGGCCGATCTCCTGGCCCTCATTGACAAGTACAATAAGGATCCCGAGATCCATGGCATCCTGGTACAGCTTCCCCTTCCCAAGCACATCGACGACAAGAAGGTCCTCAATGCCATAGACCCGGATAAAGACGTGGATGCATTCCATCCGGTCAATGTGGGAAGGCTCATGATCGGCGGCGATGTCGTCCGTTTTCTGCCCTGCACCCCTGCCGGTATCCAGGAGATGATTGTCCGCTCCGGCACGGAAACCTCCGGTGCTGAGGTTGTTGTTGTGGGACGCTCCAACATTGTGGGCAAGCCCATTGCCATGATGATGGCCCAGAAGGGCAAGGGTGCCAACAGCACGGTTACCATCGTTCACACCCGGACCAAGGATCTGGCAGCCCACTGTAAGCGGGCAGATATTCTCATTGTTGCTGCCGGAGTTCCTGATCTTGTCAAGCCCGAATGGATTAAACCGGGTTCAACGGTCATTGATGTCGGCGTCAACAGGGTCGGCATGAACGAGAAGACCGGCAAGGCTATTCTCAAGGGTGATGTGGATTATGAAAAAGCCAAGGAGATTGCCGGCAAGATCACACCGGTTCCGGGAGGCGTTGGCCCCATGACTATTGCCATGCTCATGAAAAATACCTTGAGATCTGCCCAGATTGCCATTGCGGGCAAATAAGATCATTCTGACCAGGCGCCGACGCCGGCGCTTTTGATCAAAGGGTTTAGGAAGGGCCGGGGCAGCGTGAAATACCGCTCTCCGGCCCTTTTGTCTGGACTCAGGCCCCGGTGTACGCTCCGGACTTTTTTTGCCCGGTCCGGGAGGCATTGCAATCCTGGTACATGGTGCATGCCGGTGTTTGAAATATCCGGTTGGATCATTGCATTTTTCAGAAAGTGTTTTATTGTTATGGGATAATTTAAAAACGTCACTGATTGAAAAAAATAACTGATACGGAGTTGTCATGAGCAGAATTATAGCGTTGGCCGGCAAGGGAGGGGTTGGAAAAACCACGGTTGGAGCATTGGTTGTCAGGTATTTTACAACCAGGGGAATATCACCGGTGCTGGCTGTGGATGCCGATCCCAACAGTAACCTGGGAGAAACCCTGGGCATGGATGTCAAAAAGACCGTGGGTGACATCCGGGAGGATTTCATGAAGGATCCCCAGGGTGTTCCGTCGGGGATGGATAAGATCGTGTATCTTGAGATGCTCATGAATCAGGTGCTTATCGAGCAGAAAACCTTTGACCTGCTGGTCATGGGACGCCAGGAAGGACAAGGCTGTTACTGCATGGTCAACAACATTCTGAACCGGTTCACCGATGAACTGGAGAAAAACTATTCCTATCTTCTTGTGGATAATGAAGCCGGCATGGAACATTTGAGCCGGCGGACCAGCGGACGGGTAGACATGCTTCTTCTGGTTACCGACTATGCTCTCAGGGGCCTGAGGGCTGTGGGGCGTATCAAGGAGATGCTGAAAGACCTGAAGCTGGGTATTAACCACATCGGCCTTGTTGTGAACCGTGCGCCTGAGACTCTGGGTAAGGCCTTTGTTGACGAAGCCGAACGTATTGGAGTTCCCATACTTTGCACCCTGCCTGAAGACAAAAACCTCCTGGATTTTGATATGGAGCGCCGGTCACTGATTGACCTGCCGGATGACTCTCCCGCAGTAAAGGCCGTCAACTCCATGATGGAAACTGTGATTTCAACAATCAACGGTAAAAACTGATAAGGATCACCATGGATAAGCTCGATGCAATCTTTGCCCCGGAATCCATTGCCGTTATCGGCGCTTCTAGCCAGAAGGGTAAGGTAGGCCATGACATTTTTGCCAACATCCTTTATGGCGGATACCAGGGAACAATCTATCCGGTTAACCCGACGGCGAAATCCATCCTGAGCGTTAAATGCTATCCCAGCGTTGCAGCTATTCCCGATCCCATCGATCTCGCCATGGTCATCCTGCCGCCCAAGTTGGCATTAAAGGCCGTGGAAGATTGTATTGTCAAAGGAGTAAAAGGGGTTGTCATCGTATCGGCCGGTTTCAGGGAGGTGGGCGGTGAGGGGTTGGAGATCGAGAAGAAGATCCAGGAAATGTGCAGGAAAGCGGGAATCCGGCTGGTCGGGCCAAACTGCCTGGGCGTCATCAATCCGTCCCCGGATGTGTCCCTGAATGCCAGCTTTTCCAACCGGATGCCTGCTCCGGGAAATATCTCCTTTATCTCCCAGAGCGGTGCCCTGTGCACGGCTGTACTGGACTTCGCAGCCGACAAGGGCTTTGGATTTTCCAAGTTCATCTCCATCGGGAACAAGGCCGATGTGGATGAACTGGACCTGCTCCGCTATTACCACAAGGATCCAAATACCAGTGTCGTCATGATCTACATGGAAGAACTTTCCAGGAGCGCCGAAGAATTTATAACAGAGGTCAGGGCCATGACCAGCGGACCCAATCCAACCCCGGTTATTGCCATCAAGTCCGGGACCTCCGATGCAGGTGCTGCGGCAGCTGCGTCCCATACTGGTTCCCTGGCCGGTTCCGATGCCCTGTATGATGCTATTTTTGCCCAGTCCGGTATTATCCGGTGCGGGTCAGTGGATGAACTGTTCGACTATGCCCTGGCCTTTGCCTCCAAAAAGGTTCCATCCGGGGACAAGATAGCCATCGTGACCAACGCTGGGGGTCCTGGGATCATTGCCACGGACATGAGTGAGCATTCAGGACTCAAGCTGGCAAAGTTCACGGACGAAACCGTCAAGGAACTGCGGAAATACCTTCCTTCCACTGCCAATTTTCACAATCCTGTAGATGTCATCGGGGATGCGGCCAGGGACAGGTATGAAAACACCCTGGCCACGGTTCTCAGCGATCCCGGTGTGGACAGCGTGCTCATCATTCTCACCCCCCAGTCCATGACCGATGTCATGGGTACTGCCGAGGCCATTGTCAATATTGCGAGGGCAGCCATCAAGCCCATCGTGTGTGCGTTCATGGGTGTGGTGGACGTGTCCGACGGGGTAAAGCATCTGCAGAAGAATCATGTGCCTGTATACCAGTTCCCGGAAAGCGCTGCCAAGGCCCTGGGAGCATTGTATCAGGGGAAAAAATGGCTGGCGAGGCGTATTCTTCCCCAGTATGATCTGACCTATGAACGGGAAAGGGCAGGGGCCATCATCGATCAGTATCTGAAACAGGGCAAAACTCTCCTGGGGGAACTGGACGGCAACGAGATACTGAAATGTTACGGGTTCAAGACCCTGGACATGGAGTTGACCACAGACAGAGAGCAGGCAGTGGTCGTTGCCCAGACCATGGGGTTCCCGGTGGTCATGAAAGTTGTATCCCCCCAGATCCTGCATAAGACAGAAGCCGGCGGGGTGAAGATCGGTCTTGAGACACCCGATGAGGTGCGCCTTGCCTTTGACGCCATCATGGAGAGTGCCAGGAAATACAGGCCAGATGCTGTTCTTGACGGTGTTCTGGTTCAGCAGATGGTTAAAGGCGGCCGCGAGGTCATCCTTGGCGTTAACCGCAATCCGGTATTCGGCCATGCGGTTATGTTCGGTCTGGGCGGAATCTTTGTGGAAATCTACAAGGACGTTGTTTTCCGCATGGCCCCCATGGGAAGGAATGTGGTACGAAGGATGGTTAAAGGTGTCAAGGGATATCCGCTTCTGGCCGGTTTCCGGGGGGAAGCACCGTCAGATATCGAGGCCCTGGAGAAAAATCTGGTGAGCCTCAGGGCCCTGGTGGATCACCACCCGGTCATCAGGGAACTGGACATCAACCCCCTGTTTGTTCACAAGGAAGGCGAGGGGACTACGGTGGCGGACATTATCATCCGCCTGGAGCCCCTGGGAGACTGATCCCCGGATTCCGACACGGGGCATTGACCCTGGTGCGCCCCCAATGGTATTATGGCCGGTATCGGCGGTATATTCAGAAATTGGATTTTTATGCAGACTGAAGTGGATTGAGGAGATCAGCAGCCATGTCAACAGACAAAGGTTTTATCTTAAAAGAGGAATGCTCGTGTGAATCGCCCGGCTCCAAATGCTGTATGCCAGGCATTACATTCTCGACGTTTATTGTGTCGCTGTACTCCTCTGCCCTGGTTCAGCTGGGGGAAATGGCGGACCCTGCAACAGGAAAGATTGATAAGAACCTTCCCCTGGCAAAACAGACCATAGAACTGATTGATATGCTCCAGAAGAAAACCAGGGGTAACCTGGATACGGAAGAGGAAAATCTGACCCAGAGCCTTCTCCATGAAATCCGTCTTGCCTATGTCAAGGCTAAAGGCTGATGACCCGTATTCTTTCCCCGGCAAAACTCAATCTGTTCCTATATGTCACAGGGAAACGCGATGATGGGTATCACACCCTTTGTTCCCTGATGACCTGTATCGACCTGTACGATGAGCTGGATTTGACTGTCGGGGGGGGCAAAGGGATACGGGTCCGGTGCGATAACCCCGGAGTGCCTGAAGACGCCTCTAATCTGGTCCATCGGGCCGCAGTCCTGTTCCGGGAGCGGTTGAGATCCTTGAATCCGGGAATGGACCCTTTCCCGGGGCTCAATATCGTGATCCATAAAACCATACCGGTGGGGGCGGGGCTCGGCGGAGGAAGTTCCAATGCGGCATGCGTGCTCAAGGCCTTGAACAGGATCAATGGAAATCCCTTTTCCAGGAATGAACTGATGTCCATGGGACTGACCTTGGGTGCCGACGTTCCTTTTTTTATCCACGGCGGTCCGGCCCTGGCCAGGGGAATCGGTGAAGAGCTTACTGAGTGCGGTCCTCTGCGACCTTACCATGTGCTGGTGGTGTACCCAGGTATTGCAGCTTCCACGGCCCTGGTCTATAAAAATGTGGATTTGGGATTGACAAATATTGGAAAATCTAATAATAATCCTCTGTTAAATTTGTGTGGAGAAGGCCGGGAGCTTGATGTAAAGGGGCTTTTGCATAATGATCTCGAAACAGCAGCATGCAGACTCTACCCTGAAATCGAATCAGTTAAGCGGAAGATGACCGGTATTTTGTCAGATGGAGTATTGATGACAGGAAGCGGTTCATCTTTTTTTGTTCTCTTTTCTGAGCAGGACCAGGCAGAATTGGCTTTCATGGCGTTGCAGGGCTGGGAAATGGCTGGCAAACAACTATTTCTGACCTCCTTTGCAGCGGTTTGTAAGCAAGGCCAATGTGAAAAGTAGTCTATTGTGGTGGGGCGTCGTCAAGCGGTAAGACACAGGATTTTGATTCCTGCATTCAGAGGTTCGAATCCTCTCGCCCCAGCCAGCACCAAACAAAAATCAGTTTAAAAAGAGATTGCCATGAATGAAATTGCGTTGTTTTCAGGGAATTCCAATCCGGACTTGGCACAAAAGGTTGCCGATTACCTTGCCATGCCCCTGGGAAAATCAAAACTGACCCGCTTCAGCGACGGTGAGATCCAGGTCGAGATCAATGAAAATGTGAGACGCAAGGAAGTCTTTGTCATCCAGTCGACCTGTGCACCGGTCAATGACAACCTGATGGAACTGCTTCTCATGATCGATGCCTTTAAGCGGTCATCTGCCAGCCGCATTACCGCAATCCTGCCCTACTATGGTTATTCACGCCAGGACAAAAAGGTAGCCCCCCGGGTTCCTATCAGTGCCAAAGTCGTTGCAGACCTCCTGACGACTACCGGTGTTCAGCGGGTTATTACACTGGACCTCCACGCCGGTCAGATCCAGGGTTTTTTCAATATTCCGGTGGATAACCTGTATGCAGCGCCGGTTATCCTTGATCATATCCGGACAAGCTACACCGGTGAGATTACCATTGTTTCCCCGGATGCCGGAGGCGTTGAAAGGGCAAGGGCATTTGCCAAGAGGCTTGATGCCGGCCTGGCCATTGTGGACAAGCGCCGCAGTGCCCCGAACCAGGCCAAAGCCATGGCTTTGATCGGTGATGTTGAAGGCAAGACAGCTATTATCCTGGATGACATGGTGGATACCGCAGGTACGCTTGCAGAGGCTGCCGGTGTTATCAAGGCCCAGGGTGCAAAAGCTGTGCACGCCTGTTGCACACACGCGGTACTGTCGGGACCGGCAGTGGAACGTATCGAGAAATCCGAGCTGAAAAGCCTGTTGATTACGGATACCATCCCGCTGTCGTCTGCCGCCCGGGAATGCAGTAAAATCAAAACACTTTCCATCGCAAAGATTGTCAGTGAGGCAATTATCCGAAGCTACCGTGGTGATTCGGTACATTCTCTTTTTGTATAGACACACCATAAATATACCACCTGCAGAGACCTGCAGATACGGAGGAACACATTTTGGAACTTATCGATTTAAGCGCAGAAATCAGACATGGCAAAGGTAAGGGTGCCGCACGCACCCTTCGGAGAAAGGAAGCCATGCCAGCTATCCTTTACGGGAAAAAGACAGAACCTGTACAGTTATCCTTATTCACACCCGAGCTCAACAAGGTTATCATCAAACATGGCATGTCGGGACTTTTCATCAATCTGAAGATCGCCGGTGACGACCGGCCGTTCCGGACGGTTATGCTCAAGGAAGTCCAGATGGATGCCTTTAACCGAATTTATCTTCACGCGGATTTCCAGGAAATCGACATGGACGAAAAGATCACCATCACCGTTCCGGTTGAGGCTGTGGGCCTGGCCAAGGGAGCAAAAGCCGGAGGATTGCTTCAGATTATCAGGCGAGAGCTTGACATCGTATGCCGGCCCGCCGACATGCCTGAGACCATTGCCATTGATGTCTCTGAGCTGGAAATCGGTGACGCGATCCATGTGAATGATATTCATCTGGGGGACGCTATTTCTATTCCCCATGAAGTCAACTTTACTGTCATCACCGTTGTTCCGCCCACAACCGGATCTGAAAAGACCCGGGACGAGGAGGATGTTGAAGACGAGGTTGCAGCAAGCTGACAGCTTTTTCCAAGGTGCCTGAAAGCAAGTCATGCCTGATCAACAGCTGTTTCTGGTAGCAGGTCTGGGCAATCCGGGGGACCGGTATGCCCAGACCCGTCACAACATCGGGTTCATTGCCGTCGATGAACTGTCCCGCCAGTATTCCATCCCCATCAATAGATCCCGTTTCGATGCCGAGTACGGCAAGGGGACTATCCTGTCCAACCAGGTAGTTCTGGTCAAGCCCCAGTCGTTCATGAACCGGAGCGGCTTTCCCATCCAGAAACTGGCCGCATATTATAAAGTTCCCATATCTAATATTGTCGTGATCCACGACGACATCGATCTTGACTTTGGAAGAATCCTTCTGGTCAAGGACCGGGGGCACGGCGGCCATAATGGTATCCGTTCCCTGATTGATGTTCTTGGCTCCAGGGATTTTGTCCGCATCCGGGTGGGTGTGGGGCGCCCGGAAGACCAGGCAGGAGTCACAGGACATGTATTGGGTACGTTTTCTTCCCAGGAAGCGGACGAGATAAAACGTATCACCAAGGAGTCCCTAAAGGCCTGTACCACTATACTGGACAAGGGTATCATCAGGGCCATGAATCTGCATAACACACATTGATCAAACGATTTTTTCCCATATTTAAATTTTAATGTTTGATTAGGATATTCAACTGTGCTATATTCTCGGATGCTGGCCATAGTGTTGTTAACCGATTATTTTAAAAGATTGGTGGTAAACGATGGGGGAAAAAAGCAAAAAGACAGTAGCGCGGAAGGGGAAGCACAAAGAATTTTCCAAAGGCGATCTGGCTGTATATCCCGCCCACGGGGTGGGATGCATCGAATCCATTGAGAGCAAGGAGATCAATGGTCAGAACATGAATTTTTATATGATGAAAATCATTGAAAATGGCATGGTGATCATGATCCCGACGGCGAATGTGGAATCGGTAGGGTTGAGGGAGGTCATCCCGGCAGCTGAGATCCCCCAGGTGTACAAGATCATGCAGGCCAAGGGTCAGGATACCGACAAACAGACCTGGAACCGGCGGTACCGTGAGTATATGGACAAGATCAAGACAGGGTCCATCTACGATGTTGCCGAAGTGTTCCGGGATTTGTTCCAGCTGAAGTTGGAAAAGGATCTTTCCTTTGG
This sequence comes from Pseudomonadota bacterium, assembly GCA_043806875.1. Lineage (GTDB taxonomy): Bacteria > Desulfobacterota > Desulfobacteria > Desulfobacterales > Desulfobacteraceae > JAZDGN01. The sequence goes on from JAZDGN010000049.1 coordinate 69,265, forward strand.
CGAGCGGAAACTTCTGGATACTGCACAAAGTCTTTTGGTCCAAGAGCTTTCCACTGCGAAGGACGTGGATGAGGAAGCCATGATGATCGAGATCGAGAAATTATTTGATTAGGTTTTCTTAACCATTTCACGAAAAGGCCGCACTGGAAACCGGCAGGCGTCATGGACGCCTTCCGGTTTCTTCATTTTTAGGACTGTTGAATACCCATGGATATTGAATTTGTTATAAGCGAATCTTTGACCGGGGAACGCCTGGACCAGGCTATTACCATCATGGTTGCCGGTGTGTCCCGGAGCAGCACTGCAGAGGCGGTTAAGTCCGGAATTATTCGGGTTTCGGGTCAGATACGGAAACCCGGTTACCGGGTAAAACCTGGGGACGTTGTGTCCGGTATCCTGCCCGATCCTGGGATTATGGTCGTTGAGCCCCAGGCCATTGCTCTGGATATTCTGTTTGAAGATGATCATATAATAATTATTAATAAGGCACCGGGCCTGGTGGTTCACCCGGCACCGGGCAATGAAACCGGAACACTTGTCAATGCGCTTCTTCACAGGTTCCCGGAACTGAAAACCGTGGGGGAAACCCAGTTCCGGGCCGGCATCGTCCACCGTCTGGATAAGGATACCAGCGGGGTCATGGTTATTGCCCGGACTGACAGTTCCTTTGAATTTCTCCAGAAGGAGTTCAAGGAACGCAGGGTCTCCAAACGGTATCTTGCCCTGGCCACCGGTGACTTGGGCGGTGACCAGGGAGAGATTGTTCTGCCCATAGGACGTCATCCGGTGCACCGTAAACGCATGGCTGTTGTCACGGACGGTGGCAGGCCTGCCCAGACCCTGTGGCGGCTCAGGAAACAGTTTGACAACGCGAGCCTGGTTGAGGTCGAGCTGAAGACCGGACGGACCCACCAGATCCGGGTCCATTTCCGGGCCATGGGAACGCCCCTTCTGGGGGATAGTGTCTATGGATTTAAAAACAGGGTGAACAGCAGAACCAACCCTGCATTCCACCTTGAAAAGCTGGTTGGCCGTCAGATGCTCCATTCCTGGAAACTGGGGTTTATCCATCCGTGGTTAGCGGAGCAGGTCCATTTCCGGGCACCGCTTCCTGGGGATTTCAGACAGATTCTGCGCCGCCTGAACGCCCATGGGCAGATTCCCCGGGATTGATTCCGGGAGGCTTGTTCTCTCAGTCAGAAATAATGTCTTCCTTCTTGAATTCGTGGACATCTCCGTCAAGGGAAAAAACCGTCCAGTTACCATCCTCATCCAGGGCCTTTACCAGGCAGTCTATGGTCCGGTCCTTGGAAAGTGTGATGGAACACGGGTTGGACTCTGCCAGAGTGGTTACGGATACGAACCGCTTGCCGACCGCCAGTTTTTTAAAACGGGTCACAGCGGTTTCAAACAACAGAATGCGTTCGTGGGCTTCAGGATCTACCTCTTTGATGGATTCTCTCAAGGTCTGGATCATCCCCTTTTTTTCAGCGATGACTTCAAGCCGTTTGCGCATTTCCTCTGTTTCATTGGATGGGATGGAAAACAGTATCTGCTTCTGGATTTCTATGTCAGCCTCAATGTAGCTGATTTTTTTCAATAGGTCTGTTGCCTTTTGTTTCATTATCACTCGGCCCCTTAACGGTTAAGTTCATCTCAACGGTTGACTTCATCAAGGATCAGTTGCTTTATGCCCCTGGATTGCCCCAGATGGGGCAGAATCGTGACTGCTATTCCGGGATGTTTCTCCCGCGCCCCTTGGACACCTTCCGGGATATCCTGGACCACATGGCTGCCCGAGGCGATGAAGTAGGGAAATATTATGATATCGGTCGCACCCTGGTTGACAAGGGCATCGATCTCATCGCTTAGAAGCGGGGTTGTAAACTGGATGAAAGCATGGCTGACAAGGTCAAACTTTTTCCCTGCCAGATTGGCAACGTCAGATGCCAGGTATTTTATTTCATCGTTGGATGCCGGCCTCCGGGAGCCGTGGGCTACAATCAACAAAGCTTTCATGGATCTCCTTACCCGGAACCTAGGCCGACAGCCTTGCAACAGCAGGCGGGCCCTGCCCCGGAAGGGATGTTAATCAATTCAATTCAATTCAATTCAATTCAATTCAATTCAATTCAATTCAATTCAATTCAATTCAATACAGTCTCTGACCCTGTTATCACACTCGACTTCAAAGAGCAAGGGGGCAGGGCAGGGCCATGATGACTTGCCTCCCTTCGGGGCAAGGGCGTTGGCTTACCCTTTGTCGGGTACCCAGATCCATGGTCTGTCCAGCAGGACAATATTGGCTTTAACCCGGCCCGATGACCTGCCTCCCTTCGGAACAAGGGCGCCGGCTGACATTTTGCCGAGCCGGGCTAAACCCCAGGAACTGCGGTCCGGTGGGTCCTCAAGCAGCCTGGGGTTCTTAACGCCCGTCCCGGTAAAATGCTTAACCGCCTCTGCCCTAAACGTTCCGACAGAAAGACAGGTCATCGGGCCTCCTGTTCCGAATTTTCCGGGTTGGCTGGCATATCGGCATGCCCCGCAGGGACAGATCCCGCTCTGATAAGCCTGGGGTTTTTGACACCGGCCGGTAAAACGGCATGTCTTCCGAGGCAGTGGCTACTGCTTGATGCCGGCAACAAAAAGAAAGAGGAAATTCCGCCGGCGCCTTTGTCCCGGGAGAGGGGGGGGCAATTGATTGGGCAGCTGACAGGCATGCCCAATGGGGAAAGGCTTTTCTTCGGCAAGGCCGTCTTCCATCCATATTTAAAGGATCCCGTCCAGGGGGCCGGGAAGATATGTGTGTTCTGGTTCCAGTATTACAGGATTTTGTCCAGGATTTCCCGGGGCAGCAGGTTTTCCTCCAGAGCGACCTCTTTGATGGTTTTTCCCGTGGCATAGGCCTGCTTTGCTACGGCGGCAGCCCTGTCATAGCCGATGTTGGGTATCAGATTGGTTGCAAGGGCCAGACTCTGCTGGATGTTCCCTTTGCATTTCTCTTGGTTTGCGGTTATGCCGGTGATACATTTTTCAGCAAACACCGAGGCGGCTGAGGACAACAGGGTGATGGACTCCAGAAGATTGTGGATAATTACCGGAAGCATGACGTTCAGTTCGAAATTCCCGGAAAGACCTCCCAGGGTAATGGCGGCATCGTTTCCGATGACCTGGGCTGCAACCTGGATGACTGCTTCGGGAATTACGGGATTGACCTTGCCGGGCATGATGGAAGAGCCGGGCTGCAGGGATGGGATGGTCACCTCACCAAGTCCGCACCTGGGTCCAGAGGCCAGCCAGCGTATGTCATTGGCGATCTTTATCAGGCTCACGGCCAGTGTCTTGAGTGCGCCGCTGGTTTCCACGGCTGCATCCTGGGCAGCCTGGGCTTCAAAATGGTTTTCCGCCTCTGTGAATCCGATCCCGGTTTTTTCAGAAACGGCACGGATGACCCGGGAAGCAAATTCAGGATTAGCATTCAGACCGTTGCCTACGGCGGTACCACCCAGGGCGAGTTCACAGAGCCTGGGCTCTATGCTCTGAAGACGTTCTATTCCCAGCCGGATCTGTCTGGCATATCCGGAAAACTCCTGGCCCAGGGTCATGGGAACCGCGTCCTGGAGATGAGTTCTCCCGATTTTAGTGACATCGCGGAACTCTCCAGCTTTACCAGATAGGGTTTTCTCAAGGTTATCAAGGCCTGGTATGAGACGGGTTCTGATCAGAACCATCGCGGTGATGTGAAGCACAGATGGGATAACGTCATTGCTGGATTGTCCCGTATTTACGTGGTCGTTAGGATGAACCGGTTTTTTTCCGTGGCGCTTTCCGGTAAGGATTTCATTGGCTCTGGAGGCCAGAACCTCGTTCATATTCATGTTTTTGGAGGTCCCGGAACCGGTCTGAAAAACATCCACCACGAACTGGTCGGCCATTTTCCCGGCCATGACCTCTGATGCGGCCTGGGCAATGGCGTCGGCAATTTCCGGGGTGAGGGTTCCCAGTCGTTTGTTGACCAGGGCGGCACAGTGTTTAACCAGTGCAAGGGAGTGGATAAAGGATGCAGGAAACCTGAGGCGGCTGATGGGAAAGTTGTCCACAGCCCTCTGGGTCTGCGCTCCGTAATAGGCAGATGCCGGAACGCGGACTTCTCCCATGGTGTCGGTCTCCGTTCTGAATGGCATTGATCACTCTCCTGTGGTTCGTTGCGGGTCAGGCGATGGTTTTTTACTGTATCCCATTCCGTTGAGAATTAAGATTACCATGGTCATGGAAAAAGTAAAGGTCTGGGCTTGGAGCGTAGGCTGTTAAAAGGAAAAGAACCAGGATGCGCATAGGGCTCCGTAACTGTGGGGCTTTATCTGCTCGTCAAAGGTCCGGCTTTGCCTGATCTCGGTCAGGGTAATCATAAGCGGCCCATAGTTAAAGGCCAGTCCATAGGCAACACTTGCAGTCAACGGCTTTTTGGAGACCGAATGACTGTCGGTAAAGGTGTTTCCGTCCAGAAAAATATCTCGGATTACCAGGCGGGAATCCAGGGCAGCCATGGCGTAGATGCCGGGTTTTTCATGGGTGTCCATCCGGGTGCTCCCTGCAGGGCGGATCAGGGAGACTCCAAAGGTCTCAGGGATGTTCCAGCCCAGGCGTACCTCCATTCCGGTGTTGGCGTAGGTGGACACATTGCCCACCGCAAATCCGGCGTGGGTAATGGCGTCATACCCCAGGGTTCTGTTGGCAAGGGTGGGGTGAGTCAGCCATTTGCGCTCAAAGGCCAGGACAATACCCGGTTCATTGGCGAGCTGGTGGTCCCATCCCTGGGGAATGTCCAGGTGTCTGAGTTCATGAACCCGTTTCTGGGTTTCCTCGGCATGGGAGGCAGAGCCCACCATGCCCAACTGGATTTCCACTGTATCCATAATGGATCGGTTGTTCTCTAATCGGCTTTTCCGGTGATAGGAAGTTGACAGGTAGCTCCATCCTGCGTAAGGGCGGTCGTCTGGAATCAGATCGCTCCTGGATGTGTCGGTTGGGGTATACATGTTCTGGCCAAAGGAGAATTCAATTTTGTGGGCCGTTTCCTTAGGGGTGTTGGAAATAAAGGGCAGTCGGTGGATGTATTCCAGAATTTTTTCGGGTATCCCGCTGCTGACTCCTGCGGATGGTGACAGATCCGGTGATATGATGGAGTACTTGGCACCATTGGTATAATTGCTGTCTGTTCCGCAGAACAGGTCGTTTTCAAAATAGAAGCTGTGTGTCCAGGGATTCGACTCCTGGGACATGACCCCTGCTGGTGACAAGAACAGAAGAACCGTCAGGATAATCCATGGGGGGACAGTCCTGGGCCACGGCGGCCCGGGAGGGGTGACGGTCATGGGTTGTCGAGATGCCGGGATCATGGATCTAAAGTCCTGAATGGCAGGGCAAGGATATATTGCCTTATGGCTTTGGCTTCACCCGGTCTGCCCGGAGTGTTCAGGGCAGACCTGATGATTGAATGGCTGTCAGGCAGCTTTCTGAATTTTAATGGCGCAGACCTTGAACTCAGGTATCTTGGCCACGGGATCCAGTTTGGCATTGGTCAGGCGGTTTGCGGCAGCAGCAGCATAGTGGAACGGGATGAACAGCGTACCGTCAACAGCCTTGGTTGAAATCTGGAGCTTGGCCTGGATGCCTCCCCTGCGGGATTTGACATCCACGATATCACCATTTCCCAGGCCCAGGCTCGCTGCGTCATTGGAAGAAATTTCCACAAAGCACTCTGGAGCAAGGGTGTTCAGCCCTTTGCTCTTCATGGTCATGGTGCCTGTGTGGTAATGGTACAGCACCCTTCCGGTTGTCAGAAGGAACGGGTATTCCTTGTCCGGGAGTTCCGCAGGGGGCCTGTGGTCAATGGCATGGAACAAGCCTTTCCCCCGGGTGAACTGGGCGGTATGAAGAATGGGCGTTCCAGGATGGTCCTTTGTCGGGCATGGCCAGTGTATGCCCACATCATTGATCCTGTCCCAGGTGATTCCGGCGTAGGACGGTGTGACCCGGGTGATTTCGTTGAAAATGGCTTCACTGTCGGGGTAGCTCATGGGATACCCCATGCGGCTTGCAACATCACAGATGATCTTCCAGTCTTCCCGTGCAAAACCCGGAGCTTCGACAGCTTTCCTGACTCTCTGGACCCTACGTTCCGTATTGGAGAAAGTGCCGTTTTTTTCAGCAAAGCAGAATGCCGGCAGGACCACATCGGCCAGTTTTGCGGTCTCTGTGAGAAAAATGTCCTGGACCACCAGGAAATCAAGTTTGGCAAAGGCTTTCTCTGCATGGTTCAGGTCCGGATCCGACAACAGGGGATTCTCTCCGATAATGTACAGGGACTTGAGCTCCCCCTCCAGGGCCTTTTCGATCATGGCGGTCACGGCCAGGCCGGGCTTGGGGGACAGGCCGGTGACGTCCCAGGCGGTTTCATACCTCGACCGGGTTGCGTCATCATCGACCTTCTGGTAGGCCGTGAACACGTTGGGAAGACCACCCATGTCACAGGCTCCCTGTACGTTGTTCTGACCCCTCAGGGGGTTGACTCCGCCTCCCGGGATCCCCAGGAATCCGCACAGCATGGAGAGGTTGGCCAGGGATTTTACGTTGTCAGTGCCCGTGGTGTGCTGGGTGATACCCATGCAGTAGAGGATACTCCCCTTTTGGGCCTTGGCAAAGAGCCGGGCTGTTTCGATGATCTCCTGGACCGGGATGCCGGTGACGGACGAAACATGTTCGGGGGTATAGGATTCAACAGCAGTCTTGAGATGATCGAACCCCTCAGTCCGGTTTTGGATAAAGGTGGTGTTGTGGAGGCCTTCCTTGATGATTACATGCATGAGACCGTTGATCCAGGCAATGTCCGTGCCCAGTTCAGGGCGAAGCCACTTTACGGCATGGTTGGTCAGTCTTATCCGCCTTGGATCGACCACGATGAGTTTAGCTCCCTTGAGGGCCGCCCGTTTGACATAGGTTGACAGGACCGGGTGGTTCTCCGTTGTATTGGACCCGGTAACCAGGATAACATCCGCTGTTTCTATGTCAGCGATGGTGTTTGTCATTGCGCCGCTACCAAAAGCTGCAGCCAGACCGGCTACGGTGGAGGAATGTCAGAGACGGGCACAATGGTCTATATTGTTTGTCTTCAGCACCGCACGGGTGAATTTCTGGGCGATGTAGTTCTCTTCGTTGGTTATCCTGGCCGAGGTCAGGACCCCGATGCTGTCAGGGCCATGGGTTTCCTTGATGGCCGAGAGCCTTGATGCGACCAGGTTCAGGGCCTCATCCCAGGTGGCTCCCTGAAGCTTGCCGTCTTTTTTGATGAGCGGGGATGTCAGTCGTTTGGGTGAGCCCACAAAGTCGTATCCGAACCGTCCCTTGACGCACAGGCTACCGTGATTGGGGGGGATGTCTCCGGCTCCGGTAACCTCCACGATTTTGTTGTTCTGGACATGGAGCAGGATCTGGCATCCCACGCCGCAGTAGCTGCACGTGGTTTTTATCTTATTTGTCTTGACAAAGCGCTGTTTGTCCATTGACCTTTCGGTGACCAGCGCCCCCACGGGGCAGACATCGACGCACTCACCGCAGAACACGCAGTCAGAGTCTTTCAGGGGCAGATCCGTTCCTGCAATGATTTTTGTGTCAGATCCCCGGTATCCGAAGTCGATGGCATTGTTCACCTGGACTTCCCTGCAGGCCTGGACGCAGCGTCCGCACAGGATGCACCGGGAAAAGTCCCGGATGATAAAAGGATTGACCCTCTCCATGGGATATTTGCATTCGGACAGGGGAAGGCCCCTGGTCTTTACCTGGTAACGGTAGGCCAGATCCTGGAGGGTGCAGTCGCCCCAGACCGGACACAGATCCTGGGCCCCATCCTCTTCCAGGACTTTGAGCTGGAACATGGTCCAGTCTTTGGTGTCAAAATCGCGGATGGCGCAGTTATGGTTGCCTGAGGAAAGCATGAGTTTGATGATGGTCCTGCGTGCATTGATGACTTCCTGGGATTCGGTGTATACCACCATGCCATTTACTGCCGGTGCAGCGCAGGAGGCAACCAGATTGGGAGCTCCCTCGACTTCAACAACACAGATCCGACAGGCTCCGGTGGGAGTGGTGCCCTTGAGATGACATAGGGTGGGAATGAAGATGTCGTTTCGATGGGCGACCTCCAGTATGGTTTCACCGGGTTCAAAGCGGAACTGGTTATCATCAATGCGGATAGTGTTTTCTTTTCCCATGGGTTTCCTCATATGATTGCATTAGCAGTTGTATCAGTGTGACAAAACACACTATAGGTACAGTATAAATTTTGTATTGTCAATGCGATGGGTGTTGAAATTTTAATGATATCGTTGACATTTTATTTTGCAGGTGGTTATAACGCTGGGGAAGAAGAGACTGAACCTGAACGACAAGGATATCCGGGAGGGAAGAATGCTTGAATCTGTGTTATTGATGGGAAGTCTGGGGCTAATAATCGGTGGGGTTCTGGCCTTTGCTTCAAAAATATTTTATGTGTATGTCGACCCCGTTGTCGAAGCCATCGAAGGAGCCCTTCCTGGAGCAAACTGCGGTGGGTGCGGGTTCCCGGGATGTGCACCCAATGCCCAGGCCATTGCAGCCGGCAAATCGTCCCCGGGATCGTGTGTTGCCGCAGGTCCGGACGTGGCTGTGGCCATCGCAGCCATCATGGGTGTGACCCTTGGTGAAAAGGAGCCTGAATTCGCTCTGCCCGGCTGTCATTACAGCAAAGAAGATGCGGATATCAAATATATATATGACGGAGTGAATGACTGCAGGGCGGCAGCCCTTATGTCAGGCGGAATGAAAGTCTGCAAGATCGGGTGCCTGGGTCTTGGGACCTGCGTTGCAGCCTGTAAGTTCGGTGCCCTGTCCATGGGGAACGACGGCCTTCCCAAGGTGGATCAATCCCGCTGTACAGGATGCGGCGCCTGTGAGCGGGCCTGCCCCAAAAACATTATCCGTCTCAGTTCCGTGACCCGAAGGATAATCAGTGAATACACCGAGAATGAGTGCGTCACTCCCTGCCAGCGGGCCTGTCCCACAGGTATCAATATCCGGGAATATATCAGCCGGATCCGGGGCGGCGACTATGAAGGGGCTGTGCAGGTTATCAAGGAAAGAAACCCTTTCCCTACAGTCATCGGGCGCATCTGCCCGGCATTATGTGAGATGGAATGCCGGAGGCAGTTTGTGGATTCACCGGTAGCCATCAACCACTTGAAACGGTTTGTGTGTGATATTGAAATGACCATGGGGAAACGGGTGCTTCCCTACAAGGCACCTGGAACAGGAAAGAGGATAGCCGTGATCGGCGGTGGTGTGGAAGGGCTTTCCGCAGCTTTCTTTTCTGCCCGCCTGGGCCACGAACCAACGGTATTTGAGGCAACCCCGATTCTTGGCGGACTGCTCCGGGTAGCCATCCCCGAGGAAAGACTGCCCCAGCATGTTCTGGATTGGGACATTGAAGGTATCCTGGAAATGGGGGTAAAAACGCGTACCAGTGCCAAGGCTGGCAAGGATTTTACCCTGCCGGATCTGCTCAGGCAGGGGTATGATGCGGTGTTTACGGCAACGGGCGGCTGGGATTCGCGGCTGGCAAGGGGTGATGTTGCCGAGGTCGCCAACGTGTTCCCAGGGAGTTACCTGCTCATCGATCTGCTTCGGACCGATCTGGAAAAGGGCCACAAAATTCCATGCGGCCAGAGGGTTGTCATCGCAGGTGGCGGTGTCATGGTTCCCAAAGCGGTCCGCAGGTGCCGTGATCTCGGCGCTGAAACCGTTATTGTAATCTCCAGGAAAGCCCCGGAAAATTCATCCTATGATGCCGATACCATGGAAAAAATCAGGAAGGACGGGGCATCAGTAATATACAACACAGGTATTACCAGACTTTATGGCGAAGAGGAGCGTCTGACCCACATTGAGTATACGGAACTGGATACCGGGATCAAGCATCTGGTGGAAGCTGATACCCTGTTCATTGCTTCAGGATGTTACCCTGAACTGGTATTTATCCGTTCGGAGAACCTGGATAGCGGCGATGCTGTTGCCCAAGCCCCGAAGACGACCCTGCGATGGGAAGGCATTGAAATCTACAAGGAACCCGTCAACAGTCGTGAACATGGGCTTTTGTCCAAAGGAGACCCCCTGACCGGTTACAGTGCTGCCGTGAGTGCCATTAATGGGGGGCGAAAAGCAGCAGCCTCAGTCCACAACATCATGTACGGCATTTTCGGCACGTACCCGTCAAACTTGATAACAAAGCAGTCCATCCTGCAGGGTGTGAATCACCTGGAAGGGGTCCAGATCTCTCCCAGAAACATCATGCCGGCCGCCGTCCTGAGAAACAGGGGAACCGAAGAGCTCTTTAAGGGGTTCAGTGAAGAGGCTGCCAGAAATGAGGCGAATCGGTGCCTTCGGTGCGGACTGATCTGTTATGAACGTGCCAAGGTTGGCGACGGGGAAAGTGTTGAAGCATAAATCTGATAACTATCGTCAGATGGAAACAATTTGTAAGATTTCGGGAGACCACATGGGGTCGGAACAGGTTCTTGTCGTTGATGACGAATCAAGAATCCTTGAAAGCATTGGCTTTTTTCTGAAGCGGGAAGGATTTGCCGTAACGTTGGCCTCCAACGGTCGGGAAGCTTTGGCCCATTATCGCCAGATGCGGTTTGACCTGGTTCTTCTTGATATCAGCATGCCCGACATGGACGGGTTCGAGGTTATGGCTGGCATTTTGGTCAGGGACCCGGAAGCCATGGTGATAATGGTTACCGGGTATGCGACGGTGGAGTCTGCAGTCCGGGCGCTGAAACAGGGTGCCTGGGATTTTTTGAAAAAGCCATTTGAATATGCTGAACTTGTCGCCACAGTCAAAAACGGACTTGCCCAGAAAAGGCTGATCGATGAAAACAGGGCTGTCCTGTCCCGCCTGGATATTTCAGAAAAAAGATACAGTTATATGGTGAACAATTCACCCGATCTTATCTACACACTGGATTCCCATGGGTGCTTCAACTTTGTTAACGATGAATTTGAAAAAGTTCTCGGTTACACAAAAGAATATCTTATCGGACAGCGGTACGCTGAAATCATCCATCCGGATGATTTGGGCAGGGCAGAAGGGATGTTCAATACGAAGCTGCCCGAATCCGAAGCCCGATCAACCCTTAAGCTCCGTTTGAAGAAATCAAAGGACAGGTTTGATGCCTCCGATCTTTACAATGGTTTTGTCTATGTTGAGCTCAAGGCCACCGGCATATACCTGACCTGCGAGAATGGGCACGGTGAAAATTTTTCTGGAACCTATGGAGTGGCCAGGGATGTTACTGAGAGGATAAACCTGGAGGACCAGCTCAGGCAGTCCCAGAAAATGGAGGCCCTGGGGACCCTTGCCGGAGGTATTGCCCATGATTTCAACAATATCCTCATGGGAATACAGGGCTATACCTCCCTGGTAAAACGGACCTTGCCGCCGGATTCGCCGGAATATAAAAAACTGGCCAACGTGGATGAATACGTTCAGAACGGTTCTGAAATGACACGTCAGCTCCTTGGTTTCGCCCAGAAGACCGATAAAAAGCAGCACATGATCAACATCAATTACATCCTGAAAATGTCTTCCAAGATGTTCGGCCGAACCAAGAAAGAACTCTCTATCCGGCACAATCTTCAGAAGGACCTGTGGAGTGCCCAGGGGGATGAGGGGCAGATCAAACAGGTTCTGCTGAACCTGTTTGTGAATGCCTGGCAGGCCATGCCCGCAGGTGGGAATATCTACATCAAGACAGAAAACGTCATGATCTCCCAGTCAAAGATCGAGGAGCTGGGACTTGAAAAAGCGGGACCCTACGTCAAGATTTCCGTGGTGGACACGGGCATCGGTATGGACCGTGAGACCATGGATCGGATATTTGATCCGTTTTTTACAACCAAAGCCATGGGGGGCGGGACCGGAATCGGATTGGCAACGGCCTACGGGATTGTAAAAAGTCATGGTGGGACATTCCGGGTCCTGAGTAAGAAAGGGGAAGGCAGTTCCTTTTCCTTTTATCTGCCGGCCCAGGAATCCAAGTCCGTTTGTTGCGCTGTAAAAGCCAAATCCAGTGAAACCATCATCCACGGTAAAGGGACCGTGTTGCTGGTCGATGATGAACCTGGAACCATTGATGTATGTTCCGAAATGCTCAAAAGCCTGGGATATTGCGTCAGATCGGTGAAAAGCGGAACGGAAGCGGTTCATATTCTGAAGACAGGGGAGGAATCCTTTGATCTTGTGATCGTGGATATGATCATGCCTGAAATGAATGGTTTTGAAACCGTAGCCCAGATCCGGACCATCAAGCCTGGAGCAAAGGTTCTGCTCTCCAGCGGTTACAGCCGCCAGGATGATTTTGAGACCATCCGGGAAAAGGGCTTTGATGATTTTATCCAGAAACCCTTTGATATTGCCATGCTGTCCGAGAAGATCAACGCTGTTTTCGACCTCAGGTACCGGTAGTCCCCGTCAGGTTCCCGGCCGGAATCCAAGTTCCAACGACGCCGGCAGTCAAGGCCGGAAGAATCATATTGAAAAACAAAGGGCACGGAAACCAGCGGTTTCCGTGCCCTTTGTTTTAAACGATGTCAGTATCAGGCAAAGGCTTTTTCAAGCTTGGGAACAACCTGTTTTTTACGGCTCATGACGCCCTCAAGCCAGGCTTTTCCGCCCTGGGGTTTTACACCAAAAGCTTTTTCTATAATAGATTCATCATCGGATGCGATGAGGACTTCAGATCCTTCTTTCATGATATCGGTAAGCAGGAGGAATACGCTGTGGCGGCTACCTTCTTTTTTCATGGCAATGATGTCTTTGGCAAGATCGGCTTTTACCTTGTCAAGAATTGACAGGTCAACAACTTCCAACTGGCCGATTCCGACTTTTTTGCCGCTCATGTCAAAGTCCTTGTAGTCGCGGAGCACTAGCTCACGAACAGGCGTTCCGTCAACGGCTGATTTAACCTTGAACATATCCATGCCCAGGGCGGCCATGTCTTTGACGCCGGCAATCTCTGCCAGGTCGGCGCAGGCTTTCTTGTCAGCATCTGTGCAGGTTGCTGATTTGAAAATAACAGTGTCGCTGAGGATGGCGCACAGCATGATTCCGGCTATGTTCTTGGGGATCTCAACTTTTTTGTAGTTGTACATGGATTTGATGACGGTGCAGGTGCAGCCAACGGGCTGGATCCAGCATTCAAGGGGCTGCTGGGTTGTAACATCACCGAGTTTGTGGTGATCTACGATACCGAGAATGTTGGCCTTTCCAAGATCATCCGGGCTCTGGGCCAGGTCGGAATGGTCAACAAGGTAAACGCTCTTTCCGGCGTAGGACTTTACAACCTGGGGGGCTGCAACACCGAATTTTCCAAGAACAAATTTTGTTTCAGGAGTCAGGTCTCCCTGGGCTGCGGCAACAGTGTCTTCACCCAGTTTCTTTTTAAGGTCAGCCAAGGCAATGGCTGCACAGATAGAATCTGTATCCGGATTCTTGTGACCAAATACTAATGTTGACATAAAACCTCCTAATTTCTATTTGCATTGTTTGCATTAATTCGATGGCCCATTCAACTATCGACCATCCATAATTGATATCAGATCAGTGTTTACCCTGTCGGTAAATACCATTTCTTATAGAGTGAATTGAAAAGATACACAAGGAAAATCTTACTATTTTCTGGGCCGTCCTATACCGGCCTTATGTTTTCCAGGACGCCGGACAAATACAGGTTGCATATTGAAAGCCGGCTGTGGTATTGTTTAGAGTTATGAAACAATACCTGATCGACGGCCTGCGGCCCGGTGACCACCAGAAACTCAAGGCATACCTGGATGAACACCATGGGCCTGCAGTCCTGGGCAATATCTACTGGTTTAAAATTGATCCGGAAATTCTGACACCGCTTCAAAGGGAGCACACGGGTTGCAGTCCCCATGTGTTTGCCCTTGAACTGGATGAGCGGTTCCTGTCCTGTGAACTGCTGGTCAGAATCAGGGGCCGTATCAAATGCGATTGTATGGCCTATGCAACCCGCAAGCAGCGGGAGTGGATCATGGATACCATGGACGCCATGCTCGAGATCCTTGGAATAACCATCTGACTTGCAGGAGCCCTTACCGATGCTGAAAATTATACCTCTGGGAGGCCTGGGGGAGATAGGGCTCAACATGATGGTGATTGAGTACGATGACACCATCTTTATTATTGATGCCGGACTCATGTTTCCCGAAGATTATATGCTGGGTGTGGATATCGTTATCCCGGAGATGGAATATATCCGGGAAAACAGGGACCGGGTCAAAGGCATTGTGCTTACCCATGCCCATGAAGACCATATCGGTGCCCTTGCCTACCTTCTCAAGGATATTTCAATACCGGTCTACGGCACCCCGTTCACACTGAGCATCGTTCGTGCCAAGCTGGCTGAATTCGACCTCATGAACGCTGCCCAGCTAATCCTTGTACATCCCTTGGAAAAACTGACCCTGGGGTCCTTTGAGATTGAGTTCATCAGAGTCAGTCACAGTACCGCAGACGGGGTAGGCCTTGCCATAAGAACGCCGGTAGGGGTTATTATCCACACCGGGGACTTCAGGATAAACCACTGTTTTGAAGAGACCAATGTAACCGATATTTCAACCTTTGCCAGGTATGGTCAGGAGGGAGTCCTTGCCCTGTTCTCGGACTCCACCAATGTGGAGCAGGAGGGATATACGGCATCCGACCAGAAGGTGGGCGAAGCCCTGGGAAAGATTGTTGCAAAGAGTGAAGGCCGTGTCATCATCGCTCTGTTCGCCTCCAATGTCTTCAGAATCAAACAGATCATTGAGATCGCCCTGAAAAATAACCGCAGGGTGGTTTTTAACGGGCGCAGCATCGAACAGACCGTGGCTGTCGCAAAGGAATTGGGATATCTGACGGTCCCTGCAGGAATGGCCATGGATGTCCGTGAGGTTGCAACCTGTCCGGACAACCGGGTCCTCATCATCACCACCGGGAGCCAGGGTGAACCCATGTCAGCCCTGTCCAGGATGGCAACAGGTTTTCACAAGCAGATCAATATCAAAAAGGGGGACAGCGTTATTCTGTCCTCCAAATCCATACCCGGAAACGGCAAGGCCATTTCCAATATTATCAACAATCTCTACCGGAGGGGGGCGGATGTCGTCTATGACAAGGTGGCCCAGGTCCACGTCTCCGGGCATGCCTGCCAGGAAGAGCTCAAGCTCATGATCAACCTGACAAAACCCAAATATTTTATCCCTATCCATGGCGAATACCGGCACCTTGTCATCCATGCCAGGCTGGCGGAAAAACTCGGTATCCCCCGGGAGCATGTGATCCTTGCCGAGAACGGCAAGATCATCGCATTCGACGAGACCGGCGGTCGTATTGCCGGGGTTGTGGAGACCGGGAGGGTTCTCATTGACGGCAAGGGCATCGGCGATGTGGGGCGCAGCGTTCTCAAGGAAAGGCGGAATCTCTCTGAAGACGGTCTGGTTGTGGTGTGCATGATCATTGATGAGGAAACCGGCATTGTTCTTTATGGTCCTGAGCTGATTTCCAAGGGGTTTGTGTTCGGGGCTGAAACAGGGCACCTGGTTGACGATGCCCAGTGTGTTATCCTTGAGATCGTCGAGGATATCGAGATTGGTTCCGAGTCCAGGGTGGACCAGATCCGGACCCGGCTCCAGAAAGCACTTAAACAGTATTTTTTCTTTACCATAAGGCGGCGGCCTGTAATCCTGCCCATCATTATTGAAGTATGAGAAAAGAGCTGACCGGGCTATTCCTGTTTTTTCTTGTGGTTCTCACATCCCTAAGCCTATATTCCTACAGTCCTGCGGATCCGTCCATCAACAATCACGTTTTTTCAAGCCAGCATGGAATCCAGAACCTGTTCGGCCTTGTGGGTGCCCATCTTTCCGGCATTTTGGTGGGGCTTTTCGGCCTGGGAGCGTTCTGGGTACCGGTTCTTCTGGTCCTGTGCTCCGTCTGGTATCTCAAGGGGCGTCCGTCCCGGATCATGCTGCTGACCCTGTGGGGAGGCCTGCTCCTCATTGTTTCCACGGGCAGTCTTCTGGCTCTGATTCAGGATCAGTTTGTCTTGGGAGGCCGTCTGTTTTCATCGGGCGGATTTATAGGCATGCCACTGAAAGTATTCCTTCTCAGGTATACGAATCCAGCCGGTACAGTCATTGTCCTGGTTCTTTTGTTCTGCGTTGGGCTGGTACTGTCCACTGGCATCTCCATCATCACATTCTTCCTGATACTGAAACAGGGGTTTGTATCCGGGGGCAGGGCCCTTACCCGAAAAGCTGAAACTGCAGGTGTTCAAACGGCATCTGTGATCGCAAACGGGGTAAAGAACTGGCAGGAGCAGAGGAAGGAAAAGCTCAAAGAAATTGTACTCTCCCCCCAGCCCGCTGTAGCAAAGAAGGAGACTGTCCCGCCCGATCCTCCGGTTGCCGCCGCAGAACCTGCGGCCCGGCAGGGAGGAGCACCGCCCCCTGTTGTCACCCCAATACTTTCGAGTGAACCTTCCCGGATTTTCGAACCGGTCATGGATGATATCCGGGACCGGACCGGATTTGTTCTTCCGCCCCTGTCCCTGCTCAATGATAAGAAAAGGAGCAAAAGCAGCATCAATATTGACCTGCTGCGGGAGAAAGGGGAGGTGTTGACCCAGAAATTGAACGATTTCGGCATTGTGGGCGAGGTGGTTGAAATTCAGCCGGGGCCTGTGATTACCACCTTTGAATACCGGCCCGCACCCGGCGTTAAAATCAGCAAGATTGTCAACCTCACCGATGATCTGGCCCTGGCCCTCAGGGCACTGAGCATCCGCATCGTGGCCCCCATTCCCGGAAAGGATGTGGTCGGAGTTGAGATCCCCAACGACAAACGGGAAATGGTCCTGCTCAGGGAACTGCTCTGCTCAACCATGTTTATTGAAGCCACATCCAAGCTGACCCTTGCCCTGGGAAAGGATATCCTGGGTGCTCCGGTCACTGCCCCTCTGGATGTCATGCCCCATCTGCTTATTGCCGGTGCCACAGGAACCGGGAAGAGTGTGGGATTGAACTCCATGATCATCAGTCTGCTGTATAAGTCCACCCCCGATGAGGTAAAATTCATCATGATCGATCCCAAACGCATTGAACTCTCGGTGTATGACGGGATTCCCCACCTGATCTCACCGGTGGTGACGGACATGAAAAAGGCTACCAATGCACTGTTTTGGGGTGTGAGGGAAATGGAGCGGCGGTATGAACTCCTGGCCGAGAGCGGGGTCCGTAATATCCTGCAGTACAACGAGATGATCGAAAGGGATGCCCTGAGCACTGCCGGCTCCCAAGACCCTGACGATGAGCCAGGAGATCCTCCGGCGAAGCTCCCCTATATTGTGGTGGTGGTGGATGAGTTCGCCGATCTTATGATGGTGGCCTCACGGGATGTGGAATCAGCCCTGATCCGTCTAGCCCAAATGGCCCGGGCCGCAGGTATCCATCTGATCCTGGCGACCCAGAGACCGTCGGTGGACGTTTTGACCGGTGTCATCAAGGCCAATTTTCCGACCCGGATTTCCTTCCAGGTATCCTCACGGATTGATTCCAGGACCATTCTGGACAGCAACGGATCCGAAAGACTCCTGGGCAACGGCGACATGTTGTTTCTTCCCCCTGGAACCGGACGTCTCCAGAGGATTCAGGGGGCCTATATCTCTGAGGCAGAGATCGCACGGGTAACCGATTTCCTGAAACGTCAGCAACAGCCCGATTACCTGGAGGATATCACGGAGAAGGCAGAGGACGGGCCTGCCGCACCCGATGAATCCGAATATGATGAAAAGTACGACGAGGCTGTAGCCCTTGTGACACGCACACGTCAAGCCTCCATTTCCAGCGTTCAGCGTCACCTGAGGATCGGTTACAACAGGGCAGCCAGAATCATCGAAATGATGGAGATCCAGGGGATCATCGGACCATCGGACGGATCCAAGCCTCGGGAGGTCCTGGTAAGGGATTATGACGATAATTGACATGGAGGCTTGCCTGAATATCAAGGGATTCATGGCTGAGCATGAGGCCAGGAGGCTGTTCGGGGTTGCCCGGGAAGCGGCTGGACTGGGTCCCTGCCTGGAAATCGGGAGCTACTGCGGGAAATCAGCCTATATAATCGGTATGGCCTGCAAAGAAAAGAGCGGTGTTCTGTTTTCCATCGACCATCATCAAGGATCCGAAGAACAACAGCCGGGCCAGGAGTATTTTGACCCTGATCTTCTGGATGAGGTCCGGGGCAGGGTGGATACCTTCCCCCTGTTCCGCGATACCCTGGAGCGGTTTGATCTCTTGGATACGGTTGTTCCCATCGTGTCCGGGTCCGTGACGGCAGGGCGTCTCTGGCAGACGCCCCTGGCCATGGTGTTCATCGACGGCGGACACACAGCGGAGGCGGCATTCAACGATTATGAGACCTGGGCCCGCCACATCCTGCCCCGGGGTTTCCTTGTGATCCACGATATCTTTTTTGATCCGCAGCAGGGCGGTCAGGCCCCCAGGCAGGTGTACGAGGCAGCCCTGGGATCAGGACATTACGAGCCCCTGGATATGACCGGAACACTTGGGGTTCTAAAGCGCCGCTGACCCCTCAGGATCTGGTATGGCAGGTTCGTGCCCCCCAGGAATACCATGCTGTTGCGACATCATTATTGTCAGGGGACGGGTTTAGTGAAGTAGAGGACCACGCTCTTGCCCAGTATGGGATTCAGGATACGGTCCATGATTCGGGTTATTCGTGGTTTTTTCATCATGTCCCACACCAGGAACCGGTGGTAGGCATTAACGACGACGGACCGGGTATTGTCCAGACCCACAAGGCATTTAAGCCACCAGTAGGGTGCGTGCAGGCTGTGGGCGTAGTGGACCCGGGTGAGGCTGAATCCAAAATCTGTAAACTGCCGAATAAGTTGTTTTTTCCTGTAGATTCGGATGTGCCCCGGAGGGACATTGCCATAATCGCTGGAAAGGCACCAGCAGATCGATTCCGGCCATTGCCTGGGAACACTCACGGCAAGACATCCGCCGGGTTTCAGTACCCGGTTCAGTTCAGCCATGGCCATGGCGTCATGGGGAATGTGCTCAAGGACTTCCGAGCAGATTAAGGTGTCAAAGCTGCTGTCTGCAAAGGGGAGGCCTGTGATGTCTGCGGCAGCCAGGGCCCAGGCGGCCATGGAGCCGGACAGCCGGGTATGAAGCTCCAGTCTTTTCCGTGAGGTGACAAGATCATCCGGGTTCATATCTGCGCCCACGCAGAATACCTTGCTCTGGTCACAAGCCCCTGCCGTGTGCCGCCCTTCACCGCAGCCGATATCCAGGATGCGCTGGCCGGGTTTCAGGTCCAGGTAGTTGAAATCAACGGTAAGCATGGATGATGTCCCGGTACGCTTGAACGGTTTTCCGGGCCGTAACCTCCCAAGTGAATTCCTGCATGACCCGGTTGTAACCGGCCTGTGCCAGCCTGTCCCTTTCGGCCGGATCATCGAACAGTTCCAGGATGGCCCGCTCCAGCGCCTTGCTGTCTGCCGGGGGAACCAGTTTCGCAGCGTTGCCTGCAACTTCTGGCAGGGCTCCCCCGGTGGTGCAGATGACCGGAATCCTGCAGGCCATGGCCTCACCCACGGGCAGGCCGAAACCTTCGTAAACCGAAGGGATGACTGCGATACTGGCCCGGGCGTATTCATGGATGAACCTCTGGTCGTCAACCCTTCCGGTAAACTCCACGTGATTGTACAGATCAAGGTGTTTGATCAACTTTTCAATGGGCCCCTTTTTTTTGGGACTGCCAATGACCACCAGGCGTATGGCCCGGCGCTCTGAAATCTTTTTCACCGCATGGAGCAGGTAATACAATCCCTTCAGGGGGGTGTCCGCACTGTTGGTCACAATGATCCTGCCCGTTTCCCGGCGCACGGTGGAAAGGGGCCTGAACAGCTGGGTGTCAATGCCGTTGGGTATGGTGACAAACCGGTTCTCAGGGATGGAGAACTCGGCGGCTATATCTTTTTTTGAAAAGTCCGATACCGTGATCAGAGCAGGGAGCCGCCTGGCAACGTACTTCTGCATGCCGATGAAGGAGTACCAGCGGAGTTGCTGGACCTTCCTGAAAAAGTTCCGGGTGCTCCGGACAGCGATTCTTCGGTCCACGGTCATGGGATGATGGATGGTTGCCGTTACAGGCAGGTGTCGGGCCAGGGCAAGAAGGCCATAGGACAGGGACTGGTTGTCATGGATGATGTCGTACCGGTCTGTCTTGCCTGCCAGGTAGCGTTTTACGCGCATACCAAAGGTAAATGGTTCCGGGAAGCCCATGGTTGAGACACCCAGCCATTCGATTAAATTGACCGGATCCTTGAGTTCATGGAGTTCAGGGGTCCTGAACAGGTCTTCCGGGTTGTAAAGATCCAGGGTCCTGAGGGGTGTGAGACATGACGGATCGTCCAGGAGAGGATCCGGTGGCCCGGCAATGACCTCAACCCTGTGGCCCAGGTCGGTCAGTGCCCGGGTCAGGTTCCGGACGTACACACCCTGACCGCCACAATGGGGATTGCTCCGGTAACTGATGAGTCCTATTTTCAATGGGGTGGTCATAGGGAAAAAAGATGGTGCGCCCGGCTGGAATCGAACCAGCGATCTTCAGCTTCGGAGGCTGACGCCTTATCCACTGGGCTACGGGCGCATGGACGATTAATTATCCTTAATGGCCTGCAATGTCAAGGCCAGGTTTGATATCTGTAAGAATTTTTTCCCTGGCCTCGCCCACCACATAAAGGGAGCCGGCAATGCAGATTACATCGGTTTCAGGGCTTGAATTCAGGGTGGATACAACAGCATCTCCCACGTTTTCGATAACGGTCATGGATGCCTGACTCAAAGGTCTTGCAGCTGCCAGGAGAACCTCTGGGTCAAGACTCCGGTCTATGGCCGCCCGGGTAAACACGATCCGATCAGCCAGGGGGGCGAGAAATCCCAGCATGGCTTCAAAGGGCTTGTCGCTCAGGATGCCGAGGATGAGTGTCAGGCGTTTTCCGCGGGTTGTCTCCTTGAGGTGTTTTGCCAGATTTTCAGCTGCATGGAGGTTGTGGGCCCCGTCCAGGATGACCAGCGGTTTTTCCAGGATGTGCTCCAGGCGTCCTGCCCATCGGGTGGACTGCATGCCCTGGCGGACAATTGTTTCCGTAAGAATCGGGCTGTAAGGCTTTTTGGCCATGTCCGAGGAGATGAGCTCAAGGGCAGCCAGGGCAACGGCTGCGTTATCGATTTGGTGATTTCCGGGAAGGGAAAGTTCAATGCCGGGCCACCGGTGGGAAATGCCGTCATAGTCGAACCGGCTTTCACCTGGGTATCGCCTTGAAATGAAATGGCGTTTGTAAAGATAAAGCCTGGCTTCTTCCCGTTCGGCAATCTTTTTCAGGGCATGGAAGACAATGGCCTGGCTGTCCCCGGTTACGACCGGGGTTTTTTTCTTGATGATGCCACCCTTTTCAATGGCTATCTTTTCCAGGGTGTCTCCCAGATAATCCGAATGCTCCATGGAAATATTGGAGATGATACAGGCCTCCGGCCTGATAATGTTGGTGGCATCAAGCCTGCCTCCCATCCCGGTTTCAATGACAGCCCACTCCACACGCCTCTTTGCAAACAGGTAAAACCCCATGGCCGTAGCCAGCTCAAAGAAAGTCGCCTTTCTTTCTCCCGTATCCGCCTTGTCGACCGCAAGGAATGCTTCCATGATCTCGTTATCGGAAACCTCCTGGCCATTAATAACAAAACGCTCGTTGAACCGGATCAGATGGGGTGAGGTATAAAGGCCTACAGACTTACCCGAGGCCTTGAGCACTGAGGCCATATACGATGCAATGGAACCCTTGCCGTTGGTTCCGGCGATGTGGACGGTCCTGAAACCAGATTCGGGATTTCCGAGATTTTTTAGAATGCCAGAAATGGTATCCAGTCCGAGTTTGATGCCGAAGCGGCCACGGCTGAACATCTGTGCCAGGCATTCGCTGTAAGTGATTGAGTTCATGGCTGAGGTCCTGCCGGGTTTATAAATGATAAAAACCCAGCAGATAAGGAAACCGTTATCTGCCGGGTTTTCGGTATTGGGGACAGCTTATATCTAGCTTCTTCGAGATGAAGCAATGCGTTGCCGTCTCATCGCTTCTCTCATCTTACGCCGTCTGTACTGACTCGGCTTTTCAAAATGTTTTTTGAGCTTGAGACGTTTGAAAAGCCCGTCGTTCTGAATTTTTTTCTTCAGAATCTTCATGGCCCTTTCAACATCATTATCAATGACCTTGACCGTGATTTCCTTCAACTATATCGCCCCTTTCTTGCCCATCCGCTGGTTGGAATGGTTTATTTTTCTAACCTTATGACAATACCAGAGTCGATGGCTTTGATCAAGAGAAAAATGATGGTCTCCTGCAATTCTACAATTTTGAAACCAGTTCCTTGGTAACGTCTGGAAGGGCGTTTTTACCCTCAAGGGTAATGTATTTGATCTTGCTGTCTTTTTTGGCAATATCCCGGAAGTAATAGGCCGAGGCCAGGGTTCCGTCAACGGAGTTGTAGTAGATGGAGTGCCGTTTGTCGATGGCTGTCTCGTCCTGGTCGTCGGCTCTCTTGGTCAGTGCTCCGCCACAGACCCGGCACTTGTCGCCATTGGGTTTGATGGCATCGATGAAGATGTTGTTGGGGTGGTTGTTGTCTTTTTCACACAGCCGGCGACCCATGATCCTGTCTTTGGCTATCTGGCGGTCAAGAATCATCTCGATGACAACGTCAAGCTTCATGCCTTCCTTTTTCAGGGATGCGTCCAATTTTTCAGCCTGGACTTTATTCCTGGGGAATCCATCCAGCAGCCAGCCTTTGGCGCAGTCGTCTTTTTTGAGTCTGTCAAGGATCATGGGAATGGTGATTTCATCCGGGACAAGGTCGCCTTTATCGATGTAGGCCTTGGCTTTTTTCCCAAGTTCGGTGCCGCCCTTGATGTTGTCACGAAAAATGGCTCCAGATTCGATATGGGCGATATTATATTTGTCCTTTAAAATAGAGCCCTGGGTTCCCTTGCCGCTTCCGTTAGGTCCAAAAAAAATGATGTTCATGGAAAAACTCCTTTTCTGATGGTTAATTCCGGTTATGCCCTTTTTAAGGAGAGGTTAGCTCTCCATTGTTGTTCAATAGGGTATGCGCAACATCATGCAGTTACTCTAAGTATAAAAGTGGATGCTGAATGTCAAGCTTTGCTGTGCTGAAAACCGATAATATTCTCAAGGTACGTCCTTTGGGTGGTGATGGTCTCCTGAAATTGATGACTATTATCGGGTTTAATTGCAACTCTTTGCTTGACACCATTATAGAATTGGTTTAGTCTATCAAAACAGGTCTACATGTCCTCAAAAAAACCAGACCGTTACGGCAGCCGCCTGCCAGTCTGGTTTTTCATGTGTTACCGCAATAGCATTTCAAGCGTATTATTCAATTCAACAAAGAAGGTGCTCTTCTGTTTGTATTGTCCCGTCTGAAACAGTATGAATCACACCATGAATTACCTATTTTACGGAGTTTATTTCCATGAATCTTGAAGAACTGAAACGGATGAAGATCAGTGAGCTGACCGAGCTTGCCAAAAAGTACAACATACGGGGGCTGGGGGGGGTCAAAAAGCAGGAATTGATTTTTGCCCTGCTCCAGGCAGCCATTGAGGAAAGCGGTCAGATTTACGGGGAGGGAACACTGGAAATCCTGCCCGACGGTTTCGGTTTTTTGAGAGCGCCCGACTACAATTATCTGCCTGGACCCGATGATATCTATGTCTCTCCGTCCCAGATCCGCCGGTTCAATCTGAGAACCGGTGATACCATTTCCGGCCAGGTCCGTCAGCCAAAGGATTCGGAGCGCTACTTTGCCCTGCTTAAGGTCGAGGCAGTCAACTACGAGAATCCTGAACTTGCAGCGGAAACTATTCTGTTTGATAATCTGATCCCCCTGTATCCTGAACGGAAGATGAACCTTGTGGCAAAGCCGGATAACTATTCTATCCGTGTTATCGACATGATGACCCCCATTGGGTTCGGCCAGCGCGGACTGATCGTTTCCCCGCCCCGTACCGGTAAGACAATGCTGCTGAAAAATATTGCCAATGCCATGATTGCCGGGCACGAGCACATCGTTCCCATGATCCTTCTCATCGACGAGCGGCCAGAGGAGGTGACCGACATGGCCCGTTCCGTCAAGGCCGAGGTTATCAGTTCTACGTTTGACGAACCTGCGGAGCGCCATGTTCAGGTGGCCGAAATGGTCATTGAAAAGGCCAAACGTCTGGTAGAGCAGAAACATGACGTTGTCATTCTGCTGGACAGTATTACCCGCCTTGCCAGGGCCTATAACTCCGTCATGCCACCGTCAGGCAAGATTTTGTCCGGCGGTGTGGACTCCAATGCCCTGGACCGGCCCAAACGTTTTTTCGGTGCTGCCCGGAATATAGAGGACGGCGGGAGTCTCACCATTATTGCGACGGCATTGATCGACACTGGCAGCCGCATGGACGAGGTCATCTTCGAGGAGTTCAAGGGAACGGGTAACATGGAGCTGGTTCTTGACCGGAAACTGTCTGACCGGCGTATTTTCCCCGCAATCGATATGAATAAATCAGGCACCCGTAAAGAGGAACTGCTTCTGGATCCCATGACCCTAAACCGGGTGTGGATTCTCAGAAAGCTGCTTTCAAATCTAAATTCTGTTGACAGTATGTCGTTTTTGCTTGAAAAAATGAACGGAACAGAGGATAATATAGAATTTCTTAATTCGATGAACTCGTAACAGGTTTGAAAACAAAGGGATAAACTAAGGAGTTATACACATGAAAAAGGATATTCATCCGGAATTCAAGATAACAACGGCATCTTGCGCCTGCGGCAATTCATTTGAGGTTGGTTCCACCAAAGAGAATATCAAGGTGGAAATCTGTTCCGCATGCCATCCGTTCTTTACCGGAAAGCAGAAACTGGTGGACACTGCAGGAAGGGTGGACCGGTTCAGGAAAAAATACGCTGGATTCGATGCGGTTGCTGCTTCAAAAAAATAGACGCTGACACGGTCAATATCAGGGGGAGCCGGGCAGGTATAATGCCTGGTATCCCCTTTTGAGTTTCCAGGGATATGATAACAAAACTACAAGGCATCAAAGAGCGGTATACAAAGCTTGAACAGCTTCTGAGTGATCCTGCGGTTATCGGTGACCAGGTCAAATACCAGAAATACCTGAGGGAGCACGGTGAAATAAACAAGGTGGTCACCATTTTCCTTGAGTATGAGGCTTCCCACAAAGAGCTTGCCGAGGCCAAGGCCATGCTAAGAGATCCGGATCCTGATATCCGGGATATGGCCAAGGAGGAGATCATTTCTCTGGAGGTCCGGATCGAGGAGCAGGAGCATGAGCTGAAACTCGCCCTGGTTCCAAGGGACCCCCGGGATGACAAGAACATCATTCTTGAAATCAGGGCAGGCACCGGCGGCGAGGAGGCAGGTCTGTTTGCCGGTGATCTGTTTCGCATGTATTCCCGGTATACCGAATCAAGGAATTGGGTTGTGGAAGTGATTGACGCCAACCCCTCCAGCTCAGGGGGGTTCAAGGAAATTATCTCCATGGTCCGCGGCAAAGGCGTGTTCAGCGCATTCAAGTACGAAAGCGGTACCCACAGGGTCCAGAGAGTCCCTGCAACAGAGGCCCAGGGTCGGGTTCACACATCGGCGGTAACGGTTGCTGTTCTTCCCGAGGCCGAGGATGTGGAATTGGAACTGGACCCAAACGATATCAAGGTGGATGTTTTCCGGTCCTCGGGACCTGGCGGACAGTCGGTCAATACCACAGACTCAGCTGTGCGGGTGACCCATCTCCCCACGGGCATTGTTGCCACCTGTCAGGATGAGAAATCCCAGATAAAAAACAAGATCCAGGCCCTGAAAGTTCTCAAGGCCCGCATCCTGGATGCCATGGTCCGGGAACAGGAAGAAAAACGTGCCGCCGACAGGAAAGGCCAGGTGGGTACGGGTGATCGCAGCGGACGGATCAGAACCTACAATTTCCCCCAGGGCCGCATGACCGACCATCGTATTGGCCTGACTCTGTACAGGCTTGAGAGTATCATGGAAGGGAATATCCAGGATATTATCGATGAGCTGACAGCCTTTCATCAGGCCCAGGCTATCAAGGAAACCGCTTAACCGGATGGACTCCGAGAAACCGGTCAGGCAGTGGACGGTCCTGAGCCTTCTTGCCTGGACCCAGTCCTATTTTCAATCCCACGCCATTGACAGTCCGCGGCTGACGGCTGAGATGCTTCTGTGTCATTGCCTCGGTCTTGAACGCCTGGATCTGTATCTGCAGTTTGACCGGCCCCTGAACCCGGGGGAGCTTGCCGCATACAGGGCTCTGGTGGCCCGGCGGGTCCGGCGGGAACCCGTGGCCTATATTACAGGCACAAAAGGATTCTGGGAGCTGGAACTGGATGTCACACCGGATGTTCTCATCCCAAGGCCCGATACGGAAACCCTGGTTGAAGCAGCCCTGGGTGTCCTGGCCGGGAAGGTGGGCACAGGGCGTCTCAAGGTTTTGGAATTAGGCGTTGGATCCGGTGCCGTGATCCTGTCCCTGTCCCGCGCCCTTGCCCATGCCGGTATCGACTGGTATGCCACGGACCTGTCCTTGGCCGCCATCCGGGTGGCAATGGCAAACCTTAGAAAGAACCCGGGGGTGCCGTCCGTTCATTTCCTGGCAGGCTCCTGGTTTTCCGCTTTTAAAAAGGGGATGTATTTCGATCTGGTGGTGTCCAACCCTCCCTACATTCCATCAGCGGATATCAATGGGCTGGAGCCCGAGATTCTTTATGAGCCAAGGCTTGCCCTGGATGGCGGGCCCGGCGGGCTGGACTGCATACGCCAGATCGTTTGTAGCGCCTGTGACCATATGATGCCCGGTGCAGTGATGATGCTGGAGATGGGTTTTGACCAGAAGAATGGCGTTTCGGATCTGGTAAGGCAGTGCGGAGGCTATGAGCCCGTGGAGTTTCTCAAGGACTTTTCCGGCCATTACCGTGTTGCTGTCCTGAAAAAAAAGATTGCCAATACAAGGGCTATTTGATATATAAGTTTGGATTTATGGATTGCGGTTGTCGCAATTCTGAACGCTTTCATTAAACGTTAAAAACGTAATAATCACTCACATTTTCTGACCGGATGCCCGGTGCTTCTTTTTTTAAGGAGTAGGTGTCCGGGGTGATGAAAATGGTGGACCAACCGTTTGAAACACAAGGAGTAAACAATGTCTTACATTTCCATGAGAGAGCTTCTCGAAGCAGGTGTCCATTTCGGACATCAGACACGTCGCTGGAACCCCAAGATGAAGAAGTATATTTTTGGAGCACGCAACGGTATTTATATTGTTGACTTGCAGCAGACTGTGAAGATGTTCAGGACCGCCTATGATTTTATTGTTGAAACAGCAGCCCAGGGGAAAAGCGTCCTGTTTGTCGGAACAAAGAAACAGGCCAGGGAATCCATCTATGAAGAAGCCAACCGTGCAGAAGAGTTCTACGTCCAGAACCGGTGGCTGGGAGGCATGCTGACCAATTTCCAGACTATCAAGAAAAACATCAGCAGGCTGGATCACCTGAATGCCATTGAGAACGACGGGAGCATTGAGGAGTATCCCAAAAAAGAGCGCGTGAAAATGGCCAAGGAAAAGACCAAGCTGGAAGCCTGCATCGGTGGTATAAATACCATGAAATCACTTCCCGGAGCCATTTTCATCATTGATCCGAAAAATGAAGCCATTGCCGTGAGTGAAGGCAAACGTCTGGGTATCCCCATTATTGCCATCTGTGACACCAACTGTGATCCCGACGATATCGACTATGTTGTTCCGGGTAATGATGATGCCATAAGGTCCATCCGTTTGTTTGCCTCTAAAATCGCGGATGCCTGCATTGAGGGAAAACAGCGTTTCGAAGAGAAACGTCAGGCTGGAATGGACAAGGGTGATATGGATGAGGGTTTTGAAGCCATGTCTGCCGAAGGCGTTGAGAGAACAGTACTTTCAGATGGAACTGATGGCCCGGTTGTGGAAAAGATCAGAAGAAAAGCAGCGCCGGTTGAGCTAACGGAAGAGAACGAATAAGGAGTATATGAAATGGCTGATATTACAGCAGCAATGGTTAAAGAGCTGAGAGATAAGACAGGCTCCGGAATGATGGATTGCAAGAGAGCCCTTGCAGATACCAACGGTGATCTGGAAAAGGCTGTCGACCTGTTAAGGAAAAAGGGTCTTGCCAAGGCCCAGAAAAGGGCCGGCAGGGCAACTTCAGAGGGCGTCATCTACTCATATATTCATGCCGGCAGCAAGCTGGGGGTCATGGTTGAAATCAACTGTGAGTCTGACTTTGTGGCTAAGACAGACGGTTTTATCGAGTTTGCAAAAAATGTTGCCATGCACGTGGCCGCTGCTAATCCTGCAGGACTCAATCCCGAAGATATTCCCGAAGAGGTTGTAAGCCGGGAACGGGAGATCTATCGTGCCCAGGCACTGGAGCAGGGGAAACCCGAAGCCATTGTCGATAAGATCGTGGAGGGTCAGGTCCAGAAGTTCTACAAGGACTCCTGCCTGCTCAGCCAGCCCTATATCCGGGATCCTAAAAAGACCATCGCAGACCTGGTAACGGAAACCATTGCCACCATTGGTGAGAATATCCAGATTAAACGTTTTGTCCGTTTTCAGTTAGGAGAATAGATCCGTGACCCGGAGACCTGTATTTGACAGAATCCTGATCAAACTCAGTGGTGAAGCACTGATGGGCGGTCAGGGTTATGGCATTGAGCCTGAGATGATCAGTTATGTTGCAGAGGAAGTGGCAATCGTTCACAGAATGGGCGTACAGGTCTCCATGGTCGTTGGAGGCGGCAATATATTCAGGGGCGTGGCCGGAAGCTCCGCCGGAATGGAGCGGGCTTCCGCCGATAACATGGGCATGCTGGCAACGGTCATTAACAGCATCGCCCTGTCCGATGCCCTGGAAAAACACGGTGTGCCTACCCGCGTTCAGACAGCCATCCCCATGAACAGGGTTGCCGAACCCTTTATCCGTGGCAAGGCAGTCCGGCATCTGGAAAAGGGACGCGCTGTTATTTTCGCAGCCGGAACCGGCAATCCCTATTTTACCACAGACACTGCGGCAGTGCTGCGGGCCCAGGAGATACACGCACAGATCCTGTTCAAGGCAACCCAGGTGGATGGGGTCTATGACAAGGATCCGGTAAAGCATCCGGACGCGGTATTCATCAAGGAGATCACCTACATGAAAGTCCTTGAGAAACAGCTGCATGTCATGGATATGACCGCCATTTCCCTTGCCATGGACAACAACATGCCGCTCCAGATTTTTGATCTTCATAAACCGGGAAATATCAGCAAGGCTGTGTGCGGCGAGGACGTGGGAACCCGGATCTTCAACGGTTGATACGGCTACAGGCCGTTTTTTTACGAGTCCCATGAACCAGTTTTCACGTGTCTGTTCTCCCATGAAGCCATTGTAACTGTTCGGACAAGGAAACCCGGGAGAAACGGACACCGAACCAGTGAGGAGTGACTGACTATGGTAAACGAAATCATTCAGGAAACCAGGGACAGGATGACAAAATCAATCCAGGCCCTTGAAAAGGATATGTCCAGGGTCCGCACCGGACGGGCGACCCTATCGATCCTTGATCCTGTCAAGGTCGATTACTACGGGACCCTGACTCCGCTCAAGCAGATGGCGTCCATAGCCGTCCCGGAAAGCCGCATGATTACAGTTCAGCCCTGGGATATCAGTGCCATCAAGGAAGTGGAAAAAGGTATTCTCAAAGCCAACATAGGCCTGACACCCGCCAGTGACGGAAAAATCATCCGGATTTCCATTCCCCCCCTTACCGAGGAGCGGCGCAAGGAAATAGCCAAATCCGTTCATAAGACCTGCGAAGATTACAAGATAGCCCTGCGGAATATACGCCGGGATGCCAATGATACGCTCAAGTCATTCCAGAAGGACGGAGACATATCAGAGGATGAAAACTTCAAAGCCCAGAAGCAGGTTCAGGATATTACCGACGACTTTATCAAAAAGGTAGACAGTATCTTTTCTACCAAGGAAAAAGAGATCCTTGAAATCTGATCTGGCCAGGCAGTATGGTCTTGATCCGGACCGGATACCGCGTCACGTGGCGGTGATCATGGACGGCAACGGCCGGTGGGCCAAAAAGAAGCTGATGAACCGTGTCAAGGGTCATGAAAAGGGTTCTGAGACCGTCCGGGCCATCGTGAGTGCTGCCCGGGAAATCGGTGTTGAGGTCCTTACCCTGTATGCCTTTTCCACGGAGAACTGGGCAAGGCCCGATTCCGAAGTCAAGGCTTTGATGGGCCTTTTAAAACGATTCATCATCGGTGAGCGGCAGGAGCTGGCTAAACAGAATATCCGTCTCGGCATGCTGGGGCAGAAATACAGGCTGCCCGATGACGTCAGGCAGGAGCTGGATATTACCCTGGATCTGACCAGAAGCAATACCGCCATGGTGCTGAACCTGGCCCTGAGCTACGGCGGCAGGGAGGAGATAGTCCGGGCTTCGAGGAATCTGGCACAAAGGGTGTTAAGGGGTGAGATGGCCCTGGAGGATATCACGGAACAGAGCCTTTCCGCCTGTCTTTACACTGGGGACCTTCCGGACCCTGATCTCTTGATCCGAACCAGCGGAGAAATGCGTTTGAGTAATTTCCTGCTTTGGCAGGTTGCCTACGCTGAACTGTTTGTTACAGATACATTGTGGCCTGATTTTTCAAAACAGGAATTTTTTGATATTCTCAAGGCCTATCAATTTCGGGACCGCCGGTTTGGAAAGGTAGCATGCACCTCAAACGATGGCTCACAGCCCTAGTTCTTCTTCCCCTTCTCTTTCTCAACCTAATCAAGGGGAGCCCCCTTGTCTTTTCAGGACTTGTTGTCCTGGTTGCACTCATCGGAATGGCAGAGTACCTCGCCATCGTATCCGCCGGTCCTGACGGGCCCATGCCCCCGGCGTTCAAGATGGCGGCCTACGTCTTTTCAGCAGCACTCATCGGGGCTGCCCACCTGCAGTCTGCTGAAGGAATCCTGTTCATCCTTGCAGCTAACCTCGTTGTGGTATCCATCAGCGTCGTACTCGGTTTTTCCAGGGAATCCAATATCCTGGCCCATATGGAAAAGCAGGTACAGGGTATCGTGTATATCCCGGCATTCCTGTGTTTTCTCGTATGGCTCCGCCATTCGGACCAGGGGGCTGTGTGGGTCATCTGGACCTGGCTCATCATTGCGGCCAGTGATACCGGAGCATTTTACAGCGGAACCTATCTGGGAAAGCACCCCCTGTGTTCCAGGGTCAGTCCCAAAAAGACAATTGAGGGCGCAGTTGGCGGAATTTTCCTGGCGGTTCTTGTGGGCCTGGTGTTCAGCTGTATTTTTCTTCCAGAATTGCCGGTGTTGTGGGTTCTTTGTTTTTCCATTGTTTCAACCGTGGCCGGTCAGCTGGGAGACCTGTACGAATCGGCTTTGAAAAGGGCCGGCAGCATCAAGGACTCGGGCCACATCCTTCCGGGGCACGGCGGCATCCTGGACCGTATCGATGCTTTTATTTTCGCCCTGCCCGTGGCCTTTGCGTTTAAAGCATACCTGTTATGAAACGACTGTCCATCCTTGGAAGTACCGGATCCATAGGCCGGAGCGCCCTTGAAATCGTTGCCATGTACCCGGACCGGTTTTGTGTTTCGGTCCTTGCCGGAGCCACCAACGTGGATCGCCTTGCAGCCCAGATACGACGCTTTAAGCCGGAAAAGGTTGCGGTGCTGGACGGCGCCAGGGCCTTGGCCCTGAAAAAACTGCTGGGTTCGGACCAAACCCCGGAGATTCTCTGCGGCACTGACGGGTACCTGGAAGCCGCATCCCATGATGGCGTGGACACGGTGCTCCTATCCATGGTTGGCGCAGCAGGGCTTGGGCCTGCCCTGGCAGCCATTGAAGCCGGAAAGCAGATCGCCCTGGCCAACAAGGAAACCCTGGTTATGGCCGGTGAGATCGTCATGGCCCGGGCAAGGGAAAAGGGGCTTGTCATCTACCCGGTGGACAGCGAACACAGCGCCATTTTCCAGTGTCTGGAAGGCAACCGCCGGAAGGACTGCAAAAAGATTTTTCTCACAGCTTCGGGCGGGCCTTTTCGAAAAACCCCTGCATCCGATTTCAAAAGCATCACCCCGAAAGATGCACTGAACCATCCCACCTGGGCCATGGGCAGCAAGATAACCATCGACTCGGCCACTTTGATGAACAAAGGTCTGGAGATCATCGAGGCGGTTCATCTTTTTGATATTCCCTGCTCAGCCATCGAAGTTCTGGTCCATCACCAGAGTATCGTCCACTCCATGGTTGGTTTCAGCGACGGCAGCGTCATTGCACAGATGGGCAGGCCTGACATGAAGGGGGCCATCTCCTATGCCCTGGCCTGGCCTGAAAGGCTGGACCTGGGGCTTGAGTTTCCCGACTTTGCGGGCCTGGGGAATCTGTATTTCGAACGTCCTGATACAGGCCGGTTCCCCTCCCTGGACTTTGCTGTGGAAGCCTGCCGCCAGGGAGGGACAATGCCGGCTGTCATGAACGCGGCCAACGAGATAGCAGTCCAGGCATTCCTGGATTCAAAGACTGATTTCCCTGGTATTTTCAGGATCATTGAAAAATCCATGGCCCGGCATAACAGTATTGACAGCCCGGATCTTTCAGATATAGTTGAAGCTGATGCCTGGGCAAGATCCATGGCAGAGTCTCTGATATAATAAGGATAAGTTTATGGGGTATTCAACCGCAGCGTTTATAATCGTCCTGGGAGTGTTGATCTTTTTTCACGAGCTTGGCCATTTTCTCATGGCACGGCTTTTCGGGGTCGGGGTTGAGACATTTTCCCTGGGATTCGGCCCTAAAATATACAAACGGAAGGTGGGACTCACGGAATACTGCCTGTCTGCCATCCCCCTTGGCGGTTATGTCAAGATGATAGGTGAGGACCCGGGAGCTGTCCTGGATATTCAGGATACCAAGTATTCCTTTACCCACAAGAAGTTATACCAGAAAATGATTATTGTGGCAGCAGGTCCACTGTTCAACTTCCTGCTGGCTGTTCTGCTTTTTTTCTGTATCTTCCAGGTCTCGGGACTTTATCTCATCAAACCCGTTGTAGGGGAGGTGCTGGAGAATTCTCCGGCCCAGGCAGCCGGAATCCGAAAAGGGGACACCATCGTCAGTATTCAGGGAGAACCCATTTCCTCCTGGGAGATTATGGTGGACATTATCGGAGACAGCAAGGGAACGCCCCTGGATGTGGTCATTGGAAGGGAAGGGCAGGCAGTGTCCGTGGTCATCCGGCCGGAGGCCAAACCTTCCACCAACCTGTTCGGCGAAACTGTGGATAAGTACATGATTGGGATCTCGGCCTCAGGAGATGTGTTTCATCAGCGTCTGAATCCCATCCAGGCCATGACTGCCGGAATCCAGAAAACCTGGGAAATTTCAAAATTAACAGTTC
This sequence comes from Pseudomonadota bacterium, assembly GCA_043806875.1. Classification (GTDB taxonomy): domain Bacteria; phylum Desulfobacterota; class Desulfobacteria; order Desulfobacterales; family Desulfobacteraceae; genus JAZDGN01. The sequence continues at coordinate 103,054 of JAZDGN010000049.1, forward strand.
TGTCCGTGGTCAAGATGATCCAGGGAACCGTGTCCGCCAAGACCCTGGGCGGCCCCATCATGATCGCCCAGATGGCCGGGGAACAAGCACATGCAGGTATGGCCAGCCTTGCTTTTTTTATTGCCATGCTCAGCATCAACCTGGGAATCATCAATCTTCTTCCCGTACCGGTTCTGGATGGCGGGCATCTGTTTTTCTTTGCCCTTGAAGGGATTTCCGGCAAGGCACTGGGTGAGGGATTCCGTGAAAAGGCAAACCAGCTCGGCGTTGTGCTGCTCGTGGCGCTGATGGTTTTTGCATTCTATAACGATATACTCAGATTATTCAATGGTGGCTGATATGATTTCATGCATTGAAATTGCCTTGAAGCCGGACCTGTTTGATGCCGAAGCATCGGGTCTGAAGAAAAAGGCCTTGGACTATTTTCACATCAGGGTGGACGATGCCCGGAGCATCAGCCTGGTCACCTTGGAAGGCGACTTTACCCCTGATCAGCTGTCAACGGTCAAAGACGATATCCTGACCAATCCCGTGATTCAGGTCTCATCCCACAAGCCTCTGGGCATCGATTTTGACTGGTGCATCTGGATCGGCCTAAGACCCGGCGTCCGGGATAACCCGGGAAGCACTGCCATGGAGGCTGTGGCCGATGTCCTGAACAGGCCGTTCAGGCCCGGGGAAGGCATTTATACCTCCAAGAGGTATGCCCTGAAGGGTGCGGATCTTACCCGGCAGGATATTGAAATCCTGGCCCGGGAGCTTTTATCCAACGCCATCATTCAGCAGTGGAAGGTCTTTTCCAGGGACGACTGGGATCCAAGGACCGGAGCCGGGTCTGTGCCGCCCAAGGTCCTCCTCAACCGGGAACCCGGATTCCAGGTGATCAGCATAGAATCCGACATGGCCCTCCAGGCCATCAGCGACGAGCGGAACCTTGCTCTGAACCCCAGGGACATTCCAATAATCCGGGAATATTTCCTGGACAAGGACGTCCTCAAGTCCCGGGGAAACATGGGGCTGGCCGAACCCACGGATGTGGAACTGGAATACATCTCCCAGGCCCGCAGCGACCATTGCAACCACAACACCTTCCGGGGCCTGTTCCGGTACCGTGATCTGGCCACCGGTGAACAGAGCGTTGAGGAGAGCCTGTTCCGCCTTTATATTCAGGCCCCCACTCTGGCCCTTGCCGACAAAAAAGACTGGGTTGTTTCCGTGCTATGGGACAATGCAGGCGTGGGCCGGTTTGATGACCAGAATAACTATGTGATTACGGGTGAAACCCACAATTCCCCGTCCAACATGGAAGCCTATGGCGGCGCCATCACCGGTATTGTGGGTGTGTACCGCGATCCCATGGGCACAGGCCTTGGGTCCCGCCTGATCATGGGCAGCTACGGTTATTGTGTGGGAGACATAGGCTATGCAGGACCGCTCAAACCGCCGCTCCATCCCAGGAGGCTTCTGGACGGCGTCATCGAAGGCGTCAAGGACGGCGGCAACAAGAGCGGCGTACCCACAACTTTCGGCCAGACCCTGTTCCACCCCGGGTACATGGGAAAGAGCCTGGTGTTCGTGACTGCCCTGGGCATCATGCCGGCCCAGGTCAAGGGACGGCCCAGTCACGAGAAAAAAACCGTGCCCGGAGATCTCATCGTCATGAGCGGCGGCCGTGTGGGCAAGGACGGCATCCATGGCGTCACTGCCTCTTCGGAGGTCCTGTCCGAGAACACGCCGGCAGGTCATGTTCAGATCGGCGATCCCTACACCCAGAAAAAGATGCACGATTTTCTCCTCATTGCCAGGGACGAAGGGCTGTACCACTACCTTACCGACAACGGCGGCGGCGGCCTGTCTTCGTCCGTGGGAGAATCTGCCCGGTTCAGTAACGGATGCGAGGTATGGCTGGAGAAGGTTCCCCTGAAATACGAGGGTCTGGACATGTGGGAGATCTGGGTTTCCGAATCCCAGGAGCGCATGACCATTGCCGTTTCCCCGGACAACATCGACCGGTTCATGGAATTGTCCCGGGAACATGCTGTGGAAAGCACTGTCATCGGCAAATACACCGATACGGGCAAGCTCCACATCACCTACAACGGCAGAACCTGTGCTTATGTGGACATGGATCTCCTGGAAAAAGGGTTCCCCAGGTGGGAATTTGATGCCCTGTGGACTCCGCCGGAACTCCGGGGGCTGACAGAGCCGGTCCTCAAGGAACCCGAGAACTTTACATCCCTGATTTCCGACATGATGGCCCGTCCCAACATCTGTTCCAAGGAATGGATCACACGCCAGTATGATCATGAGGTCCAGGGGGGCAGCGTGATAAAACCCCTCATGGGAATCCATTGCAATATTCCCTCTGATGCGTCCGTTATCCGGCCGGTACTGTTATCGGAAAAGGGTCTGGCATTCTCCCAGTCACTGTTGCCCTGGTATTCCCAGATCGACGCCTTTCACATGATGACCTGCACCATTGATGAGGCTGTGCGGCGTCTCATCGCCGTGGGCGGCTGCCTGAATCACATCGGCGGCGTGGACAACTTCTGCTGGCCCAATATCCAGTATCATCCGGAAAAGAACCCGGACGGCCGTTTCAAGGCAGCCCAGCTGGTCAGGGCCTGCCGGGGTCTGAAACTGGCATGTGAGAGTTTCGGGATCCCGCTCCTGTCCGGTAAGGACAGCATGTATGTGGACGGTCACCTCACCGGCACCTATGGGGAGTCACTCAAGGTTTCAGCCCTGGAAACAGTACAGTTTTCTGCTACGGGTGTCATTGACGATGTCAGCCGGTGCGTAACCCTGGATCCCAAGATTTCAGGAGATCTGGTCTATATCCTGGGCGAGACCCTGAACGAGATGGGAGCTTCCGAGTATTACGAGCTTTTGGGGAAAACCGGTCTCAATGTTCCTGTAGTGGAATTTGAGCGGTACAAAGTCGTGTACCGGGCCCTGGAAAAAGCCATTGCCCAGGGACTCGCAGCATCAGCCCATGCCGTTGCCAGGGGTGGGCTGGGGGTTCACCTGGCCATGACTGCCATGGCCGGCGGCCTGGGTATGGACATCGACCTGGCCCTGGTTCCTGTGAACACAGCCAGGGGGAGCCTGCGTCAGGATATCCTGCTGTTTTCCGAGTCTGCAGGACGGTTTGTAGTGACCGTGGCACCCCAGAACCAGGTTGTGTTCGAAAAACTGTTCAAAGGGATGGCCTGCTCATGCATCGGCCAGGTAACCGATGTGCATTCACTGCTTAACATCAAGGGGCTTAAGGGTGAACGTATCGTATCCGTTCCCCTTGACAGGCTTGAAAGCGTCTGGACAAAGCCTTTGGGAGACAGGATATGAAACAACGGGTAAAAGCACTGGTACTCACGGGATTTGGTCTCAACTGCGATATGGAGACGGCCTTTGCCTTTGAACAGGCAGGCGCTGAAGCCTGCAGGGTTCACATCAATACTTTGGTGGACGGCAAGGCTGATCTGGACGATTTTCAGATCCTAACCTTCGGCGGGGGGTTCAGCTGGGGTGACGATCACGGGGCAGGCGTACTCCAGGCACTGAAGCTGAAACATCACCTGGGAGAAAAGCTTCTGTCTTTTGTGGACAAGGGGAATCTGGTCATCGGGATCTGCAACGGTTTCCAGACCCTGGTCAATCTGGGGCTCCTTCCCGGACTCGATCAGGACTATTGTTCCAGGTCCGTTGCCCTGACCTGGAACGACTGCGGCAACTTCCGGGATCAGTGGGTTCACATGGCCGGCAACGCCAAGAGCCCCTGCGTATTTACCCGGGGTGTGGAGCGCATCGATCTTCCCGTACGCCACGGCGAAGGCAAGTTCATAGCCGATGATGCAACTATCCAGAAGCTTATCGGCAACAACCAGGTGGTGTTCCGGTATGCCGATGCCCAGGGGAATCCGGCCCAGGGGAGATTCCCCTTGAATCCCAATGGGTCAATTTTTGATATCGCAGGCATCTGTGACCCCACAGGGCGGGTTTTTGGACTCATGCCCCACCCGGAAGGTTTCAATCATTTTACCAACCATCCGGACTGGGCCAGGAATAAAGAGATTCTGAAGCGGCAGGGTCAGGAGCCGGATAGGTCAACCCCGGGGATCCGCCTGTTCCGGAATGCTGTGGAATATCTGACTTCCCGATAATCCGGGCAGTACAAACAAAAATGGCGCTTTTTCCGCCGGTGGTGTCCGACGCTTTTTGGTGGACCCCACCGGCTTTTTATTAGGGTGCTTCCGGTCCCCTGATTTTTTCAGTCGTATTCTTTTTTCGACCTTCTTACGTTCCTCAATTTCAAGCAATAGTTTTGCGTTGGCGCTTTCCAGGGACGACGTCCTTGCGCCAAGGGATTTTTCCAGATTCTGGCTTTGCTGCTGGAGCTGCTTTTCAACACGCTTCTGGTTTGAAAGCGATTGGGATAGATCCTCAGCAATTCGGCCGGTTCAACTATTTATTTTGAGTGTTCTGTTTTGAATTGCTGTTTTACGTGGTAAATGTATGGAATCGATAACCTGAAAGTGGGGGAGGGACCATGACTGCATCGAGTATACCGGTTGCTGACTTTGGGAAGACCGGGAGCCGGGTAACCCGGGTCGGGCTTGGAGGGGAAGGAGTGCTTCGTACGACAGGGCAAAATCTCCAAGCGCTGGATGTTATCGAAACAGCCTTTGACCAGGGTATCGGGTATTTTGATTCCGCCCGTGTGTATGCGGATTCGGAATTGTACCTGGGATCCTTCTGGAAGGGTAGGCACGTGGAGCGTGCCCGTATGTTCCATACCAGCAAGTCTGCAAATCGAACCCGCCAGGGAGCTCTCAAGGATCTGGAACAGTCATTGGCCCGCCTGAATACCGATTATCTTGATCTGTGGCAGATTCATGACCTGAGAACCGCGGGGGACCTCGATGCAGTCGCTGCCAGGGGAGGAGCCCTTGAGGCATTCCTGGAGGCCAGGGAAAAGGGATTGGTCCGGAATATCGGGGTAACAGGCCACCATAGCCCGGAGATTCTGGCCAGGGCCGTGGAAATGTGGCCCGTTGATTCCGTGCTCATGCCTGTAAACCCTGTGGAAGAGGTACTGGGCGGTTTCCTGACTCGGACCCTTGAAGCTGCTTCCAGAAAAGGGATCGCGGTTATCGGGATGAAAGTGCTGGGAGCCTCGCATTATATTGCAGAAAACGCAGGGATTACCCCGGATATACTGATCCGGTATGCCTTGTCCCATGACATCACCCTGGTCATTGTGGGATGTTCTTCTGCTCTCGAAGTAATGGAGCTTGTCAATTCCGCCAGTAAGCCGGGAGGAATGACCACAGAAGAGCGACGGGAAATCATGGAACTGTTTGTCCCTGCTGCCCGGAAGTTGGCTTTTTATCGGGGAAAAGACTCTTTATGAACCCGGTACGGGACAACATTACCCGCTGTATAGCCGAAGCCTTTTCCAGAGGCATTGTTTTTGATGGCGATGTCCGCCATTTAATGGAATCGACGTTTGGAATTGTAACCCTGGAACAGTTCAAAGCCGGTTTCAGTTTCGCGCAAACTTATCTCAACCGCATTCATTCTTTAGTCATAATGGATTCCAGGCCCTGCAATTTAACAATAATCATCCTGCGCAATTCAATATCCGTATAGTGGTAAATCCTTGACGTCGTCAAAAAACAAAAAATCTTGGACTTCCGAAAAAGCCCAAGATCCTTTATTTACGGTGGTCGGGATGAGAGGATTTGAACCTCCGGCCCCAGCGTCCCGAACGCTGTGCTCTACCAGACTGAGCCACATCCCGACAGCAAAAAGCGAGGTATTATTTAGCCCGTTTTTTCATGAATGTCAATTAAAAATCTTTTCTCTTATGATTGTAGCTTCTCTGCCCGGTCCAACTGAGACGATTTTTATGGGAACACCTGAGAGTTCTTCGATGCGCTTCAGGTATCTTCGGGTATTTCCTGGCAGATCGTCGAAGTTCAGAATTTTTGAAGTGTTCTCCGCCCATCCGGGATGGATTTCATAAATGGGTTTGCAGTTTTCCAGTGTTCGGATACTGGGAGGGAAGTCCTTGATTACTTCTCCTTCGTATTCATAGCCGGTGCAGATCTTCACCTGATCCAGACCGTCAAGAACATCCAGTTTGGTTACAACTATACCGGTCAGTCCGTTCAGGCGTGCAGCATTCTTGAGGATAACCATGTCAAGCCATCCACATCGGCGTTTCCTACCTGTAGTTGCCCCGAATTCTACGCCTTTACTTTGAAGACGATCACCAATTTTATCAAGCAGTTCTGTGGGGAAGGGGCCGCTTCCTACCCTGGTGGTATACGCCTTAACGATACCGATAATTTCGTTGAGTTTTCCAGGGCCGACCCCTGAACCGCAGGAAGCATTCCCGGCCACTGTGCTTGAAGAGGTGACAAACGGGTATGTACCATGTTCAATATCAAGGTGAGTACCTTGGGCGCCTTCAAACAAAACTTTTTTTCCGTTTTCCATACCCTGGTTCAAAAGAACCGATACATCGGCTATATAGGGTATCAGACGGCGGCTCAGCGCCATGGTCTGATCGATGACAGATTCCGTATCAATAGGTTCGACGTTGAAGTAGTTTTTGAGGTAGAAATTTTTCTCCTCCAGGATGGCAGTTACCTTTTCTGCAAAAAGATCAGGTTCCATGAGGTCTGCAAATCGTATTCCCCTCCGGGTTGCCCGGTCTTCATAGCAGGGTCCGATACCGCGGCCGGTTGTTCCGATCTTTTTGTCACCTTTCTTTAATTCCCGGGCCTGGTCTATTTGCTTGTGGTACGGCATGATCATATGTGCCCGACTGCTGACTTTCAGCATGTCAGGGGAAGCATCGATCTGATTTTCAGTCAGATAATCGATTTCGTTCAGCAGAACGCCGGGATCAACCACAACACCATTGCCGATAAAACACTTCTTGTTCTGAATTATGCCGGATGGAACCAGATGACTGATGATCTCCTTACCGTTGACAACCATGGTATGGCCGGCGTTGTTACCGCCCTGGAAGCGCACTACATAATCGGCCTGAGCGCTTAAAAGATCCACAATTTTACCTTTCCCTTCATCTCCCCACTGGGTTCCGACAATTACTGTGTTTGACACTCTCTGCTCCTTTTATTCCTGAAAAAACTCCTGATCATTTCGCTGGCATCCTCACCCAGAATCCCGGAAACCACGTCCAGCCTGTGATTCAGCCTTGTATCAGAAGCAAAATTATACAATGACCCGGCACCACCCCATTTGGGGTCGGCTGCTCCATATACAAGACGGGCGATCCGCGCATGGATGATGGCACCCATACACATGATGCACGGTTCAATGGTTGTATACAGCGTAGCCCCCGGAAGTCTGTAATTCCCGAGGTTAAGCGATGCCATCCGTATAGCCAGCATTTCGGCATGACCTGTTGGATCATTAAGACGGATGGGCTGGTTGAATCCTGTTCCAGCGATTTGCCCGTCGACGTCTATGAGTACCGCGCCCACAGGAACCTCATCCATCTGTTCCGCCTTTTTTGCCTCATCCAAGGCCAGTTTCATGTAGAACAGATCATCCATCAGAACTCTATATCCATTTTTCTGTTGTAAGGTCAATTGATTTCAACGTTATCTGTCATTTATGGAGTTCTGCTGTATGATCTGGAGGTATTTAGAATTAAACAGGGATCAACCGGTCAACCCCTTATTGCATTATACCTCCACGATCATCCGCCATTCGTTGCTGCCTTCCTGCTTCATTTCCCTTATGAGTGAGTTCCGGATCACATCCTTAAGAACAATTGACGACTGAATGCCATAAACCAGGGTTCCCGGGGTCATTACCCCACTGACTCTGACAACCGGGACACCCTTTTCCTCCTTGGACCACTTCTGGATAGCCGCTTTTTCTTCTCCAATGGATTCAATTTCCTTAATTATCGATTCAACGGCCTGGTAATCCTCCAGAATAGTTGCATCAAGCGTTTCCTGGGTTTTGAAATGACGGTCCGTATCGAGTTTTACCGCATCCTGCCTGGCCTTGAGTTCGGTGACCCGGGCTTCCGTTTTGTCCAACCCGTTCAGAACCCCCTTGCGTCTTGAATCTTCAATATACTCCATCAGCAGTCGCTGTGTAGACACCAGGCGTTCCTGGAATTGAACCAGGTCGGTGATCCGGCGGTGGATGGCCTCTATCTCCCTTGATTTCTGTTCATAATTTTTCTGCAGTTTTTCAAGGTTCTGTTTCTTTTCGTTGATGGCATAATCCAGAGCCTGAATTCTCTTTTTTACATTTTCATCCATCCCCACATGTATCCTGCAAGGGCTGGACAAATCCGTACCAACGTCCCTGGCTTCGAATCCCATTTTTGCCGAAACAAACGATGTGATGATTTTACCACGATTTGATTGAAAGGCACCGCTGGAACGGATTTTCGTTTGAATAACTTCCTTTTCAACCACTACGTTGCCAAAGGCTTTGATATTCGAATCGGTGATAAACTTTGCTGTTACCGACCCCTCTGATTTGACATCCGAACCTATGATCCCGCCTGAAACTGTTACATCCCCCATGGCCAGAACCTGGGCACTAAATATTCCTGCTGCATTGAGATTGCCGCATTTTACGGTAAAACCGCTCATGATCGAGCCTTTAACACATACATTGCCGTCAAAATTGATGTTCCCGGTATTGAAGTTCACATCTCCGTCAATGACCAGTTCGGAAAAAACCGAAACCTCTCCACCTACGGCAAGATTGGGCTGACCGTCAATAGCGGCGTAAATTTCCAGTCCATCTTCGGACAGCAGGGCTCCTTGTCCGCATTTCAAATGGATATCCTTGGGGTCAGGGACCGGTATGGTCTTGCCATAGATGTCGACCCCAGGTTTACCAACTGCCATAACTTTCTTCCTGGTAAGGAGATCTCCGCTCTTTACCCTGGGGGCCTTGCCCCTTTCCCTGTAATCAATCTTTCCATCTTTATCTACGGTCCCGGCCTTCAGATAGTCGGTATCGAAATAGTAATCGATGGAAGCATCCAATCCCGGTACCGGCGACAGACCCTTGGCGATTCTGATGGATTGAACTGAGCCGATATCCATGTTGAAACATTCCGCCACAGCTTCCGGGCCGACGACCCCGAAAACAATGGATTCACGCCGCAGACACTTGCTGATTTCCTCGGGGCTAATACAACCGGAGGTGCCCAGATCGAATCGGATATGTGCTTCCAGCCTGTCTCCGGAAACCACCAGCTGAAAATTAGCTTCTTGTTCTGCTCGGGCCGGTTTCTGTGGTTCCTGGGTGGTGGGTTCCGGCTCCTTTCTGCCACTGCCTGGTAGTTCAGAGGGCCTTTTATCCGACTCCTGCCTGCCGTTCTTATCTAACGGTTCATCAGGGATCTCTCCCTCAGTGACGATGATGCTGCCCACCCGGTACGATAATGGCTCGTTACAAGGCCTCCCGGTCTGAGCTGATGGAATGATTGCAATGGCATTCAGATAGTCAAGCTTCAGGGGGGATTCTGCAGATTTGTCCAGGTGTTTTTTTACTGCCGCATGAAGTCCGTCAACAGTGGATTTGGTAACCATTCCCCTTTTAAGGAAAACATCTCCAAGGGAAATACTGTTACCTGATTTTCTCCCCCGCTTCTGGAAGGAAAATGCCTTTGCCAGCATCTCCTTGGTGATTAGCTGCTGCTCCAATGCAATTTTGGCAAACAGGATGTCATATTCGCCGACATCTTCCTTTGTCAGGTCATCTTTATGATTTATTTCAGCTATGCTGTTATGACCAGTCCTGTCATCTGCGGTGCTGCCTGTGTCGGAAGGCTTATCAGGGCTGAAGGTTGTCATGCGCATTCCTGCCTGGATAAATGCTTCGAGTTCTTCGAGGTCCATAGGCCCTGTCAGGATTGCGTCTGCCCCCTGTCTTAACCGTGACAGCTTTTCATCTTTGTTGGAATCCGCAGACACGAGAATGCAATAGACGTAGTGGGTACCCTGTATACTGCGAATCCTCCTGCAAAGGTCCATGCCATCCACATTCATCAGCTTGCCAGGTATCACTATAACACGCAGCCTATGCTTCAGGGCATTTTCGAGAGCCTGGGCGCCTGTGACAGCCTGAACAACAGTGTAGCCCCTGATTCTGAGAAAGTTTGCCGCCAGTTCATTGGCCGTGTCATCATCATCGACTATTAAAATGCTCACTGAATTCCCTTAAAGCACATATGTTCCAGGACAGATGCTTCAATCCGCTTTTAAGTCTCAAATACGGATTCAAGCTCGATTACCAGTCAAAATATCATACTCTGTTACCAATGAAAATAGCTTTCTGAGACATCCGTCACCTTGATTCCATGAATAACCAATTGAATTTTTTAAATTGATGAGCCATTCAATATCTCGGATGAAACGTGGGGTGATAGAATGGGGTTTTTCCGGTTTTTATCATCTTGATGGCCGGGGGCTTGTCGAGATATCCCTCGTTCTTTGCCCAGAACAACCCGGTATTGATTGTTCGGAGGCAACGTGTACTAAAAACTTCAATTTTACTTTAAACAAAATCAGGCAGACAAATGTTTGGCCAGTCTTTTTCCAAGTCCAAGTAGGGTCAGCGTAGGAGGAAGTCCCCATGCTTCAGGTATCACTGAGCAGTCACAGACATATAAATTGTCATGTATTGTTCTAAGATTTGAGTTAACAATCTCTCCTATTTTTACTGTACCGACGGGATGAGCAGCGACCTCCCCACCACAGTATATTTGTTCTGCTCTTGCATTTTCCAGAATTTTTTTTGCTCTTTTATAGCCATTTATCAGCTTTTGTTTATCCGTTTGGGAAAGGGTTTTTCGGACACCGCCACTTTTCGTAATCCCACCTCCAAGATTGTCCTTGATCTTGATCATCAGCATCAGCATTCTGGTCTTTGAAAGCGCACGATGCGGCTTTAGTTTTATCAGGCTTTGAATAGCAATCAAAGGAGCAGAAAAACTCAGATCAGTCATCACATATCCTTCGTCTTCCATATGAATACCTGCTGTCATTTGGGGTTCTCAGAGCCCCTCTTTTCGAACGCAATTTTTTCATGTTTGTTGAAATGCTTATTTGTCATGATTCAAAAATCCTTTTTCTATCGCTTGAAATGCTTGCAATCTGCTGGAAGTGCTGATATAAGCACCATACAACGTTATGCGCCTGTAGCTCAGTTGGATAGAGTATCTGACTACGAATCAGGAGGTCGGGGGTTCGAATCCCTCCAGGCGCGCCACGAATGGCGGGGCTTTCAGCGTTACGGTGCTGAGGGCCTTTTTGCTTTTATGGGTTTTTTTCCAGTTTGCCTTTTTACTTGGCAATAAAAAATTCGCCACCCGGGTAAGGGACGGGTCTCTGTTCTGCCGGACTTCGGTCGGGCTGTCCAGGGCTTAATCTTTTAGTATAGGGGCTATGATCAATTGGCAATCGGTCACGGCTTTGGCCCGTAACATTTTCAGATATGATTCAACTCATCACCCAGAACTTCGAAGAAAAAAAGTCGCACCACATCAAACAACAATAATCTCCTCGCGCAGAGGAAGTTTTCTTAGAGTCATGGCCTCTATCATCCCGGCAGCCTTTAGAACATTTTCTAAACTGATCCGGGGGATCTGGGCGTTGGCACCACCGAGGTAACCGCTCAGATATTTTGCCGATGTATTTTTGAACCTGGCCCTTTCACACATGATCAACGACAATTATTTTTCCCGCCCCACAACAACAATTATAATTCCCGTTTTCAATAACTTTAACGTCCTATATCCACAACAAAAACTCTTGACCAACCATGAAATTTTTGATTTTTATTTGGTGAATGGGAGCAAGAAGCCCTTTCTTATAGCGTCTTCGAAAAATATCCAGCGGCACTCGCAATTTCGGCAAACAAATCCGAAATATTTTCCCCCACTAAACAAAACTCTCTTCGATTCCTTATCAATCACCTCTGTAGGTTTGACGATTTGACTGTCGATGCCTAGGTCTATCATCCTGGAGGGCTTTAGCCTGGCTGTGGGCTCCATCCCGGGTGATGCTCAGAGGTGTTGCCGCCATGGTGGAAATAGGGTTTGCCTGAGCGATGGAGTCCGGCTCCAGGAGCTGATATTCCCGGGGCGGGGATACCATACTCAGTGGTATGTTTGCGGTGAAGAATACAAATTATATGCTTAATATTTATAAAAAATCAGCATGTTACGATTAGGGGTACAATACTTAAGCGGAGCTTTTAACATCATCCAGTACTTTTTGAATGACCTTGGCAAGATCTTTAATAATAAATGGCTTATCCACATATTCAGTGATCCCCATTGAAAGAGCTTTATCTCTGTCTATTGTTTCGCTGTACCCGGTGCATAATATGATTGGCTGTCCAGATGTCAGTTTTAAAATTTTCTGTGAAAGCTCCAATCCGGTCATGCCGGGCATGGTCATATCCGTAACTACAAGATCAAATCGACAAGGATCTTTTTTGTAGGTTTCAAAAGCCTTTGTTCCGCTTGAGAAAGTTTGAACCGTATACCCGAATCCTTTCAAAATATCATGCGTCACATCTCTTAGCGCTTCCTCATCGCCAACAAACATAATCGTTTCATCACCGACAAAAAGGGTTTTGTCTTCTTTTTCAAATAAATTGATAGCTGCTGGCTCGTCTATTATTGGAAGATAAACATGAAATATTGATCCTTCGCCAGGCTCACTATGAACAGTGAAAATTTAAATGTTTTGACACCAGCCGCATGGGTGTTGTAATGTTAAGGGCATCAACTCTATACGTCAACAAAATTTTGAAGGGAAATACTTCTGGTATATGCAAAAATGTGACCTGTGCAATTAGTAAATTTCAATATAATCAGCAAGTTGTTTCATCACCAAGAAAATGTGCAACTCCATAATATCTTGTTTTGGCTGCTAAAACTATCCTCTTAGTTATAAGGGTAAATAATCCCGCAAAAATTGATGGTTGTGACCATTTTTTCAAGTGTTTCATGCTTTGTTGTGCCCACCAGGGCATGGGTGTTAGAAAAAAGCACCAGTGACCATGACAATGTCCGGAATGATTCCGGAACAATGAAGAGAGATTCAAAGGACATGAAAGAAACCGTTCTGATAGTGGGGGGCGCCGGTTACCTCGGGTCGATCATGACGCCATTTCTGCTTAACTACGGATATTCCGTAACCGTTGTCGATAACCTGATGCACGGCCAAGCATCGCTGCTGGACTGTTGTGCCAATCCGCTTTTCGATTTCATAAGGGGAGACATCTGTGATCAAGGCCTGATGAAGCCCCTGGTCCCCAGATTCGATATCATCATTCCCCTGGCAGCTATTGTGGGTGCCCCTGCCTGCAAGATGAGCCCGACGTTGACGCAACTGGTAAACCATGACGCTTTCATGAACCTGTTGACACTACTTTCCAAAAATCAGAAGGTCCTGTTCCCAACAACCAACAGCGGATATGGTATCGGTGACGCAGATGCCTGGTGCACAGAAGAGAGCCCGCTCCGACCCGTCTCAGACTATGGAAAAGCAAAGGTTGAGATTGAAAAGGCGCTACTGGACACCGGAAGCGCCGTTACGTTCAGACTGGCAACGGTTTTCGGTATGTCACCAAGAATGAGGATGGATCTTTTGGTCAATGATTTCACCTACAGGGCGGTCAATGACAGGGCTATTATCCTATTTGAGGACCATTTCCGGCGAAACTACATCCACATCCGGGATGTGGCAAAGGCCTTTCTTTTCGGTATCGAGAATTATGAAACAATGAGGGGTGAGCCCTTTAACGTTGGGTTGTCAGGCGCGAATCTGACCAAGCGGCAGCTGGCGGAGAAAATCAGGGAGCATGTTCCCTTTTTCCATATCCATTCCGCCAATATCGGGGAGGACCCGGACAAACGGGATTACCTGGTCAGCAACGAGAAAATCGAAGCTCTCGGTTGGAGACCTGACCACAGCCTTGACGATGGCATACGTGAGCTTATCACGGGCTACAGGATTCTCAGACCCAACCGCTATTCCAATGTATGAACCAATACCCCTTTATCACGGAAAAACATGTTGCTGGAACACATCCCGCCCGGCCTGGTACGGCAGATGGGCTCAAGAGGAGCACTTTAATGATCATCAGTAGGACCCCTTTCCGTATTTCATTTTTTGGCGGCGGAACGGACTACCCTGCCTGGTCCAGGCAACATGGGGGGCAGGTGCTTTCGACGACCATCGACAAATACTGTTACCTGACCTTGCGCTATCTGCCTCCTTTTTTTGAGCACCGCTACAGGGTTGTGTATTCAAAAATGGAGAACGTTAAGCGGGTTGATGAGATCATGCACCCCGTTGTCCGGGAGACGTTGCGTTATCTTGATTTCGATACCGGGCTTGAAATCCATCATGATGGCGACTTACCCGCCCGCAGCGGAATGGGGACCAGCTCATCGTTTACCGTGGGGTTGCTGAACGCTATTTGCGCCCTTCAGGGAGTGGTGTGCGGCAAGATGCAGTTGGCGGATCAAGCCATCCACATCGAACAGGAGCTTGTGGGCGATACGGTCGGTTCCCAGGACCAGGCTGCAGTTGCCTTTGGCGGACTGAACAGGATCGTTTTCCACAAAAACGGAAAAGTCGATGTCAGGCCCGTGTCCGTCAGTATTGATAGGATCAACGAGTTGAACGACAACCTCATGCTGTTTTTTACCGGTGTCCTTCGCACCGCTTCAACGATCGCCCGGCAGTATGTGGTCGATCTCGAGAGGAAGGAGCACCTCCTGCGCCTGATGCATCAGATGGTTGATACCGGGATTGAAATTCTCTGCAGCCACAGAAGCCTCTGCTCCTTTGGCGACCTTATGCATCAAGGCTGGCTGCTGAAAAAGTCATTGTCCAGCGAAATATCCAATTCATGTATTGACGATGTGTATGGGCGGGCCCTTGATGCGGGAGCCCTGGGTGGGAAAATCACAGGGGCCGGCGGCGGAGGTTTTATGCTCCTCTTTGTTCCCAGGGACGATCAGGCAAGGGTTCGGGAGGCTCTGGGGGAGCTGCTTCATATCCCGTTCCGGTTTGAGGGCAATGGGTCCCAGATTATTTTTCACGATCCCAATGTTGATGATTTCAGGCATATCATCGATGAAAGGGATATACGCAATTTTAAGTGCTTTACAGAAATGAGGCGTCCTTCAGGGACCGGGGCGGAAAAATCATGTCTGGAACTGTTAAAGACGGCAAACTAGGGCCTGGGAAAGGGGATCTGCATTCGAGACTCCTCTGGTCCATGCTTCGCATTCGAAGGGTTCAGGAGCGGATCGAAAGCCTGTATCTGGAGGACCGGATGAAAACGCCCGTGCACCTTTGTGTGGGGCAGGAAGCGATAGCTGTGGGCGCATGTGAAGCCTTGGAGCCCGCAGACTATATTTCCAGCAACCACAGGGGGCATGGACACTACCTGGCCAAAGGGGGGAGTCTGAAGGGTCTGATCGCTGAACTCCATTGCAGGAAAACCGGTTGTTCGCGAGGCTATGGGGGGTCGATGCACCTGGTCGATACCCGGGTGGGACACCTTGGAAGCTCATCCATTGTGGGAGGCGGAATCCCTCTTGGAACCGGAATGGGTCTGGCATCAAAGCTCCGGGGAACCGAACGGGTGTCGGTTGTCTTTTTCGGGGACGGCGCTGCCGACGAAGGTGTCCTGTACGAGAGCGTCAACGCTGCAATGCTCTGGAAACTGCCCGTTGTTTATATACTGGAAAACAACCAATGGTCCGTGTGTTCCCGGGTATCGGCCCGGCAGGCGGGCAGAAACGTATTTCACAGATCAGACCCCGGTCTTATGTTCACGGCGGATATCGATGGGAACGATGTTGCAGTGATTTATGAAACAGCCTGCAAAGCAGTGGAAAGGGCCCGCAAGGGGCTGGGGCCTTCATTTATCGAATGCAGGACGTACAGGATCCCGGGACATGCCGGATGCCGGGCCCAGGATCCTGACGGATACCGGGAGCAAAAGGAAATCGAAGCATGGCAGAAGCGGTGTCCGGTTGAAACCTTTAAAAATAGATTGATAGCGAAGGGCCTGATTTCAGAGAATGACATCACCCTTCTGGAAGACAGGATAGAAGCTGAAATCGATGAGGCCTTCTCATATGCCCTCAACAGTCCCCTGCCCGGTCCGGAAGACCTGGAAGGGTGGCTTTATTGTGAGTGAACTTATGCCTTGGTCAACCATTAAACCGGATCTCAATGAGCCCTTGGAAGCTTTGACACCAGGAGTCGGTAAACGTCGGATCACCTATGCTGAAGCCGTCCGGGAAGCCTTGTGCCAGGCCTTGGCCGTGGACGATTC
This sequence comes from Pseudomonadota bacterium, assembly GCA_043806875.1. Taxonomy (GTDB): domain Bacteria; phylum Desulfobacterota; class Desulfobacteria; order Desulfobacterales; family Desulfobacteraceae; genus JAZDGN01. Next base: position 119,440 of record JAZDGN010000049.1, read on the forward strand.
GGTCTTTGTCATGGGGCAGGGGGTTGATGATCCATCCGGTATGTTCGGAACGACCCGGGGACTGGCCGACGAGTTCGGCAGGGACAGGGTGTTTGATACTCCCCTGTCCGAATCAGCCCTTACCGGGATAGCCGCCGGTGCTGCAATGGCTGGGATGCGGCCTGTCTATTTCCACAATCGGCCGGATTTTCTCCTCCTGGCCTTTGACCAGCTTGCCAACCATGCCGCCAAATGGTCTTATATGTTCGGCGGCAGGGTCAGGGTCCCTTTGGTGGTCTGGGCCTGCACCGGACGGGGATGGGGATCCGGCCCCCAGCACTCCCAGGCGCTCCAGGGTCTGTTCATGCATGTCCCCGGCCTGAAACTGGTAATGCCCGGCTCATGCTATGATGCCAAAGGTTTGCTGCTTTCTGCGGTCAAGGATGATAATCCTGTCCTGATACTGGACCACCGGATGAATTTCCGGAACATGGGTTTTGTACCGCAAGGCATGTACACCATCCCTCTGGGGAAGGGCGTGGTCCGCCGGACCGGGGCAGATGTTACCATTGTCGCGGTTTCCCACCTCGTGTCAGAGGCCTTGCTCGCAGCCGGGGAATTGGAGTCTGAATCAGGAATCCAGGCGGAAGTGGTCGACCCAAGAACATTGAGACCTCTGGATGAATCGTTGATCCTGGTGTCCCTGGCCAAAACCGGCCACCTGGTGGTGGCCGACACCGGCTGGAAAACCGGAGGCGTCACCGCCGAGATCGCAGCACTGGCCTGCGAAAAAGGATTCTCGTCACTCAAAGCCCCCGTGTGCCGGGTTGCTTGTCCGGATCTGCCGACCCCTTCCGGGTATACCCTCGAAGAGGCGTACTACGTCGGCAAAAAGGAGATCAAGGATGGGGTTTACAGAGTGTTGGACATGATCGAACCCGTGGAGAGAAATGTAAAATGACAGGAATGAAGCTGCCCTTCGGCACCATACAGATCCCGCCGGAATCAAAAGCATTGATCATGGATGCCCTGGATTCAACCATGGTCTCCTGCGGCCGACTGGTACGTGAGTTCGAATTGAAATTTGCGGAACTGACAGGAGTAAATCATGCAGTCGCGGTATCCACGGGAACGGACGCAGACGCTCTTGCCCTGGCCTTGCTTCATGATGTCGGCGCTGTGCCGGGCGATGAGGTCATTCTTCCGGCCCTGTCTTTTGTGGCAACGGGCAATGCGGTCCTCCACGCCCGGCTGAAGCCCGTGTTTGTCGATATCGATCGCGACACCCTGAATATTGACGTGTCGGCAGTGGAATCCGCCATTACGGACAGGACCCGGGCCATCATGCCGGTACATCTCATGGGTAAACCAGCGGAAATGGATACGATCATGGCCCTGGCTGAAAAATACGGACTCATGGTCATGGAGGACGCGGCCGAGGCCCATGGCATGCTGTACAAGGGAAAGCCGGCAGGAACCATCGGCCACCTGGGCGCATTCAGCCTTTACGTCGCCCACATCATCACCACCATAGAGGGCGGAGTGATTACATGTCACACCGATGAACATGCTGAGATCCTAAGGTCCCTGAGGTCCCATGGAAGGGCGTGTTCCTGCGTCAGTTGCAAGCTTTCCACGCAGCAGGCATACTGCAGTAAACGGTTCGACCCCGTGAACGGCGAGGATATGAGGTTCACCTTTCCCCGGATCGGCTATTCCTGCAAGATGAATGAACTGGAAGCGGCGGTCGGCCTGGGCAATATGAACCGGTACGCCGATATCGTTGAGACACGGTATGCCAATCTAAAATATGTACTGGATCGTTTTGGCCGATTTCAGCCGTACCTGTCAACGATCCGGGAGGAGTCATGGGAACGCATAGGGCCCCATGCAATACCGATCATCATCAATGAAGATGCAAGCTTTACCCGGTCTGAGCTGACCCGATACCTGGAAGCCCATGGGATCGAAACACGCACACTTTTCCAGTCCATGCCGACGCAATGCCCCGGGTTCGGCTATCTCGGGTATAAGGAAGGACAGTTCCCGGTGGCGGAATACATGGGCCGTCATGGCATCCATATCGGTTGCCACCATGACCTGACCATTGCACATATGGATTATTTTCTCCATCATGTGGAGCAGTTTCTTACCCGTTATCAGCGTTGAACCAGGAAAACCATTATGAAGACAACTCCGGACATCCTCCTGATCAAGCCTGGCAGTCAGAAACAGATCTACGGCCAGTTATCGGATTTTTTCCTGACAGCAATCGAACCTCCGCTCTGGGCGGCAATCATCGCAGGTTACCTGCGCGGCCGGAGTTACGGGGTCGAGATCCTGGACATCGAGGCTGAAAACCTGGGCACTGATGAAGCGGCAACGGCTGTCAGGGAAATCTCCCCAAGGCTGGCTGTGATAATGGTGTCCGGTTCCAACCCCTCTGCATCGACCATGAATATGACCGGAGCAGGGGTTCTGGCGCGAAGGATCCGGGAGGTTGCCCCGGAAACGGGGATCGGCATGGCCGGTCTTCACCCTACGGCCCTGCCCAGGCACACCATGGAGACGGAAACCATTGATTTTCTCATCCAGGGGGAGGGGTTTTCAACCTATCCCGGTCTCATTGACGCCTTGCGGCACAAGACCCTGCCTCGCAATGTGCCGGGGTTATGGTTCCGGGAGGACGGCTTTACCCGTGAAAGCACACTGCCGCCTTTGCTGACGGACCTTGACTCACTGCCCCGACCGGCCTGGGATATGCTGCCCATGAACCGCTACCGCGCCCATAACTGGCATTGTTTCGATACGATCGAGAGCCGACAGCCCTATGCTGTTCTGTATACCAGCCTGGGGTGCCCGTTCCGGTGCCGGTTCTGCTGTATCAACGCCCTGTTCGGAAAGAACACGATCCGGTACCGGAGCGTCGAGTCCGTCATTGCTGAGGTGGATTTTCTCGTCCAGACCTACGGTGTCAGAAACTTAAAGCTCATGGATGAAATGTTCACCCTGAATGAAGACAGGGTGGCCCGGCTCTGCGACACACTGATCCACCGGAACTACAACCTGAATATCTGGGCCTATGCAAGGGTCAATACGGTAACGCCGTCCATGCTGGAAAAGATGAAGCGAGCCGGTATCAATTGGCTGGCCTATGGGTTTGAATCCGGAAATCAGCGCGTCATGGATGATGTCGCAAAAGGATTTCATACCGGCCGGGTAAGGGATGTCGCTGCCATGACCCGGGACCATGGCATCCATACCTGCGCCAATTTTATCTTCGGTCTTCCCGAGGATGACTATGAGAGCATGAATGATACCCTGTCACTCATGTTGGAGATCAACGCGGAATGGGCGAACCTTTACTGCGCAATGGCCTATCCCGGCTCCGAGCTCTTCAGCCTGGCAAAGGAAAACCGATGGGCGCTTCCCGATACCTGGGAAGGGTATTCCCAATATGCCCGGGAGACAAAACCCCTGGCCACCCGCTATCTTTCCGGAGGCCAGATCCTGTCATTCAGGGATTATGCATTTCATGCCTGCTACCAAAACCCCAGATACCTCAATAGGATACGGAGGACCTTTGGTAATACCACCATGGAGCACATACAAAAAATGGTCGAAATCAGGCTGCCCAGAGACCATGCTGAAATCTGAGCCCTTAAAATCAATGGAGTGAGCTTTTGAAGGCAACACTTTTGGTAATGACACTCAATGAAATCGATGGCATGAAAGCCGTTATGCCTCGTATCGACAAAAACTGGTGTCAGCAGATCATTGTGGTGGACGGGGGATCTACCGATGGAACCGTCGAGTGGGCCATTGAGAATGGCTACCGTATTTATGTCCAGAAACAGCAGGGTATCAGGAACGCATACATGGAAATCTGGCCTGAGGTCACCGGAGATATCGTTATCACGTTCAGCCCTGACGGGAACTCGATCCCGGAGCTTATTCCCGCCCTGATCGCTGAAATGGCCAAGGGGTTCGACATGGTGATCGTATCACGCTACCTGGGAAACGCAAAAAGCTATGATGATGACCTGCTCACGGCATTCGGTAACTGGCTGTTCACCAAAACGGTCAATCTGCTTCATGGGGGAAGGTACACGGATGCCATGGTTATTTACCGTGCCTATCGAAAACAGGTGGTCTATGAGTTGGGCCTCGATCGGGATGACGCCTATCGCCTTCCTGAGAGGCTGTTCCGGACAAAGGTAAGTTGGGAACCCCTGTTGTCGGTTCGAGCGCTGAAAGCTGATCTGAAACTGGCAGAAATTCCGGGGGACGAGCCCCTGCGGATAGGAGGTGAGAGAAAACTGCAGGTGTTCAGGTGGGGTGCGGCTTTTTATCTGCAGTTCATAATGGAGTTGTGGTTCTGGAAAGCAAAGCCCGGGAAGAATCATGAATGCGATCATTGAACGTCCATTGCTGCAGCGGTGTCTGCTGGTCTGCTTTATTGTCTGGCTGTTCTGGGATGGGCTTTTTGCCGGAATACCGCGAGCTGATCAGGTCATTTTTTTTCATCATATACGTCGGTTTGACAGCCTTAAGGATATCCTGGTTGCAGCTCTGGGCTGGAACAGGTCTGTCGTGGCGGGTGATCAGATGTTGTACAGGCCGGTTCTTTTCCTGCTGTTGGGCTATTTTTACTACCTGTTCGGATACAATTTTGTGGCGTGGCAGATTGCCGGTCTCCTGCTCCACGCCGGAGTCGTATGTGGGCTCCATATGTTGCTGTCCAGGGGAAGCCTGGGAAAAACCCTATTCCCTTTCCTTATTTCCATGGCGTTTGCCTCTTCGTTTGCCGGTGCGGAACTCGTTGTGTGGAATCATCTGGTAGGGTATCTTCTTTTTTCATTTCTAGTTGTTGCAATGGTTTATCTTATGGTCCGGTATTGTTCATCCCGGAAAACCATTTATGCGGCTTTTGGACTATTCGCCGGAATTGTAGCCGAATTTACCTATGAGCTCGGGGTCGTTGCCAATGTCCTGGTAGCCCTGTTTTTTATATTGCGCGATCTTGAAGTGTTTTTCAACATGCGTGCAGGAGACATGCCGCAGAACCGACGACGGTCGGATTGCTTGATTGGCGGGGTGTTTATTTTCGGTGCTTCGCTCTATCCTGTTGTTAGTTGCCTTGATTTTATTGTGCGTGGGTGCTCCATCTCCAATCTGGCCCCCATCCGGGGGAGCGACCTCGTGTCAGCATTGGGCATGGCTTTCCATGAGATCGTTTTTTGGATCGGTGGCTGGCTCTTCCCAACCTGGTATAACATCGTGGCCGGTGGCAGAGCCACCTTTACCGGTTTTAACGTCGAATGCTCTTTGATCAAGCATCTGAATTTTTCCATTGCAGCCCTCCTGTTCCTGTGCGGGGCGACAGCGCTGACGAAAAGAAAATACTCCTGGCTCAGACCGGGCGTCGGACTGGGTATTGCATTTGCATTCCTTTTTGCCTACGCCTATGTCATCGCAGTGGGGAGAGGCATTCCCCGGGGACTGGATTATGTCCTTACCATAAATGTCTATTACGGCTACATGGCATGCCTGGTGGTCGTAACAGGGATTGCGCTTGCCACGGTTATTGGGCCGGATCACACGACAGGATGCGGGCTAACGGCAACCGTCTCTTCCCATGTGGGGGAGATGCCCACCCTGCACCTTGCCGGTACGTTTACAGCCGTTGCTCTGGCTGGATTGATTGCCGTAAATGCTGTTCAGGTTGCCCAATTCAACCATACGCTCCGCTTTGATTTCGCCCTTCCCCTTCAGAGCCAGGTTGATAAGGTGAACCTCTGGCTACAGGAAAACAGCAAAGACCCTGATGCCTATTTTATGGTTTCCGACGGCAAAGGCCAGATCCCTCTGGATTGGATGGTTCCCTATTTTCGTAACGGTTTCAGCGGCCAACCTTTCCTGGTGGACGCCCTGTTCCCGGAACACTCCTATCGATTGAACCGATCCCGTATCCGCCATGACAACCCTGTCAAAATCACAGATGTCTGCCGGAAAAGTCCTGTGATTACAGCTTCCAGCTATGACGGGTCATATGGGCCGGACATGCTTCTGGATGCAGGGCAGCCGGGCTGGCATGCTGCGACACCTGTAACCTACCCCCAGGAACTCATGGTTGACCTGCAGGAGAAAAAAACGATCCGGGCCTTGAGCTTTCTTCCCCAGGACGGTCATAAAGAGAGGTTCCTCCGAGCAATCGAAATATATTTCAGGCTTGATGGCGCTTCATGGAGCCTTCAGGCAAGGTGTGATAACATATGCAACTGTGCCGACGGCACAGGATGGTCCCGGATCGAACTGCCCGAGGTCATGGAGTCACGATTCCTGAGAATCAAAATTTTTTCAAACTGTGGGGATGATTCCAGGCTGACACTCCGGGGTTTGTATATCGAGTGAGAGAGCGATGGTGACACAATATAGACAACCTGTTCAGGCGTTGATTCTTGCAGGCGGGATGGGAACACGGCTGGGACCGCTGACTGCCGGCACGCCAAAACCTTTATTGGATGTCGGAGGTTTGCCGTTTATCAACTATCTTTTGTGGAATCTGAAACGTAACGGTATCCGGGACATCATCGTGTCGGTGGGGTACCTTGCCCGGGAAATTATTACCGTGCTCACCGATGGTTCGGATCTGGGCATCCGACTTACCTATTCCATCGAAACCGAGCCTCTGGGAACCGGCGGGGCCCTGAAACTGGCTCAGAACCTTCTTGACGAAGCGTTTTTTGTGCTCAATGGGGACACCCTGTTTGATATCGATTACGCGGACCTCGGGTTTTGTTTGACAAGTGATGTGTGTGTAGCCCTGGCTCTGCGTGAGGTGGAAGATACATCCCGGTACGGGCGGGTTCTGCTCGACGAGGGAAGGGTAATGCATTTTTCGGAAAAAAACCTCCCGGGGCAGGGATATGTGAACGGTGGTGTCTACGCCATGAGGAAAAGGGTCCTTGACCGCATCCCTCCTGGGAGAGCTTCCCTTGAAACGGATCTATTCCCAGACCTGGCCGGAAGGAACCATCTTGGCGCTCGGGTTTATCATGGATTTTTTCTTGATATCGGTCTGCCGCTTACCTACAAAGAAGCCCAGACGGTTATCCCGGGATGGAAAGATTCGATGATTCGGGTAAAAGAGTGAACACCCCGTTTCAAGCGGAGGCAGGCGGGGCAAGGGTGTGCCGGATAACTGCCTGTAAGACTTTTTGCATGTAACTGGGGGATGGTTGACATCAAGGAATACCATGATCTGCTATTGCAGGATTTCTGTCCATGACTGACCCGGTAAAGACATATCCCGTTGTAACCATCATCACGATGACATTGAATGCCGAAGCTTTCATACGGTATGCTCTGGAATCCATTTCCCATCAGGACTATCCCTGCATCGAGAATATGATTATCGATGGCGGTTCTTCTGACAAGACCCTGGAGATAGTCCGGAATCATGCTGCGGCAACGCCCCATATTCACACCCACATCCTCTCCATGCCCGGAGTCCGCACATCCGATGCCATGAACAGGGGATTCGAGCAGTCGTCCGGACGGTATGTGTGGGCGTTGAACGCAGATGACTGTCTGGCCGGCCCGGGAACCCTTTCCACGCTCGTCCGCCACCTGGAGCGGCATCCGTCCTGTGATTTTGTTTTCGGCGACATGGTAATGATCGACGGACGGGGACGGTGCATCGGGTATCGGAGATTTCATGCTGGATACTCGACCACGGACCTTCTTATTGACAGGCGGCACCTGCCCTTTGCAGGCTCTCTCTTAAGGAAATCGGCACTGAACCGTCTGGGGGGTGGCTTTGATCCCTCCCTTACCTACAGCAACGACCTTGAGTTTTTTCTTCGGCTTTCACTCCGGGGTCGTATGGATTACATCCCATGTGAAACAGGCGTGTTCCGGCTTCACCCCCATTCGTCATCGTTCAGCAATATCCAGAAGACCGGCAACGAAAGTTATTCCATCTGCCTGGCCTGCCTTGAACTTCCAGAGAGTCTGGCAAAACTGAAGATAGACAGGAGACGGGTCATGGCTTCAATCCATGCGCATGCCGCTGGGGTGGCCTTCCACTCAGGAAAGCCTTTCCAGGTCAGGAGCCATATCCGAAAGGCGGCAGGATCGGATCCCTCCGTGCTGTCCGGTATCAAATTATGGATATACTTCTTTGCATCGATTTTCGGACCTGGTATCATGGGCGCTCTATCGGCTGTAACCCGGAAATTGATCCATAAACGAGTCTGGTACAGGATAAATAATTCCATGTGTACTTACCCTGGCCGGCAATCCAGGTCGCCGAAAGCTCTGAAAAGAAAACAATGAACCGTCGATTCGAACTGTCAGGAAACCCATGATCCGTTACTATCAAACGATCCGCAGATATCGGCGGATTATATGGGCAATGGCCTTGAGGCAGATTGCAGAGCGCAATGCCGGAACACTCGGCGGGTTTGCCTGGGAGATCATTCACCCGTTGTCCATGGTGATGATTTACTGGGTCGTTTTTGCGGTGGGGTTCAAAGCCAAAGGCCCGGGTGACACACCGTACATCCTGTATTTCATTACCGGGATGCTGCCATGGGTGACTTTTGCCAGTGTCTTCAATGGGAGCACCCAGGGTGTGGTTGCCAACGCCCATCTGGTCAGGAAAACCATTTTCCCCACGGAGGTAATACCGGTTGTCTACCTGTCGGCGGCTCTCATACCGCACATTATATTGCTGGTTATCGTTCTGGTAGTCATGCTGCTCTGCCACTGGCACATTTCCTGGGCGATCCTTCAGATTCCCTATTATTTCGGTGGGATGTCAGCTCTTCTGCTCGGCCTGTCCTGGATATCATCCGCCCTTAACGTTTACAACAGAGATATCGGCCAGTTGATCCGGGTTCTGACCGAGATCTGGTTCTGGATGACACCGGTTGTCTGGAGCCTGGACCTGGTTCCGGCACGGCTCCAGTGGCTGTTCCGGCTGAACCCCATGTGTTTCGTGATCGACGGGTATCGGGACTCGCTTCTGCTGGGCAGGGGATTCTGGCATGGCGGCTGGAGTGCCATCTGCTTCTGGCCTGTTACCGCCATGGTATTGGTTGTTGGAGCCTATGTTTTCAGGCGCCTCAAACCCATGTTCGCCGATGAGATCTGAAAGGGACCAAGCCATGAATAGAGACCCGGCAATCCATGTGAACGATGTCAGCAAGAAATTCCGTCTGTTCTCAAGGAAATCTGATCGTATGAAAGAGGCTCTTCACCCACTGGGAAGAACCTACCATGTACCGTTCTGGGCTCTCAAGGACGTCAGTTTTCAGGCAGACAAAGGGACCATCATGGGTGTCCTGGGCCGCAATGGTTCGGGGAAATCCACCCTGCTTGAAATCATCGCTTCTGTCATGCAGCCAACCCGCGGCTCTGTCTCGGTCAACGGCAGGGTGGCTGCTTTGCTTGAACTTGGAGCCGGGTTCAATCCTGAATTTACAGGACGTACCAATGTCCTGTTGAACGGTATCACCCTTGGATTGAGCAGGGACGAGATGGCATCCCTGATGCCAGGGATAGAGGCTTTTGCCGATATCGGCGGATTTTTCGATCAACCGATAAAAATCTATTCGTCCGGAATGTTCGTTCGGTTAGCCTTTGCGGCAGCGATCACTGTGGATCCTGATATTCTCCTTGTGGATGAGGCCCTGGCTGTGGGTGATGCTCGGTTCCAGCACAAATGCTACCAGGTTTTTCGGAGTTTTCTGGAAAGGGGAAAGACGCTGATGCTCGTTTCCCACGATGTCGGCGCATTGCTGCGGCTCTGTGACAGTGCGATTGTCCTGGACCGGGGCGAGTTGATGTACCAAGGCCCTATCCGCGAGGCGGTCAACCGTTATCACGCAATTCTGCACGGAGGTGCAGGAGGGGTGGAACCGGTCCATAGTGAGGGTATTGGGCAGTATCCACCAATCCCGGACTCCCTGGATCAATCCGGGGGGCCGATCCCGTGGGAGGGGGTGGAGGACGCTTGTATGAAGCGGCCAGGCTATAATCCCGATGAGACTCGCCTGGGGGACGGCAGGGCCGCCATCATCGACTATGCCATGATAGCCGGAGACAAGGTGAATCCATCGGCAATCCCAAGCGGGGTGGAACTCTCCCTTTTTTTCAAGGTCCTTTTCCGGGAAGACATAGACAATCTGTCTGTCGGATTTGCAGTGGTGACAAAAGACGGTGTCTATGTCCACGGGACCAACAGCGCTATGCAGAATAGACCTCTGCTGTCCGGCAGGAAGGGCGATATACTCATCGTTCGATATGACTTGAACGCAGCGTTTACCGGGGGTGACTACTTTCTGAACATCGGGTGCAATCATATTACCAGCGATCAGGACACCTTTGTCGATGTAAGACGGGGCATCGCACACCTGAAAATAGAAGATACTCCCTGGTGTTCCGGACTGGCCGCACTGCCGTCCCGGTTCAGTGCCGCCAGACGCTCACCCCGCAGGGACAAGTGATGCGATCCATTAACTTTACGGCCGCAGAGCCAGGTGCATTTATTAACGCTCTGGAACATGTCCGGGGACAGGCGGACAAACCGGTGTGGATTGTCGGCAGCGGCGATCTTGCCCATCAAACCGCTTCCCAGGCAGAGAAACTGGGAATTCCCCATATCCTTTCCGGTGAACCGGACCCGAAAGACCTATCTGATGTTAGTTCCGTCATTATGACGGAAACCCAGGGGGAAGCATTGAGCCGTCAGCTTATGACTTACGTACCGCTGAGCCATGCCCGAATCATAGCCCCTGTGACGGACTGGCACTACAGTCGGAAAGCATTATTCATCGTTTCCATTCCCAAGGCCGGTACGCATCTTGTCCATCGGCTCGCCGAAGCTATGGGGTACGGCATCGGTGGATCGGCACCCGATTTCCCCATGGGAAAAACCTGGTATTGTCTGGAGTATAGCAATTCCCATACCCATGCCCGGGATTTTTTTGTAGACACAGTAAAACGGTCGCCTTTTGGTAACCGGCATCACCGCTTTGCTCAGTCCCCGGTTCTTTTCTGCTATCGCCATCCTTTGGATATCCTTGTCTCAGAGGCCAATTACTATCATTGTGACGGCAAAACAGCGTTTTCCGGATGGTTGAACCGCTATGATTTCAAGGACCGGCTGAACCGGCTCATGGGCGATAACTGGCTGCTGGGGTCCTTACGGGAGAGAATCGGGCCTTATCTTCCCTGGCTTGAGTTCCCCAACGTGATTGCCTTTTCGTTTGAAGAGATTGTGGGTGCTGCCGGCGGAGGAAACCAGGACGATCAACTGGAACTGATCTGGTCACTCCAGTTGAAGCTGCAGGCTCCCGGAAATCCAGAAGATATCGCTTCAAGGCTTTTCAATCCCGACTCCCCCACCTTCAGGACAGGAAAAATCAATCAATATTCCGAAGTGATCCCACAGGATACCATCAGGGGATTCGCAGATCGGAATACAGATATCCTGGAAAGCTTCGGGTATGCCAGGGACGGTTCTTTCGGGATGCCGGCAGGAAGGTCCGGTCGTCGCAGGAACCCGGTTGCTTATTCAGGTTTTGACTGTGACAGTATTCCCATAAGGGTCGAGGCCGATTTCCATGGCTGCAACCTGGTCCGGTACAACAGGCGGATTTACGCCATTCCTGTTTCAGCAGGAGACGTTTCCCTGTCCCGAATGTCCGGGAAGGATCTGGAACTTTTACCGTCGGCAGCAACGGTTTCTGATATGAAATTGCTGCTCACCACGGGATTGGAGACGTTCATACGTCAGAGGGAGGAGATTGAATCCTTTGGCAGGATAATGGCAAAGAACAGGATACCCCGTTGCCACCGGTACTGGGCTCGGAATGATACGCCTGTAATCCATGAAACATACAAAGGATACAACCTGGTGGAGGTGGGCTCCAGATACCTGGCACTGGAACAATCCATCGGAGAGGTGGACCCGGGGGAACATTCGCCGGATGACCTTGTTCAACGTCATGGAGAAAACAGTGTTCTCATCGGTGCAGCGATTTCAGATCTGCGCCGTCAGATAGACATTTGCCTCCTTAAAAAACGGTTGACCTCGGAACAGGCCGATGGGCTGGCCAGGCTTTACGAGAGCATTCTGCAACAGTGCAGAGAGTTGATAGGAGCCTGTGACAAGAAGCGAATGGAGTCCTTTGAGGACCTGGTCGAACAGATCCATGATCTGAAGAAAGATGAACTGGAATCAACGGAGAAGATGCTCCGTCTGTTAGCGGAAACGAAACAGGCTTCTGATCAAACGGTCAGCCGGTTGGCCATAATAGAAGATAACGACAGGAACCGCAAAGACGACGAACTGCGGTTGCTTGAGGACCGTCTGTCAACAGTGTCGGCCCGGTGCCTTGACCTTGAAAATCAGCTTGCCGACCTGAAAGGCAATTGGCTTGTCAGGGCAGCCGACGGGTTGCGGACCCTGATCCGGGGGAGAAGAAAAACGTGACCCGGTCCCGCCTTGATGTCGCCGTTCCCTGGAACCTGGGCCATTACCTGGCCATGGGAGGGGTTCCCCCATTGTACCGTGCGTTGTTCGATCATGCTCCCCCCTGGGTTGAGATGCATGCCTGGGATACTGTCAGGCTCCACAACCTGCTGGGTTCGGATCCTGCTGCCGGAAAGAAATTCAGACAATCAGCGGACAGTCACACTGCCCGGATCGCCCGTGAACATCTCCCGGATGAGGCACTGATCCTGAAGGCGAATCACGGGGTTGGGAATTGCCTTTTGACCCGGTTGCTGCCGGGTGATATAGAGCTGTTTCACACAATACCATTTCCCTCCTTTGACCGTCCGTTCATTCTGATCTGTGAACATTTTTTCCCGGGATTACCCCGGGAGTCACTTCCAGAGGATGGCAGCGGCAGTGATCACGAGGCCTTCCGCCGTTACTACCGGTCTGTCCTGTCGAATCGGCTGTGTCTGGCTGTCGTTTCACACATCCCCGAAACTCTGGAGCGCATTAGGTGTCTTCTGGGAGATCCTGCCTTGGATTCAAAGTTGCACCTGTCGATGATCGGCTTGAGCCCCAGCCTGGAGCTTCCAACTTTAGGGAGGGCCCAGTCCCTGTCCGCTCCAGTGTTCTTGTATATGGAAGAGGTTGTGGGCAGTCCGCAGTCTTTTTTTTCCGGAGGAGGGCATATCGTTCTCGGGTTCTGGGAAAGATTCCGGAAAACCAGGAGACAGGGCAAACTGATCCTGCATGCTCCGAGGCCTTCAGAAATGCAGTTGACCGCCTGCGGGGTCGACACCTCATTCGTCCGCACAGAGATGGGTAAAAGTATTTACTGGTTTCAGGATTATCTTTCTGAACAGTAAAAAAACCGACTCGTAGCCGGGGCCCATTTTTTTCTCATGCCGGGCCGCCTGCTGAAGTCGGATGATGTGCTCCGCGCCATGGAACTGGGTGCTGTTCCTGTGGTTTCCAATACGGCCGGTGCATCAGTTTTCCTCGGGGATTGTGATCATGGTATTGTCCTGGAAGGCAGTGGAAACATGGCGTGGGAAGCCGATATGTTCACGAGTTCCGGCAAGGGAACAATCCGGTCCTTGAAGGAATCCGACCGGCTCCTGGTCGACCAGATGACCACCCGCGTTGCGGAAGTTCTCGATCCTCCGGAAGCCTTTATCCATATGCAACGTCGTGCATTGGATCATTGCCGCTCTAGTTTTTCGGGAAAGGCGTTCTGTGAGCAGTTCTGGGAAATCGCAGACAGGCTTTATGCCCCCTTAAGAAATTGCACCGGTACCAGGACCGGCACTTCAATCCGGTTCAGGGGGCTGGAAAAATGCCTTGTGTCCAAAAAAGAGTATGCAGATTTTGCAGCAAGTGACTCCCGGCCGCGCATCAAGATCAACACGGGCCTGAGCACTGTCTGGGAACTGGGCGGGGCATTCGCCCAGGCAACGGGGAACCGGAGCCCTGACCAGCATCCATGGTACGGTATCCTCCATCCCTTTGTTCAGGATGAAACGCAGTTAATCGTTGTAAGGGATATAGCCGACCTGAGCGGAGCCTACCTGTCACCCCGGACAAGCCGAGGCAGGATTCCGTCCAGGACAACCTCCATGGCAACTGAGGTCCTCCAGCCATTTCCTGGAATAAGCCGCATATTATCTGCTGCACTAAAACTGTATGGTTCAGCTGCAACCTTCTGCAGGCGCTTTATGAGCTTCTTTTTGCAGCGGTTCACCGGCCGTCGCACTCCCGAGGATTGCGAACCCATCCTGCATGATGTTTCAGGCTTTGCCATATTCCGGTATTGTCACCGGTACTATGCCATACCACAGGGGGAGGGATATTTTGATATTCATAAGGCAAGGTCTGGTTCTTATACGTCGTGTCTGGGGGGATATTCCCTCCGGGCGGTGCTGAAAAGCCTTGCCGCTGTCAACGGGAAGGCCGATATTCTTACAAATGTCCCGGAGCGGTCAACCCAGACGCCGATACTGAAGAAAGAAGGCGTTCGCGGCTACAATATCATCCAGTTGGATGACATGTTTTATGCAATCCTTCAAGGGGATGGAGCGTTCCGCTATATCAAGCTGGTATCCGGCGGGTATACGCGATTTTATTCCGGAAACTCCGTCGCCGAGGTTGAGAAGATGATCCTGTCAAGTCAAGGGCACCACGATGACGGGAACGGGGAGAGCCGGGAATGAAGAAGCTTGCCGGATTGCCAGGGGTCCATCTGTGGATATACAACCATCCTTTCCTTGGCATCAGTGACCAGGTTTCGTTTTTTATTCATGCATCGCGGCAGAAAGGATACCGGGTTTCCGTCGGAAACAGACCGGAAATATCAAAATTGAACGTTGTGATCGAAAATTTCTCAGCCATGACGAGGGAACCCCTGAAAGAGTTCTGCACCTCAACCGGGAAACGGGTTGCAGTCATCATGACGGAGCATCTCGATTTTGTGGACAACAGAATCCTTATCCACGGAGACCCTCTCTGGAGTTCCAACGATTACATGCACCCGGGAATCCAGTTTGACAGGATACGGTATCTTATGGAGAGTCTTCCTTATATCAGGTGTCTTTTCGTACTGGGTGATCTTCCGGAACTGAAGAATAGTGTTTCCATGATTCCCGGTGTTGTTTTACGTGCCATCCCGTTTCCATTTCTGGCAGAAAAGTTACGTACGCCCCCCCCGGTGATGGGAAAGGGGGGCAGCGACCTTGTTTTCACAGGGGTTCTGACGGATTACAGGAGGTATCTTATAACGCTTTTACGGGAAAATCGGTTTACTGTTGATTGTCCGGACCGGTTTGTCTCCTGTTGGAAAAGGACACAGTTGAACCGATGTTCCAAGATCAATCTCAACCTACCACAGAGGGAGACCTGGCGCTGGCTGTCCCTGATGCGCATCATTGCATCACTCCGATGCGGCAGAGCAACGGTGTCCGTAGGCACACAGGATGATTCCCGGATAGCGGCCTGCACCTACCAGCTGCGTCTGGATACAGGGGATTGGCAGGAGCTGCTGAGGGCCTGTGTCGCCGACTGGAGGGGACTATACCGGAACGCCTGGGAGGCCTATAACGCAATGGCTGAGGATTTTGAAGCATCTTTAGGGTTCCCCCACGACCTGTTTGATTATTGGGCCATGACCGATTCCGGCCGGCAATCGATTCAACGGACACCATAAGCCCCCCAGCGTTTTTAGTATACGTTAAGGGGGGAGTAAAAGGATTATCAATGAAAGCTGATTTTACAATTATCATAACTGCCTATAATGAAGAACAGGCCATCGGGAAGGGTCTGCAAGAGCTTAGGTCAGATTATGGGGATCAAGCTGACATTATCGTTGTCAATGACGGATCCGATGACAAAACGAAACGCTGCGTCCTGACGGATTGAATTCAGCATGGTTTTCGTTAAATAGTATTGTCATCAACCTTACTTTTCGACTTCAAGGACCTGTTGCCCAGGGCCGCCTCAACCCTCCACAGCCTTCACACCTGTTGAGGGCATACCAGGGCATCGTTGGCAAGCCCGATAACCTCATATTTAATCCTCTTTTGCCCCCTCACTTTTTTCACTAAAAACCCTGTCAAAAAAAATGCATTAAAAGTCATTTTTTTGGGGTTTACCCTATAGTTATTGAGAAGTTGCGATCATTTTATCTCTGCACAGCGTTGCCGGGTGACGAATCAGAACCGCTGAATGAGTTTGTTGATGATATAGTCACTCTCCCGCATGGCCTGATCACTAAACGGGCCGAACCAATCGGCCACTTCGGCGAATCGCTTCATGAAAAGAGTTTTATCGTTCTTTTCCACCAGTGCAATCTGCTCATTCAGGGTCTTCACATAGTCTTTGAGGATTTCCCTGCGGGCAGGGGTGGCAAAGATGATCTCCGAGTATAGTCGGCTGTCCTGGGCAAACAGGCGGCCCACCATCCCCAGTTCCAGTCGGTAGATCGGGCTGGAAAACTCCAGGGTCCTCTTCAGGTTTATCTTTCGCTGGGCGAGGAACTGGCCGAAGCAGAATGTGGCGAAATGCCTCAGGGCCTGGACTATATCCATGATCTCATCGTGCTCCTCGGGACTGGCAGTGACAATGATACTCCCCCATAGGGTCAGCTGTTCCACCACCCACTGGCATGCGGCATTGTCCCGGCCGGGGGTGACCGCGATGATCTGTTTGTCCAGGGTGGCACAGGATGGGCCGAACAGGGGGTGAAGGCCCAGAACGGGACCACTGAAATGGGTCAGCATCGCCTTGACCGGCGCTGTCTTGGTGCTGGTAATATCGGCGAGGACCGTGTGGGCGGGAAGATGGCGGGCGATACGCCGAATGGTTTCCAGGGTGACATGGATCGGGACTGAAATCAACACCAGATCAATATCCCGGCACAATTGGTTCACCTCGTCCCAGTTGTTTTCGGTTAGGATCCTGACGGTGTACCCGGAGCCGCTGAACATGCCGGAAAAAAATTGTCCCATCTGACCGGCCCCCCCCACGATCAGGACTCGTGCACCTGGCCGGATACCCTGTTGCTTCATCTCCGTGGTCTGTCTGATGCGGGAGTTTCTGATGATAACCCGGTACAGCTCCTCCATGAAATCGGGATCAACACCTTCATCATCAGCCTGGATCCTGAGTTTTGAGATAAGATCCTCCTCCCGGGCCGGGTGGTAGACCGGGATGCCGTGCTCTTTTTTCAGGGCCACCACCTCCTGGACCTCCTTCAGCCTGCGGGAGATCAGAGATAAAATCTGCTTGTCAATGTCATCAATGGTATCCCTCAGTCCTTTGATCCTGGTTTCAAAATTGTAGTTCATGCCCTGCCTTGTTTCTGGTATTTAAAAAGTTAATAGGGTCCTCACATGAAGCCATGGCACTTTTAAATATCCAAATTATGGCATAAAGTCAAAACAAGTAATGGATCTTTTTAATTTTCAACGATGGGACACCATCGGGGAAACCGGCAGTCATGAACCTGCATCACCGGTGTGATAGATGGCAGTCCCTGAGGCGTTTTTTTGTTTTGACAACATTGCCAAACAATGATTCTCTGCAGGGGCAGACCCATGATGTCTTTAACCGTTTTTCGGAGATTTGGAATATGAAGCTGGACAGCCGGTTCGCAGGCACCCCCATGAAGGAGTATCGCACCAGGATTTCCTGGCGGAGCACCACCAATTTTGCCGCTGCTGTTGGAGATAGCAACCCCGTATATTTTGATGACTGTAAAAGCACCCCCCTGGTTGCCCCGCCAACCTTTCCGGTGGCAGTTACCTGGCCTGTTCTGAGCCGTCTGCAGGACTTTATCGTGGCAGAGGATTTCCCCAGGGAAGTCCTCTGGACCCAGGTCCATTACAGCGAGCACCTGGTTCTCCACCGTCTGGTCCGGCCGGAAGACGAGCTGACCCTGTCCGGGAAGGTGGCTGCCATTCTGCCCCACAGGGCCGGGACCCACGCTGTTATCGCACTGACTGCAAGGGACGGGGCGGGACATCCTGTGTTCACCGAATACATCGGGGCCATGCTGCGGGGAATAGCCTGTGACAAAGAGCAGGTGGCGGCTGAATTCCCCCGGGTGCCGGAAAATGACAGCCCGGCAGCTCCTGTCTGGACATCCATGGTGTTTATTGATCCGCTGCTTCCCTATGTGTATGACGGGTGCACCGCCATCGAATTCCCCATCCATACATCGCCGCGGTTCGCCAGGGATGTCGGGCTTCCGGGTATTCTGCTCCAGGGGACCGCCACCCTGGCCCTGGCAGTCCGTGAAATTGTCAACCGGGAAGCTTCCGGAAACCCTGAACTTGTCCAGGAGGTTGCCTGCAGGTTTACGGGCATGGTCATGCCCGGAACCGCGATCCAGGTCCGGTGTCTGGCATCCAGGGATAATGGGGGCAGCCGGGACCTGTTCTTTGAGGTGTTGAATACTGCCAATAACAGGGCGATCCGGTCCGGGTATATAAAATTGAAAAAGGAGAAACCATGAGTTCAGCATTGAGACTTGCAACAGTCAATGATTATATCAGCAAATGGGCAAGGTTGAAACCTGATGATGTGGTCATGATCCAGCATGAAGACAACCGTTCCCTGACCTATAAGAAATTTAACACCCTGATTGATTTCTTTGCCCTGAAACTCATGGACATGGGCATCAACAAGGGAGACCGGATCGCCACCCAACTGGTTCTGGTACCTGAACACCTGGTGCTCATGTACGCCTGTTTCAAAATCGGTGCCATTATTGCCCCCCTGGATGTGAGGCTCAGCGCCCAGGAGGTGGTGAGGGACGTGAATAAAATTGGGCCCAGGGCTTTCTTTTTCCTTGGCAGGACGCCGGTCAGGGATTTCAGGGAAGTGGGAACCGCGGTCCGGCAGGGGTGCCCTGCGGTTGAATTCCTGGTCCAGTTCACCCCGGATCCGAAGCCCGGGGACATTATTGATGGGGCAGTGGCCATAACCCATCTCATGGATAAGAAACGGCTGCTATGGCTCAAGATAAAGGATCTAATCTCAGGGGGACTCAAAAAAGCCTATGCCAGGGTGGATACCAGAACGCCTGCCCTGATCATATACACCACCGGGACCACCGGTGAACCCAAACCGGCCCTGCTCTGCCATGAGAATATCATTGTTCAGAACCAGGTTCTGGCTCGGGGGTTCGGCAGTGACGGTGCAGGGGAAAACTTCATCTGTCTTGTCAATCTGCCTCCCAGCCACGTGGGGTGTGTCACGGAAACCTTCATGACCACCATGTACCTGGGCGGAAAAGCGGTGCTTCTGAGGATTTTTGACGCAAAGGCCAGTCTTGAGGCTGTGGAGCGCCACAAGGTCACGGTAATGGGGCAGATTCCCACCATGTTCCGCATGCTCTGGAACCTGCCGGAGTACACCACCCGTGACCTGTCCAGCCTGGAATTTGTGGCCTATGCAGGGTCAGCCGTGGACACCCGGTTCCTTGAAAAGCTGGCAACCATGGCTCCCAGGTTCGGCACCGGGCTCGGCATGACGGAAAATGCCGGATTTGCCACTTTCACCCCCCAGGGCATCTCCCTGGAAGAGATGGCGGGGCAGGTAGGCCAAGCCTTTCCGGATCTGGCACCGGTGACTGTGCGAAAACCCATGAACCCGGACGGCTCAGCAGGACAGGAGCTTCCTGACATGGAAGTCGGAGAGATCTGCTACCATCCTCCCATCGTCTTTTTAGGGTATTTCAACCAGCCGGACGAGACCCGGAAAACAGTGTCCCAGGAAGGGATCCTGTACACCGGAGACCTGGGATATTTCAAGCAGAGGAACGGGTACAGGGCTCTTTACCTGTCCGGCAGGAAAAAGTTCATGGTCAAGCACAAGGGGTACAATGTTTTTCCAGGCGAAGTGGAAGACCATATCGCCCGGATGCCGGAAGTGGATATGGTTGAGGTCATCGGTATGAAACACGCCCTGTTCGATGAAGCTATCCTCGCCTTTGTCCGGCTTCGGCCAGGGGCTGACCTGACAGCTGAAGCTGTCTTGTCCCACTGCAAATCCATTGCTTCATATAAAAGACCCCTGCACGTGGAGATCTGGCCTGCAGGCAGGGAGTTCCCACTGACCCGGAGCACCAAGGTGGACAAGATGAAGCTCATGGCCCAGGCTGGGGAAATTCTGGAATGCCTTCGCCGGGAAGGCAAGTGGGATGCAGATTCCAAGAGTACCGCAGTGGTGGGGAAAGCATGCGATTAGCCACCATAAGAATCCACGATAAGGAGCACCTGGCCATTTGCCTGGAAGCGGGATTGGTAAGTATTCGGGACCTGAACCGGGAGCTGGGCAGCCAATGGCCGGAAACCATGGATCAGCTCCTGAAGGCCGGCAGGATAGCCGAACTGGGCACCTGGTTCCGGCAAAAAGGGATGGCAGTTCCTGGAGAAGGCAGGTATCCGATGCTGCGGCAATCCCGTGCATCATCCATGATAATCCTGTCGTGACAGGCACCTCCCTATCCGTTGAGCTGATCACCCGCATTGCCCAGGTCTGTGAAAACATCGAATACATAAAGCTTGAGGATCCACCTACCGGGATGAAGATGCAGGCCCTGGCGAAAAGTGCCGGTCCAGGACTCAAGGTGTTCGGGGCCCTGGGCGGGATGTATGCCCTGGAGGAACTGGAACTGGGGGCTGTGTGAGTCCCCCTGCACCTTCGGGTTTTCTATCTGTTCATGGCATACCGGTACATACAGGCCAGGGTCTTGACTGCCCGTTCCGGCGTAGGAAAGAGTACTCCCTTATAGGGCAGGCCGTCCACTTCGTACAGTGTCTTTGAGCTGGCATCTGTAAGGAGGCTGACACCGACCACCGGTTTGTCATAGGTGTTGGTCAACTGGATTACATGGTCTATGAAGGCTTTGTCCAGGTCCACGAGGACCTGTTTCAGGGGTTCCATCTCTGCTCTGTTGAGGGCGGGGTTGACGTCCATGGCAAATTGGACCATTTTATGGCCGAAAATGCGTTTTCCGTCAATACCCAGGTGGATGACGGCATCACACCCGTCCCATTGAAGCAGGGCCTCCATGACGGTCCTGGGAATTTCTGGGCTGTATTCGCCCACGATATCCACGGGATTTCCCTTGCTCCAGTAGTCGGGAAGCATGGTGTTCAGCCGGGCGATGATGTCCTGGGAAAGCTCGGGCAGAACAAGGCCGTTTTCATTGCACAGGTCTGCTGTGACGACTCCCCAGCCGCCCCCCAGGGTCAGAATGGCCACCCGGTTGCCCCTGGGCAGGGGCAGGGAGGAAAATACAGCTGAAAGATCCAATAGTTCCATGGGCTGACTCACCTGGATGATGTTTGCCTGCCTGCAGGCGGCATTGAACACAGTGGTGTCCGATGCCATGGCACCCGTATGGCTTGCTGCGGCCTTGGCACCGGCCTGGGTCCGTCCGCCCTTGAGAACCACCACGGGCTTTTGCCGGGAGACCCGGGCGGCGCTTTTAAAGAAACGCTGGCCATCCTTGACGCTTTCGATGTACATTACCACGGCTTTGGTAACCTCATCGACCTCAAAGACCTCCATGTAATCTTCCACGGTTACCATGGCCTCGTTGCCGGATCCACTGAAGGCACGTATCCCGATGCCCTGCTGTTCTGCAAAGGTCATGAGCTGGACCCCCATGTTCCCGGACTGGGAAACCAGGGCCGTAGACCCGGGTTTGGGATGGGAATGGGCGCTGGTGCAGTAGAACTGTTTATGGGGGTTGCAGATGCCCATTGTATTGGGGCCCAGGATCAGGACTCCGGCCTGTTCACCGGCCTTGACCAGTTCCTTCTCCAGGACGGCTCCGCCGTGTCCTGTTTCTGAATATCCTGATGTGATAAGGAGCATTCCCCGGATGCCTTTGGCCTTGAGCTGGGGAAGCAGGGACAGGACATGTTTCTGGGGGATGGTCACAATGGCCAGGTCCACGGTGTCATCAATGTCTTGCACACTCGTGTGGACATGTCTTCCGATAATGGTGCCGCCCTTGCTGTTCACCAGGTGGATCCGTCCCTGGTAGCCGCCGCACAGGGCGTTGGTGAGCAGGATGTTCCCCCATTTTCCAAGGGTATCGGATGCCCCGACAAAAGCAATGGACTCGGGGTAGAACATGGACCTCAGAATTTTTCGGTCTACCGGCGGCCTTGTGTTTATGACAGGCCGGCTTTTTCCGAGAGTTATCAGGGCATCCACTGCCACGATGCCGCCTTGGGGTGTGACGATCAGGGGGTTGATATCGATTTCGCTGATGTCGGGAAGGGTCAGGGCAATGCTGGACAGGCCTGACAGAACGGTCCTGATGGCCTGCCTGTCGGCTTTTTTTTCCCCTCTGAAATCATCGAGAAGCGCCTTTGACGACAGTTCATCCATCATAACATCCATGTCCCTGTCCGTGAGAGGGGCAAGCCTGAAGCTCACATCGTGCAGCGCCTCGGTATAGATGCCTCCCAGTCCGAACATGATCACCGGACCGAAGTTGGGGTCCCGGAACATACCGGCAACAAGCTCCCGTTTGCCCGTTATCATGGGCTGGACCAGAAATCCTTCAACCAGTCCCTGGCCTGAGGTTTTGATTTCAGCCGCAGCCTGCTTCACGGCCTGGGAAGAGTCAAGATTGAGTTTGACAAGGCCCATTTCCGATTTGTGGGCCAACCCATTGCCATAACCTTTTACCACCACCGGGAATCCCATGTCCCGGGCAATGGCTCCGGCCTGCTCCGGGGTACCGGCCCGCTGTTCCCGGACCACGGGGATGTTGAATTCTCCCAGGAGCTGTTTGGCTTCGTCTTCGGAAAGGACAAGGGTGTTTTTGGCAAAAGCATCGGCAATACGTGCTGCAACGGCAGAGGAAATCGTCATGATTGAACTCCGGCAAAAAGGATAGTGTTGATCTGATCGGCAACCTGTTCAGGATTCATCTCCCTGTTGAAGATCACTTCACCCAGGCAGGCATGCTCCATGGCGCCGAATATGATTTTTCTAAAGGCATAAGGATCCACATCACCTCTGATTTCACCCGATTCCTGGCCCTGGCGGATAAGATCAAGTATGGTGGATGAATAGAGTTTGACCATATCATAGGCCGGGCAGTCAAAATAGTCCGGTGAGTTTCTCACTTCCAGGAGTATGATCCGTGCAAAGACCCTGTTGTTGACATAGGCCTTGATGGTTGTGCGGATGATGGTCTTGAGTTTCTGCACGCAGGTCTTGTTCTGGGGCAGTTTCTGGGCAACATGGTCGTAAAAAAGGCTGAAGTTGTCTCCCAGAACCTGGTAGAGAAGGTCTTTCTTGTCCTTGAAGTACTTGTAGATCAACCCTTCTGTAACTCCGGCTTCCCTGGCTATGCTGGCCGTTGTTATGGAATGGAAGTCATTGTCGGCAAGGAGCGTGGTCAGGGCCTTCATGATATTGGTCCGGCCCGGAGGGGATTTTTTTTGGGTGCTCACCATGGGAGTCCTTTCCTGGTTGATAAGGGCTTTTCAAGGCTTAGGGCCCTTGGTTGGATGTCCGGGTATTGTATTGCACTTTATGAAATCAGACATCATAAAAACCTGGTCCTGGGCTGCCTTTAAAAGGTGAGTAATATTTACTCACAAATTTAATCAACCGTCAACACTTTTTTTTTGATCCTTTTTTAAATCCGGGTGTTGACCGGGTCAGAATTTTATTGACTCGGCCGGGGGCAACGCTATATATACAGGTATTCGGAAACTGAAGTTTCCTTGTTACACGCACCTGGATAAGGACAGGTCATCGTCTGCGGCAGATTTTCATACACGAGTGTTCTGCGGTAACCGATGTCATGGAAGCAGATGAGCCTGCCGGTTCAGGAAATAGAAAGCTTGCTATAAACAAACACAGGCCACGAAGGCCGGTCCACTGAACAGGAGACCTGCAGCTTCGTGGCTTTTTGTTTTTTTATGCATGGAGTCGGCGTGGAGAGGGTTGCCCTGCAAGAGAAATGTGCCTGTAACAATGTGGCCGGAGTTCGGATGTATTGCCTGGTTGTTGATAGCGTTTGGGTTGTGGTCTGGGCTGATTGCCGGGAAGGCAGGTGCCTGGGGTCAGCCCGTATCCATCGTTAATCAAGACAAGGAGGAAGTCAATCATGCGTATTACTGATCGTATTTTGTCTGTTGCAGCTGCAGCGGTTATCCTGCTGGCATCCTGTCCGGCAAACGCCCATTTCGGCACCATTACCCCGTCTGACGACATCGTTACCCAGGAAGACTCCAAGACCCTGACTCTGCAGGCCAAGTTCATCCACCCCATGGAACAGCACTATATGGAGATGGCCAAACCAGTCCGGTTCGGTGTGGTCCATAACGGCAAAACAACTGACCTGCTGGGATCTTTGACGGCAGCCAAAGCAAAGGCTCCTGACCAGTCAGGGGAATTCACCTTCTGGAAGGGCGATTTCCAGATCCGCAGGCCCGGTGACTACACTTTTTTCATGGAGCCCACGCCTTACTGGGAGCCGGCTGAGGATGTATTCATCATCCATTACACCAAGGTATGTGTTAATGCCCTGGGCCTGGAACAGGGTTGGGATCAGCCCGTGGGGCTTGAGACTGAAATCGTTCCCATGACCCGGCCCTACGGACTGTGGACCAATAACCTGTTTACAGGTCAGGTTCTCTTAAAGGGTAAACCGGTTCCCAACGCGGAAGTGGAGGTGGAGTATCTGAACGAATCCCCGGGGAATCCTGCTCTTGTTGCCGCACCCTCAGACCCCTATGTGACCCAGGTGGTCAAGGCCGATGTCAATGGGGTTTTCAGTTATGCCATGCCCAGGGCAGGCTGGTGGGGATTTGCTGCCCTGAACGAAGCGGACTGGAAGTTCAAGCATGACGGGGTGGACAAGGGGATCGAGATCGGTGCCGTGTTCTGGGTGCGAACTCTGGATATGAAATAGAAGAAGTCTGTCCTGGAATGGGCTGCCGGGGATGCTTCCACATGGAGGGGCATTCCCCCATGACAGCCACAGGCAACCGGAAATGACAATCATGGGTTAGTACAACCATGGGTTAGTGGAGAGAAATTCATGAAAAAATTTATTCATGCATTATGTATGCTGATTGTTGGTTCACTGGTTTTTGCCCCGGGTGCAATGGCCCACAAGGTGAACCTGTTCGCCTATGCTGAAGCCGGCAAGGTTTATACGGAAAGCTACTTTCCCGATGGAAAAGCTGTTGAAGGAGGGAAGGTTCTGGTATATGACCATGGGGATAAACTGCTCCTGGAAGGGCTGACCGATACCCAGGGGATGTTTAATTTCCCCATTCCTGCGGTTGATGACCTGACCATTGTCATTGAAGCAACCATGGGACACAAGAACAGTTTTAAATTGAAAAAGGCCGATGTGGAGGCTGGACAATGAAGGGCTTCAAACAGATTGCAGTTATCGGAGTGGTGCTGGGCTGTCTGGCATGCCTTCCGTTGCAGGTTTTGGCCCAGGATCAGCCGGATCCGGTAGACTGCAGGGCTGTCGTTGCCCTTGTGAACGAGCAGAACACCAAGCTGTCCGGGGACCTGAG
This sequence comes from Pseudomonadota bacterium, assembly GCA_043806875.1. Taxonomy (GTDB): domain Bacteria; phylum Desulfobacterota; class Desulfobacteria; order Desulfobacterales; family Desulfobacteraceae; genus JAZDGN01. The sequence goes on from JAZDGN010000049.1 coordinate 145,000, forward strand.
GCGCATTCAGAGGGAGATCGCAGCCCTGCGTGCTGATCTGGATGAACCTGGTTTCAAGGACGTGGTGGCAGGGATAGGGTATATCCTAGGACTGTTCGGTGTGGCAGCCTTTGTTGCTGCCAGGCGCAAGGAGTAGATCATGCATATTTCCGATGGGGTCCTCCCTATTTCCGTGACCCTTGGCGGTTACATTATCAGCGGAGGACTGGTTGCCTGGAGCGCCCGGCGGACCCGCAGCCAGGATCTGCCAAAACTGGCGGTCATGACAGCGGCCTTTTTTGTGGCCTCCCTTATCCATGTGCCTTTTGGGCCGACCAGCGTTCACCTGCTCATCCCGGGGCTGACCGGTGCCCTGCTGGGGCCCTCCGCATTCTTGTCCATAGGCCTGGGACTGTTGCTCCAGAGCCTTTTGTTCCAGTTCGGGGGCCTGACAGCCCTGGGTGCCAATACCCTGATGATGGGTCTGCCTGCCCTGGCCTGCGGGTGGCTGTTCCAGATGTTCAAGGGCACCTCCGGCATCCGGCCGGCAGTGGTCGGCGGCATTGCCGGGGCATTGGGGACGGTCATGGCCGCACTGATTCTGTCGGTTCTTCTGGTGTCCGGGGGAGAAGATTTCTGGGGTGTTGCAAAAATCGCCCTGGCGGCCCATGTGCCGGTGATCCTCATCGAGGGGGCCATCACCGCTTTTACTATCGGGTTCCTGGTCCGTGTAAAGCCCGAGCTCCTGAGACCGTCCTATACCCAGGACCGTGAAGCCGTCCATGACTGATGTGACCCTCATTTCACTGCCTCTGTGGCTGCTTCCTCTTATCGTATTGGTGCCCATGGCCGCCATGGCCGCTGTCCTGGGGCTGGTGCGCCGCATGGCCCTGACCCGCAGTGTGCCCGGGGAAGAGAAGGACTGGTCTGTGCCGCCGTTGGATGACTCTTCCGGAGTTTCCCTGATTCATCGCTGGGATGTCAGGTGCAAGATCGTCACGATTCTGGTCTACAGTTTCATGGTTGCATCTCTGACACACCTGGGGCCTGCTGCGGCTGCCATCGGCATCTCCGTGGTCATCATGGCCTTATCCAGGGTTTCCCTCGCCAGGGTATTGATCAGGCTCATGGCCATTGCCGGGTTTGTCGGCATGTTCCTTGTGGTCATGCCGTTTTCGGCGCCTGCACACCCCGGTGATACGGTTCTGGTGTTCGGGGGCATGTCCTGGACAGGGTTCAACCTCAGGGGACTGATCCTGGCCGTGACCATTGCAGCCAAGGCCGTGGCCATAACCCTGCTCATGGAACCCCTGCTGTCAACAGCTCCGCTGCCGGTCACCCTGCATGGACTCTCTCGGTTAGGGATTCCGGAAATAGTGGGACAGATGGTGCTGCTCAGTTACCGGTATCTCCATGTTTTCCGTCACGAGGCTAGCCGCATGTCCCAGGGCATGGGGGTGAGAGGGTTTCGCAAGCGTACGGACCTGGCAACCCTCAAGGCCGTGGCAAATTTTCTGGGCATGCTGTTTGTGCGCAGTTTCGAGCGCACCGAAAGGGTGTTTGACGCCATGCGGGCACGGGGGTACCGGGGGCGATTTCCGGATCCCGTGGATCTGGACATGAAGACCCGGGACCTTGTCCTGGCCGGCGTGTGGATGGCGGCAGGCACGCTTTTTGTTGTGGTTGACCGGATAATCCTGTAAGGATCATACCCATGCACGAGCCCATACACCCCTCCCATATCAGGATTTTGAATGCTCCCTTGTTCAGCATCAGGGATGTCAGCTATGTTTATCCGGATCAGAGCCCGGCCCTGTCCGGTATTCACCTGGACATAGCACCGGGGGACAGGATCGCCCTGGTGGGGCAGAACGGGTCGGGTAAAACCACCCTGATCAAACAGCTCTGCGGCCTGATTCAGCCCACCCGTGGGGAAATCCTGTATAAAACACGGCCCCTTGGGGGAGAACATCTGGACCGGAGCCGGCTTGAAATCGGTCTGCTTTTTCAGGACCCCGATGATCAGCTGTTTGGCCATACACTTATGGACGATGCGGCTTTTGGTCCCCGCCAGCAGGGTTTGTCCAAAAGCGGAGCCGAGGCTGCAGCGCTCCAGGCCCTGGAACGTGTCAGCCTGGCGGACATGGCTTACAAGGCCCCCCACAATCTCAGCTTCGGACAGAAGAAGCGGGCAGCACTGGCCGGGATCCTGGCCATGAACCCGGAGGTGCTGCTCCTGGATGAGCCCACTGCCAACCTTGACCCCCGCCAGGAACAGGTTTTCCTGGATCTTCTGGCCGGGTTCCCGGGAACCCTGATCTGCATCAGTCATGACCTTATTTTCCTGTATGAACTGTGCAACCGGGCCGTGGTTCTGGACCAGGGCCGCCTGCAGCACGATTACACCATGCGGGAACTGGTATCCCAGCGCCGGGAGCTCAAGTCCCATGGACTTGATTTTTCGTTCCGGCTTATTGTTGCAGACTCCAAGGACCCTGGGACGGCACAGAACGGATCCGGAAACGGTCTGCCTGACCCGTCCCTGGCTGCAGAAGCCGAAGGCAAGGTTCCCCTGGTGGATATCAGGAATTATCAGTACCGGTATTCTGACGGTACCCAGGCACTGGCAGGCATCGACCTTTCCATGGCTGCCGGTGAACGGATTTCCATCGTGGGAGAGAACGGGGCCGGAAAGACCACGCTCCTGTCATGCCTCCTGGGACTTCGCCAGGGAACCGGATTATTTCTCATGGACGGCAAGCCAGTTACCCGCAGGGTTCAGAAGAATCTGTGGCAACAGGTGGGTATGGTGTTCCAGGACTGCGCGGATCAGTTGTTCTGTCCCAGTGTGGAGGAAGAGGTTGCCTTTGGCCTGACCCGGCTCGGGTTTTCCCATAAAGAAATCCGGCAGCGGGTGGAAGAAGTCCTGGCCCTGGTGCACTTGAACGGGTTTGAACAGCGTGTGCCCCTGCATCTTTCGGGCGGGGAACGCAAACGCCTTGCCCTGGCGGCAGTGTTGGCAATGAGGCCCAGGCTTCTGATCCTGGATGAACCCACGGCCGGTCTTGATCCCCGTGGAGAGGAATTGCTGCTGGAGATCCTGAAAAACCTGGATGTAACCCTTGTGCTTGTCAGCCACGACATGTTCTTTGTCAGGGAGCTGACCCGGAGAACCCTGGTAATGCACCAGGGAAAAATCCTGGAGGATCTTCCTGTCAGGAGCTTTATGCAGCATACCGGGCTGGGCGATCTCAACGGCCTGTCCTATACCTATCGCCAGCGCAGCAGCAGCGCCATACGTATGCTGCAGCACGAACATGAACATTCCCATGAGCACCTGCATCTCCACAGTCATCCCCACAGGCATGGTGACACCGAGCATGCCCATGACCATGAGCATGCCCATGACCATCCCCACCGGTTCGTCCACAGTCACCCCGGGGAAGGGGCAGCTCACCAGCATGCGCCCCGCAGGTTTCATGATCATGTCCATGACCATGAAACCGATCACGGCTCCCATGACCATGACCATACGGCCAACCATGGTGCCGGCCACGTTCATCACCATCACGGCGAGGACGTATCCCACAGTCATAACCATGGCAGCCATGCACCCCACGGCCACGACCATGGCGACGGCGCACCCCACGGCCATGACCATGGCGACGGCGCAGCTCACAGCCACGACCACGGCGCTGGCATACCCCACAGCCATGGGCCGCATACCGACGGTCACGGCAGTACCGGTTAGATCAGGCGGCCGGCGGTATTGACAGGTAGGGTTGGTTTTCGGGCGATTCCATGATAGGGTGGTTATTAAAGCAGTTCAAGAATGATCACAGGAGGCGTTGTTGACCATGCACATTGAGATGAAACCGAAAATGCCGGCAGATCTGCAGCGTTGTGTGGATTTCCACGGCCACATGTGCGGCGGGCTGGCCATGGGGTACAGAGCATCCAAGGCAGCCATGGAATGGCTCAGGGAACACCGGGCCCTGGATGAAGAACTGGTTGCCATTGTTGAAACCGATGCCTGCGGTGCGGATGCGGTCCAGGTCCTGACCGGGTGCACCTTCGGCAAGGGGAATTTCATTTTCCGGGATTACGGAAAGATGGCTTTCACTTTTTTCAGCCGCAATACCGGCCAGGGCGTCCGCGTGGCATCCCGGCCGAAAAAGGGCGGGGGGCTTTCCGAAGAGCAGAAGACCCTGTTCGAGAAAAGGTCAAACAACACGGCAACGCCGGAGGACCTGGAGCGCCTGGACTCCCTGGGGAAAACCAGGGCCATGGATATCCTGAATGCTCCCCTGGAACAATTATTTACCCTGAAGCAGGTTTCGGGCAACCTGCCTTCCAAAGCCAGGATCGAGCCGTCACAACTGTGCGACCAGTGCGGGGAACCGGTTATGGCGACCCGGCTGGAAAAAGTGGGAGGCCGGCATATCTGCCGGGGATGTCTGGAATCCGGGAACTGAGACCTGCCTGTGTTTCTCAGGTCATGCTTTTCGAGAGCGCAGGAATCCGTATCCTGCGCCCACGGCTCCTCCGGCCATGTGACTGAACTGGGAGATGTGGTCCGGCCTGAGTCCTGCCATGATTTCTCCGCCCATAAAGAGCGCGGCAATGATCAGGAAGGTCAAAGGAATTTCACGGGCCCGGAAATTTACAAAAGAGCTGAGCAGAATCAGCATGAAGGCGATGCCGCTGCCCCCCATGATGGCGGTTGAAAAAAGAACCACGTTCAGGATGGCTGTGGCCACGGCGGTAACAAGGATCATTTCCAGTATCTTGCCCGAACCGTATTTTTCCTCAAGGAGGGGACCAACCAGCAGGATCATGATCAGATTGCCGTACAGGTGCTGCCATCCGGCATGACCGGCAATGTAGGTGAAGAGCCGCAGGTAGAATCCAGGATCATCCAGGGCCAGACGGGATGGGGATGTGCATAGCTGTATCATCAGAGTTTTGCTGCAGAAGGCCAGCGCAGCAATGGCAATGATGGCATAGGTCAGGATGACCGGTGAATTATAGCTGATTTTCATGGGTTGCTCCCTTGGTTGGCGTTATGGCAGTCCGTGGTCCTGGGTGGGGAAACCCGGGAGTGCATGCCGGTCTGTGGCTTTCTGTTGTTTACCGCCCGTTGCAGCAGACTGTCAAGCCTTCAAGAATTCATTTCACTGTTAAACCGTCTGAAATGCGCAAGCCAGCAGCGGCCAAGGCTACAGGAGGACACACAGATGACAGAACCAATCATCCAGAACGGTTATTGGATAAGGCCCGTCGGTTATGTCGAGGGGGGGATCACCCAGACCACATCCAACTCTGATGAAGACATGGATCCCGTTGAAAGAAAGGAGCAGGTCCGCAGACACCATGAAATGATCAAAAGCCACGTAAGCACCCTCACACTGCTTCCCGAATACGAGGAACTGCTTGACGGCATTGAAGCCTTTTCCCATATCATTGTGTTTTTCTGGCCCCATGAGCTTGACCGGGAACGTCTCACTCTGAAAAAGGTTCATCCGATGGGCAGGAAGGATATCCCCCTGCAGGGAATTTTTGCGACCCGGAGTCCGGCCAGGCCAAATCCGATACTGATGTCTCCGGTTCGTCTTATCCAGCGGCAGGGGCGTCAGCTCCGTGTCCAGGGGCTGGACGCTCTGGACCAGAGCCCCATCCTGGATCTCAAACCGGTTATACGCAAGGATGACGGGATAAAAGATCTGATCGTCCCGGAGTGGATTCTGCAGATCCGCAGGGATCTTTCAGGCGACGAGTAATCTTTTTTTTAACCAGCCCGTTATCGGCTGTCAGGGAACAATCCAGATCGCCCGGTCTGTCACCTGATTCAGCACCTGCTGGGTGGTGCTGCCGGTGAAGATCTGCCCCTTGATGCCCCGGCGTCCCATGACAATGGTGTCATAACCTCCGTCCTTGGCCTCTTCGGCAATGGTGGCGCCCACATCCATGAGCACATCCCGGATCCTGATGTCGTAATCCTGGTCCGTGATTCCTGCGTTGGTGAGGATGGCCCTGGCCTTGTCGTAGAAATGGTCGATGTGGGCTTTATTACTTTTTTCAATGCGCTCTTTCAGCGTTTTATCCTCGTCGGTGTTGAAATCGATTTCGCAGAAGTCACGAAGACGGGGCCTGACATGGACAAGGGAGAGGCGGGTTCCAACTGCACCCTTGAGCATGAAGGCCAGGTGATCCAGGGCCCTGAGCGAGTTCTCAGACCCGTCCACGGCAAACAGGATATTTTTCAGGGAAACGCGATCGCCCACGATCCATGTGGGAGTGACCTTGCCCTGCTGGATCAGATTGTTGGATACGCTTCCCAGGTAAAAAGCCTGGATACCCGACAATCCCCGGCGTCCTGCAACAATGGCGTCAAGACGTTTTTCCATGGCATAATGCAGGATTTCGGCACTGACTCCTTTGCCATAGGGCCTGGATACCGTCTCTATGGCACTTTCCGGGATACCCCGCTTGACAAGATCCTGTTTGAATTTTTCAAGCAGGGTGGTCGATGAGGTCATCTGGCGGTTTGTGACCAGGTCAAGGTCCTGTCTGGCAGCATGACTGGTCTTGGCCTCCTGGGTCAGGTAGCCCGATACCTGGGGCCGGACGTGAAACAATACCAGTACCAGGTCCCTGATGACACACGAAGCATGACAGGCGTAATCCAGGGCACATCCGGCAATTCTGGAGTTGTCCACTGCCACGAGAATTTTCTTTTCCATTGGGAGCTCCTTTTCAAAACAAGTTTCACTTGTTTTACCATGCATGGGTTGCATGTGATTGTCAACTTTATTCAGGGTTGGCAGGCTTCAGGGACCGGCATGGCATAGAGGCACCGATCCGCCCCGGGGTGACTGCTTCAAAGCTTGTGTTGTCTAAAAAAAACCGTTGACACGGGTCAGGGGTTATGCACACTATCGCAGCATGATGATTCCTTGTTATCTGAACCGGGCGCCACTACCCTGAAGTGATTTGATGTCTCCTGAAAGGGGCTGTCATGCTTGAGAGCCTGTCAAGTTTTTATGCTGTCAGGGTTTACGACCGGATTCTTCATATGGACTACCATGGATCCTGGTTTACGGATATGGACGATTCCATAAACTGGTTGGCGGGAATGGGTTTAACCGTTTTTGGGAAACGCCTGAACCCATCATCGGGCACGAACTGACTCGGGGGAATAATGACTAGACCTGTCAACAGCATTCCTGGTTTGTTTCAGCGGTACATGACCCTGACCGCCCTGGTCTCAGTCGGGCTGGTGTGTATAGTCTGGCTTTTTACTGAGTATTCAGCCTTTATGACAGAATCCGATGCCGTACGCGAAACCTTTGTTACCTCCCAGCAGGAAATGCTCAGGCGGGAAGTAAGTAACGTTGTCAATTATATTTTTTACATGAAGCACCAGACTGAAAAGCGGCTGAGGGCGACCATCAAGGACCGGGTCGATGAGGCCTGCGCCATAGCCCTGAACATCCACCGTCAGAATGTCGATACCAGATCTCCTGATGTAATTAAGACCATGATCCGGGATGCCCTGCGGCCCATCCGGTTCAACAACCGTCGGGGGTATTATTTCGCGTTCACCCTGGACGGAATAGAGGAGTTGTTCGCAGACCGGCCTGAGATGGAAGGCAGGAACATGCTGACAGTCCGTGGCGCCAACGGCGAATCGGTCGTCAAAGATATGACCGATCTCGTGCAGGAGCATGGCCAGGGTTTTTATGAATACACCTGGTTCAAGCCTGGAGAAAGCAAACAGCATTTCAGGAAAATCAGTTATGTGAAACTTTTCGATCCCTATGGATGGGTAATCGGAACAGGAGACTATATCGATGACATGAAGGCTGAGATCCAGGCGGAGGTGCTTGGCAGGATCGTGGAGCAGCGGTTCGGCGAAGAAGGCTATTTTTTCGGCAGTACCTTTTCCGGAGAGCCGCTGTTCACCAATGGTCAAATTACCCGGGGAGGGCCTGGCATCTGGGATCTTACGGATCCGGACGGGGTGAAGATTATTCAGGAGCAGAAAAAGGCTGCCGAGGACCCTGCCGGAGGATTTGTCAACTACTCCTGGAAACGGCTGAATTCCCCGCAGCCCTCGTTCAAGGTCTCTTTTGTGATGGGTGTCCCGGAATGGGAATGGATTATCGGTGCAGGCGTATACATAGATAGCATCAACAGTACAATCATGGCCCAAAAGGCTCAACTCTTCCGGCAGTTCCGGCAGAAAGTCCTGATCAGTCTCGTGCTTCTGGCCATTCTGTACCTGGTTATCTTTTTCTGGGCCCGGAACATGACCAGGCACCTCCGGGAAAATATCCGGATGTTTTACCGGTTCTTTGAAAAGGCCCGTTCCGAATCCAGCCCCATAGAGGTGAACGCCCTGTCTTATACTGAGTTCAGGGAGATTGCCGCGTCTGCCAATGACATGCTGGAAAAGGGCCGGCAGGCAACAGAGGACCTCCGGCAGAGTGAGATGAAATACCGGACCCTGTTTGAAAACATGATCCAGGGGGTATTCTATCAGCAGGCTGACGGCCGTCTGACCGATGTCAATCAATCGGCGTTGGATATCCTTGGCTTGAGCCGGGACCAGTTCCTGGGCAGGACATCCATGGACCCCCGCTGGAAGGTTTTTTGTGAGAACGGCTCATTGCTCCAGAGCAATGAGCATCCCTCCATGGTGGCTCTTACCAGCGGGAAACCCGTGATCGGGTCAGTGATGGGGGTTTTTAACCCATTAAAGGAACGTATTGTCTGGGTCAGTGTCAATGCCCTTCCCAGATTTGTCCCGGACAAGGACAGTCCGGATCACGTTGTGGTAACACTGGCTGATATCACCGAGGCGAAACAGGCCCAGGAGGAACGGCAGAAATACGAAGACAATCTCCGCCAGGCCCAGAAACTGGAAGCCATTGGCGTACTTTCTGGCGGGATCGCCCATGATTTCAACAATATACTTGCCAGTGTCATGGGGTTCGCTGAACTTTCCCTGGAGGATACTGAGCCCGGATCCGTTCTCCATGATAATCTGACGGAAATCTCTACCGCAGGAAAGCGGGCTTCTGAACTTGTAAAACAGATCCTGGCCTTTGGCCGGAAGGCCAACCCGCTATTTAAAACGGTGTGTGTGAACGATCTGATTTCAGGTACGGTCCGTATGCTCAGGGCTACTACACCCACCCTGGTGGAGATACGGCAGTCGATCTGTTCCCGCCCTCTGTCCATACGTGCCGATGTGGCGCAGATCCAGCAGGTCCTGGTCAACCTGATCACCAATGCAGTTCACGCCATTCCAGAGACCGGCGGTTTGATAGATATTGTTCTGGAGCCTGTGAATCTGTCCGGTCTTTTTAGGGAACTGGGTCCGGGAAACTATGCCAGGATAAGGGTCCGGGACTCGGGATGCGGTATTCCAAAGGAGAACCTGGATCTGATTTTCGATCCCTATTTTACGACCAAGGACGTGAATAAGGGATCTGGTCTGGGTCTTTCTGTTGTCCATGGGATTGTGGCTTCCCATGGGGGAAGTGTTGCCGTGGTCAGTGCTCCGGGCCAGGGATCCACCTTTGATGTGTACTTCCCCCTGGTTTCTGATGACGCGGCCCCCGGGCAGGAGGATGCCGTACCGGCCGACCTGCCCCGGGGAACGGAAAGGATCCTTCTGGTTGACGATGAGACTCCCATTGTCAGGATTCAGAAGGCTGTTCTGGAAAGGTCCGGGTATCAGGTTACTGAAAAAAACGGAAGCCTTGAAGCCCTGGAAGCCTTCCGCAGGGAGCCCCTGGCCTTTGATCTCCTGGTTACGGATATGACCATGCCCCACATGACCGGGCTGGGGCTGACCGAAGCTGTCCGCAAACTGAGAAAGGGAATGCCAGTCATCCTGTGCACCGGGTACAGCGAGCATGTGACCGATGACCGGGTCCTTGAACAGGGGCTGACAGTTCTCATGAAACCCGTGGATAAGAGCCTGTTGATCACCACTGTCCGGAAGGTCCTGGACCAGGCAGGAACGGGGCCTGACACCCTGGCCTGACATATCGCCCTGGGATATCAGAAGGTCCTGGGGTTCGCCGGGCTCTGGTATTTTGTAAAGGCCGGCTGCCGTATGGATTGTCTCTGGCTCCTCTGAATGGCTGGACCGACGGGCGGAGGTCCAAATTCTCCAAAGGTTCCATGCCGCCCTTGATCCATGGATTGAATGGTGGTATACACCTTCTGAGAATTTGTTCATCATGTTTTTATATGGGAAAGCAGGTAGAGATGACAGAGAAAAATCAAATGGATTTCTGGCAGGACCATTCTTTGGAATTCCTGGAAATGGCATTGACACGGGATTATCAGGAACGGGTGGAAAATCCCGATGGGTACGGGAAACGGACCGGGGAGTGCGGTGATACGGTGGAATTCTTTCTGATGACCAGCGGCAACCTCATTGAAACCATATCCTATGATGTGAACGGGTGCAAGAATACCAATGCCTGCGCCAATACAATTGTCCGTCTTGCCAGGGAACGGAGCGTGGATGACGCCTGGAACATCAGTCCTGACGATGTAGTCGCCTATCTGAAAACCCTTCCGCCCCATGAGATCCACTGCGCTGAACTTGCTGTGGGTGCCTTTTACCTTGCCTTGAAGGATCTGGAAAAGAAATAATCGTTACAGCCAGGTCACGTCCCGGGTCTGGATCGTGACGCCCAGAATTTTTCCCGGATACAGGTCCAGGGTCCGGGCAAGGGTTTTTTCCAGGTTCAGGGAGAGGATCAGGTCCTCAATTTTGACACCGGCAATGGTGTTGCCGGTTTTCTTTTCCAGGAGCATGGATACGATGGTTCCTTTCAGTCCGGTGCCCGGGGGCTGATTCCAGGTATCCAGGGGTGTAAGACGGATGTGGTTTGATGGCACCAGGGCTGTCGCGTCCGGGTCCGGAGGTTCCGGCACCAAGATCCGTGAGCCGTTACCCAGGTTTTTGCACCATTGCCCGTCCGGAGCCGGTGTCCATGGTCCTGGGATAATGACTTCCCTGCCTGTCTGGAATACCTTGCCCTTGTACAGGTAGAGGAGCGAATCGCTGATATCCGACAGCCAGCTGATGTCATGGCTGGCGATGACCAGTGTTGTCCCCCAGTCCTGGCGGGCTCTCAGGGTGGCATTGCGGATGAGCAAGGCACTTTCAGTGTCCACGCTGGCCGTGGGTTCATCCAGAAGCAGGACCCGGGGCTCGAGGACCAGACGTGCCGCCAGGGCAACCCTCTGGGCTTCGCCGCCGGAAAGTTCGTGCCATTTACGCCTGCCGAATTGCCCTGGGTCAAGGCCCACAGATTCCAGGGCCTGGTTTACCCTCTGGGTAAGGTCTGCCCGGTCCCCGCGGATCATGAGGCCGTAGGCGGTATTTTCAAATACCGTTCGTTTCAGGAGATAGGGCTTCTGGGTCAGCAGGGAGATCCGGGAGCGGACCTGTTTTGAAAATGGATGTTCGGGCTGTCCGTTGTACAGAATTTTTCCTGAAGTGGGTCTCAGTGTAAAGCTGAGAAGGTTCAGCAGGGTGCTTTTTCCGGAGCCGTTGGGTCCTATGAGACCTGTGATGGATCCCCGGTGAAGAACAAGCTTGTCCACCTCAAGGGCGGGACGCCCTCCATAGGCATGCCTGACATGGTTCAGTTCATAGGCCGGGGAAGCAGGGGCAGTCATCACTGTTTCCTCAAAAAGGACAGGGCGATGTTCACGATAAGGGCAATGGTGATGAGAACCAGGCCCAGGGCTATGCCGTCGGCGAACATACCCTTGCCCGTTTCCAGGGCAATGGCTGTGGTTATGGTCCGGGTATGCCATTTGATATTGCCGCCCACCATCATGGAGATCCCCACCTCGGTCAGGACCCTGCTGTAAGCGGTTACGGCTGCGGCAAGGATGCCATACCTCACCTCCCACAGGCAGGTGGATATAAGGTTGCGCTTGCTGGCACCCAGGGACATGAGGGTCACTTTGAGCTGGGGATCGATGCTTTCAATGGCAGATGCGGTCAGGGCGGTGACAACGGGGAATGCCAGGATGGTCTGGCCCAGGGCAATGCCTGACAGGGAAAACAGGAGGCCGAACCCGCCCAGGGGACCACGGCTGGAAATAAAGGCATACACCATGAGGCCTATAAAGACAGTGGGAAGGGCTAAAAGGGTGTCAACGATGGTTCTGACGTGGCGTTTGCCCTTGAATTCGAAATAACCGAGTACAAATCCACAGGGGAGTCCTGCTGCCATGCTGAAAAGCATGGAGCAGGACGAGACGTTGATGGTTGCCGACACCGCGCTCCAGGTGGACGGATCTCCGGAAAACAGAAGGTGTAGGGCCTGTATCACACCGGCGGCAAGAAAATCCATAATCCCCTGGGGTTGTCTCTGATCAGTGTTATTCTGCGTTGGGAACGAACAGCTGTTTTCCCAGCAGTTTGAAGTCCTTTATCAGCTCCTGGGCCTTTTTGCCAGCCATCCAGTTGGAAAATTCCATGGCAAGGTCATACTTGGCCTTGGGGCACCGGGTTTGATCCACGGCAATCACGCTGTACTGGTTGAGCAGGACTTTATCGCCTTCCACCAGAATCTTCAGGGGGCCCTTGTCTCCTTTCTGGTCCTGGTATTTGATGTAGGTTCCCCGGTCGGTCATGGTATAGGCGTTTCGTTCTTCAGCCACGTTGATGGTTGCCAGCATTCCCTGGCCGGTCTGGATATACCAGGACTCCTTGTCAGGGATGGGCATTTCGGATTTTTTCCACAGGGCCTGCTCCTGTTTGTGGGTACCTGAATCGTCTCCCCGGCTGGCAAAGGCAGCCTTGGCATCCCGGATCATGGTCAGGGCATCTTTTACCGATCTGCCTTTGACGCCGGCAGGATCGTTTTCCGGGCCGATAATGACAAAATCATTGTACATGATCTGTCGCCGGTTAACGCCGAACCCATTTTCAACAAAGGTTTTTTCCGCAGCCGGAGCATGGACCAGAAGAACATCCACGTCACAGTTCTCACCCAGCTTCAGGGCTTTGCCGGTTCCTGTTGCCGTCCACTTGATGGAGATGCCGGTATCTTTTTCAAAAAACGGCATCAGGTATGCCAGAAGCCCTGTGTCATCCGTGCTGGTTGTGGTGGCCATCATCAGGTTTTTTTCCGCGGCCTGGGCAGGGAGTCCCCAGCACAGGATTACAAGAATAAGGGCCATGACCGGTACGAAGAGAGAGAGTCTTTCTTTCATGAATTCCTTCCTTTGATTAACGGTGTTGATATCCATTTTGTTCCCATTGACCTTGAATATCCAGGTTAAGGTTACAATCATATACGTTGATATGGGTTTCTTTGTCAATTATAACTTGGAATTCTAGGTATTAGTAACCAAAAACAACTATGGATAACACCCTTGAATTTTCTTGACACCCGGGGATAAACCACATAATCATGAGCAATGATGGATACGAAACAGGCATTGACCCTTCTGGGGCTTGACGGCAACGCCACTCTGGAACAGGCAAAGATCATGTACCGGACCCGGGTGAAGCAGTGGCATCCTGACCGGTTTGACCACGACCCCGGTCTTCACCGGGCAGCTGAAGCTGCCATGAAGGAGATCAATCAGGCCTACGCTGCTCTGTGCAGGGTATTGCCCAAGTCAGGTCTGCCCCGGGAAGGGGCTGCCGGAACTGAAGAAGCCGGCCTGGAAACCAGTAAAACCGGTTCTGCATCCCCTCCTTGCCAGGCAAAAGCCCCCGGGGCACAGCCTTGGTGGGCCAGGCTGTTTCAGGAATATGGCCGTTTAAGACAACCCTGGAAACATTCGAAAGGTCCGGCCCGGCCGTCAGCGAATCCATCCACGCGCCCGGCCCGTCAGCCCGTTAAGGTAAAACCCTGCTTTGAGGAAGCCTTCCACAAAGCCAGGGCAGGCAGCCGGTCCGGAGAAGACCGATGTCAGGTCCGGGATCCGGGACAGGTCCTGGGAAAGCCGTCTGTCCGAAAGGGTTGCGGCCGGGACTACAGGGACTACCTGACCATGAAACACTGCATGATCCCAAGGACCAGGCACAGGGATGCATCACCCGGTCCCATTCAAGCCGTTCGACCGGTGAGTCGTATCACAGGGGTTGGTGGAGGGCGGTGATCCTGTCCAGTTCCAGGCAGGCAAGAGGTTTCCCGGTTCTGAGATTCATGAGGCTTACCCGGGCATCGTCAATCACGGCATAGGTGTGGAGACCGTCCCTGGGACGGGCCAGGGAGCCGGGATTGAGATGGATGTGGCTGTCCCGCAATTCCAGGCATGACAGGTGGGTGTGACCCTGGACAATGATTCCGGTAGATCCGGGTATGGGGCCCAGCGGACGGTGTCCATGATGGAGCACAATTTCCAGGCCCATGTGCTGGAAACGCATTACATGGGCCCTGGACGGAAAATAGTCGGCATCATCGCAGTTCCCATAGACATAGTAGAACCGATGGGCCATGGCGGCCAGGTCACTTTTGATCAGGTACGGCTGGAAATCCTGGTCCTTGGGGTTCCCGTACCGGGTGTCGAACAGATCGCCGGCAATGGCCAGGGTATCCCCGGGTTCCAGGAGTTCCATCAGGGTCATCCACGCCCCCACGCTTCCATGGACATCGGCGCTGACAAGGATCCGTGTCATGGTTACCGGTCTTTCAGGAACAGGCCGTGGTATTCGTCTTCCGTGATATGCTTTTTCAGAAGATCGTTGATGGTATCGTAAATAAACTCCAGTTCCTTGTCGGTCAGCCGCGGTACCAGTGCCGCCATGAACCTGTCCTCCGAAAATTTTTGGAGGTAGAACATGATGGTTTCTTCATCGGTCTTGCGGTTCATGCCAAAGGCCCCCAGGCCCTGGTATGTGTGAATGAAAGTGTGTTGATCCAATGCCATGGTTTCTTCCTGTTTTCGGCGTCCGGAACACGATCGGGCCCGGGCGTCATTGGTTTAAGTCCGGTTTGCAGATTCCCTTAAATTCTCACAGTCGGGCATCCAGAGCAACGTTTTTTTTCATTGCTGCCAGTCTATATAATTGCAATTTGTCATCAAACACGGTATCGTTTTGCCTTCAATCAGTGTAACCACTGCCGGTGAAAGGGGTTTCACCCCGGTGTGATTACCAATAGCGTCAGATTCTCAGGAGGACTGGAAAATGGCTTCCAGCAAAGGTAATCGGCAGAGTCTCAGAATTAACCATACGGCACGGTTCCTGTGCACCTACCCGGACACCGGCAAGGTTCATGAGGTGACCATGCTGAACTATAACAACGATGGTATCTACTTTGAGACCGTTCAGCCCATTGAGCCTGGAACCGTGGTTCTGCTCTACAGTAAAGGCGGTGAATTCCCCGAAACGGTTTCCGACATGGACAACCGGGAGTATGCCACCATGGCCTATGCCAAGATCCGATGGTGCAGGGCCCTGGACAAAGGGACAGGCGCAGAATTCGGCATCGGGGCAGAATATGTCATCGTATGACGGACATCTCCCGGATCTACCTCCTGGATCTGCCTCCTGGTCCGGTTCTAAGGATTCAAACCGTCCAGCCCCGGTCCGGGCGGCCTGCTGGCGTTGCCCTGGTCCTCCATGGCCGTTCCGAATTCCTGGAAAAATATTGGGAAACCATCTGTGATCTGACCTCCCGGGGGTATGGGGTGGTAACCCTGGACTGGCGCGGCCAGGGGCTGTCCGGCAGGGAGACCCCGAACCGTCACAAGGGATATGTCCAAAGTTTTGACGATTATGTGGCTGATCTGGAATCTGTCTATGACCGGTTTGTAAAGCCGCTGGACCTCCCTGTAACCATCGTCGCCCATTCCATGGGAGCCCATGTGGCCCTGCGTTTCATGCACGATTATCCTGGTCTTGTCAGCAGGGCAGTCCTGGTGTCCTCCATGGTGGAGATTCTAACACCTTTTCCTGGGCCCCTGCTGCCAGTTTTATCCCGGACAGCCTGTAGCGCAGGCCTGGCTAAAGCCTATGTTCCTGGAGAAACAGATTACCGGTCCAGGGATGTGCGGTTCAAGGGTAATGTGGTCACCCATGATTCGTTCCGGTTCCTGGCAGAAGAGCGGGCAATCCTGAAAAATCCTGACCTTGCGGTGGGCGGCGTGACCTGGGGTTGGTTCAGGGCGGCTCTGGAGTCCATGGCCCTGCTCCTGGGGCCGGGGTATGTCTGCGCTATTACCACGCCCTGTCTTATGATCGGTGCAGACCAGGACCGTGTCGTCTCGCTCAAGGCCCAGGAAAGGGTTGCTGCCATGATCCCCAGGTGCCGGTTCGTGGTCATTCCCGGGGCCTGCCATGAAGTTCTCCATGAAACCGATGCCATCCGTGCACAGTTCTGGACCACCTTTGACCAGTTTGCTGTCCAAGGGCA
This sequence comes from Pseudomonadota bacterium, assembly GCA_043806875.1. Lineage (GTDB taxonomy): Bacteria > Desulfobacterota > Desulfobacteria > Desulfobacterales > Desulfobacteraceae > JAZDGN01. The sequence goes on from JAZDGN010000049.1 coordinate 161,397, forward strand.
GCAGGTTCCTTTGCCTCTTGCTTGAAATAAAACTGGACCTCCGCCATTGACTTGTCCTGGGACAGGGTTTACACTACTGAAATGCCGGGATGTTGCAGGAAATACCTGGATATTTGTAAATCATAAGGGCAGCGTGTCTGCCCGGGGAGGCTGATATGTCCATGTCCATTCCATCGACCCAGTCTAGTCAGAATACCCTCAATGCCCTTAACCGCTCCACGGCGGAGTTGAATAACTCCATTGAACGGCTGTCAACGGGCAGGCGAATCAATCGGTCCGCCGACGATGCATCCGGACTGATTATAGGAAACATCCTGGACGGCCAGACAAGGGGTATGGGCCAGATGATCAGAAACCTCAATGACTCCATCTCAATGGTCCAGATTAGCGATTCCTCCCTGGGAAATGCCACCGGTATCGTTCAGGGGATACGAGAGACAGCACTCCAGGCAGGCTCCGGCTCCCTGACCCAAGAAGACCGGATGGCCCTCCAGAGTTCTGTGAACGATTCTGTCAACGCTCTGGGAGATCTTTACAAGACAACCACCTACAACGGTCAGCAGCTTCTTTTAGAGGCACCGGGCCTGGCCGGACTTAAAGACCTGGACCTCACAACCCCCGAGGGCGCCCAGGCTGCCATTCAGACCATTGACACTGCCCTGGGTGACATATTGTCCGCCCGGTCCCAGTCAGGTTCCCTCCAGAATCAGCTCGCGTCCCAGGTATCAGGACTTCAGGATACCTTGGCGGCTACCCAGGCCTCCCAGTCTAACACCATGGATGTGGACATTGCTGAAGAGGCCATGAACATGAAAAAAATGGAAGGCCTGCGCAAGGCCAACCTGTTCGTTCTTGCCCAATCACGGACACGAACCGATGCCATCGCTTCTCTGCTGGCCTGATCAGGACCCTGGATTTTGATTCAGCCGTTATTGACTTGACCGGCTGTCCTGGAAAGCCTGCCAGATTCCCGACCCTGGATTTTTCCGGTCATTGGTCAAAGATGTCAGGACCCCATATGGTAATTGAGGATACCCATCATGCAAAGCCCCAGACAGATCCGATTTGTGTTTCACAGCCAGCCCTTTGTCGAGGGAGCCGGGGTCCATCTCCGGCGGGCCATGGGATATGACCAGGTTCCCCTGTTCGATCCCTTCCTCATGCTGGACGATTTCCGATCAGATACTCCTTCCCGGTATATCAAAGGGTTTCCCTGGCATCCCCACCGGGGAATTGAGACCATCACCTACATGGTCGACGGCAGTGCGGAGCACGGCGACAGCATGGGCAATTCAGGAACCATTTTTGCCGGGGACGTCCAGTGGATGACTGCCGGCAGCGGTGTCATCCATCAGGAGATGCCCAAGCCAGATGCCATGGGCAGGATGGGCGGCTTCCAACTCTGGGCCAATCTGCCGGCATCCCGTAAGATGATGCCCCCAAGGTACCGGGATATCCGCGCCAGCCAGATACCGGTCGTGGCATTGGACAAAGGCATCGAGATCAGGATCATCTGCGGCCGGGTCGGGGACACTGTTGGGCCGGTCCGGGATATTGTCATTGATCCCGAATATCTGGACGTTTCCCTTGCACCCGGAGCCCGCCTTCTCCATCCCACACGGCCGGGGTATACTGTTTTTGCCTATGTGATCCAGGGCAGCGGGACCTTTGGCCAGCCCATGGCTTCACCTGTCAAGGGAGCCCCAGCCCCAGGCCATGACCCGATTTCATCCAAGGACCACGGTAAGCACACATTGCTTTTATTCAGCGACGGCGACCATCTATGCGTCGAAACTGGAAATGATCCGGTTCGGTTCCTGCTCATTTCAGGCAAACCCATCCAGGAGCCTGTGGTCTGGCAGGGTCCCATTGTCATGAACACCCGGGAGGAGCTTGATACAGCATTCCGGGAGTACCGTGACGGTACATTCATCAGGCACCCAAAAGCAGCCGTCTGATGGGGCCAAATCAAGCCTTCCGAAGAAGAACGTTCACAGGAAAGCAGTCCCCGGAGCGTGTCCTTTGAATTCCCCGGAGCGTGGCCTTTGAATAAAGACAAACCGGGGCGGACAACGGAAATCCTTGACAGATATCCGGTGATACATCTATGGTCAAGCCTTAACTCTTAAAGGCGGATACTTGTTCATGCCGGATAAAATTAAAAGCGGTTTTTTGCCCATTCTTGCCTCCTGTTTCAGCATCCAGGCCATCGGGGTTGGTATTTACATTGCTTACGGGGTGTTCTTCAATCCTCTGATGACCGAATTCGGTTGGCCGAGAGCAGTTGTCTCCGGGGCATCCTCTGCTGCATTTTTCATTTCAGGACTGTTTGCCATCTACGTCGGGAGAATGAACGACCGGATCGGTCCCAGGATGATCATGACCGTTACAGCTGTTTTCTTCGGTGCCGGATGCATGCTCATGGCCAGTACTGATTCAGTCTGGGAACTATATCTTTTTTTCGGGCTGATTTTTGGAATCGGCCTGAGTTCCATTGATGTTATCGCCCTGACAACCATTGCGAGGTGGTTCCCCGAAAGACGGGGAATCATGACTGGGATAACCAAGGTGGGCACCGGCGCCGGGCAGTTTTTTTTCCCCCTCCTGGCCACCGTCCTCATTGCGGCATGGAACTGGAGAACTGCTTTTGTAATTTTGGGTATCATTTCCCTTGTCCTTCTGTCTGCCATTGCCAGGGTTATCAGAAAGGACCCCGGTGAACCGGGAGGTGGGGATTGTGTACGGCAGGGCATGAGCAGCGGGGCCGGCGTAATCCAGGATATCTCCTTTTCCCAGGCTGTGAAAACCCTTCAGCTATGGATGCTCTGCCTTGCCAACCTGATTATCGTGGCATGCCTGATGAGCGTACTGGTGCACATCGTTCCCCACGGCAGGGATACAGGCATTTCAGCGGGCAAGGCTGCCGGGGTTCTCTCGACCATCGGCGGGGTCAGCATGGCCGGCAGGTTTATCACTGGAATTGTCATCGACCGGATAGGCAGTAAACGCTCAATGATCATTGCCCTGATTATCCTGATCACGGCTCTTCTCTGGCTGCAGAAAGCAGATGCCCTGTGGAAGCTCTATGTCTTTGCCTGCATATACGGGTTTGCCCACGGAAGTTTTTTTACGGTAATCTCCCCCATTGTGGCAGAACTTTTCGGGACAGCTTCCCATGGAGCTCTGTTCGGTATGGTTGTGTTTTTTGGGACAGCAGGCGGTGCCATAGGACCCATTGCAACCGGATACCTTTTTGACATCAGCGGCAGTTACAACCTACCATTCAGCCTGTTTCTCATTGCCGGTGTTCTGGGCCTGGGGATCCTGTCTTTTCTGAAACCAGTGCCACGGGCCTGCCCAGCCTGATGACTACGCCAGGGCCGCGTCGGACGGTTTTTGCATCACGGCTGTGATTTCTCTTTACAGGGAGCAATTTCCTGTTCTACAAAACAGGGGTAATCCCAGGAAACAGGTATTGCCCAATGCCGCCCGCCAGTGTTGTCATTGGGCGTTTATCATTATCTGACACTCAACAAGGAAATTTTACTGATGAACATCGGCATCCTTTTACCCCACTACGCCCGTTACCGTCCCGATCATCCGGCCTTTATCTGTGGAGATGATCATTTTACCTACAGGACTTTCAATGCCTACGTAAACAAACTGGCCAACGCGCTTCTGGCCAGCGGACTTACCAAGGGTGACAAATTTGCCACAGTGCTTCCCAACTGCACCCAGCTCATGGCAGCCTACTGGGCTGCGGCCAAGACCGGGTTGGTCATCGTTCCCAGCAGCACCATGCTCAACGAATCCGGTCTTGCCGCTCTGCTTAGGAGTTCCGACACTTCCCTGGTGATAGCGGATGCGTCCTTTGCCGCCACCCTGGACGGCCTGCGCAAGGACCTGCCGGCCATCAACCGATATGTCCTTGTGGGATCCGGAAGTTCAAGGCCGGATTTTGTGGATTATGACAGTTTCACCGGTTCCATGAGCGATGACAATCCGCCGGAGGTGTCCATCGACGATCAAGACATGTTCAATATCATGTATTCCAGCGGTACCACCGGGGCACCCAAAGGAATTGTCCACACACACTATGTGCGGGCCATGTACTGCACCATTTTCGCCTCATCCTGGCGTATGACACCCGAGAGTGTTGTTCTCCACGGCGGTGCCATTGTTTTTAACGGCGCCATGCTGGACCTGATGCCCTGGATGTACCTGGGAGCTACCTACATCCTCCACAAAAGCTTCAGCCCCGAAGCTGTGATCCGGGACATTGAACAGAAAAAGGTGACCCATGTGGTCATGGTGCCCGCCCAGATCATGGCGATCCTCAACAGTCCCGAATTCATGCCTGAAAAGCTGGATTCCCTGGAGATGATCCATAATGTGGGGGCGCCCCTGCTCATGGAATACAAGCACCGCCTCAACCAGGTTCTCCCTGGACGCTTCTATGAACTTTATGGCCTGACAGAGGGGTTCATGACCGTTCTTGACAAGCACGATGCCGTACGCAAAGTGGGATCTGTGGGAGTTCCGGCACCCTTCATGAAAATGCGGATCCTGGATGGCCAGGGCAGACAGTGCCCGCCTGGTGAGATCGGTGAGATCTGCGGCAAGAGCCCTATGATGATGCCCGGTTACTACAAACGGCCAGACCTGACGGAAAAGGCCATTGTTGACGGGTGGCTCCATACGGGTGACCTGGGATATGTGGACCAGGACGGCTACCTGTTCCTGGTTGACCGTATCAAGGACATGATCATCTCCGGCGGTGTCAATGTCTATCCCAAGGATATCGAAGAGGTGGTGATCCGGCATCCGGATGTCGTGGAGGTGGCGGTTATAGGGATTCCGGATGAAAAATGGGGTGAAGTGCCTGTGGCGGCCGTGGTGCTTAAATCCGAGTCCCTCCTGGAACCCACAGAACTTGTTAAATGGACCAACGCAAGGGTGGATGCCAAGTTCCAGCGGATCCATGATGTCATCATCATGGACGCTTTTCCCAGGAACGTGGCCGGGAAAACCCTGAAGCGGGAGATGCGCGATTCTTACAGACCGGGATCAAGAACTCTCTAAGGCCCTTTACCAACAACAGTCAATACGGGAAAGTATCCATGGTTTTTCAGAGTGTGGCAGGGCTTGCGGTGTTTGTTCTCATCGCCTGGGCGTTGAGTGAGAACCGGGGCAGGGTCAGGGTGCGAATTGTTTTTACTGGTATTGCCATCCAGATAGGCCTGGCCCTGGTCCTGCTCAAGGTGCCGGTCATCCGCCAGGGGTTCGGTTCCCTTAACGGCGTTATCCTGGGGCTCCAGGAGGCAACCCGGGCCGGCACATCCATGGTCTTTGGTTACCTGGGCGGCGGAAGCCTTCCCTTTGACGAAAAGTTTCCAGGGGCATCCTTTATCCTGGCATTTCAGGCTTTGCCCCTGCTGCTCATCATGAGCGCCCTGTCATCCCTGCTGTTTTACTGGAGGATCCTGCCGTGGGTTGTACGCCTGTTTTCACGGGGGCTTGAGACCACGTTCGGGCTGGGCGGAGCCGAGGGGCTTGGCGTTTCAGCCAATATTTTCGTGGGCATGGTGGAATCCCCCCTGTTCATCCGGCCCTACCTTTCCGGGATGACACGCAGTGAGATCTTTTCACTGATGACATCGGGCATGGCCACCATCGCCGGTACGGTCATGGTCCTGTACGCCAGCATTCTCGGGGGCATTATCCCGGATGTCCTGGGCCATATCCTGGTGGCATCCATCATCAGTGCCCCTGCAGCCATCACCGTGGCCAAGATCATGATCCCGGAAACCGGGACGGTGACTTCGGGCAGGCTTTCGGAACCCGAACCGTCCACAGGGGCCATGGATGCCGTAACCCGGGGCACTGTGCAGGGGGTTCAGCTCCTCATCAATATCCTTGCCATGCTGGTGGTCCTGATCGCCCTGGTCCATATTCTGGACAGCCTTTTGGGATTTTTCCCCGCGGCCGGCGGATCTCCCCTGACGCTCCAGCGCATACTGGGGTGGATCATGGCACCGGTGGCCTGGCTCATGGGAGTTCCCTGGCATGAGGCGCCGGTGGCAGGTGCCCTCATGGGAACCAAAACCGTGCTCAACGAGTTTGTGGCTTACCTGAATTTCGCAGCACTGCCCAAGGGGAGCCTCGGCCAGTCAAGCAGCCTGATCATGCTGTATGCCATGTGCGGATTTGCCAATCCCGGCAGCCTGGGTATCATGATCGGCGGCATGGGCACCATGGCCCCTGACCGGCGCAGTGAAATCGTGGGTCTGGGTCTCAAGTCCATCCTGGCTGGAACCCTTGCCACCTGCATGACCGGGGCAGTGGTGGGACTGATCTCCGGAAGCATAGGGATTTGACCACTGTCCGGGTTTTGGAGGGTATCCCTTTTGATACGGATACCCATTCCGGTCTGCTGAATGCCGGAAGCAATTCAGGATTCGGTTTTCTTGTCTGAACAGGTCCTGATGGTCTCCCATTTCTCCACAAGGTCGTCAGTTACAGATGCCATACTCCTGGGATTGCGGCTCCGCAGGCTCTGCACTTTCCGGAATCCATTCCCGACATGTCAATGAGATAACCGTTGCGCCGGATCACTGCCTTGCCGCAGGACGGACACCATGTGTGGTTGGCCTTGTGCCCCGGCACATTGCCGATGTAGACATGGTGAATGCCGCTGTCCAGGGCGATTCGGTGCAGGGATTCCAGGACAGCCACGGGTGTGGGCGGCAGCCGGTCCAACCGGTAGTTGGGGAAGAACCTTAAAAAGTGCAGGGGGTGATCAGGCCCCAGGTTGTCCATGATCCATCGGCACATGGCTGTGACCAGGGCCGGGCTGTCCGTGTAGCCCGGCACCACCAGATTGGTAATTTCCAGGTGGACGCCCCTGGCGTGGAGTGTTTTCAGGGTCCTTAGCACAGGTTCGAGGCGTCCGGCACACAGGGTCTGGTAAATGCGGTCGTCAAAGGCCTTGAGATTTATGTTTGCCCCGTGGATGACTCTGCAGAGGTTTTCCAGTGGCTCAGGGTTGATATACCCGTTGGAGATGTAAAGGTTGAACAGGTTCCTGGAATTTGCCAGTTCTGCGGTGTGAACCATATACTCGTACCAGGTGGATGCCTCTGAATAGGTATAGGCCATACCGTGGGATTTGTTCTCCAGGGCCTTGTCCACTGCCTGGGCAGGGAACAGTTCCAGGAATTCGACCTCTTCGGGTTTTTTCTGGGAGATGGTCCAGTTCTGGCAGTTCAGGCACCGGAAATTGCACCCGGTATGGGCCAGGGAAAAGACCCGGGTCCCGGGCATGAAGTGATACAGTGGCTTTTTTTCCACGGGATCGATGTCAAGCGAGCAGGGATTGCCGTAAGCCAGAGAAAAGAGCGTGCCGTCCAGGTTGACCCTGGACCTGCAGATGCCCCGGTCCCCGGGGGACAGCAGGCACTGGTTGGGGCAGTTGGTGCACAGGGTTCTGTTGTCTGGAAGGGATTTGAAATGCATGGCCTTTATGGCGTACTTCCACAGGGATTCGGGAGCGTCATGCCTGAACACGTGGCTGGATACTTCCGGAGCATCCGAGGCCAGGACCAGGGCCGGACATCCGGTAAGAATTCCTGGGACAAGGCATCCCAGGGCTTTTAGAAAATTACGTCTGGACAGATTTTCCATGGAGAACAATCCCCATCAAGCTTATGAGTTTCAACAGAAAAATCCCAAATCCTGTCCATGGTATCCCGAAAATGGGTACCATGACAAGGGTGAAGAGAAGGGGTGCCAGGGACGCTCCCATGAGGTCCGATGAAACAACGGCCGCAACCGTTTTCGGGGTGTTGCCCCGGACAGCGAAAATCACCGGGATCTGGAACCCGCAGACCCCGGAAATGACCAGGCCGTATACAAGGAACCCGGCTTCCCCGGGAGAATGTCCCGGAAAAAGGAGCATGAGGGGGAAGATCCCGGCAGTGATGGCGACGAGTCCATCGGACAGGACAACCCAGTTGCGGTCCGCCAGGAGGGTCCTGTCCTGAAGTTTTATGCTGAACCAGGCACCCGGGATCAGGCCCAGGAGGAACACGGAGACCACCAGGCCGATGCGGGTGTAGAGATTCCCGAAAGCGATCTGGAAAGCCAGGATCACCAGACCCTCCATTCCCATCAGGGATGCTCCGGTGGTGAACAGGACCCGTTCCATGGGGCCGGCCCATGCCAGGTAGACAAGGAACAGAGTGATAACGGCCACAGAGAATCCGGCCAGGCGGGTGTCAAAGGCTTCAAACCAGCCGGCCAGCATGGCCGGAACCAGGACCGGTGTATAGTCCCGGTTGACCGGGGCGGACTGGTCCAGTGCCCGGCGGACTGTCTCCATGCGGAAAGGGGTCACTGTTCCGTCAAATCCCGGCCCGGCGAACAGGGTTTCAATCCCCTTGGCCGCCAGCAGGGACGGGATGCCGGTTGACAGGGGGCCATCCGAGGCCAGGACAACGGTGTGCTCCCCCGGGATGATCAGGGTAGTGCTGAAGACCTGGCTCAGGGTGACGGTAAGGATTGACAGGGAACGCTTCTGGATACCCGTCAGGGTCATGGGCAGGGGGGGCATGGACAGGGACAGGATGCCGCCGGGTTCCAGGACAGCCTTAACAGCCCGGAAGCACTCCAGGGTATAGAACCGGTTGACCTGGAAGGTGTCGGGCTGGGGAAGGTTGACAAGAACAGAGGTGTAGCGCCTGGGCGTCTGCTTAAGGAACCGTATGCCGTCGGTATTGATGGAGCTGAGGTTTCCGACCTTTTGGATGAATCCGAACTCTTCCAGGGTGGCTGAGACACCGGGATCCAGTTCCACATAATCGATGAAGGATGGATTGTGACGGTTGATTTCACTGAAAAGACCTGCCTGGGCAGCGATGGAAAGAACGCCGCCGACCTTTTGCCGCTGGGCCAGGGGGTAGTGGGCGCTCTCTTCGGCCATGATGGTGTTCCGGGTTGAAAACAGGGGAACTCCGTCGGAAATAAAGGTGTACTCCATGCCGCTCCGGGCAACCGTTACTCGTCCGTATGCGGTTTCCATGTAACGTACCGGGGCCTGACCCGCCAAGGGCCGGGGGGTAAAACCGAGGCAGGCCATGGAAATCCCGAAAAACAGGACTGTTGTTCCGATGCAGAACCAGGGCCTGTGGCTGGACCTGCCCAGGAATATCAGGGTGGCGAAAAGGAGGCACGCAGCCAGGAAAACGGCCTGGACCGGGGTAAAACGTCGGATGAGCACAAAGGTGAACATCATGGCTCCCAGGGTGTCCCCCACGGCATCGGCCAGGTAGATCCAGGCACCCTTCACGGCGGGGTCGGTTCCCTGCAATACCTGGAAGGAGAATGGAAGAAGAAATCCGATGAGAATGCACAGGGGAGAAACGGTTCCCAGGATGAAGAAGAAAGAGGCATAAAAGCCCTGGGAGGTGCCTGGAACAAAGACCAGGGAAAACAGGGTCCGGATCATGGGGATCTGGGCAACGGCCAGGGCGCCGGCTATTCCGGCCAGGGCGGTCAGGGCCTGGATACCTCCCGGCCTCAGAACCGGGCCCACGCGGTCTGCGGCCAAGGTGCCTGCCCCTCCTGCGACCAGCCAGACAAACCAGATAATGGAGATTGTGAATTCATTGCCGTTGAACACGGTGAGAAATTCACGCAGGACCGCGATTTGGACAGCCACGGATGTGATTCCCGTGGCAATGACAACCCGGATCAGGCCGGTCCGGCTACTTCGGTTCCTCAAAATACTCCACCCCGTAGGTGAAGACCTCAATTTGTCCGTCTTTCCACTCATTGCCTCCCAGACCGGCCTTTCTGCACAGGTGGGTCAGAAAATCTTCGGGCCTTGGCAGCTGTTCCCATACCTGGGGCAGAAAGGTTGCCCGGTGATAGGATTTTTCCAGGATTACGCCGTGCACACCGGGTTTCAGTTTGCTGATAAGATCGTCCCCGTCCGTGTAGTCGAGTTTTTCAGGCTTGGTGAGCAGGCTCACTTCAATGTGAACATCATCAAACTCATTCCGGGTCAGGGGGGAGAAGCGGGGGTCGCGGAAGGCGGCGTTTCTGGCATTGCCCCGGATACCGTCGGCCATGGATTCAACCGGCTCAATGGTACCGATGCATCCCCTGAGGGCACCCTTGATGGTCAGGGTGACAAAGGTGCCGCTGGGGTTCTGGAAAACCGGGGCCTTGAGGTCGGTTCCCAGGTCCGCCTTTTCCCCGGGATCCACGGGGATACCGAGTTTCTCGGCAATGGTCTGGCGAGCCAGTTTCAGCAGGATGCGGCCCTGGGTCGGCGTGATGCCCCGGGGTGTTGCCGGTATGGTTTTCATGGCTGTGTCCTCACTGTCATAAAAGGCCAGGGCGGCGTAGCCGACAACGCTCTGTTTTGACCCGGCCGTATCACCGCTGTTCAGTGCGCTGAGAAGGAACGGGGTCCAACCCCGTTTTTCGGCAAGCTTCAGGAGCACATGAATACCGATTCTACCACAGGCTGAACCGGAAGTATTCAGGAAATATCCTGCATCCAGGGCCGTAATCCGGTCAAGGGTTTTCTTGTCAACAGTCCTTGCCTGGTCATAGTCCAGAAAGTGGGACAGATCCGAGCTGACCACCAGGAGATCGCCCGGGGCAAGAATTCCATTAACCATATCCACCAGGGCTTCGGGGTCTACATCCCCAACTGTTAAAGGCACCAGGGGCAGATTTCCCAGGCTGTACTGGAGATAGGGTAGAACCGCTTCCAGTGAATGCTCCGTCCGGTCAGAACCAGGGGACTGGATGAGGAAATTCCATGTTCCGGCCAAGGTACGGCAAACCGGATGGAGCGGCATGTCTCCCAGTGGCGTACGGAATCCGTCATGGCCTGTAATGGCAACGCCCCTGAATCCGATTCGGTGATCGGGCCCCAGGACGATAACTTTTCCATAGGACTTGTTTTTCAGGGCCTTGACCCCAAAACCGGCACAGGGTCCTGAATAAATGTATCCCGCATGGGGCAGGATTAAGGCCCTGGGCGGAGTGGACGGCAGACGGGGCAGGCCTGCCCGGCTTTCAAAACCGGCAATCATGGCCGTGAGCATGGCCGCGTCATTGGGATAAAAGGTGCCTGCAATTACCGGGAGCCTTGAGTCCGTGCACGGCCCTGCCGCCTCTGATGCCAGAGGCAGCAGGGTGCCCCAGGCAAGGACAATCATGATGAGGCTAACTATTCTGGGCATGTTTCCCCCTGGAGGTCCACTGGAAGTCCCAGTTCATGGAAACGGGTTATCATTCCCTGGTGGTGGGACCCTTTCCAGTATACCTGGCTGCAGCTGGGGCAGATGGTGAACTGATCAAAGTACAGCCGCGTTTTGGGTTCCAGCCTTTCCAGGATAAGATCCTTGTCCACGGGCTCAAGGCGGTCATTGCACTCGGTGCACCGGGACATGAAATCAAAGGGGCCCCGGGTCAGACCGAACAGGCCCAGAACCTCCATAAGTTGATCGTAGGGGGCTGATGCCCTTACGCGTCTGCCGAACATGACTTTTTTGCGTTTCAGGAGGTTGGTGTCCCGGGTCAGGATCACCCGGTTCTGGGCCACGGCAATGTCAGCCACTTCCTGGTCTGCATAGGAATTGGAAAAGGAGGTGTCAAATCCCATGAGTATGAGGAGCCGGGCCAGTTTGCCGACATTCACGTCGGCAATGAACCTGAGCGCATCCATGGGTCTGGGTCTCAGCAGGGATGGAATGGTAACGTTCAGCGGGGGGGTGATCGGCAGGATATGGATCACGTCCCGGTCAACGGGTATATGGGAAAAGGGAAGGGGGCTGTTCCTGCAGATCAGTTCCCCCACATCCGTGTGGGGAATCCCCAGGGCTTCCACCATGTCTTTTACGGAGGCATTCCTGTCCGTGGAAACGGTCAGGAGCCGTCCCTTGTCCGGGGTGAGGAAATAGTCGAACTCAGGGTCCGGGATGAGGTTTACGTTTCCCATGGGTCATCTCCGGTTCTGCAGCCTCACTGTTCCATGAGGATGCGGAATCCCAGGCTGTTGCGTTTGGTCACGGGTTTGTAGAAACTGCGCCAGGCGCTGCGGCAGTATTGGGCGCTCTGGTGCCATCCGCCGCCCCGGATGATCTTGTGATCACCTTCAGTAGACAGGGGGTCTGTGATATTGTCCACATAGGTGTCGGTAAACGGACCTACCCGGCTCGTGGAAAAGGGTTCCCGCCATTTACAGGAATCCTGGCACCATTCCTGAACATTGCCGTGCATGTCATAGAGTCCCCAGGCATTGGGCTGTTTTGTTTTTACGGGATGGGGCCTGAGTCCGTCGGGCGGGTTCAGATACCCGGAATTCCCGCAGTACCATCCCATGAGATCCAGGACCGGATCTTTGATCTTGCAGTAGGTCTGGGTTATGGGGCCATTGGCAAAGGCAGTTGTGGAACCGGCCCTGCAGGCGTACTCCCACTCGGCTTCGGTGGGCAGGCGGTACCGGGTGGTTTTCTCCCACCCGTTGAGTACCCGGATGAACTCGATGCACTGGTCCCAGGAAATGGTATCCACGGGACAGGTCTTGCCGCATTCAGGAAAGGCCGAGGGGTTGAATCCCACCAGCTTCTGCCATTGGCCCTGGGTCACTTCGGTTTCCTGGAGGTAAAAGCTTTTGGATATGGTGACACTGTGGAGGTTTTCTGTCCGCCCGCGTCCTGTTTCCGATTCAGGGCTTCCCATTGTAAAACTGCCCTTGGGGATCAGGATAAACCGCATGCCCAGTTTGTTCGTATACACGGGTTCCTGTGCCCGGACCTGGCCGGCGAAAACAATCAGGCCCATTATTGTCAGTGCGGTAAGAATCAGACCGGTACGTTGAATAGTCATCGGTTTTCCTCTCAAGGGTTTGGTCCCATAGGGCTAATGGCAGGCATCTTACCATAACCTCCGGACCATATACAATAAGCAAATTCCAGGTCCGGAAACATCCGTTCCTGTGGCCTTGTCCGGTGTAAATTTTCCCAATGGGGTTGATAAATCGCGGCAACGTGATATGACATGGGCAAATATTCAGAACCAGACAAGGAGGTATGATCATGAAAATACAAAACAATGAAACACCCGATGCCGGCCCCGGGGAAGAGGACGGCTTCAGCATACACAAGCCGCTGGACAGGGAACTGAAGACAGGGCCCAGCCTTCTGAAGAAGAATGAGCTTGTCCTTATCCTGGTGGGTGCCGCACTGGTTACGATTCTGGCTTTCTTCATTTTTACCAAGCCATCGGATAAGTCGTCGACAGAGACCATGGGTAAGGCCGAAGCCATGGCCATTGACGACCTTAACGCCAGGATTGCCCACCTGGAAAAGCTCGTTACAGAGCTAAAGACAATGCCTGGTTCCCGGGATGTGGGGCCCCAGTCATCCCTGGATGCTTACCAGGCCAGGTTGGAAAGGATCGAAGCAGCCCTGGCCATGAAATCTGACAGCCTGACCCGGCGTTTTGACAGTCTGGAATCCCGGTTCTCAAGCCTTGTGAAGACCACGGAGCAGCAGCCGGCTCCCAAGACAACAGCTCCGACCCTGCCGGAAAAACAGGTGAAACCGGAAGTCAAGCCGGGACCTGCCCCAGTCCCCGCATCCGCCCCCCCCAAGGAAACAAAGGCGCAGGCGGCTGTCCATGTGGTGGGAAAAGGTGATACCCTGTACGGTATTGCCAGGAAATACAAGACGAGCGTTCCTGCCATTCTGAAACTCAATGGGTTGTCTGACAAGGATTCGATTCATCCCGGGGACCGGTTGTCTGTCGGTCCCTGATGGGTATCCTGACCTGTTACGGCCGGAAACCGGTCAGGCAATACCCCATCCCATGTCAGACAACCGGTTCCATGGACCTGGAGATTACCGGTCTGCCGGACAAACCGTGGCCCGGGATCGGAGCCTTTATGAAAGATGTAATTGACTCCCGCAGGAGCCCATGGGATAAATACCTGGTCCGTGTCCGGTGATTCTGTATCAGGGCCGGACTGTCGTTGCCAGGCTTTTTTTGTCGGGCTGGAAGTGAAAAATAAAGGAGGAATCATTCATGAGCGAGAAATGCAAATCCATAATTTCGGGTGTCTGTGTGGCCTGTGCGTGTCTTGTTGTTTTCGGATCTTTGGTGATCGGTCTGCCATCTGCCGCCATCTGCCAGGACAGCCAGCCCAGATGCAAGGTTGTCATGGGCCTGGCAAACCAGAACGGGACTTCCCAGTTTGAGCAGGACATAGCGGAGATGATAAAGGAAGGATACAAGGTTGTGGGGTTCAGCTCAATTAAGCACGAAGAAAGAGGGTTTTATATCCAGGCCCTCATGGTAAAGGAAGGGGCAGCGCCAGTGGCAGTACAGGACAAACCCGCAAAAGCAGCAGAACCCGCCAAGGAAAAAGCCGCTGCCAAGAAAAAGTCAAACTGAAGTTATCAGCCACCGGCGCCAATCCGCCAGGCCATCAGGACAACGGCGGATTGGCGTTTTTCAGGATTTTACCAGCCGTATAAAGGTCTGGACCGCATCCAGGTTCTTCCTTCCCGGAGAGGATTCCACCCCGGAGCTCACATCCACAGCATCGGGATCAGCCTCAGCCAGGGCATCTGCAATATTTTCAGGAGACAATCCGCCTGCCAGAATCAGGGCCTGGTTCCGGTTCATGGACCGGACCAGTTTCCAGTTCCAGGGCATCGCATTACCCCCGGGCAAAGCGCCTTTGCCGTGCTCCACCAGCAGGGCCGAGGCCATGGGAAAATCGGCGGCGTCGACGAGAAACGGGGCACGGTCCACAAACAGGGCCTTGATGACCAGAAGACCTGTCCGGGCCAGTTCCGCCACAAGGTTTGGGGGTTCCTGGCCGTGGAGCTGAACCGCTTTCAGGGAGCAGGCAAGGACCGTCTCCAGGATGGTTTCAAGATTTTCGTTGACAAATACGCCGGTTGAGATGATGTCCGGAGGCAGGGCCCTGGAAATGCGGGCCGCCTGATCAAGGGTGACAGCCCTGGGGCTTTTGGGATAAAATACCAGGCCGATGGCGTCGGCTCCCGCCCTGGCACAGGCCGCAGCTTCTTCGGGGTCTGTCAGGCCGCAGATCTTTACCATGGGCCGGTTGCCTTTCCTGTGTATCACCGGAACATGACCGCCCTTGTCTGAGCCTGTTTCGCATAGCTCCCGGATAAAGGCCCGGGTGTCCTTGGCCCTGACAATGCTCTCCCCCACCAGGAAGTTGTGGATGGCCGCATCCAGGCCCTTCTGGATGTCTTCCCTGGAGGATATGCCGCTGGCCTCTACCGGGATCTGGCCGGGCAGGAAAAACGGGGCCAGGCGGTGGGCTATGGTAAGGTCCGTTTCCAGGGTCTGGAGGTTCCGGTTGTTGATGCCGATTATTTTGGCATCACAGGCAACGGTTCGCTCAAATTCCCACTCGGAGTGGATTTCGACCAGGGGCTCCATACCCAGCTCCCGGGTCAGATTCACATAGTCCCTGAGCTGGTCCACGGACAGGATGGACGTGATGAGCAGGATGGAATCCGCGCCCGCAGCCCTGGCCTCATAGATCTGGTAGGAGGAAATGGTGAAATCCTTGCGGAGTACAGGAAGATCGGTGGCTCCTCGCGCATCCTTGAGATCCTGAAGACTCCCTTTGAAGAAATGGGGCTCCGTAAGCACGGAAATGGCCCTGGCGCCGCCCTCAGTGTAGCGCCTGGCATACTCGGCCGGGTCCAGGTCCGGGCGGATATCGCCCTTGGATGGCGAAGCCTTTTTGATTTCCGCTATAATACCGGCATTCCCGGGCCTGCCCATTGCCATGGCCTTGAGGAACTGTCCCCGGGGCTGATCGGCCTCTGCCTGCTCCCTGATGGCTGCCAGGGGAATCCTGGTCCTGGCCTGTTCCACGTCCTTTTTTTTAAGGTCAATGACGGTTTTCAAAAATCCCGAGAGGCCCATGTTATCCATTCTCCCTGGTGAACCGTACCAGGGCCTCCAGTTTTTCCATGGCCCTGCCGGAATCCAGGGATTCCCGGGCCATTTGAATACCGTCCTTCAGGGCCGGTGCCGCATCGGCAGCCACAAGGGCCGCAGCCGTGTTGATCAGGACGATATTCCGTCTGGGGCCGGGTTCTCCCTCGAGAACAGCCCGGGTAATGGCTGCGTTTTGGACCCGGTCCCCGCCCTTGAGCTCTGCCGGGTCTGCGTACTCGTTGAAAAACTCAACCGGGTCCAGGTCATAGGAGCGGATCATTCCGTTGTTCAGTTCCGACACACGGGTGGGGGCACACACGGTGATTTCGTCCATGCCGTCATGACCGTGGACCACAAAAGCCCGGGTGGCGCCCAGAAGTTTTAGGGCCTGGGCAAACATCTCCGTAAGGTGGGGCGCAAACACGCCCAGGAGCTGGCACCGGGTGCCTGCAGGGTTCGTCAGGGGCCCCAGCATGTTGAAGATGCTCCGGATGCCCACCTCTTTTCTGGCTCTGGCCGCAAAACGCATGGCGCTGTGAAAGGTGGGGGCGAACATGAATCCTATACCGATTTCGTTGACAGCCTCCTCCACCACTTCCGGGTCCACGCTGATGTTGACACCCAGCTCTTCCAGCACATCAGCGCTGCCGCATTTGCTGGATATGGAACGGTTGCCGTGTTTGGCCACTGTGACCCCGCACCCGGCAACGGCAAAGGCCGTTGTGGTGGATATGTTAAAGGAACCAGAGGCGTCGCCGCCTGTGCCGCAGGTATCCACAACGGTCCTGGATACGGCCTGGATCCGGGCCGCCTTACGGCGCATGGCCTGGGCTGCTCCGGCAAGTTCTTCAACGGTTTCCCCCTTGACGGCCAGGGCTCCCATAAAGGCGCCTATCTGGGCATCTGTGATGGTTCCGGAAAAAATATCCGTCATCATGGATGTCATGCTCTCCTGGTCCAGGTCGATCCGTTTGATGATGGTGTTGAGATGTTTTGTAAAATCCATGGTCACGCTCCTTTTACGAAATTTCGGATAAGCCGTTTTCCTACGGTTGTCATGATGGATTCGGGATGGAACTGCACTCCCTGGGTGGGATGGGTCCGATGGCGAATTCCCATGATTTCCCCATCCTCTGTCCTGGCCGTTACTTCCAGACAATCCGGGAATCCTTTGTCTGATACGGCCAGGGAATGGTAGCGCATTGCCTGGAAGGGTTTTGTGATGCCGGTGAAAATGGCCTTGCCGTCGGCGGTCACCATGGAGGTTTTTCCGTGCATGATGCTCTTGGCATGGATCACATTTCCCCCGAAACAGGCACCAATGGCTTGGTGGCCCAGGCAGACACCCAGGATGGGGACCCGGCCCGAAAAGGTGCGGATAATGTCCATGGATATGCCGGCATCCTCGGGTCGTCCCGGCCCGGGGGAAATGACAATGCTTCCCGGGTTCATGGCGCCGATCTCTTCCAGGGTTATTTTATTGTTCCGGAAAACCTCTGTTTGCACCCCGGTCTGGGCGATGTAGTGGACGAGGTTGAAGGTAAATGAGTAGTAGTTGTCGATGACCAGAGTCAGCATTGCTCACCTCCATTTCTTTGGGACAGTGCCAGCTCCAGTGCCCGTCCCACGCTTTTTGCCTTGTTGATGCATTCCTGAAGCTCGGTCCAGGGGTCGGAGTCGGCCACGATGCCGGCCCCTGCCTGGACAGTGATCTTGCCGTCTTCCATTACAGCGGTCCGGATGGTTATGGCCAGGTCCATGTTGCCGGAAAAGGAGATGTATCCGGCCGCACCGCCGTAAATGTTTCTGGGACGTTTTTCCAGATCCGCAATGATCTCCATGGCCCTGATCTTGGGTGCCCCGGACAGGGTTCCTGCCGGAAATGTGGCCCGGATGAGATCCCAGGCATCCAGGCCGGGTTTAAGGTCGCAGGTAATGTTGCTCACCAGGTGCATGACATGGGAATACCGTTCTATGAACATGAGGTCCGTAACCTGGACAGAGCCTGTTTCCGCAATCCTGCCGAGGTCGTTACGGCCCAGATCCACCAGCATCAGGTGTTCGGCCCTTTCCTTTGCATCCACCAGGAGTTCGTCGGCCAGGGTGCGGTCCGCCTGTTCCGTGGCCCCCCTGGGCCGGGTGCCGGCAATGGGGCGCAGGGTGGCGGTCCGGTTTTCCATGCGAACCATGGTTTCCGGTGAAGACCCGGCAATGGTCAGACCCTTGAAATTCATGAAGAACATGTAGGGGGATGGATTGATATATCTCTGGGCCCTGTAAAATCTTACCGGATCCAGGTCTGCCCGGCATGAAAACGCCTGGGAATAGACGGCTTGGATGATATCGCCTTCAACGATATGCTTTTTGATGGCGGCCACACCTTTCTTATAGTCTTCGGGATCGGTTTCCGGTGTCATGGCAACGGGTTTCCGGGCCTGGGTTTTCCCTGTCCCGGACGTCCTCACAGGACCCGGGGCATTGATCCGCGACACAAGGACTTCGAGATCGCTGCAAGCCTTGTCAAAGGCCTGGCCCGGGTCAGGAGCGTCATCCGTATAGCTGATGCACAGGCATGTCAGGGTGTGTTTCATGTTGTCAAAGATGATCATGCCGTCGGGTATGATGAAGTGGGCATAGGGCTTGCCGTCGGGAAGCAGGGTCGGGACATCTTCGAAAAAAGATACCATCTCATAGGTCATATACCCGGTAAGACCGCTCCAAAACCGCGGCAGCTCGCGGATCTCAGCGGGTCTGTACTGCCCGGTGATTGTTCTCATCACCCCTAACGGGTCCCCGTGGTGGGGCAGGTTGCGGACGCTGTCCCTTGCGGTTATCTCCACGCTGTCAGCAAATACCCGGATCTGGTTTCTGGCCGAGACACCCATGAAGCTGTATCGTGCCCATCTTTCCCCGCCTTCCACACTTTCCAGCAGAAACAGGGGCCTGCTGCTGTCATAGAATTTCTGGAGCACGGACACGGGGGTTTCAGTGTCGGCAAGGATCTCCATGCATACGGGAATGACATTGGAGTGAGTCGCCAGGTCAATGAAGCGTTGTTTGTCGGGAAATCGGTTCAGGATCATATCAGGTCCCCAGGGTTGTTGATTAAAAAATAAAAAAGACCGCAGCAGGTTTTCATGCCGCGGTCTCTGGTTCTCAAGGTCAATGTGTTCGAATTACCACCTGGTCCCAGGCACGCCGCGGGTAAAAACGTACCACCACCAGTGGTCGTTTTTAGGATTCAGGCAGCATATGGGTTCAAGGGGCATATCGGTATCCTTCCGGGTGTTTTGTTTCCACCTACCATACCGGGAGTGGAGCTGTCAAGACATTTTGTTTCTTCTTATAGAAACAAATTTTCAGCGGTACACAAGTTGCTGGATTTGGCGTTGATTTGTCTTGAACGTTCATGCTATATCAAATAAAAAGATTCTTTCTGGATTGTTTTGCCGTCAGTACAGAATGGTATTAAAATCCGCTCTTCCCCGCTCTTCGAAAATCGGCAGCGTTGGCGGGACCAGGCTGCTGCAATAAGGGGTTTGTGTGTGAATAAACGTTTGGTGCCATCGGCGTCCATTGCCAACAACCTGAGTGTCAGCCTGGTGCTTGTTCTGATCGGTGCACTCACTGCGGCTGTTCTGACCCACGGGTTTATCATGAGCCAGAACGACATGAAGGAGCTGGGAGAAAAAGCCGATGAACTCCTGATCAACCTCCAGAAGAGCGTTGAGCTTCCCATCTGGAATTTTGACCGGGAATCCCTGGACAAGATCGTGGACGCCTATTTCATTTCGAGCAGCGTTTCCGAGATTATCATCACTGAAGGCCTCAACAGCAGCGTCATTATCAAGAAGCAGCACCAGGATTTTTCCGATCTCATCGTCAGGGAGGGTGACGTCACCCACCAGGGAGATATCATAGCCCATATCCGCATCGGTCTGACAACAAGGTATCACAGGGATCGTCTCTATAAGCTCATCAGTTTCTACGTTGCCGCAGCCCTGTCACTCATCGGTATTTTTATTATCGTCACCGGCGTTCTTCTGAGGATTTTTCTGAAGAATCCGTTTGAAACCCTGATTCATGGTCTGGAAAGGATTTCCGCCGGTGACTACACCTACCGTCTGACCAAGGTCGATCACAAGGAGTTTTCCCTGATCGTCGAGAAGTTTCAACAGATGGCCGACCAGATCCAGGAACGGGAAAAGCGGCTGAACCGTGCCAAAAATTACGTATCAGACATTTTTAACTCCATTGATTCCATCCTGATCGGGATAGACGCCCAGGGGAAAATTACCCATTGGAATAACAGGGCCGGAGAGTTTGCGGGTGCGTCCCTGGAGCAGAGTGTCGGAAAACCGTTCACAGAGGTTTTTCCGGCTTTCAGGCACCAGGAAATCATGATACGCCGCTCCCTTGACAATGCGTTGATCCAGAGGGAATTGAAACTGAAGGTGACAACGGAAACGGAAACCCGGTATTACACCATCGTGGTATCCCCCCTGACCTTTGAGGGTGAGACCGGGGCTGTTGTAAGGATCAATGACGTGTCCGAGCGGATACGCCTTGAGGAGATGATGATCCAGACGGAGAAGATGCTGTCCGTGGGCGGCCTGGCTGCAGGCATGGCCCATGAGATCAACAATCCCCTGGCCGGAATCCTCCAGAATACCCAGGTCATCGAGAACCGGCTGGCTATGGAAGCCATCCCGGCCAATGTGTCTGCCGCAAGGGAGCTTGGCACCACCATGGAAGTCATCCGTGGTTACATGGACAAACGCGGGGTGCTGGAACTCCTGGGTTCGGTCCGTCAGGCCGGAGACCGGGCCGCAAGGATCGTTGAAAACATGCTTTCCTTCAGCAGGAAGAGCAATTCCGGTTTCCTGAAAGCTGATCTCAGGACCCTGGTGGAAGAGACCCTGGATCTTGCAGCCAATGAATATGATCTGAAAAAAAATTACGATTTCAGAAATATTGCCATAGTCAAGGATTATGCAGAGTCTTTGTGCGAGGTTCCCTGTGATACAACGAAAATTCAACAGGTGATTCTGAATATCCTTAAGAACGGTGCCCAGGCCATGTCAGAGCTGACTGACCGGGATCCCAGATTCATCATCCGTGTGGGCCAGTGGTCCGGCCACGCCTATATCGAGATAGAGGACAACGGGCCGGGCATGGAAGAGTCTATCCGCAAACGGGTGTTTGAACCTTTTTTCACCACCAAGCCCGTTGGTGTGGGAACCGGGTTGGGACTGTCGGTCTCCTATTTTATAATAACCGAAAATCACAACGGGACCCTGGCTGTGGAGTCAACTCCGGACAAAGGGTCACGCTTTATTATCACCCTTCCCCTTACCCATGATAAGAAGTAGTGTGTCCATGCCGTTGACCTTGTTCCATCCTTTCCGGGAATTTACGATTTGATTCTGATTTTCCCTCCAGTGACAAAGCCCTGTGAGCCGCCTGCAGGGGTTTCCCTCCTGGCTGGGGCCCTTGGCCTTCACGGACGGCCCTGCACGGTTATTGATGCCAACATTGAAGGCCTTCTCTGGGTTGCAGACCACAATGACCATCCCCGGGACAGCTGGACCCGGAGGGCCTGGGTCCGGTATGGCCGGAATCTGGAAGACCTGAGGAGCCCTGAAGTGTATGCGGCTCCAGACACCTACCGGCAGCGTATCATGGATGTGAACCGGGTTCTTTCCACATCCCTTTCGGGCAGGTACAGATTGACCCTGTCCGATTACACGGACACCCTATTGTCCCCCCTGGACAGCCGGGATCTGATCCGTGCGGCACAAACCTTTGAAGAAAATCCGTTTTTCGGATATTTTGAAGAGTCCCTGGCCAGTATGATCCAGGCCTCGGATTCGAATACGGTTGGGATTTCCCTGGTATATCTGAGCCAGGCCCTGACGGCCTTTGCCCTGGCCGGGTGGATCAGGGTCCGGTTTCCCGGCAAGACCATTGTCATGGGCGGAGGGCTCATCACCTCCTGGATGAGCAGTCCGGCCTGGGTCAATCCGTTCCGGGAGATCGTGGACATCCTGGTTCCCGGAGAAGGGGAGGCCGCTGTCGTTGACCTGGAAGGCGGCGGTTTCAAGCCCCGGGACCACTGGACGCCGGATTTTGATTTCTGCCGCTGGGACCTGTATCTGGCCCCGGGCCGGATTCTGCCCTTTCGCACATCCTTTGGCTGCTACTGGAGCCGGTGCTCCTTCTGCCCGGAGCGGGCGGAAAAGAGCCGGTACAGGCCTGGGAAAAATTCAGATCTCCTTGCAGACCTGGAAACCCTCCACAGCCGTCACCGGTTCCATTATGTCCATTTCCTGGACAACGCCCTGAGCCCTTCATTTCTCAAGGCCATTGCCGGTCAGGCCATGCCTTTCTGCTGGTATGGGTTTGTCCGGTTCACCCCTCAGCTCAAGGACCCGGAATTCTGCCAGGCCCTGTACCGGTCCGGGTGCAGGATGCTGAATCTGGGGCTGGAGTCCGGGGACCAGGAGGTCCTGGATCGGATGAACAAGGGTACGGACCTGGACACGGCATCGGCCATCCTGACCGCCCTGAGCGGGGCAGGGATAGCCACCTATGTGTATGTGCTTTTCGGGACCTCCTATGAAAACGAGGCATCAGCGGAAAAGACCCTGGAGTATGTGGCCCGTCATGCCGACCGGATCAGTTATCTCAATACCGCCATTTTCAATCTCCCCAGGTTCAGTGAAGAGGCTGATACCCTGAGCACCGGATCCTTTTATACCGGAGACCTGTCCCTGTACCTGAGTTTCACCCACCCCCTGGGCTGGGAGCGCAAAAACGTGCGCCTGTTCCTGGAGAGGCGTTTCAAAAAGCATCCGGCCATTGCCGCCGTCATTCGCAGGGACCCGCCGTTTTTCACGTCAAACCATGCCATGTTTCTAAAATCCTGATCCCTTATAATCCAGAATCCAGGGGCCGGATTTCTGGTCATGATCCCTTTCCCGCTTTTCAGTAAAACAAATGTAAAACACAGGTGCGTGGCTTTTTTGTTGGCGCAAAAGGGTGTAGGGTACATCCATGATGAAACGACTGCCATTTAGAGAACCGGTGAACGCCCTGTCCCACATGGCCGGAGCCCTGGCCTCCCTGGTGGGGCTTACCCTGCTGATTGTCTTTGCAAGCCTGAATGCAGGGGTCTGGCATGTTGTTTCCTTTTCCATTTTCGGTTCCACCCTGGTTATGCTGTATACATCCAGTGCCCTGTACCACGCCCTGCATCTCTCGGAAAAGGGGCTGCTCAGGATGCGGCGTGTGGATCATATCATGATCTTCATGCTTATTGCCGGGACCTATACCCCGTTTTGCCTTGTTCCCCTCAGGGGCCCCTGGGGCTGGAGCATGTTCGGGATCGCGTGGGGCATCGCCCTTGCCGGCATCGTGCTCAAGATTTTTTTCATCCATGTGCCCAGGTGGATCTCAACAGGCATCTACCTGTTCATGGGATGGCTCTGCGTGGTGGTCATCTATCCGCTGACCATGACCCTGGCTCCTGCCGGCCTTGCCTGGTTGATCGCCGGCGGCGGTTTCTACAGCATGGGTGCCCTGATCTACGGCCTGAAACGGCCAAATCCCTGGCCGGGAAAGTTCGGGTTCCATGAGATCTGGCATTTTTTTGTTCTAGCCGGAAGTTTCTGCCATTTCTGGGTTGTCTTTAAATATATCATGTACATGTAAGGGCCGGTACCGGTTCCCTGAAACGCGCAGTCCCTTTTACTACCCTGTGCAATAGCTTTGCCGGGAACGGGATTTTTTTCCCATGCGGAGGATTTGAGTTCCCCGAAAATCATTTTCATGGTATTGAACTCCCATGGTTTGCCTTCCTTGTCCCGGAGGAAAAAAATTGACACGGATGAAGAAAAAAGACACTGCTGCAGTCGTTGGACAAAAGGATGTTGACAGCCTTCGCTCACGCTGGTTTATCAAGGACCCGGACACGGGCCTGACCGCCCGTGAGACCATGCTGGAAAAACTCAAAACCGAGTGCCGTCCGGAAAATTCCCAGCGGCCCGTCGGCCTTGATCTGAGGGGGATAAGCCTGATCAACGAAGACCTTAAGGGTCTTGATCTGTCCCTTTACGATTTCTCCCATGCCAATCTGAACCGGTCAAACCTTGCCGGCTCCAATGTCAGTTATTGTCGGTTCCAGGGAGCCAGCCTTGAAAAAGCCTGCCTGGACGAATGCGAGTTTCTGGGGTCTGATCTGAGCCATGCCAGCCTGAATGAATGCACCGCAAACCGGACAGGATTCGGGGGTACGGATCTGTCCAACACCAGCATGATCGGTGCCCAGATGAACGAGTCCACCCTGAGCCAGTCCAAGCTGGTTGATGCAGACCTCAGGGCCGTATCCATACGCAATTCAAGAATAACGGAGACAGACCTGTCCGGTTCCCTGTTTACCCGGGCAGTGCTCCAGGGAAGCGACCTGAAAAACAGCAACGTCCTGAAAGCCAGCTTTGATCTGGCAGACATGCGGGATTGCCGTCTCCTGGGAATCCGCAATTTTGCATCGGCCCGATGGATCGGGACAGATATCCGGGGGCTTGACCTCAGGGGGGCCTACCTGGTACGGCGGCATATTGCAGATGAGAATTACCTGTACGAGTTCAAGACACGCAGCCGTTCCCACGGCGCAATTTACTGGATATGGTGGTTTACTTCGGACTGCGGCAGGAGCCTGCTCAGGTGGTTTGTCTGGCTCCTGGTGGTCACCTTTGTTTTCGCCGGGATCTACACCCAGGTAGCCATCGACTACGGCGATTACAGGACAGTGTTCTCCCCGGTCTATTTCAGTATCGTCACCCTGACCACCCTGGGTTACGGGGATGCCATTCCCATGTCCCTGACCGCCCAGATCTTTGTCACCATACAGGCGTTTACCGGGTACATGGGTCTTGGGGGCCTGCTCAGCATCCTGGGCAACAAGATGGCGAGGCGCTCGGAGTAACAGGAATTTTCTAATAATTCATCGTCTATCGGTGCATGTGAGGATGACCCATGTTTTCGTTTTTTACCAGAAAAGTTGATCCCAAAGCCAATCTGAAAAAAGTGCTCAAAGGTTATGCGCTGCCGTCATTTCCTGCGGTCGTCATGCAGATACTCCAGAAGATCCGGAGCCCCTATGCAACCTTTTCCACCATAGCCCAGACCCTGTCCCTGGATCCCGGACTGTCGGTCAGGCTGCTCAGCATAGCCAACTCCGCAGCCTTTTCCCCCGGGAAACGCGTTGAAAACCTATCCCAGGCCATAGCCCTTGTTGGTCTTTCCCAGGTGGAATCCCTGGTGCTCAGCGTGGGCGTATCCAAGAGCATACCCAAGACAACCTGCCAGTGGCATGACCCGGCCCAGTTCTGGCTGACATCGGCAAGGCGGGCCATGCTGGCCGATGAGCTGGCCAAGGTCCTGTGCCCTGCCAAGGAATCCGAATGCTTTACTGTGGCCTTTCTCCAGGACATGGCCCTGCCGTTTCTTGCCTGTCACAACATTCTGGAATACGACCCCATACTGGAAAAATGGCATCTTGAGGGTGGGAGCCTGGCAGACCTGGAGCGGGAGAGGCTGGATTGGGACCATGCAGAAGTGGCCACATGGATCTGCGCGGAATGGGGACTGCCCGAGAATATCGCCGCAGGTATCCGGGGGCATCACGACGCCAGGGTGGAAGGATATGAAAACCTGGCGCCGGTGCGCCTGGCAGCCATTCTCAGGCCTGGGGAGACCAATTCGGGTGTGGATGAAATACTGGCCACGGCAGAATCTGCCTACGGGATCGGGCCTGAAAGAATGCAGATAATGATTGATGCAAGTTTTGAACGGGCAAAGGACCTGGCACGCCTTATGGTATGAGGTGAATAACCTGTTGTTACAGTGAGACCGGGCCCTGGGAATGGCGGAAAATGTGGGCCCTGCGCTCCCGGAAGTCAATCTCTGATTCAAGGTGAGCACCTAGTGCCATGGCCAGTTTCGCAGACTGGGTGTTGTCGGCGAAGATCAGGCTGATAAGCCGGATATGGGGCAGACAGGTTGAAGCCATCTGTTTTACGGCCCTGGCCGCTTCCAGGGCATACCCTTGGCTCCAGTAGCAGCGTGCCAGGGCCCATTTGATTTCAGGTTCCGGCCAGTCAATGGGATACCAGAGTCCCACGGTTCCAAGGACTTCTCCGGTCTGCCGATGTTCAACGGCATAGGGGCCGTATCCGTGGATCTGCCAGTGTCCTATCATGCAGGCCAGGGTTCGCCAGGTTTCACCTTCAGTCAGGACCCGGCCCAGGGTATGACGGATACATTCCTCGTCCGAGTATAGCCTGTGTAGGTCTTTCCAGTCTTCTGACCTGAACTGCCTGAGGAACAGACGCGGTGTTTCCAGTTTTTCAGGTACGATGGCTTTCACGGATAAATTCCTTTCTCTGCTGTGATCCGGCTATCCGGCTGGATGCGGCGTTGTCCGTGAACTGGTTTATCCCACGATATAGGAGCCTGTTCCCACTGCAATGAGCAGTCCGTCCTGGTTTTTAAGTTCCATGCGGGTAACCGACACCTTGTTCCCGGTGCGCATCACTGTTCCGGACGAGTAGAAGTGGGAGCCCCTGCCAGGCCTGAGATAATCGACGCGCATGTCTATGGTCCCGATATGGTATACCCGGAAAAGGATATCGTCCATGGTCGCATTTTTCATCCTGCAGATGGCCGATGCCGTGGCTGTTATCCCGCCGGTTGTGTCCAGGACCGCTGAAATGACGCCACCATGCAGGATTCCATGGGCAGGATTTCCCACAAGCTCGGGTTTCATGGGAAATTCAAGACCGGCGCCATCGGTATCCAGGTAGGAGACCTTTATCCCCAGAAGAAGGTTAAAGGGAAGTTTTTGGTATACTTCCCGTACCTGTTCCAGGTGCGGTTTCATGTCATGGGTATCTGTCATATTGTGATCAGCTTTTCATTATTTTTCAGCAGCTTTGTCAGCGGGTCGCCCCAGTAGATCACTTCGATGCCCAGGTCTTCCAGGGTTTTGGTTACACCCAGCTGATCGGCGCAGGCTTTGCATGCCGTAATATGAACTCCGGCCTCCATAGCTTCCTGAATTTTCTTCTGGATATGAAGATTTTCCCCGACAAGTTTTGCAGGGGCTCCCCAGATAATCAGGGTGACCTTTTCCCACCACCCGCGGAGCATGGCGTTGGTGGAATACATGAATACCATTTTGTCAGCAGTCACGAGATTGTCATTGGTCCATAACATGTACAGGTGGGTTTTTTCTTCCATGGCTTTTCCTTTCATTGCTTTGGGCCTGCCTTTGCTGGGATCGGTTCTGGTCAGCGGCAGTAGTATATTCCTACCAGTATCAATCGGGATTGTAAAGGGGCAGCAGTATGCACAGGTTAAGTTACTGCAGATTAAGTTGATTGTTGTCAAACCGGTGGATTTCCTTTAATGTAGGGGTTTTTAATATATAAGACTATTTCCGGGAAACCGGGACTGTTGCCCATTTTGGCTATAAAGGCGGGCTGTCATGGAAATACTGACAATGGAAAAGGTTACGGACTTCAGGCACTTGAATCTGTTTTCCCTGACCTATAAAAGCAGGTCCGGCACACCCAAATCCTGGATTTTTGCATCCCGGTCAGAGCATCCGGTGATCACCAGGGACTCGGTGGATATGCCCGATGCCGTGGTGATTGTTCCCTTTCACCGGGATCTTCAACGGCTGGTAATCATCCGGGAGTTCAGGGTTCCCCTGGGCGGGTATCAGTACGGTTTTCCAGCAGGCCTGGTGGACAAGGGGGAAACCACCCGGCAGACTGCGGCCCGTGAACTCAGGGAAGAGACCGGTCTCACCCTGCTCAGGGTTGTGAAACAGAGCCCTCCGGTCTACTCGTCCTCGGGTATGACCGATGAGTCCGTGTCCATGGTTTTTGTTGAATGCTGCGGTGAACCTTCGGTGGCCGGGAATGAGGATTCCGAGGATATCCAGGTGATCCTTGTTTCACCTGAAGAAGCAGGTCGTCTCCTGGATGTCCCAGGCGCACGGTTTGACGTGAAATCATGGATTGTTCTTTCCATGTTTTCAGAACATGGGAAACTATAGATGTTTGCAAATTTTCTTTATCTTCTGGTTGCCCTGATCCTGTACACCACCTGCCAGCACCAGGGGCCAAAAGCCGTGCTGGCGGACAATGCACTGCTCTGGGCCCTGTTCATGGTTGTGGCGTTCACCGGGGTGTGCCGTCTTACGTTCCGGCGTCTGGAGAGGCTGAACTCCCTGGATCGGTCCGGAATGGACCTCCACATGGACAGGGCATTGTCCCGGCTGTCTGTTCTTGCCCTGGTAATGTTTGCGGTTGATCTCTATGGTTTGCGGCTGAAGCTCCTGTTTGCCCATATCCGCCTGTTCCAGATCTTTCCCACGGTTGAAGCCCTGGTGTTTCTGGGGTTATTCATCACCCACCTGGTGATCATCTGGGTGTTTGCCTGGAATTTTCAGAACAAGGCCTTCATGGGGCCCCTGTCCAGGAAGAGCTTTGTTATCTCCAATATTTCCTTTTCCCTGCCGGCTCTGCTACCCTGGTTTTTTCTCTCTCTCATGGCCGACATCATCCAGATTCTTCCCTTTGAGGGGCCCAAGAATTTTTTGTCCACACCCCAGGGGGAGATCTGCTATGTTGTCTCGTTCCTGTTTGCCATGGCAGCCTTCGGGCCTTACCTGATCCAGAAACTGTGGCGGTGCAAGCCCCTTGAACCCGGAGAAACCCGTGACCGCATCCAGGATCTGTGCCGCAGGGCAGGGCTCAAGGTAGCTGATATCCTCAGGTGGGAGCTGTTCGGCGGGTCCATGATCACAGCCGGTGTCATGGGGATCGTGGCACGGTTCAGGTATATCCTGGTCACCCCGGCCCTGATCTCCCTGCTGCGTCCCGATGAGATCGATGCGGTCATCGCCCATGAGATCGGCCATATCCAGAAAAAGCACATCCACTTTTACCTGTTCTTTTTTGCCGGGTACATCGCCTGCATCTACGCCCTGTTTGACCCCCTGCTGCTGCTCCTTTACTACTCCAAACCCCTGTTCGATCTGGTGGCTGTCACCGGCATGGAACACGAGACGGCCTACACCCTGTTTATCAGCCTGATTCTGATCAGCCTGTTCCTGGTGTACTTCCGTTTTGTGTTCGGTTTCTACATGCGCAATTTTGAGCGCCAGGCAGATCTCCATGTGTATACCCTCCTTGGCAATGCTTCGTCCCTGGTGGACACCTTTTTCAAGATCGTCCGGTTCAGCCGTCAGTCCTCGGATAAACCCAACTGGCACCACTACAGCATCAGCGAGCGGATAGGGTTTTTGAGGCTCTGCGAAGCCGATCCATCACATATCCTGCGCCATAACAAAAAGATCAGGGCCATGATCCTGGGGTATATCGCTGTTATGGCCGGAATCTCAGTGATTGGCTATTCCCTGAATTTCGGGGCCGGGAAACAGGCTTTTGACCGGTTCGTCACCGGCATGGTCATCGCGCGGCAGGTCCAGACGGACCCGGGCAATACGGAAATGATGACACTGATAGGGGATTACTACTATGATGCCAAGGCCTTCGGCAATGCAGTGGACGCCTATGAAAAGGTGCTTGACTCTGATCCGGGCAATCTCCATGCCCTGAACAATCTTGCCTGGACGTTTGCCACCTGCGAGGACGAGACGGTCCGCGATTTCCCCAGGGCCCTGGCCCTGGCGGAAATGGCCCTGGCCCTGGACAGGGCGGCTTATATTTTAGATACCTATGCCGAAGCCTGTTTTGTGAACGGCCAGTACGACAAGTCCCTGGAGGCAGCCAGGGAAGCGCTGGCAAAGGCAACGGACCGCCTGGAGTATTACCGGGAACAGGTCAGGCGGTTTGAGGCCGGTGCCGGCTTGCGGGTGCGGGGCTGACCTTGTCAGGACTTTTCGTTTCTGGTTTCAAAACGGTGCATCTGGCTCCTGGGAATCAGAAGGATGATTATTGGATCAGGTCTGCGCCGAGGTCATAGGCCTTGAGGTTAAGGGACACCTTGTCCCTGGTAAATGTCTCGGCCAGGGTCTGTTCAAAGACCTGACGGTCCAGGGGGAGGTCATGGGTGGCAGCCAGGGCCCCGGCCATGATGATGTTGGCAAAAATGGGGTCCCCCATGTCCGAGGCCAGGGCAGTGGCGTCCAGGAACCAGGCCCTGGCTGCAAGTTCCCGGACCCAGGCCTGGATTTTTTCCATGGACGGGTAGTCCAGGCGTCCCGAGATGACGCCTATGGGGTGTGTCGGCCGGGTGTTGCAGATGACCTTGACCCCGGGGTTGCCATAGGCGGTCAGGACCCTGATGGTCTCGATGGGCTCCAGGGAGACAACCATGTGTGCCATTCCCTGGGGGATCTGGGGCGACAGGGCTTTCCCGGACGAGATCCGCACATGGCTCATGACCGAGCCGCCCCTCTGGGAGGCTCCGAAGGTTTCCCCGATGGTCACGCCATAGCCCTTTTTCGAGAGCATGGATCCGATGATGCGGGAGGAGATGACATTGCCCTGGCCTCCCACGCCAGTGATGATCAGGTTGTAGGGATCATGAATCAAATCAGGGGATTTCATGAAGGGCGTTCCTTTCTGGTAATGGCGCGGTTGGGGCAGACCGAGGTGCAGACCCCGCATCCGGCGCAGATGTACTCGTTGATCCGGGCCTGGTTCAACGCTTTATCCCAGATCAGGCCCGGACAGGCAAACACCCGGGTGCAGAGCCTGTTGCAGCCGCAGTCCCCGCCCAGGCAAAGTTCCGGATCAACAGCCATGTCAAAGGCCTTGTGTCTTTTTCTTTCAGGGCTCAGGGCACAGGCCTGTCGCAGTACCAGGACCTTGACCCCATGGTCGGCCTGGATCAGTTCAAGGAGGGCTGCCTGCGTGGCCTCCAGGTCAAAGGGGTCGCAGACAACGGTTTCAGCGCCCATTGCCTGGCAGATGGACGCGATGTCCAGGCCTGGGACCAAATTCCCGCGCGCGTCCACCGGGAGTCCGGGGTGGGGCTGAAACCCGGTCATGGCAGTTCCGCTGTTGTCCAGGATCACCATGGTAAACTGTGAACCGGTGTGGATGGCATTGACCAGGGGGGGCATACCGGAGTGGAAAAAGGTGCTGTCACCGCATACGGCCAGGACCGGTTGATCCATGCCAAAGGCTCCGAGCTTCCCGAATCCGCTGGCAAGGCCTGACCCGGAGCCCATGGAGTGAAGGGTTTTCAGGGTGAAATACCCGCCATGGAGCATGCCCATGGAATAGCAGCCGATGTCTCCGCAGGTGAAACCCTTCCGGTTGTCAAGCTGCAGGACCGTGTTGATGGTAAAGTAGGAGGCCCTGTGGGGACATCCGGGACAGAAGGAGATCTCCCGGTCAGGGATCCGGGTTGCCATGGCAGAGGTCCTGGTCTTGTACTCATCGGTCACTGCATCATGGGCCAGACCGAACAGTCCGGCCAGAGCCTTGATGACGAGATCGGGGTTGAGTTCATTCATCACGGGGATGTGGCCGCTGTGTTTCCCGAAAAAGATGTTCCCCTGACCGCCGGTCCCAGACTCGGCTGCCAGGATTTTCACCCCTTCCTCCACAAAGGGCTGGACCTCTTCCACGAACAGGACCCTGGGGGTCAGGGCAAGGCGTTCCTGGATGAGTTTTTGGGGCAGGGGCCAGGTGGTGCCCAGTTTGAGGATGCCGACCCTGGTCGAAAGGCCCAGTATCTGAACCGCCTCCCGGCTGTACAGGCTGCAGATGGAACTGGTGATGATGAGCAGTTCCGGCCGCTCGGGTCCTTCATAGGTGTTAAAGGGCGATGTTTCGAACAGGGCCTGGGCCCGGGCAAGGCGCTGGTGCTGAAGATTTCTTTTGTATCCCACAGGCGGGGTCATGACCAGACCGTCTGCGGGGTCCAGCATGTTGCCGTCGCAGTTGAACACTGCCTTGCCCTTGGGAGGTAGCATGTCGCCCAGAACAACCGGACCGCTGGCATGGGAGAGACGGGTCACGGTACGCACCATGACCAGGATGCCCAGGGTTTCGGACAGTTCAAAGGCCCACCGTGTCATGTCCTTGGCTTCCTGAAAATCACCGGGTTCCAGCATGGGGATCTCCATGAGCCTTGCGTAGTAACGGGTTTCCCCCTCATTGATGCTGGACAGGGCGCCGGGGTCATCGGCCGCGACCAGGACCATGCCGCCCCGGATCCCGGACAGGGCCAGATGCATGAGAAAATCAGCGGCAACGTTCACGCCGGGCTGTTTCATGACAGCCAGGGCGCGCAGGCCCGCAAAGGACCCGGCAGCCGCAACTTCCAGGGCGACCTTTTCATTGACCGACCACTCTGAGTAAATGTCGGGGCATGCCTTGGACAGACGTTCGATGATCTCCGACGACGGGGTTCCCGGATACCCGGCTGCAACGCTGATGCCGGCTTCCACCGCTCCCCTGACAATGGCCTCATTGCCCATCATCAGGTGGCGGGCTCCGGGGCTGTTCTGATTAAAAATGGACATGGTTTCCTCTTCGGCTCTCAATATTCCAATGCAGTACCGTTGCCATGACGATTATCGCAATCCCATGATGGTCTGTTTTTCCTGTTTCAGGGCAGGTTCCTGGAAGGCCTTTGATGTCATTCCCAAAGTCTGGGCCTTGTCACTGGCCCTCTGTCTCTTGTTGGCTGCTGCCTTGGAAAGGCCGTCCAGGCACGCCTGGGCAAAAGGTTCAACCTCGAGCATTCCGTTGATCACAGCCTGGTCCACAAGGCGCTGGCCAAGGGGTGTTCTGACGATCAGGGTGTTCCAGCCAGTTCTGCCTTCCAGTGCCCCGACGGACAGGTCTGTAAACTCCCCGGTCATGTCCGGGCAGATGGCGCATCCACCGGGCACGAGCCGGCGCAAGTCGTCCAGGGGGAAGGTCATCACTGAATCGGTAAGATTCAGCACAAAGGTTTCGGCAGGCGGCGGCGGGATATCCATGGACCGGATTGATTGGGTGTCCACCCCTTTGGCAGCCATATACCGTGCAAAACGGGCCGCGTCCACAGCCCAGGTGCAGAAGAGTCCGATTCTCAGGGACGTGATGTCGCGGAATCCGGTTTTCTGCAGCGGATTCATGCGCAGTTGGGCAAGGGCTGTCATCTGGCATGGGGTGCCCACCACGGCCAGTTTGCCCAGAGGACCGTCCATGGCTGCGTTCAGGGCTGCCAGTGTAGGCGTGGCCATGTACTTGGATGACGCGCAATGGAGGATGCCCGCCTCCGTGTCCGTGATCAGTGGGGCTGGGGTCAGGCCGTGCCTGTCCGTGAGCAGGGCCCCATGGATGAGGCCCAGACGCAGTGCCTGGATCACCAGGGAGGATACGGTGCCGCCGTTCTGGAACTGTCCGTCCGGAGCCTTTTTCCCCCTGCGGGCTGAAAGGATGGACAGGCATGAACCCAGGGGTGACTGAGGCTGGGGTTCCTTGAAGCAGTGCCTGGACAGCTCATCCCTGTCCACACCGATATGGGGGCAATGGGCATAGCACCGTCCCTGGGATCTGTCGCAGGCAAAGACCTGGATCACAGACCCGTTGTGGGACCTTAAATAGGGGCACATGTCAGCGCAGGCTCCGCAGGATGTGCACAGATTGGCATCCCGGATGCGCTGGATAAGTTCCAGAGGGCCGAATATCTGCATCAGGCTGGCTCCTGTTAAGTGTTGACCGGTACGTGTTCCTGCCGCACCGGATTGATCCCGTCCCCTGGCATCATCCCCTGGGATGCATGTTGTGATCAGCTGTCCAGGGTGTGTTAGGTGTTGGACTGCCAGGCCGGATTTACCTTGTGTATCACAGGTTGATTATGAATTGAACACAAAAAGTGCGGACAGGTTACAGGGCCTTTCCCTTGCTGATTCCTGGGCCCCCCGGGCCAGCCCTGGACAGGGCACCGGGTATGGGAGGCTATTTGGGATAGGCATTCTCAATAGACCCATGGCCAGTCATCATGATTAACAATTTGATTAACAGTTTTTGCTTGTGTAAAACTCTTTCAGGCAAAAATATGAATGATGAACGCAGGAGAAATTCTGCATTGCGGAGACTGTATGTCCCGGTTTTTCATGTCAGAGTTCGTGTATGCAGCAGTCCGGTGCGGACTCGCCATGGTATTTCTCTATTCCGGTGTGATGAAGCTGGCTGATCTTGGGGCCTTTGCGTCGGTGATCGAGGCCTATGGCATTGTCCCCTGGGAATTCAAGTCTTTGTCAGCCCTGGTGATCTCCCTGGCAGAGGTCTTTGCCGGGGCAGGGCTTCTTTTGGATGTTCGGGGAAGCCTGACCGCTGTAGCCGTGATGCTGGTTGTATTCATGGCAGTCCTGGGTTTAGGGATCCACATGGGGTATGACATTGACTGCGGCTGTTTCGGTGAGGATGACCCGGTGGGCAAAGCCATGCACGGGCTTGGCCGTGCCTTGATCCGCGATTTGGTTTTTACGGCAGGAGTTTTGTACTGTTATGTCTGGCGCTATCTGCATTCCCATGAACCGGCAGGCCTGGCAACCTATTTTTATCACCTGGTAAATGGAAAAAAGAGGAGAAGTTTATGAAGAAATCCGCAATGTTTTCAATGGTCGCAGGTCTGGCAGCAGCGGTTCTGGCGCTTGTTTTCACGGCAGGCCAGTCCCACGCGCTGCTCGATGGCAAATTTGAAAAAGAAGTAGAGGTTGAAAAAAGTGCTGTAAAACTGGTAAAAGAAGTTCAGCGGGGCGGTTATGATATTGTTGACACTGCCCAGCTCAAAGGGTGGATCGATGAAAAAAAGGACATGATCATTGTCGATACCATGCCCTATGCTGACAGTTATGTTAAGGGGCATGTGCCGGGAGCAAAACAGTTCCTGTTTCCCATCCCGGACATGACAACCTGGGATGCCAAGGAGACTGACCAGAAGTCCGTTGACGATTATAAGGCCCTTCTGGGACCGGATCTGAATAAGCTCATTGTGGTCTATTGCGGGTTTGTCAAATGCACCCGCAGCCACAACGGTGCTGCGTGGGCCAAAAAACTGGGATATACCAATGTTTACAGATACCCCGGCGGAGTATTCGCCTGGAAGGGTGCCGGATTTGAAGAGGAGACCGTCAAGTAACGACCCTGAACTCATTGTTTTTGTGAGAGCCCCTGAACAGGGGAAGGTAAAGACCAGGCTTGCCCGTCATCTGGGTGAGACCCTGGTCCTTGCCGTTTACAGGGGCCTGGTGGAACAGATCCTGGCGGCCGTATACCAGTCCGGAATAAGGACGGTGATCTGCTATTGTCCGGACGATAAGGGAGCCATGGTGAGTGATTGGCTGGGGACGGATCCTGAGTATCGTCCCCAGTCAGGGGACGACCTGGGGGATCGCATGTTCCAGGCCCTGGACCATGCCTTCTCCTCCGGGTGTTCCAGGGCTTTGCTCATGGGTTCGGACATACCGGATGTGACGGCGGCCCACCTCCTGGAGGCGCTTTCCATTCTGGATCAATGCGACATTGTGCTGGGACCTGCCCTGGATGGCGGTTACTGGCTGGTGGGTCTCAACAGGAATGGGCTTGACCGCAGTCTGTTTCACAATGTTGACTGGGGAACGGACAGGGTCCTGTCTGCAACAACCAAAACTGCGGCCGCCCTGGGGCTGACTGTGGGTTTTGCTGCAACCTTGAGGGATGTGGATACCCTGGAGGATCTCATGCTGTCACCTGCCGGTTCAGGACTTCTTGAACGGCTGAAAGATAGGGTGCGGGGTACCTGAACCCCTCGAAAGGCTGAAAACAGGATCGCACCAAAAGCTGCCATGGCCGTGTCCGGTTTTATGCCGGGTCCGGCCATGGATGCTTCCGGGGTCAGGGGAATTTCGAAATCAGGGCATGGCGGCAAGTTTGTCATAATCCACTTTTTTGGCATAGGCGGTCAGGTCTTCCTTGGTGACACCGTTGCCTTCAATGGAGACAAAAAACCTGTTTGCCACAACAATTTTGATATTGCCATCCCTGTCGTTTTCATTGTAGGTGACGATGGCTTTCTGTTTACCGACCTTTTCAAGTTTGCCTCCCTCGGAGGCTGCAAACATGGGGTTGGAAAACATCATCATCACGCCCTGCATCAGGGGCGAATCCGTGAGGATCTGGATGGTCACCTGGCTGGAATCTTTGGTATAGGTTCTTTCTGCGGATACGCCGCCGCCGAACATGGCGGCTCCGGCTGCGGTGGAGTTGGACGGTTCTGCTGTCCACCCGCTCAGGGGCGCAGGCAAATAGGCCTCCAGGCCCTGGGCTTTTGTCTGCATCATGAGCTGGGTGGCATAGTTCAGGCTCTGTATGGCTGCGGAAACGTCTCCCTTTTTGTAGTTTTCCAGACCTTCGTTGATGGAATCGGTGATGTCATCCGCAGATGCACTCAGGGCAGATCCGAGAACAATGATTCCCAGGATGGCGAACATCACTGTCATACGTTTAATCAGATGTTTCATGGTCGTTTTCTCCTTAAAGGGTTTATCTTTTCATGTGGTTTGTTATTGTGCTTGCGGCAGGGGTGCTGCATTGTTTTCCCCGGAATTTATATCAGATTTCAAATCACGGTGTAAAGGGAAACATGGTGTCTCCCGGTAAGAAGCCTTGGGATCGTTTCCAGGGCAGGACCAGTTTTAATAGTACCGGGCCAGACGCTCCGGGGGAATGCCCAGGAAAAACAGGCTCACCAGAGCCCAGTTTCGCAGTGTCGTGCACACGATACCCTGGGACTCCCACCGTCTGGCTGACGTGGACACGGTATGCCTGAAAATCAGAGGTTTTTTTCTGGTTTTTTTGAGTTTTCCCATCAAGGCCACATCTTCCATGATGGGAATGTCCGGAAACCCGCCCACGGCCTCAAATACCTCCCGGCCCATGAACATGGCCTGGTCACCGTAGGGGATCCCTGTAAGCCTGGAGCGGAGCGAGATGACAGCCTCAATGATCCTGTATATGGGGCGCCGGCAGTTGATATTGAGGTCAAAGGCGCCGAAAAGCCAGTCACCCCGGGACTGGAAAGCGGTGTGGATCAGATCAAGTCCGGTCTGAGTGATGCGGGTGTCGGCATGGAGGAAAAGGAAGATGTTTCCACAGGCTGTCCTGGCTCCGGCATTCATCTGGGGCCCCCGGCCCCTTAGAGCCTTGAGCAGGAGAATCCTGGAATCCATTGCTGCCTCTGATTTTAGGCAATCCAGGGTGCTGGCCTGCGCTTCCCCGTCAACTACGATGATTTCCATCCCTCCGGGAAAGGCCAGGCTCAGAAGATGGTCTAAAGCCGTGCGGATGATTTTTTGTTCCTTGAAAACAGGAATTATGATAGATAGTCTGGACGTCATGGGAAAATGAATTAACACACCTATAGGCTTTTTTGTATGATTATTTCAGGTTTGGAAGACTGGGAACGTGTTTCATGGGATGGACTTGTCCTGTACGTAAGACCGGAGGCGCCGGACTGGTTTGTTCCATCGGAAAAAGGGGACGCCATTCTCCGGAAATTGAGGGCAGGTCAGCCATGGCAGGATGAAACCCTTACCGGACTGGACAGGGTTAAGGCGCGGCAGTTCCTGTCCATCCTGCCGGAGACGGTTGTATCTCAACCCTATAAAGGACGGGGCAGGTGCTTAACCCTTACGGGACTTACGGAATTCTGGTTCCATGTCACGGACCGGTGCAACCTGGCCTGCAGGCACTGCCTGTTTTCCTGCAATGGGACCGGGGCTGTCATGGATTTTCACCTGTTCAGGAGTGTGGTGGACCAGGTCCATGACCTGGGTGCAAGGACACTCTACTTCACCGGGGGCGAGCCCCTGGTTCATCCACGGATCCGGGCCATGTGCCGTTATGTCCTTGATAAATCACCGGATACCCACCTGGTAATGCTGACCAACGGGTTCGCTATCCCGGGATTTGAACCGTTCATCAGGAGCCTTGACCTTTCAAGGATCCATTTCCAGATCAGCGTTGACGGGGATGGCCCCCTTCATGATCAGGTCAGGGGCAGAGGCACCCATGCCGTACTCATGGAAGCCATTAACGTCCTGTCGGCCCTGGGGGCTGATATTACCCTGGCCATGACCGTCCACCAGGGAAATCTCGGGTTCATGTCCGGATTGATCGACCTGGCCGGTCAGTTTTCCATAACCAATGTCCACTTCCTGTGGCTTTTTGTCACCGGCAATGCAACCAGTGACGGGTTTGCCGGACCACGCGAGATTTTTCCTTTTCTGGAAAAAGCCCATTACCATGCCCGCAGAGCCGGCATTGTCATTGACAACATCCAGGCCATGACCGAACAGGTGTTTTCCGTGCCCGGGACCCGGCACGACCTGTCCAATGCCGGGTGGGAATCCCTTGCCATGGCACCTGACGGATCCATCTATCCTACCCCGGCCCTGATCGGAAGGCCAGACGCCCTGTGCGGGAAGGCTGATTCGGGGATAGGGGCTGTATGGAGACACAGCCTGATCCTTTCAAAAATCCGCAGCCTGTCTGTTGAAGGCGATGACAAGCTCCGGAACAATCCTTTGAAATTCATCACCGGGGGCTGCGACCTGGATCACTCCTTTTATGCAGGGGGCGAATTTACCGGTTATGATCCCTACCTTGAACTTTACGACCGTATTGCCCTGATGCTTATCAGGGAGCATGTGGACCGGCACAGGGATGGTCTGGGTCGGGTCTGGCCCGGAGTCCTGGCCCGCATGGGCGACCGCCTGGAGAACTGTGACTACACCGGAAGCGGTGTTGTTTTCACCCATTCCAATTGCGTGCTCTCCTTTTCCGGTGCCCGGAAAAAGGTAGAGGCCTTTTATGCCGGTGCAGCCCGTAACCCGGAAGCCGATGCCGCCATCCTGAACCCTGTGTGCTATCCCCCGGATCAGATCGCCCACATCCCGGACTATGCCCGGGTTCGATCCTTTGGGTGCGGAAGCCCGGTAATGGACGCTGCCGTCCAGGAGGGGGAGACTGTTGTCGATTTGGGCTCGGGCACAGGTGTCGAGTGTTTTATTGCCTCCAGGATCACAGGAAAAAGTGGCAGGGTCGTGGGCATCGATATGACCGACATTATGCTGGACCTGGCCACACGGGCATCACGGGATACAGCCAATACCCTGGGGTATGGGAACACGGTGTTTGTAAAGGGTTTTCTGGAGGATATCCCCCTGGAGTCGGGGTGTGCGGATGCCGTGATCTCCAATTGTGTCATCAACCTGACATCGGACAAACCCGGGACCCTGAATGAAATTTTCAGGATACTCAAACCCGGAGGCCGGCTGGTGGTTTCAGATGTGGTCACCGATTCCCGGCCTGGGCCAGGGATTCTCAATGATCCGGAACTCAGGGGGGAATGCATTGCCGGTGCCATGGTCCTAAATCAGCTCATGGCACTTCTGGAGCAGACCGGGTTCGTGAATCTCAAGATTATCAAACGGTTTTTTTACAGGGAAGTCAAAAATCACCGGTTCTATTCCGTCACCTACCAGGGGAACAGACCCGGAGCGGAACAGGCCCTGAAATCTGTAATCTATCCCGGCCCCTTTGCCGCTGTTATGACCGATACCGGTGAAATTCTGGTCCGGGGCCAGGTCCTGGACCTTTGTGTATCCCATGCCCTGGAAACAGATCCATCGCTGTACATCCTGGATGCCCTGGGGAATGCTCTCGGGATGGAAGGCCAGAATACCTGTGCCTGCTATCTGCCCCCTGAAGACCAGGCGCCTGTTCGGGAGATTTCCGGACCGGTAAGGAGCCCGCTCCAGACCGCCGGGCCCGGAGATACCACGGCACAGGGCCTGGGAATCGCCAGAAGCATGACCGGATGCATGGTCTGTTCAGCTCCCCTGGTGTACACGGATGGGTTGGAAAAGGGGGTGTGCCATTACTGCCAGGCCCTGCTTCCGGTGGACGCCAGGTGCGTAAACGGCCATTTTGTGTGCAACCAGTGCCACTCCCGGGATGCTGTTAAGGTTGCGGAAACCATACTCACCTCCACCCGTGAAACCGACATGATCACCCTGATGAATATTGTCCGCAGCCATCCGGGGGTACCGCTCCACGGTCCGGAGCACCACTTCATTCTTCCCGGGGTTATCCTCGCGGCCTTTCGCAACAGCGGCGGTGCCCTGGACAATGACCGGATCCTGGCCGGTATCCAGCGGGGAAAGGCGGTTCCCGGGGGCGTGTGTGCCTTCTGGGGAACCTGCGGTGCCGTGACCGGTGCCGGTATTGCCCTGGGGATCATCCTGGAGTCCAGTCCCCTGAAACCAAGACCGCGCAGGATCGTCCAGGAAATTACCGCAGCCATAATCAAAGAACTGGCAACCATCGAAGCCGCCCGGTGCTGTCAGCGGGAAACATGGACGGTCCTGAAAATGGTCGGCGACCTGTCCCTGAAAGTGCTTGGCGTTGAACTCAAGGCAGAAGGATCCGTGAGCTGCGCCCAGAAACATTTGAACAAGGAGTGTGCCCTGAAGCAATGTCCTTATTTCTGATCGAGAGTCTGTTTGTCTGTTGACAACAGGCTGAGCGGGATGTAATGTGCCTGAAGTAGACTAAGGTGCAGCGTACTACTACGGACTGGGGGAGTCGACGGATATCGACTGAGAGGAAACTGTTGAGTTTCGACCCCTGGAACCTGATCCAGATAATACTGGCGAAGGGAAGCCGGCGATCACATTCTGTTGACACTGTTTCCCCGTTTTTAAGTCCTTTCAGGTTCCCCCGTACCGTCGCCTGCCTGTTAACAAGTACCCAAGATCAGACATCAGGGTGACCAGGGACCATGTTGCATGTTTCCGGACTGACCAAAGCTTTTGATTGTAAGACCATCTTTGATAGGATCAACCTCACCGTTGCTCCGGGCCGGTTTGCCGTTCTCATCGGACCGTCAGGATGCGGGAAGAGCACGTTTTTCGATGTGCTGACCGGAATCACACCGGCTGACGGTGGCACCATATCCTGGAAGCAGGAGAATGTTTCCCACCTGGGGCGTACTGCGGCCTACATGCACCAGAAGGATCTGCTGCTGCCCTGGTGCTCCCTCATGGACAATGCCCTGCTGCCGGCCCGTACCGGAAACAAGGACCTGCCTTCGGCCATACCCGAGGCCGCCTTCTTGTTCAGACGCCTGGGGCTTTCAGGGTATGAGCGCCATTTGCCAAGCCAGGTGTCGGGCGGCATGCGCCAGCGGTGTGCCCTGGTCAGGACCCTCATGTTCAACCGGGAACTGATTCTCCTGGACGAGCCCTTGTCGGCTCTGGATGCCATTACCCGCCGAAGTCTCCAGTCCCTTCTGGCCCTTGTCCAGGCCGAGTTTGACAAGACCCTGGTCATGATCACCCATGATATTGAAGAAGCCCTGCTTCTGGCTGATGACCTGTACCTGCTCAGCGCCAGACCCATGGCCATCCAGGAGAAGTTTTTCCTCGCAGGCCCCAAGCCAAGGCGCTTTAACGATCCTGAGCTTCTGGCCATCAAGGAGCATGTCCTTGCAAAGCTTGAAGGAGACATCGCCCATGAAGCGTTCTGATGTTTTTTCCGGAGTGCTCATGGCCCTTATTTTGGGACTGTGGGAATCTGCCTGCAGGGTTTGGGATATCCCTGTTTTCATTCTTCCCCCGCCTTCAAGAATTTTGATGACAGCTGTGAACAAAGCCTTTCTCCTGGCCCCCCATGCACTTGTGACCGGACTTGAGATCCTTCTGGGTATTGCCCTGGCCCTTAGTCTCGCTGTGCCCCTGGCCGTGGTCATGTTCTCCAGGCCCTGGCTGGAAAAGGCCCTGTCTCCTTTTCTTGTGGCGTCCCAGGCAGTCCCGGTCTTTGCCGTGGCGCCCCTGCTGGTGGTCTGGCTGGGATATGGTATTGCCAGCAAGGTGCTCATGGCCGGGGTGATCATTTTCTTTCCCATAACCGTTAGTCTGCTCGAGGGGTTCAAGGCCTGCGACAGGGAGTACCAAATCCTGTTCAGGCTCATGGGGGCAGGGTTCTGGAAAACCATGCGCCTGTTGTACTGGCCCTGGGCCATGCCCTATTTTTTCGCAGGTCTCAGGGTCGGCGTTACCGTGGCCACCATCGGGGCGGTTATCGGAGAGTGGGTCGGGGCTCAGAAAGGGCTGGGCTACCTGATGATCCAGGCCAATGCCCGTCTCAAGGTTGACCTGGTCTTTGCAGCCATTCTCTGGCTTTCCGTAATGGGCCTGGGTCTATGGGCCGGAGTGGGATGGCTGGAAAAAAAGACCCTGTACTGGAAACATTTAAACAAGGAAATACTGTCATGAAAAACTGTAACCGGGTGTCCATCGTCCTGGTATCCATTGCTGTCGGCCTGCTGTTGACGGCAACAACGGCCATGTCCGCCCAAAAGTTGTCCCTGATGCTGGACTGGTTTCCCAATGTCGATCACCTGCCCGTCTATGTTGCCAGGGATATGGGACTGTTCGAGCGGGCAGGCCTCAATGTGGAAATCATAACACCGTCCGAGACTGCGGACGGTCTGAAACTGGCTGCGTCAGGCACTGTGGATATGGCCGTATCCTACGAGCCCCAGACCATCATTGCCGCATCGGGAGGTCTGGACGTGCGGGTTGTGGGAACCCTGGTGGACCATCCCCTGACCACACTGCTGTTCCTCAAGGGCAAGGGAATATCAACCCCCCGGGACCTGACCGGCAAAACCATCGGGTACACGGTTCCGGGTCTCATGGATGTTCTGCTCAAGGCCTTTGCGACTGTCAATGCAGTCGGGGAATATAAGGCTGTGAACGTTGGATTCACCATTATTCCGTCCCTGGTGACAGGACAGGTTGACGCTGTCATGGGCCCGTTCAAGACCTATGAGACAGTTGAGATGGCCCACCAGGGATATGAGGCCGGCTACTTTGAACTGGAGAAATGGGGAATTCCGGATTACGAGGAGCTGGTTTTTGTGTGCGGGAAAGCGGTGCTGGCCAGAAAATCACCCGCAGTCAAGAGCTTTGTCCAGGCTGTGGCCGCTGCCATTGACTATACCCGGAAGAATCCCCAGGATGCCCTCGAGATTTACCTC
This sequence comes from Pseudomonadota bacterium, assembly GCA_043806875.1. Taxonomy (GTDB): domain Bacteria; phylum Desulfobacterota; class Desulfobacteria; order Desulfobacterales; family Desulfobacteraceae; genus JAZDGN01. The sequence continues at coordinate 204,534 of JAZDGN010000049.1, forward strand.
AAGGCTGTGCCCGAGGCTGACCAGGCAACGGAAAGGGACGCCTTTAAGCTGACCCTGCCCTTTTATGACGCCCCAGGGGAATCCGATGCGGCCTCCTGGCAGAAGTTCGCTGATTTTGCACTCCAACACGGGCTCATCGAAACCCGGGTAGATGCGGCCGGGTTGATCCATATATGGAAAAATTGAAGAAAACATATACTGCAAAATTCCTGCCGCTGACAGGTGCTCTTTCCGGGAACCTGCCCAGGATTCAGGCAGAGTTACGGGTACCACATGATAAAGGAGACTAGACCATGACAATTACACCGGAGAGTATCTGGGCAGATGTGACGGCAATCCGTCACAAGGCCCCCCTGATCCACAACATAACCAATTATGTGGTCATGAACACCACGGCCAATGCCCTGCTTGCCCTGGGTGCATCTCCGGTCATGGCCCATGCCCTGCCCGAGGTGGAACAGATGGTGGGGTATGCCGGCGCCCTGGTGATCAACATCGGTACCCTTAGCGATGCCTGGATCACTGCCATGACAGCTGCTGCCCGGAGGGCCGGGGAGATCCACGTGCCGGTTATTCTGGACCCTGTCGGGTCCGGAGCAACCCAGTACCGTACCCGAACGGCCAGGAATCTGGCAGAAGAATTCCGGCCTGCCATCATCCGGGGCAATGGTTCGGAAATCATGTCCCTGTGCCGTCTGGATGTCCGGACAAAGGGGGTTGACAGTGCAAACTCCTCGGATGCAGCCCTGGAAGCGGCAAGTGCCCTGAACCGGGAAACCGGATCCATTGTCTGCATTACCGGACAGACAGATTATATCGTGGGCGGTCCGGTGACCCACGCGGTTTACAATGGCCACCCCATGATGCCCAGGGTTACTGGGCTGGGGTGCACTGCCTCTGCCCTGTGCGGTGCCTTTGCCGCAGTGAACAAAAATTTTGACATGGCTGCTGCCCATGCCATGGCGGTTATGGGCATTGCCGGAGAGATGGCCGCCCGCACGGCCAGGGGCCCGGGGAGTCTGCAGACAGCCTTTATCGACAGCCTGTATCTCATGACCGAAGCCGATATCCGGGAGTTGTTCAGGACTGGGGGAGCAGCCGCATGAAAGGGGTTTACCTGGTCACGGATCCCAGGTACCAGGCGCTGCGCCCCATGGAAACCCTGGTGGCCGAAGCTGCCAGGGCAGGGGTCACCTGTGTCCAGCTCAGGGAGAAAACAGCCGGGACCCGGGATTTTGTGGACCTGGCTCTGAGGATCAAGGCCGTGCTCAAACCGTTCCGGGTTCCCTTGATCATCAACGACCGCATTGATGTGGCCCTGGCAGCCGGGGCTGACGGCGTCCACATCGGGCAGACCGACATGCCCTATACCATGGTCCGGAACCTCATGGGCCCTGATGCCCTTATAGGCCTCTCCGTGGAAACATGGGAGGACGTCCTGGCTGCCCAGGATCTTGATGTGGATTACCTGGGTGTGAGCCCGGTGTATGCCACGCCCACAAAAACCGATACCAAACAGCCCTGGGGTCTGGACGGCCTGACCCGGATCCGGAGTTATTCCCGCCATCCCCTGGTGGCCATCGGCGGCCTCAATGCCGAAAATGCCGCTGATGTGATCCGGGCAGGGGCCCATTGCGTGGCGGTTGTCTCAGCAATCTGCGGGGCAGATGATCCCTTCCTGGCCGCAAAGGATCTGGCCAGGACCGTTGAGATGGCTATTCATGACAAGGAGAACAGCAGATGAAAACCTATTACCGGGCATTGACCATAGCCGGATCGGACAGCGGGGGCGGTGCCGGTATCCAGGCGGATCTGAAAACCTTTTCGGCCCTGGGGTGCTTCGGCATGTCCGTCATCACGGCCCTTACCGCCCAGAACACCGTGGCTGTCACAGGCATTCATCCGGTGCCGCCGGAATTCATCGCCCTTCAGATGGATGCCGTGATTACAGACATCGGGGTGGACGCCGTCAAGATCGGCATGCTCCACTCCCCGGATGTTATCCGGACCGTGGCCGAGCGCCTTGGGCATCATGGCTGCCGGTCCATTGTCCTGGATCCGGTCATGATTGCCAAGAGCGGGGACAAGCTCCTCAGGGACGATGCCGTCCAGGCACTGAAAACCCTTCTTATTCCCATGGCAACCCTGATTACCCCTAATCTTCCCGAAGCATCGGTCCTTTTAGACCGGCCTGTCACGTCCCTGGGCCACATGGCCGATGCCTGCAGGGACCTGGCATCCCTGGGCTGCCCTGCCGTGTTTTTAAAGGGCGGGCACCTGCCCGATGCAATAACAACGGATCTGTTTTATGACAACAGGACAGGGGAGATCCTGGAACTGGAAACTCCGCGGGTGGATACCCCCAACTCCCACGGAACCGGATGCACCATCTCATCGGCTATTGCGGCAGGATTGGCCCGGGGGCTCGGACTCACGGATGCCGTGAAGGCCGCTAAAAACTACATCACCGGAGCACTGGAGGCCGGTGCCGGGGTCACGGTCGGCCGGGGTCACGGCCCGGTTCATCATTTTCATGGATGGTGGGATCCAACAAAAATCCCGGCACAGTGACAATCAGGCACTGCATTGAAAATGGTTTCCCAAAAGATTTTTGCAACTATTCATGGCAGCTTCAGAGCCTGGCTCAGGGATGGCGGCCTTGGTCGCCATTCCTGTAATATCACAAGGATTTCGGCAGGGCAGGGGAGTGCCGGATACCGTACATCAGGCAGTAAAGGACAGGTACGACGATCAGGGTAAGGACGGTGGCTACCAGGAGACCACCCATGATGGTGACGGCCATGGCCCCGAACAGGGGGTCAACCACCAGGGGCGCCATCCCAAGGATAGTTGTCCCGGATGCCATGGTAACGGGTCTGACGCGGCTTACCGAGGCATTCATTACAGCAGCCAGGGGCTTGCTTCCAGACCTCAGATCGATTTCGATCTGTTCGATGAGTACGATGGCGTTCTTGATGAGCATTCCCGAGAGACCCAGAAATCCCAGGATGGCCATGAACCCGAAGGGGAGCTTCATCAGGAGCAGACCGCAGGCCACACCTACCAGGGACAGGGGCACGGTAAAGAAGATGAGCAGGGGCCGCCGTACGGAATTGAAGAGCCAGACCACGGTGACAAACATTCCCAGGATGCAGATGGGGAATATGGCCCTGAGCGGTGCCTGCCCGTCGGCAGATTCCTTATACTCTCCGGCCCATTCCAGGGTGTAGCCCAGGGGAAGGGGGATGGCTTCGATGCGGCCCTTGACCGCATTTCTGAGCGGGCTGGCCAGGCCGGTTACCGGGTTGCACTGGACAGTGATGGCCCGTTGCTGTTCCCTGCGTTTGATCAAGGGGTTTTCCCATTGGGGATCCATGCCGGTCATGACCTGGCGGATGGGGACGAATGCCTGGTTGATGGAACTCCATACCTGGACATTTCCCAGGTTTTCCACAGAGGTTCTCTCGGGCTCCGGGGGGCGGCCTAGGATGGGGATAAGTTTGTCCTGTTCACGGTATAATCCCATGGTGATGCCGTTGAAATTCCATTGAAGGGATCTGGACAGATCGCTGCGGGATACACCGATGCTCCTGGCCTGGGTTTCTGAAAATACAGCTTTGATAACCCGGGTGGGCTGGCGCCAGTCGGTCCGGACATCCCTGGTGTTGGGGGTGTCCCGCAAAATGGCCATGGCCTTGCCTGCCAGGTCCTGGAGCACCTGGATGTCCGGTCCCCTGAACCGGGCCTCCACCAGGAAATTGACCGGAGGTCCATTGACGATTCGGGTGATATAGGGCTCGGAATCCGGGAATTCACGGGAGATCATGGCCAGGGCTTCCCCGGAGATGGTGTCGACGTTCCGGTAGTCATTCACTTCCACCAGCATCTGGGCGTAGCTGGAGTTCCGGATCTGGTAATCATAGGAAAGCACGAACCGGAGCGCACCTTCCCCAACAAAAGAGGTGATGTTCCTGACGCCTCTTAATTTCATGACGGTGTCCTCAATGCGGCGCACGTCATCGGTGGTCCTGTTGATATGTGTCCCCTGGGGTTTCCAGTAGTTAATGTAGAAGTAGCGCTGGGTGGATGGGCTGAAAAAGGCATCCGGAACAGCCCTGAACCCCACCACGGCACCTGCGAGCATTACTATGATGGTCATGGCTGTGAACCACCGGTATCGTATGGCCATGGACAGAATGGACCTGTAGATCCTATAAAAGGGACGGTCATAGAGGTCATGGATACTGTCTTCACCGGGAATTCTGAGGAACCAGACACAGAGCAGGGGGGTTATGGTTACCGCAAAAATCCAGGAGAGCATGAGGGACATGGCCATGACATCGAACAGGGACCGGCAGTATTCACCCACATTGCCCTTGGCGAATCCGATTGCTGTGAATGCAAGAACAGCAACAACCGTGGCGCCCAAAAGCGGCCACATGGTTTCTCGGACAACCTCCCGGGCGGCCTTTTCCCTGGTTTCTCCCCGGCTCACCCGCACAAGGATGCCGTCTGCCACCACAATGGCATTGTCCACAAGCATACCCAGGGCAAGAATCAGGGCCCCCAGAGAGATCTTCTGGAGATCGATGTCCATGAGGAACATGCCCAAAAAGGTCGCCAGGATGGTTAGAATCAGGATCATACCGATTAGAAGGCCGGTCTGCCATCCCATGAAAAGCATGAGCAGGCCGATGACGATGACAACTGCTTCAACCAGGTTCATGACAAAGGCCTTGACAGACTCCTGGACAATGTCACTCTGGAAGTAGATGGTGTGCAGTTCCATGCCGGGAGGCCGATCGTCCTCAAGATTCTTGAGCCGCTGCAGCACCGAGTTGCCCATGGTGATGACATTGCCGCCTGCCACGGTTGAGATGCCTATGCCAATTGCATCCTGGCCGTTGTAACGCATGATGTTCCCGGGCGGGTCCGTGAAACCCCGGTAAACCCGGGCAATGTCTCCCAGGCGGACCATCCCGCCCGCCCCTCCGATGAGAGTGTCGGCGATCATGGTTTCGCTGCCGAATTCCCCGGTGGGCGTAATCCGCATATACATGGAATCCACATTTACCCGGCCGCTCTGTTCAACAGTGTTCTGGGTTTCCAGGGTCTGGGCGATAAGGGCCAGGGGAATGCCGATCTCCGCCAGTTTTGCACGGCTGAATTCAACGAACACTGCCTCCTGCCGGGTACCCCAGAAATCGATTTTGGCAACATCATCGCACAGGAGAAGTTCCTTTTTCAGATCCTCTGCATAATCCTTGAGCTGGGCAGGGGTATATCCCTTTCCCGTGACGGCAAAGAAAATTCCGTACACGTCACCGAAGTCATCATTGACCATGGACGGTCCGGCACCCGGAGGCAGGCGGTTCCGGATGTCACGTACCTTTTTTCTGAGCCCATCCCAGATCTGGGGGAGCTGTGAGGCCGTGTAAGTGTCTTTCATGTCAACAAATACAAAGGATACACCTTCCTGGGACGTGCTCCGGACCTCCTTGACCTCTCCCATGGATTTGATTGTTTCTTCGATAAGGGCCGTAACTTCGTTTTCTACCTGGAGCGGTCCGGCTCCCGGGTATTGGGTGACAACCAGGGCTGTTTTTATGGTAAAGGTCGGGTCCTCAAGGCGGCCCAGGTGATTGTAGGCTATGATGCCCAGTCCGGTCAGCATGAGGGTGATGACAACCATGAGGGTCTGTTTCCTGAGTGCGAAGTCAGCAGGGTTCATGAACGGGGATTCCTTTTTCGGTTCTGTCCGGATGGCTGTGGTTGGTTACAGGTCTGACTTGGACTGGATGGGGGTGAGGGGCATTGACGCCGTGATGAAATCACCGCCCCGGACGATGATGGTGTCCCCGGCCGACAGGCCGCTGGTCACGATGAGGCGTGATGATCCTTTGAGAACTCCCAGGGTCACGTTCCGGCGGCTGGCTTTTGATGAAACCGGATCGAAAACCCATATGCTGTTGTCGCCTTTGGCATCCTTTTGTACTGCGCCGGCGGGAACGGTAAGGACCTGTGTGTCTGATTCAGGGTCATCCCAGGCCAGTTCCGCTGTCATGCCAGGAAGGATACCTCCGGGGGCTTTCATTTCAAAGGTCAGGGCATAGGTGTGGGTCATCTGCTCGGACCGGGTGTTCCATTCCTTGAGGGCTGCCGGGAATTCTTTCCCGGGCAGGGAAGGGAACACAACCTTTCCGGGGGCTCCTGATTTGAGTTCATGATGGAGGATGTCATTTTCCGGGACCTGGATATTGATCTCCAGCCTTGAAATGTCATGAAGCCCAAGAACCAGCTGTCCGGCCCGCATCATCTCATGGTTTTCGATGAACTGCCCTGTGATGATTCCATCATAGGGAGCATGCAGGGCCGTATAACTGAGTTGCCTCCTGGCAGTCTGCAGTTGTGCTTCAATGGTTTTCACCGTCGAGAGTGCACCGTCGCGGGCTGTGAGAGCCCGGTCAAAATCGGCCTGGGCTATTACCTGCTGGGAAAACAGGCTGCTGAGCCTTTCAAAGTTCCTGGAGGCATTGTCAAGCTGGGCCTGGGCTCCTGTGAGCTGGGCTTCCAGTACCTGGATGGAATCGGTGATATCGTGGGGATCGAGTTGCATCAGCAACTGGCCTTTTCTTACTGCACTGCCCGGCCTGGTATCCACACTGATAAGGGTTCCGGACACCCTGAACGCCAGCTGGGTTGCTTCACTGGCTCTGACGCTGCCGGGATACCGGGTGCTTTTTTCCATTCTGACCTTTGATAAAGTCTCTAAGACAACGGTATGGGCAATTTTGTCTACGCCTGCCTGGGCCGGCTCCGGGTTGGCGTTGGATCCGAGACCGGGACGTTCTGGCAAAAGAAGTGTGCCAATGCCGGCAGCCATGACCGTTATAACGAGCAAAAGTGTATATCTGCAGGATTTTTTCATAACAGGTATCCTTGATTATTTTTCTGGTCTTTCAAAAAACGGAAAGGGTGTTTCCCTGTCCGGCGGCAGGTTCAGAAGCATCTGGGCCTGGTAGACGATCATGTCCTCCAGATTTTTCAAATACTCTTGTGAGTACAGCTTTCCCCGCATGAACGCCAAAATGCTGTCGGCGTTGTCTGCATGGAAGATGATGGGAGACTGGATCAGAAGCGTGAGCTG
>JAZDGN010000050.1:0-52919 GCA_043806875.1 Pseudomonadota bacterium
GAACAGAACGAATATTAGTTGTCGATGATGAGGCATCCCTGGTAAAATTGCTCAAGCGAATGCTTGAGGCACAGGGATACGAAGTTGTGGGGGAAACGAACAGTACAAAAGCCCTGAAGCTGTTTCAAAAAGAATCCAACAATTTTGCACTGGTCATCACCGACATGGCGATGCCGAAGATGCCTGGGGATCGTCTGGTAAAGGAACTTATTAAAATTAATCCGACCCTCCCTATTATTGTATGCACCGGCCATAGCGACCGCATGGATGAATATGCGGCTAACGAATTGGGTATTAAAGAGTATCACATGAAACCTTTTGTAAGAGAGGACTTAATTAAAGCAGTCCGGAGAATACTTGATGATGCTAAAGGCACTGCTCAAGGATAAGTATCCCTTTACGTAAGTATTCAACACATCCCCGAAATGGTTTTGAAAATTGCTGAGAAACGGCTCAGTTACCCGGACCTCAAGCACGTTTTCATGTCAGGATTAACGAGCGATGCCATTGCTCGTCATGGTGTTCTTAACGAAGGGGTGTATTTCATTCAGAAACCGTTCTCTAAAGAAGATCTGGCAAAAACCGTCAGAAAAGCGCTGGACGAGGTTAAAAATTCCGATCACGGCATGGACAGGGTTTAACGATTCATTTAGGTTCAGATTGGTTATCGACGCTCTCATGAATGGAAGGATGGTATGGGTAAAAAATTAAGCTATGCAGCCCTTGAGCGCAGAGTAACAGAATTGGAGCAGGCCGACTACCGTGCCCGGAGCTATCTTTCGGTTGCCAAGGTCCTGTTTGTGGTTCTTGACACCCGGGGGGACATCACCCTCGTTAATAAATACGGTCTGGAAACCCTTGGATACACGGAAGAGGAGCTTGTCGGCAAGAATTGGTTCAAGACCTGCCTGCAGGAACAGTTCCGGGATACGATTCTTGAAGTGTATCATCAACTGATGGCCGGTGATATTGAGCCGGTTGAGTATTATGAAAATCCGGTTGTACGAAAAGATGGCCGGGAACTTATCATTGCCTGGCATAATACGCTCCTGAAAGACTCAGATGGTGCCATCGTCGGCTCGTTGAGCTCAGGGAACGACATCACCGAACAAACACAGGTCCAGGAAGCGCTCAGAAAAAGTGAGGAGGCCTATCGAAATATTCTTGAGAACATGGAAGACGGTTATCTGGAAGTCGATCTTGACGGCAATTTCAGAGACTGCAACCGCTCTTTCCACAGGATGATGGGATATACAAAAGAGGAATTGACGGGCAGGAATTACATGGAATTCATGGATAACGAAAATAGAGACAGGGTTTTTCAATTGTTCCATGGAATCTACGAGACCCGGGAACCTGTGTCCAAAGCAGAATGGAAATTTCTGTCAAAAGACGGGAAGCCAAGGCATTCCGAAGCATCCGTCTCGCTGGTTATCAATGAGGAAAACGAGCCGGTGGGATTTCGGGGGTTTGGCCGGGATATCACGGATCGAAAAAAAATTGAGGCAGAACTCCAGCAGGCCAAAGATGAATGGGAGCAGACTTTTGATGCCGTTCACGACCTGATCATGATTATTGACAATAACCACAGGGTTGTCCGGGCAAATAAGGCAATGGCCGACAGAATGCACATGCGGCCAGAGGAAATGACGGGAAAATATTGTTATGAACTTGTTCACGGATTAGACAACCCTCCGGCTTTCTGTCCACACAGTTCGTTGCTCAAGGATAACCGGTTCCATTCTGTCGAAGTCCGGGAAGAACGCCTGGACGCAGACTTTATTGTTACGGTAAGCCCCATCATGCTGTTAAAAGACGGGCAGGCAGGCAGTGTCCACGTTGCCCATGATATCACCCTGCGTAAAAAGGCCGAAGAAATTCTGGCCTTGAGTGAAAGCCGGTTCCGTGACATTTCTCTGAGCATGGCCGACTGGATTTGGGAAGTTGACGCAACAGGACGCTATATCTTTTCAGCTGGGAAAGCAAATCAGGTCCTGGGGTATGACAATGATGAACTCCTTGGAAAAACACCCTTTGACTTCATGGTAGAAGACGAGGCCGAGACACTGAAAAAGCGTTTCAAGGAAATCATAGGGAACAAACAGCCCATCGTTGACCTGAAGAACTGGAACCTGAAAAAAGACGGCACCAGGGTCTGCCTGTTGACCAACGGGGTGCCTTTTTTTGACGATGACGGGGAACTCCTGGGATATCGAGGGGTTGACAAGGACATCACCAGGGACCTTCAAATAGCTGAAAAGCTGAAACAGGCCCTGGAAACCACTGAAAAAATAATTGATAATGTCCCCATCGGCATGTTGATTGTGGGAAAAGACAAGATCATCCAACGGATCAACAAGGCCGCACTGGCCATGACCGGATATAAGTACAGGGACGAGATCGTCGGACATGTCTGCCATAAAAGCATCTGCCCGGCGAAACAGGGCCAGTGCCCCATAACCGACCTGGGGTTGATGGTTGACCGGTCGGAGAAAATAGTCCTGCGTAAAGACGGGCGCCAGGTGCCGGTGTATAAAACAGCACTCCCCCTGATCATCGACGGCCAGGACGTGATCATCGAAGCCTTCATGGATATCAGTCCCCTGAAAGAGGCTGAAAATGCGCTTACAGAAAGCAGAGAAAAACTGCGGGCTGTGATGGAGACCATTGTGGATCCGGTGATCGTCTATGATACCCAGGGGAAGGTGACCTACCTGAATCCCGGTTTTACCCGTGTGTTCGGCTGGAGTGCCGACGAAGTTCTAGGCAGGCGCATCGATTTTGTTCCGGAGGAAGAACTGACCAACACTCAGCAGGCCCTTGCACAGGTTCTTAGCGGAGAGGCCCTGTCCGGGTTTGAAAGCCGGCGAAAGACCAGTAGCGGTGCTGTCATTGCAGTCCGGATCGGTGCGGCATTACTTCTTGATCCAAATGGCCTTCCCAGCGGCATTGTGGTCAACATCCATGACATCACCCGGGAGAAAAAGACACAGGATGAGTTGAGTCAGATGAATCAGGAACTTGAAAAAGCCATTCAGAATGCAAACATGTTGGCATCTAGGGCCGAAAGCGCAACTGAAGCCAAAAGTAGTTTCCTTGCCAATATGAGCCATGAAATACGCACTCCTCTGAATGGTGTTATCGGCATGACCGGTCTTCTTTTGGATACTGACCTTACCCGGGACCAGCGGCACTGCGCCACCGTTGTGAAAAACAGCGGTGAAGCACTGCTCCGCGTGATCAATGATATCCTTGATTTTTCAAAGATAGAAGCCGGGAAGCTTGAGATAGAAACCATTGACTTTGATCTGCGTTCCCTGCTTGATGATTTTGCCTCCATGATGTCGTTGCGCATCCAGCAGAAGAACGTGGAGTTTGTCTGCGCAGTAGCCCCGGAGGTGCCTGCGCTTCTTCAGGGGGATCCCGGACGGCTCAGGCAGATTCTTACGAACCTTGTGGGCAATGCCGTTAAATTCACGGAGAAAGGCGAAATTTCTGTACTGACGCACCTTGAAAAAGAGAGCCCAAGGGATGTTACGCTGTTATTTTCCGTAAAGGATACCGGCATCGGGATTCCGGAAAACAAGCAGGGCATACTCTTTCAAAGCTTCAGCCAGGCTGATGCCTCCACTACCCGGAAATACGGAGGTACGGGTCTGGGCCTGGCCATCTCTAAAAAACTCAGTGAAATAATGGGCGGAGAAATCGGGTTGAACAGCAGCCCTGGCAAGGGATCTGAGTTCTGGTTTACGGCCTGCTTTCAAAAACAGAAAGAGGCGCCCCATCCAGTCATGCCGATGCAAAAACATGACCTTAAGGGCGTGCATATCCTGGTGGTGGATGACAATGATACCAACCGAGAGATACTCCAGCGTCAGCTTGGCTCCTGGGGCTGCCGTGTAACCGAGGCAATGGATGGGCAGGATGCCCTGCGGCAACTCCATAAGGCCAGGGATGGAAACGATCCGTTTGGCATCGCCATTCTGGATATGCAGATGCCCGGCATGGACGGCATGTCCCTGGGCAGTGCCATCAAGGCCGATGACAAACTTAAGGAGGTTCACATGGTCATGATGACCTCAATCGGTCAGGCCGGTGATGCCAGGCGGTTTGAAAAAGCAGGGTTTGCCGCATATTTAATCAAACCGGTGGGGTATTCGGATCTCTTGGACTGCCTGACAACCCTTGTATCCTGCGGGGCCAGGCCCGAGCAGGAAACGGCGATCCTGACCCGGCACTCAATCAGGGAATTGCAGCGGGGGAATATACGGATTCTCCTGGCCGAGGATAACATCGTCAACCAGCAGGTTGCCAGAGGCATCCTTAAAAAATTCGGATTTACGGGTGTGCACACGGTATTGAACGGTTCGGAAGCCGTGAAAGCGGTTGAAGGATCCGATTTTGATCTTGTGCTCATGGATGTGCAGATGCCGGAAATGGACGGCTTTGAAGCCACCCGGAATATCCGGAGAATAGAGCTTGAATCGGGCAGGCAACGGATGCCGGTCATCGCCATGACCGCCCACGCCATGGCAAAAGACCGTGACCTGTGCATTGTGGCCGGCATGGATGACTATCTTACCAAACCTATAGATCCCCGGTTGCTCTCAGAAGCCCTGGACCGCTGGCTACCGAAAAAAAAGACACCGCCGCCTGCTCCCGGATCAGTGCCTGGCAAACCGGAGGCCCAGAAAACAAACGCGGAAAAGAATCTGACGGTGTTTGACAAAATCGCGCTGCTGGGTCGTCTGATGGGGGATGAGGAACTGCTGGGAATAATAATCCGGACGTTTCTGGATGACGCGCCCAGACAGATTGCTGCACTCAGGCAGTGCATCAGTGAAAAAAATACACAAGGCGCAGGCAAACAGGGACATCAGCTCAAGGGGGCTTCCGGCAATGTGGGCGGGGACGCTTTGCGAAAAATTGCTTCAGAGGTAGAGTCTGCCGGCAAGGATGGAAACCAGGACGAGCTTGATAGGCTCCTGCCCCTGCTTGAACACGCATTTGATCAACTGAAACAGGCCATGGAGACCAGTATCGGATGAAGATATTGATTGCCGAAGATGACATGACGTCGCGCCTGATCCTTGGCTCGGTTTTAAAGAAATGGGGGTATGTCCCGGTCATGGCCTGTGATGGAAATCAGGCCTGGGATGTCATGAAGTCGGGCGATGCCCCCAGACTCGCCGTCCTTGACTGGCAGATGCCTGGCATGACTGGGATTGAACTCTGCGAAAAGATATGTGAACTTGAAACCGTTGAACCGCCTTACCTGATTGTCCTGACATCAAAGGATGACAAAAAAGACATTGTCAGAGCCTTGGAAGCGGGCGCAAACGATTTTATTTCAAAACCCTATGACAATGACGAGCTGAGAGCCAGGATCAATGTGGGGCAGCGCATTGTAAAACTCCAGTCCGAACTTAGGGATGCCTACCGGCGGATGGAGTATGAAGCCATGCATGATCCTTTGACCCAAATTTTCAACCGCCGGACAATTCTTAACCTCCTGGAAAAGGAGATGGCCAGAGCAAAACGGGAAAAGAGCAGCCTTTGCATCGGAATGTGCGACATTGACCATTTTAAAACCGTGAATGATACCCATGGACATCAGGCTGGTGACGTGGTGTTGATCGCTTTTGCCCGGTCTGTCCATGACAATTTACGCATCCATGACCATGTGGGGAGGTATGGGGGGGAAGAGTTCCTGATCGTTGCACCCGGATCCGGCAACGCAAACCCCGAACTCCTGTTTGAACGGATCTGCGACCAGGTCCGGAGTACTAAAATCCCAATTGGGGAAACACAGGTCTCCATCACGGGCAGTATAGGGGTTGCCCGATATACCGGTAATGAAACACCCGATACCCTGCTGGGCTTGGCGGATACTGCTTTATATCATGCCAAGAAAAGCGGGCGGGACCGTGTTGTCTGTGCCGATGATGTATAAACAATCCCTGCCGATACCGGGAAAGTTACAATTGAGGAAGAGTTCAATGAAAATCCTGATAGCAGAAGATGACCCGACAACCCGCCTGATGCTTCAATCCATGATGATTTGCAAGACGATGAGATGAAAGACATTAACTTGGCGCTCAATATAATTGATCGAATGCTTGCAGAAAGGTGAGCATCGAACATCGGCGTGCATGGGACGGCGAGGACCATGCCGCCCATGACGCCAGGCAATATCATAGATAACCCAGCATCCTGGGCAGAAAAAGCACCAGCCAGGGCCAATAGGTCAGCAGAAAAAGAACGCCGAGCTGTATGGCAATAAAAGGCAGGGCTGCCCTTGACACATAGATGATATCACGTCCGGCCATGGCCCCGGTAATGAACAGGCTCACCCCCATGGGCGGCGTGCAGTAGCCGATGGCCAGATTCACGGTCATGATGAGCCCGAAATGCATGGGATCCACATGAAAGGGTGCAAGAAGGGGTAAAAACACCGGTCCCAGGATCAGGGTCGCGGAAATGATATCCATGAACATGCCGATGATGATGAGCAGGATATTCATGGCCAGGAGAAAGACAAACGGGGAGTGGATGCTCGCCACCACAATTTCCGCTACCCGGTTGGGGATGTTCTCAAAGGTCAGGTACCTGCCGAAACAGGTGGCAGACGCCACGATCAGAAGCAATGTGGCGCTGGTGACGGCCGAGGAGACAGTGATGTCCTTCACGTCCTTGAAACCGATGGCCCTGTAGATGAACAGCTCCACGCAGAAGGCGTAGACGCTGGCAACCACAGCAGCCTCTGTGGCAGTGAATATTCCGGAAAAAATCCCACCGAAAATGATAACGATGAGCATGAGGGCCCAGAATCCCTCCCTGAAAATGGCCAGGACCTGTCTGAAGCCCGGGAAGGGCATCCTGCTGATGGTTGTATTTTTACGGTACAGCACCCAGGTGAACAGGCACACCAGGCCGATAATGAGAAAGCCCGGAACAAATCCTGTGATGAACAGCCCTTCCAGGGAAACATTGCTGATCATGGAGTAGAAGATCATGCTGATGCTGGGCGGGATGATGATGCCCAGGTTCGGGGAGGTGGTCATGAGCCCCAGGGTATAGTCCTCGTCATACCCGTTTTTGATCAGGGCCGGAATCATGAAACCGCCTATGGCCACAACCGTTGCAACCGTTGAACCCGAGATGGCGCCGAACAGTCCGCAGCCGATGACGCCCGCCATACCCAGTCCGCCGGGAAGCCAGCTGACCAGGGCATTGGCCATGGTTATCAGTTTTTCGACGATTTTCCCCCGGCTCATGATATTGCCGCAGAGAATGAAGAAAAGCACCACGACCAGGGAAAAGGTATCAAGGCTCCGGAACAGGGTCTGGATCAGGAGAATGACGGGCATGTCCAGAAACAGGACAAATCCCAGGGTTGCCGTAAAAAACAGGCACAGAAATACCGGCACATAGGTTGTCATGCAACCCATGAGAAGACACAAGATGATCAGATCGGTGCTACGCATGACGGTCCTTTTTCCCTGAAGTCCGGATATCCTGGACGATTGCCTGCACTGTACGGTAAGAGACCAGGATGCCCATCGCAGGCATGACGGCATAGATGATAACCAGCGGAATCTGCATGATGATGGTTTTCTGGTGGGTGGTGAACTGGAGGAGGGTTATTTTATAGCCATGGTATACCATCAGCCAGGCGAAAACCAGCATCAGGATGTTGGTATACAGGGTAAGACCGGGTTTAAGCCTTGGAAACATCTGGGTAACGGCGTCTATCCTGATCATGGAGCGTTGCCTTACAGCCACGCTAGCTCCGATGAACGTTGAATAGATGATAACGAAACGGACCAGCTCCTCGCTCCAGGCAAGGGTATAGTTGAATCCGTAACGCAGCACCACATTGGCGAACAGGGACAGAAGTGCTGCCATGACAATGACAAACAGCGTCCATTCCTCAATGAAAGTTACCACAGCGTCAATTGCATTGAGCATTTTTACAAGCATAAACCCGGCCCCCATGGCGTTGGAATTATTCTGGGCAAAAATCTATTTAAGGAACTCCCGGACTTCTTTCAGGTAATTTTCAGGCCTGTAGGTATCGTCCGGATACAGTTGGTTGATTTCGCTTTCATACTTGGCGAAGGTCGCTTTGCTCTGTTCCTTGAGAAGAGCCATTTCAGCATCGGACAGCCTGTGGAATGTTACGCCGTCCTCCTTGGCGGCGTCGATATTTTCCTGTTCCCATGCAGCGGTCCGCTTTCTGTTCTCGGCACAGACATCCTGGACGGTTTTGATCAGGGTTGCCCTCAGGTCTTCGGGGAGCTTTGACAGCCAGCGCTTGTTAAAAACCCAGATAAAGAGGCCCTGGGCGTAGTTGAGCTGGGTAAAATGCTTTGCGACTTCAAATTTCTTGGTCAGGGTACACACGGCCGGGGTCTGGTCTATACCCGTGATGACACCCTGTTTCAGGGCGATCTGAACGTCCGGCCAGGGCATGGCCACAGGGTTGAACCCCCAGTTCCTGTAAGTCAGCTGGTTGACGGCAGCTTCCGCAATTCTGAACTTGATCTTTCTGGCATCGGCAATGGTCTCGACAGGCTCTGTCGTGGCCCACCCGTAATTGCCGTAACCCGTGATATCGAGCCCGGTAATGCCCTGGTGGTCCATGGCGTTCAGGAAATGGTTGAACAGGGTCTTGTTGCCGGCAAACTTCTCGAGTTTTTCAAAGGAATCAACCAGGAAGGGAAGGTTGACAACGCCGAACCTGGGTCCGAGGCTTACTCCGACAACTGCACTGACCCCCATGCCCTGGACCGCTCCCATCTGGACCATGTTCAGCACTTCCACTTCACCGCCGAGTATGGACAGGGGTTTATAATCCACATAAATCTGTCCATTGGTCCTTTTCCAGAGTTCGTCCCGGATTTCAAATCCCGCATAGGTTCCCACAAGGGTGGGCGTGGTGACATTGGAAACGATGCAGGTGTATTTGGCCCCTGACGGGTCAAAAGCCGGTTTCCATTTGTCCAGTGAAGGTGGTTCCTTGGCAGCGGCCGGCAGGACGAAAACCACTGCTGCAGCCATCAGAAAAAGCAATACTTGCGGCCAACGTTTCATAAAGCGTTCCTTTCCTCATTGATGTAGTTGTCCAGGGAGCCCAAGGCAACGCCTTGAGCCCCGTTTATATTTAAAGCGGATCCTTGCTTAACAGACCCGCATCGCATGAGGAGATCTTACTTCAGGTCTCTGGGGTGGCAGGAAGACAACCGCCGGCGGTTTTCCGCCGGAACGATTACCCTACCTTGAGAATAAGGGATGCGGAAGTATCCCCGGCAGCGCAGCCGGTAAACAGGACATGGCCGCCGCCGAGCATTGCGGCTTCTTCGATGCCCTCGATGATGGACCTCCCTGCTGTGGGAGCCTGGGGATGCCCGAACACAAGGGAGCTTCCATAATTGTTGAATGAATTGATATCGAGTCCCAGTTCCCTGGACATGTAGATATCGTTGGCGGCAAAGGGGTTGTGGGTCTTGATGACCTTGATATCGCCGATTTTCAGCCCTGCCCGTTCCAGGGCCATCCTGGCTGCCGGAACCGGGGCCATGGGCATGTGCGCTTTCTTGACCCGGGCATGGCCAAAGGAAAGAATCTGGATTTCGATAGTGGGGTCCGTGCTCAGGGATCTTGCCGTTTCCCGTGTGGTCACGATCAGGGCGCAATGGCCGTCGGCAGGATGGGTCTGGGCACCAAAGGTCAGTTTGCCGTCGGGCAATACGGGTTTGAGGCTGCGGAGCCCCTCTGCGGTGGTCGGCATGATCCCCTCGTCCTGGTCCACCACAAGGACTTTTTTCTTTGACACCGCAACTTCCACGGGAAACATGTACCGCTTCTGGAATGCACGGTCATTGGCCAGGGCGTCCGTATACTGTTCGTAACGCCTCAGGGCGTTTGCATCACACTCTTCGCGGGTGATCCCGGCCATTTTAATCACGTTTTCAGCTGTCTGGATCATGGCCGACCCTGCCCAGGGATCTTTGCCGAAATGGTCCATGACCCAGTTTTCCGAGATAACCTGGCCGCCGGGGCCGTTGGGGTTGGGCCACACCGTGTGGGGGCCGTTGGAACAGCGGTCGGTGAACAGGTTGTAAACCGTCTTGTAGGCACCGCCTTCCACACCCAGAGCAGCCTGGAATATGCCGGTGGTGGACGTGGAGCAGGCCTGGCTGATGAGCAGCCCTGCCGTGTCCGTGGACCCGATCAGTGCCGATGCCCATGGACCTCCGTAAAACAGGGCCGGCTGTCCGATGGTAATTCCTAGAATCAGATAATCAAACATCTTGGCATCAAATTTTCTGGATTCGAGCCACCGCTTTGAGGTTTGTGCCCCAAGGGTTATGGCGTTTTCATTGGCAAGACTTCCCTGCCACCGGACAAACGGGGTACTGTAATATCCCCGATAAGGGATAAATGCATTTTTCAACATGTTGCCTCCTTGAGAACTATGGACCTTATCTCTCCTGTCTGCGGTTTATCAGACCGCTTCCCTCAGAATCCGTTTCAGAATTTTACCGGTGGCGCTTTTAGGCAGCCCGTCCACGAATACGATCTGCTTGGGAGCCTTGTATTTTGCCATTTTAGCCCGGCAGTACTCGATGAGCTCCTCAGGCGTCGGGTTCATGCCCGGCTGCAGAACGACCGCAGCCTTGACCGATTCGCCCTTGATGGGGTCGGGCATGGCGAAAACAGCCGTCTCAAGTACCGCCGGGTGGCTGTACAGGACATTTTCAACCTCGGCGGGGTAGATGTTGTTGCCGGCCGAGATGATCATATCCTTGACCCGGTCAACAATGAAATAGTACCCCTCCTCATCCTGGGCGCCCACATCTCCCGTAAACAGCCACCCGTCCCGGATGGTCCTGGCCGTTTCTTCGGGTCGCCTCCAATACCCTTTCATGACATTGGGCCCCTTGATGCAGATCTCGCCCCACTTGCCCTGACTGACTTCGTTTCCCTCTTCATCCACGATTTTCATTTCAACGTTCATGATGGGATATCCTATGGATCCGGGTTTGTGCTTCACATCATGATTGTAGCTTGCAAAGGGAGAACACTCGGTCAGGCCGTAACCGTCATGGATGGGCATTTTGTATCTGGCATGCCATGCGTCGGCCACTTCACGGGGCATGACCGCAGCGGCCGTGAAAAAATACCGGATGCTGGACAGGTCGGGCTCCCTGTCTTTCATGTTCAAAAAATAGATGTAGATGGTGGGTACTGCGAAAAACATGGTGACCTTGTGCCGGGCAATGGCGTTGAGCACAGGCTCCGGCTCAAAACGCTGATGCATGACCAGGGTCGCACCCTGTTTCACGCTTGAGTTCATGATGAAATTCTGTCCGAAACAATGAAACAGGGGAAGGAAGAGGTGGAGCACATCCTCCTTTTTTATCCCGGAGTGGAAGGTGGTGGCGTTCACGTTGGAGACGATGTTGGACTGGGTCAGGGTGGCTCCCTTGGGAAGACCGGTGGTTCCCGATGTGTACAGGATAACGGCCGGGTCGCCGGCATTCATGTTCTCTGCCTTGAAATCCAGGGCTTGCGGATCCGCAATCCGGCTGATATGATTTTCATTTGCGGCATCCCCGTCCACAAGGATGACACGCTCCAGGACGTCAAGTCCTTCCTTGGGGATCTGGGTTGCCTGCTCTTTTGCGGCAAAGATGATCCTTGCCCCTGAATCGTCAAGGATGTGCCGGACTTCATCCGTCTTCAGCTGGACATTCAGGGCAACAGCGATGGCGCCCAGTTTCTGGGCTGCAAAATAAACAATAATGAATTCCGGGATGTTGGGCATGAACAATGCGATGCGGTCGCCTTTTTCAATCCCCAGGCGCCGCATCCCTGAAGCCAGCTGATTGACCTTAAGGTGAAGATCCTGAAATGTCGTGGCCTGGTCGTTGTAGATGATGGCTGTTTTGTCTGGAAAAAAACGTGCGCTCTGTTCAAGATTGCATGCGATATTCATGGACACCTCCTCGGTTAAAAACCATTAATTTTTCAGGACATGGGATTGTACTGCGATAACGGGTGAACATGCCGGCCGTTCCTTTCTGAATCCGGGTCAGATTAAAAACCAGATTTTCAGATTCAACCTATAAGGAAGCACGGCTGGTGTAAATCGGCGGAGGGACTAATTTAAAAGAAATATCTTCCTAAAATATCCTAGGGAAACTTCCTATGCTATTTCATGAAACTTTTCTCGAAATGCGTACGAAATCAAAAAACATCGAGATTAAGACATGCTTTTCCACCAGTTTTCAAAGAACAAAGTCTGATTGTGAAATCAGGACAGATCGGTTTCAAGCCAGAGGACACAATAGCGGATCAATTCTCCGCTGGTCCTGAGCCCCAGCTTCTGTTTGATGCGTTCCCGGTGGGCGCTGATGGTTTTGACGCTAAGGTTAAGCTGGTCGGCAATCTGACCCGTGGAAAATCCCCTTCCGATCATCTGGAATATTTCCAGTTCCCGGTCAGTGAGGTGCTTTACCGGCGATTCGTGGGCGTTCACCGGTTCCTCACCCACCTTCTCCAGCAGGCTGTCCAGGATGCGCTGGCTGAGATATTTCTTCCCGCTGAGAATTTTCCGGATCGCCTTGATCACCGACTCCTTGGTCTCGTGTTTCATCAGGTACCCCTTGGCCCCGGCGGACAGACACCGCTCAGCATGGAGGGATTCCTCATGCATGGACAGCACCAGCACGGGTATCTCCCGGTGATATTTGTTCAGCTCTTTGATGAGAACCATACCGTTACTGGTCTTCAGGGAAAGGTCCAGGATAACCAGGTCAGGTTTCTGTGATTCAACCAGATCCCTGGCCTCTGCCACATCCTCGGCAGTACCGCACACGAAAAGATCCTTTTCCTGGTTGATGAGCTCGCACATTCCCATTTTAAATATGGGGTGATCCTCTACAATCAGTATTTTCCGTGCTGGTTTCATTGTTTCTCCTATCCTTGATCCCCATTCCCGACGGGGTGCTCCATCTCAAGCCGGACAACGGTTCCGCCACCGTCTCTGCCCCGGATGTCCAGGGTGCCGTTTATGCGGCGTGCCCTGTACTGCATTATTTTCAGGCCCATGCCTTTGTGCGGAACGTCCCGGGCAAAACCCTTCCCATCATCCTCAACCACCAGTACGCTTCTGCCCCTTCGGGTTGAAAAGCGGATGGAAATACTGTCTGCCCCGGCGTGTTTGACGGCGTTGTGCACCGCCTCGTGGGCGATGTAGTAGGCATGGGAGGCAGCGGTATCGTCCGTAAAGGGATTGGAATCGTCACACTCGAGAAAGCAGGTGATACCGAACATGTCTTTCACATACCCCGCAAGTTCCGACAGGGATGCGTCAAACCCCTGTTTTACAATATCCACAGGACAAAGCCCCCGTGACAGAAGCCGGGTTTTCATGATCGACTCCTGGAGCTGGACCCCTATCCTGTCGGCATAAGCCGCCATGTCAGGCTGGGTCTTCTTCAGCTTCTGCCTTAATATCTCCATGAGAACATCTATTCCGATCAGCTGGGGACACAGGTCGTCATGGAGGGCAAAGGCAATTTTCCGCCGCTCCCGCTCACCCATATCCAGGAACTCCCTTTCAAGCTTCCTGACCTCGGTTAAGTCCTCCAGGGCTGCCAGTATACACTTTTTGCCGCCTATTTCCAGGACCTCGGCGGAGATTATCCCCTGCCGGGCTTCTCCGGTTCTCCGGCAGAATTTAATGTCCTGGTTCCTGAGGCTCATGGTCTTGTTGAACTGTCTGAGCAGTTTTCCGCCAGCTATGGGGTTGCCGAAAAAATCGAGTTCCATGAGGGTTTTTCCCATAACCATTGTGGCATCATAACCGGTGAGTTTCAAGAAACTGTCGTTGATATTGATCAGCTTCCCGTTGTCCACGTGGGCCAGGAACATACCGCTGGGACTGCACTGGAACGCCTTTGAAAACATCTCCTCGGATAAGACAAGCGCCTCGGCCGTTAATTTGTGCTCGGAAATTTCCTTTCTCAAGTTCTGGTTGTACGCCTCGAGCTTGTCCATGAACCTGTTGAAATAGGTTGACAGTCTGCCTATCTCGTCATTTGAGGTCACTGGCATCCGGGTGCTCAGATTGTCCGGAACCCCCATGTCAAAATGGTTCATCAAGGCTTCCAGGGGCTGGGTAATCCGTTTGCTCAGCCACAGGGAGGTCAGAAGAAGGAGAAACAGCATGATGACAACACTGACAATGATAATATGCCTGACAATGTCCAGGATGGAGTAGAACTCGTCAAAATACCCCGATGATGCAACAATCCAGTCATATTCGGGAATGTAATTGAAGATAACGATTTTTTTCCTGAACGTCTCGTCTTCAGGATTTTTCCAGGAATAGACAAGCTGACCGGTTTTGAGCCGGGTCATCTCCCGCACAAAGTAGTTCTTTTCCCCGTCCTGGAAATCAAAATAATTCCCCGTGAGCAAGGGATGAACGATAAGGGTCCCCTTGCTGTCAGTAATGTACGAGTACCCGGTCTTTCCGAATTTCAGGGCAAGGACGCTTTCCTTGAAATCGTTCACGTTGATCAGTTCTTTGAGTTCCTCGGTATAGGTTGCAACCGATATAATCCAGTCCCATGGTTTGAAATAGCTCATGTAAAGGGCTTTAGGCCTGTAAACGGTTTCCCCGGGATTTTTCCAGTCATACTCCAGATACCCTTCCTTGCGCTTGATCATCTCCTTGACAAAGCCGTTTTCCGCCCAGTCCTTTTTAGCCGCAATATCCGGATTCTTGTGTTCAACTGGGATGCCGTTGCTGCTGACACAATAGATGTATCCGGTCCTGCCGATGGTCTGTGAGAACATGATCCTGCGGGCCTCAATCTTTGCCTGCTCCTCCGTTATCTGGCCGGACTCATACCGGTAATAACTGTCTTCGATATTTTCCCTGGTTTTTTCGCAAACCGCCCGCAGATAATTTTTTATGGATACATTGGCTGCGGTTCTGACCATATTCAGCACCGCATCGGTTGAATTCTTCAATTCATTCCGGATATTGCGGGTGATCGTACTTTTAACCTGGGAGTAGATGATCATTCCGCCAAGGATGGATGCCGCAATGAATATGGATGTATACCCGGCAATGATCCTGACCTTGAGCCCCTGGCCGTCGATTGTTCTGATCAATGGATTGTTTCCTCGGATAAGGATAAGCAACAGGGAGCTGCCCCAAAACAGGTCTGAACGCAGCAGAATCCGCAATATAGCTATATATCACCCATATCACAGCCTATCAAATCAGGCATTGACTTAATTTCCTGGAAGAAAAACCCTAATTTCAGCATCCCGTCTCGGGGCTTGACCACGATTCCCGCCATTGAAGCAAATAATTATCAGACTGACCTGTGCAGCTTTTGCTCCACTTTCAGATGAATGGTGATCTGTTCATGGCAATAGTTCATCGTTGAGGATAGACGTCTCCTCCAGCAGAAAGCTGTGGCTGGAGGAGACGCCGACAGGAAGGCTAAACCTGCATCTCAACAAGGTCTGAGATATTTATCTCCAGCATTTTCACGCTGGCCAGGATCCTGGCCGTGTTGCAGCACACTGCCGGGATGTCTTCCCCCATCTGGTTCAATTCCTGGGCCGTACGTTTCAACTGATTTATTCTATGGTATATTTCCTCAATAGCGACATCTGTTCCCATATTAACCGATTCCTTTCCTGCGATGCAGTGACGATCTGTTCCCAGTTCAGGTGTATCCTGACCCCGGAAAGCCCAATGGGTTTCATTTCCTCAGGTCCTTGAACCGTTTTGCTTTCCCTTCGTACCTGGGCAGTTTACCGTGGTCGTAGAACTCCAGCCGGTAGCTCAGGTTGGTTTTCAGTCTCAACTGATCCTTTAACCGGTTTTCCACATCTTTAACCTGGTCTTCCGTCCCCGGGTTCATTTCCACCTTGAGTTTTATACGGTCGATGTCCCCCAGTTTGTCTATGACGACCTCATATTCATCACTCAACTCGGTAAATCCCCTGACAACCTCTTCGATGGCAGACGGGGAAAGGAGTACCCCCTTGACCTTGGTGATATCGTCTACCCTGCCCAGGACCCCACCCTTAATGAGCCTGAAGGTCCGTCCGCAAGTACATCTTGCCTCGTCCCACCGGATTACGTCCTTGGAGTCGAAACGCACGCAGGGCTGGGCCTGCCTGTCAAAGGCGGTGATAACCATTTTCCCGGAGCGGCCGGGCTCTTCGATGATCTCTCCGGTCTCGATGTCTTCGATTTCAACCAGGAAAAAAGCCTCATTAACATGCATGCCTCCAGGCTGTTCCCTGCATTCAAAGGACCAGGCCCCAATCTCGGTGGCTCCTGCATGGTCGTAAACCTTTGCATTCCAGGCCGACTCGATGCGGCTCTTGGTAGATGGAATGCCGGCCCCGGGCTCACCGGCACAGGTGATTTTGGTAATACCGAGGGAGGCAGGGTCTATTCCCATTTTGTTTTTTGCCGCATCTGCCATCCCCAGAACATAGGTGGGAGTCGCCATCATGGCCGTGGCCCTGAGTTCCTGAATCTTGAGCAGCCTGGCCTGGGTGTCCAGGACACCTCCAGGGACCACCTCACAACCGATCTTTTCCGCTGCATAGTGGGCCGCCCAGAACGCGACAAATATATTGTACCCAAAGGGGAGGAACACCCTGTCTTTAGGGCGGTAGCCCTGTGCCCACAGAATATACGCCCAGCATTCCGCCCACCATTCCCAGTCCTGCCATGTATCGGGCTGGTATATGGGCTGCCCCGTGGTGCCGCTGGTCTGGCGGAACTCGGTGACCGATTCCAGGGGGACGCACAAGGCGTCGCCATAGGGGAAGGGTTCCTTTCCCTGGATGCTGCGCATCATTGATTTTTCAACCTTCGGCACCCGGCGGATATCGTCGAAGGACCGGATGTCCTCCGGTTTTATTCCAGCCTTGTCATACAGGCTCCTGTGAAATTTCGAATGATCATAGGCCCATTTAAATATGGTTCGAAATTTTTTCAATTGCAGCATACGAAGTTTTTCCGGGGGAAGCGTTTCCAGAAACGGATTCCAGTAGGGCGTGTGTGTGTTCATTACATCTCCTTCAGTAGGGTGGCCGGTCATCAGGAAAGAGACACTCCCGGAACGCTCACCAGGATTACAGGGTCAACAGCGGTAAAGACAGGATCGATTTCAGCAGTTTGATGCGGCCATGTATATGACCATGATCATAAAAGTAAAAAAATCATAGCAATTATCCAGATAATGGCCGAGTATGACGACGGTCATATACACCATCACATTGCCTGTTATAGTCGTATACAGGCAGGATACCGGCATGGGCCGGTTAAGTACCGTTTCCTGCCGGTGCCTGAAAACGGGCATACCATCATCACCTTGGTTTATTAACCTGTTGCATGGGGAGGAAAAATGGGATCACTGAGAAGGAATGTCGTCATGGTAATGGCAATGATTTTGCTCACAGGCGGTCTGTATGGTACCGCGTCGGCTAAAATCAAATTGACGTACAACAACTACCTGCCTCCGGTTCACGTCGGCTCACGGGTTGCCGAAGCCTGGTGCAAGGAGATTCAAAAACGGACCAATGGCGAAGTCGAAATCACCTATTTCTCAGGAGGTCAGCTGCTGCCGGGTCCCAAGGTATTCGACGGAGTCGTTCAGGGGATCGCGGATATCGGATTCAGCAATCTGGCCTACACCAGGGGCCGTTTCCCGGAAATGGAGATCTGTGATCTGCCCCTCGGGATGCCTTCCGGGTGGGTGGCCACCCATGTGGTAAACAGGTTTTACCAAAAATACCTGCCCAAAGAGTTTGAAGATGTCAAAGTTTTATACTTGTCCGGTTCCGGACCGAACCTGATTTCAACAACGGATAAACCCATAAGAACCCTGGAGGACTTAAAGGGACAGACCCTCAGGGCAACGGGCCGGATAGCCGACACGGCAGCAGCCCTTGGGGCCACATCACGTCCCATTGCCATCGGCGAGACCTATGAGTCGGTCAAGCGGAATGTCATATCAGGGGTCATGCTTCCCCTGGAAACCATGAAAGCTTTCCGTCTCGGTGAACTGTTGAAGTACTGCACCGCGGACTGGCAGGTGGGCAACATCTACACCTTCTATGCCGTCATGAACAAAAAAAAGTGGGACAGCCTTCCAGATAATATTAAAAAAATCTTTGATGAAGTGAATGCCGAATGGATCGAGAATTCTGCCCAGGGTTGGAATGACGTGGACCGAGTTGGAACTGAATTCTTCAAGAGCAAGGGTGGGCAAATCATCCAGCTCTCGAACGATGAGGTGAAACGGTGGGATCAGGCCATTGCCCCGGTGATCGAAACCTACATGAATGAAATGACCAGCAAGGGAATAACCAGGGATGAACTCGATGAGCGGGTGCAGTTTATCCGGCAGACCCGGGATGAACTGGTCAAGGAGCAGATTTCCAAGAAAATTCCCATGCCCTATGACAATTAGCATTAAGTCTTAGCCAACGTTGGATGCAAATCACTGTGCCAGACGGGAAAAGTTTCATACGGGAGAACAGACAATGAAGTTCATCAGCGAGTGGGCAAATCGGTTGAGTATCTGGGGGGAGTGGGTAGGCGTTGCCGGAGTGGTCTTCATGGTTGCGGTTACCTGTCTTGACGTGCTCGGAGCGAAACTGTTTCTCATGCCCGTTCCCGGAGCCGTCGAACTCGTCAGCCTGGCCCAGGTAACCACCATCGTCTTTGCAATTGCGGCTACCCAGCGGCACAGGGGACATATCAGCGTCGAAATGTTCGTCTCCACAATGAGCCTGCGGATCAGGGCTTTGATTAGAGCGCTCATAGCATTCTTGGGACTGGTGCTCTTTTTCACATTGATCATAGAAGGTGTCCGTCTTGGCAATGAGTACTTAAGGGCCGGAGAGGTTACGGCAACGGTTCAGGTTCCATTTTACCCGTTTGCCTACCTCTTCGCCCTGGCTCTGGTTCCCATGGCCATGATGCTTCTGGTTGACCTCATTACCGCTATCAAGGAGACTTTAAGCTGATGGAACCAGTACTGGTCGGTTTGTTGGGCATCTTGGCCCTTCTTCTGCTCTTCGCACTCGACATGCCGGTTTCCTTTGCAATGGCTTTTGTCGGCTTTATCGGATTCGGTTACCTGGTCAGCTGGGACGCAGCCAGGGCACTCCTGGTGCGGGATGTTTTTGAACAGCTGTCCACCTATCCGCTCAATGTGATTGTTCTTTTCGTGTTGATGGGCTCCTTTGCCTTTGCCGGGGGAATGAGCGGCCGCCTGTACGATTCCGCCCACACAATTGCCGGAAAAATGCCCGCAGGACTGGCGGTCTCAACCATCCTGGCCTGCAGCGGATTCGCCGCCATTTGCGGGTCCACCGCAGCAACAGCCGCCACCATAGGCAGGGTGGCCCTCCCGGAAATGCAACGCTTCGGGTACAGCCGGAGACTGGCAACAGGCTGTATTGCCTCTGCCGGAAGTATAGGAATACTGATCCCGCCGTCGACCATTTTTATTGTTTACGGGATTCTCACAGAGCAGTCCATCGGTTCGCTTTTCGCAGCCGGCATCATGCCCGGAATCCTTTTAACAATATTTTTCATTCTAACGGTTTTCATCGTCGCATTCAGGCATAAAGACATCGCTCCGGCCGGCAAGGCCTCATCATGGACAGCCAAACTCAAAGCCCTGTGGCGGATATCCGATATCTTTTTCCTCTTTGCCGTTTCCATCGGGGGCATGTTCCTGGGGTGGTACAGCCCCAACCAGGCTGCGGGAGTGGGTGCCGCCGGCGCCTTGCTTCTGGGGCTTATTCACCGGGAGCTGACCTTCGGCAAATTTTTCAATGCAGCCAGGGAAGGACTCAGAACATCGTGCATGATCATGATGCTCATTGCAGGTGCGTCTGTCTTCGGGAAATTCATGGCAATAACATCCATCCCGGCCAATATCTCCACCTGGGTTTCAGGCCTTCCCCTGCCTCCCACGGGCATCATGGTGCTTATCTGCCTGCTCTACTTTATAAGCGGCTGCTTTCTTGATGCCATGGCCCTGATCATGCTGACGATTCCAATCATCTATCCGGTGGTTCTGAATCTGAATTTTGACCCGATCTGGTTCGGCGTGGTCATTGTCGTGATCAGCCAGATAGCCGTGCTAACCCCGCCGGTGGGCGTCAACGTATACGTGGTCAAAGGCATTGCTCCGGATGTCCCCATTGCCACCATCTTCCGTGGGACGTTCCCGTTCCTGATTGCCATGGCAATCCTGCTGGCAGGAATCCTCCTGTTTCCGGACCTGGTACTCTGGCTGCCCCGGCTGCTGGAATCCTGACACGACCCACCGCGGGACGGGGACTTCATCCTGCGCCTGGTGCAGCGTCAGGGGTTATATCCGCATGGCGGTTTCATCATCGCATTCAGGGAGCATTTCCGCCCTGATAATGTGGATCTGACCCCGGCTTTTTTCGATTTTCCTTGGCAGGGTCAGCAGCCCAACGCCTATTTATTCCCTTGACTTTCTACATCATAAACTTCAAATCATCCTTGACTTCTTGAATCAATCCCTTAGAATGATCGACCATAGTCGACTGTTTCACCATGAATTCTCAGGGAAACAGGGGGGATAATGAAGCGTACATCGCAACAGGAAATTCTTGCCTGGAAAGACTCACCTCGCCGCAAACCGTTGATCATCCGTGGTGCACGCCAGGTAGGAAAGACTTGGCTTGTTGAGAATGGTCTTGCAGGCCAGTTTGAAAACTTCGTGAAAATTGATCTGGAAAAACGCAGAGACCTGCATTCCCATTTTGCAGGATCCCTGGAACCACAACTAATTATAGGTTATCTGGAATTAACGGCAGGCCGGATAATACCAGGCAAAACCCTCCTTTTCTTTGACGAAATCCAGGCCTGCCCCCGGGCAATAACGGCACTTCGCTATTTTTATGAACAGATGCCTGAACTCCATGTCGTTGCTGCAGGGTCCTTGCTGGAGTTTGCCTTTGGGGACATTTCCATCCCGGTCGGCCGCGTACAATACCTGCACATGCATCCCATGACCTTCTATGAATATCTTCTTGCCATGGGAAAAGAGCGGATGGCGGAATTGATACTCATACCTCCGGACAAGGTCGACACAACCGTTCAGAAGATGATGCTTGCCGAGCTGAAAAATTATTTTTTCATCGGAGGGATGCCTGAATGCATCAAAACGTATCGTGATACCGGTTCGATGCTTGCAAGCTTCCATGTCCAATCTGAGATTCTTGACACATACCGTGATGACTTTTCCAAATATATGCCAAGCATTGATCCAACGTATCTTGATGCTGTATTTTTAAATGTGGCGAAAAGTATTGGTGAACAGCTGAAGTATACACGGCTGAACGAGGGTCATTCCGGTCAAACGAACCGTAAGGCGTTTGACCTGCTCGTCAAAGCCAGGGTCATAAACAAAATTCCGGCATGTGATCCATCAGGATTACCGTTGGGTGCGACAGCCAACCCGAAAAAATTCAAAGCTTCCCTGCTGGATATAGGACTATTCCAGCGACTATGCCAGATACCGGTGGAATTGGAATTGAAGCAGGAAAATCTTCTGGCCATGTATCGCGGAAAACTTGCTGAGCAGTTTGTTGCCCAGGAACTCCAGGCATGGCACAGCTCAGAGCTGTTTTACTGGGCACGCGATGCTAGGAGCAGCAATGCCGAGGTGGACTACCTGGTGGTCCGGGAAGGGCAGATTTACCCTGTAGAAGTCAAATCCGGAACCGGGGGGAGTCTGCGAAGCCTTCACCTCATGCTCGACATCTATCAAAACTGTCCCAAAGGGATTGTCCTTTACAGCGGAACTTCCAGCAGTCTGCCAAAGCAGAAGATAAGGTTCCTGCCGTTATACAGCGTCGCATCCATTGGAGATAAACGGTTCACGGTTGCTTAAAAAGAACACCCACGAATCGGGCAGGATTATTGAGGTCAGGGGTTATATCCACATGGCGGTTTCATCATCGTATTCAGGGAGCATTTCCGCCCTGAGAATGTGGATCTGACCCCGGCTTTTTTCGATAATGCCATCCTGGCACAGCGTGCCAAGCACTCTGAGCGACGATTCGGTGGTGGTTCCGGCAAGCTCTGCTATTTCTACTGCGGTGAAATTCAGGACAGGACCGAATTTTTTATAAAGGGAATGGAGTACCCGCTTCAGGCGTTCTATGACCTTCTTATCCAGCATATCCAGAATCCTGCTGTTGGAACTGTCCACCGCCTGGCCCAGCGTACCGATAATATTGATCACGAGCTGGGGATGACGGACGGCGAATTGAAGAAATTCCTCCCGGTTGATGCAGACAATGGTTGACTCTTTTACGGCTTCGGCAATGTTTTCCCGGCGATCCCCGGTAAAGGGACGAACCAGGTCGATGGGCTCACCGGGGCCTGCCAGCAGATAAGTGAGCCGTTTTCCAGTGGCCGAATACCTGGAGACACGAATCAGCCCCTCAAAAACCAGGATAAAAATGGCCGTAGGTTCATTGGCCTGGAAAATAATTTCATTTTTCTGGTATTGCCTGGCAACGGTCAGCTGGGTCATCTCGTTCAGGGCATCCTGTGAAAGCCCCTTGAGGATCGCTGCCTGGGAGAAGAGTCTGGTCTTGAGTCCGGAACTGATGGATACGGTTTTCATTCTCTCTTCTCATTTTGTGTTTTAATGGTGTCGTCTTCCGGCATGAAGCACCTCCCCTGCAAGGTGTTCAACCGGAGACCTGCTGACAGGTTATCTTCTGTGATTAAAGGCATGGGTCGGGTTTTTTTTCAAGTTCTATATGGATAGCGCGGGGAAAAAATGGTGACAGGTGATACTGCCGGCTGAAGCAGAAGGGGCAGGGGAAGAACCTTTCTTTTAATATTGCCGGGTTTAAAGCCCCGGTTCTTGCCATTTAAACGAATACTTTATAAACTGACCGGAACGTCCAGGACAGGCCAGGGATTAACGTATTGGCATTAAAGGATCGGCCCATGAAACCTCCGGCACTCTTTTTTGGTTTTACCCTTATGTTCTGGGGATTCCAAAGCGAGAATACCATCCTTGCCCTGGTACTGGCCCCTCTTGTGGAATTTCCCCGGATCTACAGGGAGCGCTGGGAGTTCTCACCCGGAACATTCAACAAAATTTCTGATATCTGTGTCATGGGCATTGCCGGCGCAATGGTAGTGTTTCTGGCCCAATCCCCGGAAAAGGCCCTGCCTGCAACCCTGGTGTGGCTCCCGGTACTGACCTTCCCCCTTGTCGCTGCCCAGGAGTACAGTGCGGCAGGAACGGTCCGGCTCAGGTCCCTCCTGCTGTTCAACAGAAAGAACAGCAGAATACCGGATCTTGGAATCCACCTTGGATTCCCCTATGCCCTGGTGTGCCTGGTGGCTGCCGGAGCCGCCAACAACCGCTCCCGGTTCTACTTTGCCGGTGCGGCCCTGATCCTGGCATGGGGGCTGTTTTCCCGGTGTCAAACGCCCCGCCGGACAGGATCATTCGCCCTTGCCATGGCAGGCGCCTGCCTGGCAGGCATGGCTGTCCTCACAAGCCTTGGCGCCGTACAGGGGTTTCTGACAGGAATGACCATGGACCTTCTCACAGGAAGCACCGCCGACCCCCTGAGGCGCACTACCGCCATCGGTGATGTGGGAAAGCTGAAACTGTCCAATGCCATCGCCTTCCGTATGGCCTTTCCTGAAAACGGTTTCCCGGAGCCCCTTCTGTTCAGGCAGGCGTCTTATACCTATTTTTCAAACAATACCTGGTTCCTGGCCCATGACCATTTTTCACCCGTGGAGTTGGCCTCCCCCCAAAGCCCCCCGGCCCGCAGGTTCACCGTGATGGGCAGACTCCCGGGTGGAAAGGGGCTCTTGATCCTGCCCGAGAATCCGATTCTCCTGTCTGCTTCAGGCTCACCGGTTGTAACGAAAAACAGTGTTGGAACCGTGGCTGTTGACAACGGTCCGGGATTTATCACCTATATGGCAGCCTCGGGGCAGACTCCTTTCCAGGAGGAAGACAGCCGGTTTGATGCCATGGATCTCCTGCTGCCGGATCTGGAAAAAGACTATTTCCAGACCCTTGCCGGGGAACTCGATCCCGGGGGAGCCGGCACGGAAAAGAAGCGGGTGGACCTCATCAAAAACTTTTTTACCCAGGGATTCGCCTACTCCCTGACCCTGCCGGAATACACGGGCAAATCCCCCATCCTGGGATTCATGGAACAATCCCGGCAGGGCCATTGTGAATACTTTGCCTCGGCAACCGTTCTTCTGGCCAGAGCCATGGGCCTGCCTGCCCGGTATGTGTCCGGGTATCTTGTCCATGAAGTCAGTCCCCTGGAAGGACGAATCCTTGTCCGGGAAAAGGATGCCCATGCCTGGTGTGAAGTCCGCGTAAACGGAGTCTGGACCTTCCTGGACACCACACCTCCTGACTGGGTCCTTGAGCAGCAGAGCAATGCTCTCAGGACCCTGATCCCTGACCTGTTCTCCCTGGTCATGTACTGGATAAACCGGGTGCGCTGGGGTGACGACAATACAAGAAAGCAACTCCTGTGGCTGCTGGTGCCCCTTGCCCTGATCCTTTTGCGGCGTATCATGGCACCTGGCGACCGCCTGAAAAAGGCCCGAACCCTGAACCAGCCCCTAAAACAGGATGCAGGGCCCGGTGACGTCTCACCGAATTATGCCATGAACATATTCCTGCAGATACTGGAAAAGAAGGGCTTTCCCAGAAAACCCGGGGAAACCCTTTGCCGGTTCTTTCAACGCATCCGGGAGCAGGCTTTTAACCAGATCGATCACCCGGCTCTCGAACAAGCCGTCCGCCTGCACCAGAGCCTCAGGTTCAGCCCGGAGCCGCTGCCCCCCAAGGACTACCACCGCCTGGAAGACCTGATCCGGAACCTGAAAATAAGCATCCGGTCATGACCCGGTCTATCAGGCCAAGGATTCACATCAGGACAGATGCTGATATCTTATTGATGACTATGAAATCAGACCGCCTAATGCTCGGATGCCCCTTTTCTGGGAATCTTGTCACCGGCAGAGACATCAATGACGAAAATGAAAAGAAATGACGAATTATCTTTTTTGGTAATTAATGCCAAGATCAGTTGCAGCAGAATTTAATCTTTTATCAGCAGTCCACAGCTTAACCTGTGCTACTAATGCCGAGGCAAGGAGATGTGTGTCAACGAAACCAATTCCCTTAGCATTTAATTGATGCTCTTCTATAAAATACAAATATTCGCTGAATTCGATTAGCGGAGCAATTGGCAAAGCTTGCAGCAATGATATGATTTCTTTTCGGTTTTGAATATTTCCACAGGCAAGTTCACCAATAATAAAGGGGTGGCACATCACATTACCAACAATAAGTTGGCTTTCTAAATGTTTATCTCCATCTCTCAGGTGATTAACCCATACTGAAGGATCAACAAGAATCATACTCGATTATGGGATCCTTCTTCGAGGGATATCCTGTAATTCTTTTTCAGTACCGCCTAATCTGGCCAAACGCTTACTGCTTTCCAATGCGATCAAAGCCTCAAGTCCAAGACGGACTAAAGATGTTTTTTCTTTAACCCCAGTCAGCAAAGAGGCCTTTTCCAAAATTTG
This sequence comes from Pseudomonadota bacterium, assembly GCA_043806875.1. Taxonomy (GTDB): domain Bacteria; phylum Desulfobacterota; class Desulfobacteria; order Desulfobacterales; family Desulfobacteraceae; genus JAZDGN01. The sequence goes on from JAZDGN010000050.1 coordinate 25,712, forward strand.
ATCATCTATGTTTAAGGTAGTTCTCATATGCATCTATATGCATCGTTCATATGTAAAAGTCAATAGGGATCTTGTGACTTCTAAAGATAAGGACAATCTCCACAGAACGGGCAAGCCCCACAATTCTCGGTAAGGTGAAGATCCCGCCGCCGTCAATACATAAACCGTTTGAAGTACTCCGGCATTTACCGAAATGCTATCTCGACCTGGAAAGACGGTCTGATCTGAATAAGCTGCAAGGTCCGGAGGCGCTTTTTACAATCAATGACAACCTCCTGATCTCACACATCCACCTTCAATATGCCCGTTTCCCGTCGATCCAGGTCTGGACCACCCGGCTCGCGTCTGAGAAAGGGTCTCCATCAACGACACAGAATGTGGCCGGAGCGCCCTCGATCAGTCCGTCGTTTTTGAGCCCGAGAGAACTGCTTCCGCCAAACGTGCCCGCAGCCAGAGCCTGAACCTCGCTGATCCTCTCGCCAGGATCGAACACCGAGCCGTCCGCCTTTTTCCTGTCTACAGCACACCTGATGTTGTGCAGAGGATCATCAGCGCCGCAGGGACCGTCGGAACTGATGCAGATGCGAACCCCCCTTTCTGATAGGCTCCGTAATGGGAACGCCTTCAGATATGGAATAATGCCCCTCTTCTCAATGAGGTCTGCATAGTACGGGATGAATCCAGGCTGGATCGATGCCACCGCACCGCAGGATGCAAAGGAATCAAGGCCCTCGTTGTCCATGATAAGCACATGCTCAATGGACGAACTTGCCCCCACACCCAGCTCCTTCACAACCTGGGCCGCCTGGCTTGCCGCAACATTACCCAGGGCGTGCATGACCAGCCGGTAGCCTTTTTCCGTGAAGAGACCGGCCCGCCTGCTGAGTTCAGCAGGATCATTGAATCTCAGGTAAGGCATGTGTATTTTTTTCCCTTTAAGGGTGCTCTTCTGTTCAAGGAGCAAAGAAAACGGCGATAGGCTCCCCACTGAGAGACTGTCCATGGCTGCCCTGCAGGCAGCCTTCAACCCTGAAATGACGGGCATGCTCGCTGCAGCCCTGGTGGCCCCGTCCAGAAAAAACTTGACGCTTTTCGGGGCATATTCGCTGCAGATGGCATCCAACTCATCCTTCAGTTCAGGGGGCGCACACAGGCCTTCGAATGCCGTCACACACCAGCTCAACTTCAATGGGGTGTGCTTCTGGGCCTCTTTGAAGAGCCTTTGAATGTCCGACGGCAGCCCTGGATCGTTGACATGGGTCAGCCCCTTGTGAAGACACTTGTCAGCTTCGTTGAGGATGAGCTTCACCTTTTCTTCATCACTGAGAGCCTGGAGATTCTCCCGGAACATGGTGAAGAGAACTCTGCTCAAGGCATCTTCCCACAGCGTTCCCGTTGGTTCTCCATTCAGACAAAGATCAATGTCACCCGGCACCCGCAAGGTATCCCTGCTGATCCCTGTCCGCCTTAAGGCCTCGGTGGAGACAAGGCCCCGGTGGCAGGTGGTGTCGACCACAAGGACGGGCGACCCCATGGAAGCCTTGTCGATCTCGTGAATGCGGGGGAGGGACGAGCTTTTCCAACGCGTGTTGTCCAAACCAAAGAAGAAGACCCATCGTTTGTCCGAACCGGTTGATCTGCAGGCGGCCTCGATCGCCCCAAGGGCATCATGCCTGGATGCCCAGGCGCTTGCGTCTCCTCCCAGAGGCAGCATGGCCGCAATGAAAAAATGGCTGTGGGCATCGATAAGGCCGGGTATGATATGCATCCCTCCCAGGTCCATGGACGAATCCCCCCGGGCCGTTTCCTGAGAAAAGATCTCCTGCACCTTTCCATCCCTGATACACAGTCCTCCTTGCATCCGATTCAGTTTGCTCCCGGCCCAAACAACTGCATTGCTCAACACGACATCTTTCTGCTGGCCCATAGATCTCTCCCTTTAACTATCATTCCAAATCCTGGTATTTTATGCAGCCAATCCCGGCAAACGGTATAATCCGCGTTTCAGTTTACCGAGCCCTTTTTGTAATCAACTGCCGGAAAAGTGATGGATGATGCAATATCCCTTATCAGCTTATTTATAATATAACTTGTCTTCAAGTTTCATATAACCACGGATCGCATGCCCGAGACCGTAGGGAAGAGGATCCGAAGGCCAGGGGAACATTTTCCTGCCCACAAAAAACATGTCCGTTCGGTGCGTTTGCTGACCGGTGATAAGTTCGGCAATGGTTTTACCGTTCAACGTTGTCAGAGAAACGCCGTGACCCATGCAACCCAACGAGAATATAGCCTTTTTGTCTCCGCCCAGGTATCCGATGACCGGCGCCATATCCAATGTAATCGAAACAGGTCCACCCCAACGATGGGTAAACTGAATCCCCTTTAATTGGGGAAAAACCTCGGGAACATGTGTTTCCAGAAGCCCGAATATCCTGTCATTTAAATCCCTGCTTAAGTCACCGCCATAACCGAAACTGACATCACCGCCCCCCATCACGATCCGGTTGTCTTTTGTCAGACGATAATAATGGATCAGGTCCCGTGCATCTTCGACACCGGCCCGGCACTTCCACCCGATGGAATCGTATTGTTTTTGTGTTAAGGGTTCAGAAATCACGATGTGAGTGAATGCGGGGATTTGAAGATTTTTAAGCTCAGGGAAAAGAATCGAATAGGCATTGGTGGCAAATACAAGGTATTCGGATTCAATTTTTCCTTTTTCAGTGTGGACGATAAATCCGGATGTAGCCTTTTTTTCAAATTTTTTTACCGGTGATTGTTCGTATATGACAGCTCTGTTTTTTTCAGCCAGGTCTTTCATTCCTCGCGCCAGCCGGGCCGGATTTACGATGCCGCACCGGGGCTCAAACCATCCCTCCTTGTAAAAATCCGTCCCGAATTCCGCAGATAGCCGGTCCCCGTCCCATCGCTCCACCCCGCCAAGCCCCCATTTCTTCATAATTTTAAAATCATGCTCAATGCGTTTCACCTGGGCAGGACTGGTGCCTACCAGAAGGTAACCACTGCGTTCATACTCGCAATCGATGTTGCTTTGCGTGATGATGTCATGGAGGTAATCCACGGCTTCCTCCATATATTGATGGGCGGATTTTGCTTTTTCATCGTTGAACCGGAACTTGGTGATCCCTTTGGTCAGGCCGAAAAGGGTCATGGAAAAACCGCCGTTGCGGCCGGATGCACCATAGCCGCAGACATCGGATTCAATAATACGCACATCGATGCCAGGGTTAATTTTTTTCAAATGATAACCCACGGACAGGCCCGTGTATCCTCCGCCGATAACGACAACATCGGCTTTTTGGGTGCCTTCGAGACTGGGATTTGACAATATGGTGTGGGGCAAGGATTCCAGCCACCAGCTTTTGGATCGGTAGTCATTCATTTGCTATCTCCTTTTGAAAAAATTAGCGCTTGACAGAAGGTGCTTTTCCGACGTAATGTTTTAGTTAGTCAACCAACTAAATATTCTGTCGAAATAGTAATGTCAATCTTTTATTTATAAGGATTATTTCATGCCCAAAAAAAACGGATCGGATAAAAGAAACCAAATTCTTGAAGCCTTGAACCGTTGCCTGCAAAATAAGCCATTCGACAAGACTTCCATCAAGGAGATCGCACAGGCTGCGGGCGTCAATCACGGTTTGCTTCATTATTATTTCAAAAGCAAGGAAGACATATTAATCCAGTATATCGACTATGTGATCGATCATTACAGCAGTATGGTCAAAAAAAGGTTCAACGATAAAGAGATAGAAATTATGGATAAAAAAAAGCTTATTCAAGAATTTTTCATGTTCACCCATGACAGAATCACTCTGGATCGATCTCTTTCAAAGGTTTTTATCGAAATCTGGGAAATTGCGGTTTATCATCCGGCAGTGAAGGCTAAACTTCAGCGCGCTTATCAGGAATGGATGAATGTGCTGTCTGATATGCTGAAGCCTCTGAACAATGACATTGACTTATCCCGTCGCACCAGTTTTGCAACGGTTGCCTTTCTCGAAGGCATGGCGCTTTTTTCGATCATACTTGATTCGGACGCAGAAGAGTTTCAGAAAATATTATCGGATTTTCAGTCTAAAATTATTGATATGCTTTAGTCTCGTCTTGGCAGATTTTCCGAATAGGACACGCCTGGTTTTTAATGACCGTAATACCGGTTATGTGGATTTATTCATAGTGGGTCCACACTGGATCGACAAAAGATTACCATACGTTTCGTATGTTGCAGCCAAGCCCATCTGTTTGAATGTTTCTTGGTGGTCGGCCACAGTTCTTGAAATTAGCTTTCCGCTGTCTGCCAACGCTTGAAGGTATTTGTCAGCCAGACGATCGCTTTTTACCAACGTCGTAAAATATATTCTACCGTTCTCTGATAGGATATTTGTCAATTGTCTCAGCAAGATACCTGTTTCATCAAGGCAGTGCAGCAGATTCTCGGAAAGGATTGTTGCGAATACATTTTCTTGAAATGGCAGATTAAGAGCGTCAGAATGAAGGAAAACCAGATTATCCGGCACCTTGCCGTTCTGTCTAATTAACCTTGATTTTGCCATTCTAAGCATTTTCAGTGACTGATCTGCTAAAACCACTGGCCGTTCGGCGTATTGGCTATATGCTTTTGCTGTAAATGCGAGGGAACCACAGCCAAGGTCTAAAACATTACCCTCGAAACAAGACTGAAGCGCATCAGTTGCAATTTTGGGGAACATTTTGACCGAATATCCCCAAACAAGACGGTTGTAGATCGGATTACAGGCGACCAGGTCGTATATAAAACCGAACTGAGTATCATATTCATTGCCGGATTCATTATCAGGGAGAACAGAGTAGATACCTGGCTCAACTGATCGGAGAATAGTGTTCTCCCGCAGCAAAGCCGACAAACTTTTTTCACTAAATGTTGGCATATCATTGTTCTCCATCTTTTCCAGCGAACATTACGGCCTACCGGACCCGCCGAGTTTGCGGAGTCTGGGTGAAGCCTGATGGCTATATTTATGTCATCACCCTGATCGAGGAGCTTGTTGAGATGACCATAGCATGTTTCGGTGAGAAATCAAGCAGGAAGCAGGTGGCTATTTCGAGAACACTGCCGGGAAACCCGCCTCCGGCATGGGCGTCATGAATGAATAATTGTTTCTGTATATTATTCAGTTATTTTATTTATTATATTTTTTACAAAGTTATTGACAAATAAATAAGACTATAATAACTGAATTATATAAATTACCCCTAACTCAAAAGGAGGGCGGTGCCATGGAAGACACTTTGACTGTATTTACGGCAAGCAAATACTGCAATGTCTCGTCAAAAACCATCATCAACTGGGTGGAAGCTGGCCACATCAAGGCTTACAGGACCGTGGGCGGCCACAGGCGGATCAAGAAAGCGGACCTGGAGGCCTTCATGACCAACCAGGGAATTCCCATCCCGGAAGAAAAACATGAGGAGCAGCGAAAAAAGATCCTTGTTGTTGACGATGACATGATCATCGTCGAATCCATTGTCCAGGCCCTGGAGGAAGACACCTACAACTACGAAGTCATCTCGGCGTCCGACGGGTTTGAAGCCGGGCTCCAGGTCAACCACTTCCACCCGGACATCCTGATCCTGGACATCACGATGCCTGACATCAAGGGCTATGAGGTCTGCAAGAAAATCAAGACCAACCCGGATACAAAGGACATAAAAATCATCGTGCTTTCGGCTTACCTGGACGACGAGAAATTCAAGCAGATGAAGGAAAATGGTGCGGATGTATGTTTCTCCAAACCATTGCCCCTGTCAAAGCTCAAGGATGAAGTCGCAAAATTACTGGGATTAAAATAAGAGGAGGCACATCATGAACTTAAAAGAATCCTTGGAAAAAAAGAGGTTTGTCGTTACATCCGAAGTTCAGGCCCCCCTTGGTGAGGATGATCCGGCAGCACTCATCGAAAGCCTCAAGAAAGTACGGGGCAGAGTCGACGGGGTATCGATTTCGGAAATCGAACTTGAAGGTGTGGTCGGCGACAGCATCAAAACTTGCGATCTCCTGAAACAGAACCGGTTCAACGCCATTTACCAGACAACAACCCGGGACAAGAACAGGTTCCAACTCCAGAAGGATCTGAGCCTGGCCCATGAAGCCGGGGTGGAGAACCTGCTTGTTTTCACGGAAGACTACAGGATTTCTGGTGACAGCCTCCAGGAGTCCATGTTCTTTCACGTGGATTCAGGGAAACTGGCATCCGTCTTGGAACACCTGAGAAGCGGTCAAAGCATTGACGGACAGGAACTGCCCGGCAAGGTCGATTTCGTCCTGGGCTCAGGGGTTGAAACCCCCTGGGGAAAAAGCATTCCCAAACGGGGCATGGAAGAGATGGAAGACATGATGAATGTCGGAACCGGCTATTTCCTGACCACGCCCATCTTTGACGTGGACCAGTTCGAAAAATTCATGAAACAGGCTGAGGTCTTCAAGGTACCGGTCATTGCCGAAGTCATGATCCTGAGAACCGCCGGTATGGCCAAATTCATCAACCGCCACTTCAAATCAGGCCTGGTTCCCGACTGGGTCGTCCAGAAACTGTTGAAGGCGCCGGACAAGGCCAAGGCCAGCATCGAACTCTTTGCAGAAACAGTAAACAGTCTCAAGGATCTGTGTCAGGGGATCCACATCATCACCATCGGAGGGGAAGAGCGGCTGGGAGACTACCTGAACGCAGCAAAATTACGTTAAAGCCGTTTCCTGATCGGGCGGCCCAGAAACACAAGGAGCACCATCATGGCAACCATTGACATTGATGACCTTTCGTGCGATCTCAAGGACACGATCCTGGAGCGCGTTCCCGATGCCAACTTCGACCTGTGCCTGACCTGCGGAACCTGTACGGGCGGATGCCCGGCATCGGAACAGTTTGACATGGACCCCAGAAAATTTCTTCGCATGCTCGCCCTGGGCATGGACGAAGAACTCCTGGCAAGCCCCTGGACCTGGGTCTGCACCATGTGCGGCCGGTGCCAGTTTGCATGCCCCATGAACATCAACATTCCCAAGTTCATTTACAATCTGAGGGGATCCTGGCCCAGGGACAAGCGGCCCAAAGGGATCAGGGGATCCTGTGACCAGCATATCAAAGCCGGGAACGCCATGGGCGTTCCCAAGGACGACTTTATCTTTACCGTGGAGGATGTGGCCGAAGAAATCCGCAACACCCAGCCGGAATTTGCTGACCTGGAAGTCACTGTAGACCGACCCGGAGCCCATATGGTCCTCAACCAGAACTCCCGGGAACCGGTGACGGAACCCGAAGAGCTGGGGCCCCTGTGGAAAATCCTGCACCGGGTCAAGGCCGACTGGACCTACCCGTCGGTCATGTGGGCCGGAGAGAACTACTGCATGTTCCTGGCCGATGAGGAGGGATGGCGGTACATCATGGAGGAGTTTGTCTTTCACATCGAGAACAACCTGAAAAGCCAGCTCGTGGTCAACACCGAGTGAGGCCACTCCTACTATGCAATCCTGGAAGGATTGCAAAAGTTCAAGATTCCTCACACCTTCAAACTGGTCACCATCATCGAACTCTACGCCCAGTGGATCCGGGAAGGGAAACTTGTCGTAAACTCGGCCTGGAACCGGGACCTGAAGGTGAAATTCACGGTCCAGGACCCCTGCAACATTGGGCGGAAAAGCGGCTCCGACGACATTCTCAACGATCTGAGATTTGTGCTCAAAACCGCTGTGGGCGAAGAAAACGTCATTGACATGATCCCCAACCGGTCCAACAATTTCTGCTGCGGAGGCGGAGGCGGGGCACTTCAGGGAGGGTTCAACGATCAGCGCCAGGCCTACGGCAAGGTAAAATTCAACCAGATCATGGAAACCGGCGCACACTACGTCATTGCCCCCTGCCACAACTGCCACTCCCAGATCGAAGACCTGGGCCGCCATTATGGGGGCAATTACCACGTTGTTCACCTGTGGACCATCCTGTGCCTTGCCATGGGTATACTGGACGAGAACGAACGCAAATATCTCGGACCGGACCTGGCCGAGGTCGGATTATAGAAAGGAGGAACGATTCATGGCCAACACCAAAACAGGATCGGTTCTGGTCGTCGGCGCCGGCATAGCAGGTATCCAGGCATCCCTGGACCTGGCCGATTCCGGCTTTTACGTCCATCTTGCGGACAAGGACTCAGCCATCGGCGGCGTGATGGCAAAACTGGACAAAACCTTCCCCACCAATGACTGTTCCATGTGCATCATCTCCCCCAAGCTGGTGGAAGCGGGCCGCCACCTGAATATCGAACTTCATACTCTGACCACCGTGGAGGAGGTAACCGGCCAGGCCGGGGACTTTACGGTCAGGCTCAGACAGAAACCCAGGGGCATCGACCCTGAAAAATGCACGGCCTGCGGCGAGTGCGCCAAGGTCTGCCCGGTTGATATCCCCAGTCAGTTCGACGAGTCCCTGCGCACCCGCAAGGCCGCCTTTAAACTCTATCCCCAGGCCATGCCCAGCGCCTATGCCATTGACAAAGGCGACCGGGCCCCCTGCCGCCTGGCCTGCCCGGCAGGCCTCAATGTCCAGGGCTATGTCCAGCTGGTGAAACAGGGCAGGTACCAGCAGGCCCTGGAGATTATCATGGAACAGCTTCCCCTGCCAGGGGTACTGGGCCGTATCTGCCCCCACGGCTGTGAGGATGTGTGCCGCCGGTGCCAGGTGGATGAACCCGTGGCCATCCGGGACCTGAAACGCGTGGCCGCGGACAACTTCGACCCCAGAAAAATACCCATCTACTGCCTGGACCCCATGGATAAGAAAGTCGCCATCATCGGATCCGGGCCTGCTGGCCTGTCAGCCGCATACCATCTGGCGAAAAAAGGCGTCCCGTCCACAATTTTCGAAGCCCTTCCCAAAACCGGCGGCATGCTCCGGGTCGGTATCCCGGAACACCGCCTGCCCAGGGACGTCCTGGACCGGGATATCGAGATCATAACAAACCTGGGTGTGGAAATCCGGCTGAACACCCCCCTGGGGCCGGACCTGACCGTGGACAGCCTCCTTGCGGACGGCTATGATGCCGTATTCCTCGCCATGGGAGCCCACAAGGGACTGGACCTGGGCATCCCGGGCCAGGAGCTTGCGGGCGTGAGCCAGGGCGTCCATTTCCTGAAAGAGATGAACCTAACGGGAACCACCCGGGTCGGCGGATCCGTGGCCGTGATCGGCGGCGGCAATGTGGCCATTGACGTGGCCCGCAGCGCCGTGCGCCTGGGAGCCCGGTCAGTATCCATCGTGTACCGCCGGACCCGGGCCGAAATGCCGGCTTGGGAAGAAGAGATACAGGCAGCCGAGCACGAAGGGGTCAAGATTGTTTACCTGGCGGCTCCTGTGGAAGCCCTGGGCCAAGGCGGCAGGGTCACGGGACTCAGATGCATCCGCATGAAGCTGGGAGAGCCGGACAGATCAGGACGGCGGCGCCCCGAACCCATCCCGGGCAGCGAATATATCATGGGAACGGACCAGGTTATCCAGGCCATAGGCCAGCAGCCTGACCTGGGAGCCCTGGATAGGCAGGAAACCCTGGGTGTGTCCCGGTGGGGAACTCTGGATGTGGATCCTGTAACCTATGCCACCGGCAGACCCGGGGTATTCGCAGGCGGTGACGTCCAGACAGGACCGGATATCGCCATTGCAGCCATTGCAGCCGGCATGGAGGCTGCAGAATCCATTGCCAGGTACCTGACCGGAGCCGACATGGCATCAGACCGGGAAAAACCCCGGCCTGCCCGGGAAGCCGACTATCTGCCAATTCCTCCGGAAGCCCTGCCCAACCCACGCCGGAAACCCGCGGAGCTTGATCTTGAGAAGCGGACCGGAAATTTCCTGGAGGTAGACCTGGGACTTGATCCGGACCAGGGAAAGGAGGAGGCTTCCCGGTGCCTGAACTGCGGATACTGCTCCGAATGCATGCAGTGTGTGGACGCCTGCCTGGCAGAAGCCGTGGACCACACCATGATGCCCCGGGACATTACCGTAAAGGTGGGTGCCATCATCCTGGCACCCGGTTTTACGCCTTTTGATCCTTCCCGGTACGAAACCTACGGGTACGGACGGACACCCAATGTGGTCACGAGCCTGGAGTTCGAAAGACTCCTGTCGGCCTCGGGCCCCAACGCAGGACATCTTGTCCGGCCTTCCGACGGCAGGGATCCGGGAAAAATCGCCTGGCTCCAGTGCGTAGGCTCCAGGGATATCAATAAAGGCGGCCACAGTTACTGCTCCGGCGTATGCTGCATGATCTCAACCAAACAGGCGGTCATCGCCAAGGAGCACAGCGACATCCCCCTGGACACCGCCATTTTCTTCATGGACATGAGGACCCACGGCAAGGGATTCGATGCCTACCAGATAAGGGCCCAGGACGACTCCGGAGTCCGGTTCATCCGGTCACGAATCCACAGCCTGTTCCCAGCTGCCGGGGACACGGTCCGCATCGTATATGCCACCGAATCCGGATCCACGGCCGAGGAGATCTTTGACATGGCTGTCCTGTCCATAGGACTGGCACCGTCCAAAGACGCCCAGACCCTGGCCCGGACCCTGGAAATAGATCTTAACCCCCACGGTTTTGCCGGAACCCATGCCCTGGATCCCGTTGCCACATCCAGGGAAGGCGTGTACGTGTGCGGCACCTTCCAGGAACCCAAGGACATACCCTTCTCGGTCATGGAAGCTTCGGCCGCCGCATCCTGCGCAGCCCAGGGTCTGGCAGACCAGCGCTGGAGCCTCACAAAGACCCGGGAGCTTGTCCCGGAAATAGACGTAATCGGCCAGGCGCCCCGCATCGGTGTGTTCGTCTGCAACTGCGGAATCAACATCGGCGGTATCGCCGATGTCCCGGCGGTCCGGGACTATGCGGCAACCCTGGCCCATGTGGTGTATGTGGAAGACAACCTGTTTACCTGTTCCCAGGACACCCAGGATCATATCAAGCACATCATTGCCGAAAAAAAGATCAACCGGGTGGTGGTGGCCTCATGCTCGCCCAGGACCCACGAACCCCTGTTCCAGGAGACTATTCGGGACGCAGGCCTGAACAAATACCTGTTCGAGATGGCCAATATCCGGGACCAGAACACCTGGGTCCACATGAACTCCCCGAAAAAGGCAACGGCCAAGGCCAAGGACCTGGTCCGCATGGCCGTGGCCAAGGCTGCCCGGGTGGAGCCCCTGCACCAGGTCAGCATGGCTATCCACAAATCGGTCCTGGTGGTGGGCGGCGGTGTCAGCGGCATGATCGCGGCCCTGGGGGTTGCAGACCAGGGAATGCAGGCATTTCTGGTGGAAAAGTCGGATCAGCTGGGAGGTGCGGCCCGGCATCTCAGGGCGACCTGGCAGGGTGAGCCGGTAGCCCCATTCCTGGAGGATCTCATCGGTAAAACCTTCACCCATCCCAACATCAGACTGTTTCTCAACGCAGAGGTGACCGGATCGACCGGATCCCTGGGCAATTTCATCACGCGAATCCGCACCCATGACGGCAGGGAAAGCCCGGTGGAACACGGGGCAGCCATCCTGGCCACGGGCGGTACGGAATACCGTCCCACCGAATACCTGTACGGGCAAAACCCCAACGTGCTCACCCACCTGGAAATGGATGCGCTCATGACCGCATCGGACTCCAGGGCTCTTAAGGCTTCCCACGTGGTGTTCATCCAGTGCGTGGGATCAAGGAACAAGGATCACCCCTACTGCTCCAGGCTCTGCTGCACCCACAGCCTGAAAACGGCCATCGGCGTCAAGACGGCCAGGCCCAGAACCCGGGTCACCGTGATTTACAGGGACATCAGGTCCTACGGTTTCCGGGAAGACCTGTACAAGGACGCCCGGAGCCGGGGCGTTATCTTTGTCCGGTATGAACCCGAAGCACCGCCCCAGGTGTCGGCCGATACCTCGGGGAACCTGGAGGTGAGGATCACGGACCATGTTCTCCGGCGGCCCTTAACCCTGAAGCCGGACCTCTTGGTCCTGGCTTCGGCCATCCGGCCCACCCCCAACCAGCACCTGTTTGAAACCTTCAAGGTGCCGGTGAACAGTGACGGTTTCCTGGTGGAGGCCCATGCCAAACTCAGGCCCGTGGATTTTGCATCCGACGGCCTGTTCGTGGCAGGGCTTGCCCACTACCCCAAACCCCTGGAAGAGAGCATCGCCCAGGCACGGGCTGCCGTGGCAAGGGCTATGACCATCGTGTCCAGGGACTCCATCCAGGTGGGTGGCGTTGTGGCCGAGGTGGACAAGGACCGGTGCGCGGTCTGCCTCACCTGCGTCAGGGCCTGCCCCTATGAGATCCCGTTCATCCATGAAGACGGTTATGCAGTTATCGAGGCATCCGAATGCCATGGCTGCGGGGTGTGTGTCTCCGAATGTCCGGGCAAGGCCATCCGTCTCAACCATTTTACCGACCAGCAGATCATGGCCAAGACAGATGCTTTGTTTGAGACCTGACCTCCCGGGCCATGCTCCAGACAAAGAATATCGGTACCGGATCGAAAGGAACCGGTGCCGGGACCACCAACAGGAGGCAATTTATGACAGACCTATTCGAACCCCGGATCATCGCTTTCTGCTGCCAGTACTGAGCGTATGCAGCCGGGGACCTGGCAGGTTCCATGAGACTCTCGTACCCTTCGGAGGTAAAGGTGCTCCAGGTGCCCTGTACCGGAAGGGTGGACATCATCCACCTGCTCAACGCCATCAGGGACGGCGCTGACGGTGTCTATGTGGCAGGATGCCTTGAAGGGGAATGCCATTACCGGACAGGAAATCTGAGAACCCGGAAACGGGTAAACTATGTAAAAACCATCCTCAAGGAGCTGGGAATAGAGCCGGAACGGGTTGAGATGTTCAACCTGTCATCGGCCCAGGGCCAACGGTTTGCCGAGATCGCGGTCCAGATGACCGACAGGATCCGGCAGATCGGTCCTTCACCGGTAAAGCAGACCGTACCGGCCTGAAACCCGGCCCGCGTGAGACACAGGGCCCGTTTAATGGATACGTTTCAACACCATCACACACAAAGAGAGGTGAACCATGATAGTAGCCGATCGCAAACCCCTTGACGAGATTCTGGCCATGGTCAGGGAAAAGAAAAAGATCCTCATTGTGGGATGCAAGGGATGCGTCACAGTCTGCAATGTTGGCGGACTCAAGGAAGTGGACATCCTGGCCGCAGCCATGGATATCAACCGTAAAAAGGAGTCGTCTCCCATTACCATTGATACTGCGGTCCTGGAAAGGCAGTGCGACCCGGAATACGTCCAGACCCTTGCCGAGAACGTCAACCGGTATGACGCCGTCCTGTCCCTTGCCTGCGGGGTGGGCCCCCAGTTTCTGTCCGAGGCCTATCCGTCCCAGGTCTTCTTCCCCGGAGTCAATACCACCTTTTTCGGAGGCGCCGTAAGCCACGGCATCTGGGAGGAGCGGTGCGCCGGTTGCGGCACCTGCATCATCCACCATTTTGACGGCCTGTGCCCCATTGCCCGGTGCGCCAAGAGCCTTCTCCATGGCCCCTGCGGCGGGTCCAGCCAGGGCCTGTGCGAGGTTTCCAAGGAAACCCAGTGCATCTGGGATGCCATTGTACATAAAAAAATGGCGCAGGGACGGCTTGCCGATCTTCTGGGCGTTCGGGAACCCAAGGACTGGCGCAGCGCCCGGGACGGCGGTCCCCGGCGGAGCATCCGGGACGAACTGACCCTGTGAAACAATCCCTGACACGGTGACACAAAGGAGACAATCCAATGAGCGGATTCAAATCAGGAAGCAATCTTGAAAAGGTTCTAAAAGCAGGCCATTTTGCCTTTACAGGGGAGTGCGGACCACCCAAGGGAGCCAACGTAAAGCACCTTGTGGAAAAATTCGGCTTTCTCAAGGGGAATGTGGATGCAGTCAACGTAACGGACAACCAGACAGCCGTGGTGCGCATGTCCAGCCTTGCCGCCTCCCACATCATGATTCACGAAGGGCTGGAGCCCAACTTCCAGATGGTCTGCCGGGACCGCAACCGCCTGGCCATCACCAGCGATATCCTGGGGGCACATGCCCTGGGCATCCGGAACATGCTCTGCCTGTCAGGGGACCACCAGACCTTCGGCAACCACCCCCAGGCCAAGAATGTCCATGACATCGACTCCATGCAGATGATCCGCCTGGTGACCACCATGCGTGACCAGGGGAAGTTCATGAACGGGGACGAGATAGACGTTCCGCCAAAACTGTTTGTGGGCGCGGCCTGCAACCCCTTTGCCGATCCCTTTGAATTCAGGGTATACCGCCTGGCCAACAAAATCGAAGCCGGAGCAGACTTTATCCAGACCCAGTGCATCTTCAACATGGAGAAATTCAGGGAGTTCATGCACCGGGTCGCGGACATGGGGCTCCACGAAAAGTGCTATATCCTGGCAGGCGTCACCCCCATGAAAAGCGCTGGCATGGCGGGATTCATGAAAAAGTATGTTCCGGGCATGGACATCCCGGATGCTTTGATCAAACGGCTCAAAGGCGTGGCCAAAGACCAGCAGCCCGAAGAGGGCATCCGGTTCGCCCTGGAGCAGATTGCCGAGTTCAAGGAGATGAAGGGCGTGGCCGGGGTCCATCTCATGGCCATTGAATGGGAACACAAGGTCCCGGAAATCGCCCAGAGAGCCGGAGTGCTTCCACGGCCCGTCGTTTGACCTTAAGGCTTGAAGACATCCGGCTTCTCTGCCCAGACTTCCAACCGGCGGGACGGCCAGCACCGATACACCCGCCGTTGCCCCCAAGCCTCAGCCATCCGGGGAACATTCCCTGTCCGGTCAATCCCCAGAACCGGACAGGGAATCTTCAAACATCTTTCCTGTCCTGTCAATCTGCCTATGAACCATTACTATCGTGGAGAGATGTTATGAACAACAGAAGGCTGCTGAAAGCATCATCGGCCATATTGAAGAAAGCAAAAAACTATTATGAAAAGTATGGTGGAGAATAAGCAGGAAACCTGATTTTCAAATACCCTTCCAGAAAAGACTTAACAAAACCAGAAAAACAACGTATAAGTTGGCCCTTATCATAAAATTCAATGCAGTATTCATGGGATGATGAAAAGGATCCGACTTATGGTCAATCTCAGAAGGATTGGTCTGCTGGCAGGCTGCCTTGTGCTTCTTGCCGCAACCCCAGCAGTATCTGGAACAACACATATGACAACAGCCCCCTGGACCTCTGGCCCGGGAGAACCGCTGGTCCGGGATGCCCGTTCTGCAGGAAGATACGCTTACGGTGATCCCACGGTTGCCGAACAGGTCAGCCTGGAAGCGATCAATCGTGCGCGGCTGAATCCTGAACAGGAAGCTGCCGACTGCGGGATCGATCTGAACGAGGGACTTGCCCAGGGCACCCTGGGCACTCCGGTACAGCCCCTGACTTTCAATGCCAGTCTCCTGACATCGGCCAGAAACCATTCCCTGGACATGATGGCAAACAACTATATGGAACATACCTCTCTGGATGGTACAACGCCCTACCAAAGGATGGCCAACGCCGGTTTCCTGTATTCCTGCGCCTCGGAAAACATCGCCTGGGTAGGCTCAACAGGTCCCATGGATGAAATTGCCGCAACCCTGTTCCTTCACCAGGACCTGTTTGTGGATGACACTGTTAACGGCAGGGGGCACCGGCTGAATATCCTGGATCCGGACTTCAGGGAAGTAGGGGTTGGTATTGTATCAGGGGCCTTCACCCTCTATGAGTCAGGTGCGGTTACCTATCCTTACTCCTATATGCTGACCTATGATTTCGGCACATCCAGGGAATACAGCCAGGCATTTATTCTGGGTGTTGTCTTTGATGATAAAAACCGCGATACCCGGTATTCAGCCGGTGAGGGCAAGTCCGATGTGGTCATTGAGGTGCTGCAGGGCACTGGCCTGAAAGCCGATACGGTCACAGCCACAGCCGGAGGATATGCCCTGCCCATGGCACCGGGCAATTACACGGTCAGGGCAACCCTGCCGGATGAAAGAACTGCCGAGAAGAACGTAAACTTAAGCACTGTCAACGTGAAGGTCGATTTTCTCACCCAGGATTTCCAGGGGAACCAGGCACCTGGATCAAGCGGGGGCGGGGGCGGCGGATGTTTCATCTCAGGTCTTTTGACAGGACCTTGAACCTCCCATGGACAAGCATTGAAAACCACGGACAACAAGACAGGGTTACCTTGTGATAAAACCGGGTGAGCCGAGCGGAGCACCAGGTTCTCAATCCCTGAGACACCGCATCTTGGCCAGGTCCGTGGCATACCCGTACAGGTGCAGTCCCTTGCTCTCGACAATCATCTCCCCATCGGCAACGCCGATCTCATCGGCCATGTACTCCTTTAGGTGCTGGATTCCCGCCAGGTTGGCCGGCAGTCCGCCCCACAGATCCCATGACCGGAAATAGATGATGAAATTCAGGGCACCGTCCTGGATCCGGGTATCGATGGACCGCAGGCAGGGCGGATCCAGCAGGGTCAGATCCGTAGGGTGTGCCACCTGGAGAACCATCTGGTTGTTCCGCTCTCCATGGCGCCTGTAGGTGTCGATAATCCACTCTATCTGGTTGATGTACAGGTTGTCACCATCCTGGAAAACGATCTTGTTGTCCACGGGACGCCGGTCTATGATCTCGGTGTTTCCCGAATTCCACCACCTGGACTTGTCCCCTGAAATGGGGGCCTTGGTCAGCCGTTCCCCATAGGTATAGGACTCTCCCGGCTCTTTACGCGATGACATGACATACTCGATATAGGACCGGGTATAGCCTTCACCGCCATAGATGTAAGCCTCCTCCACCGGGTTGGGAATCCCCATGGACGGCGGGATATCCGGCAGCAGGGGCCGGGTCCCCGGGTACTTTACCCTGGCAATGAAATAATCGTATTCCAGCCTTGTCTGGCCCGCGTAGGAGCCCCTGTCGATGGTGAAACTACGCCCCTTGTCCAGAATATCGTGAACGGCCTGGAACCAGAGGTCCGGCAGATCCCTGGCTTCAATACTGTGAATGATCATATGGCTTCAATCCTGCTGAAATAGTCTGTTTTCAAAGGCCACGAAGCCCTGTTGCTTTCAGGAATTCACCGGCCCAACCTCCATACTCGAGCCTTTGTTTATTGCATAGATTCCAGTCAATAGCAATACCACATCAAAATCCGCCTGCCAACCCATCAAAAAACAAAAGCACGGCCATGAATTGATGCAAGAACGCCGGTTGGCTACGGTTTCAAAAACCGCCGGAGTTGCTCCCTCCTGCCCCGGCATCATCGCCCGGAGGTGACACCGGGGCAGTATCCGTTGAACCCTTTGAGTTGAAAAGCTTCCCCACAAACCTGAACACTTTCTTTATGCCCCGCCACAGGCGCGGCAGCAGCCATACGGCTGTCAGGACGAAACCAGCGAACAGGACAAGGAATACCCAGGGATGCCGGAGAGCTGCCCAGACCCCGCCAATAACGGCGATGTCCTCCATGATGGATGCGGCCCAGTTGGAAAATGGCTCTGGCGAGGTATTGATGAGAACCCTGGATCCGGCCTTGGTGGCATGGGCTCCGGCGGCAACGCCTGCACCCAGGATGCCTGCGGCAACGGCAACGGCCGGGTTCACATCCCCCACGGCACCGGCGGCGAGCAGAGCCCCGGCAGGAATCCTGATAAAGGTATGGATACCGTCCCAGCCGGTGTCCACACCAGGGACCTTGTCCGCAACGAATTCGGCAAGATACATGATCCCTGCGGCTGCCGTTACCATCGGATCCATGAGGATAGCCAACTGATCCGGCAGCACCATGTTGCCCGTGCGCCCCAGAAATCCAAGGACTAGGACAGTGGCGTACAGGTTGATACCGCTTCCCCAGGCTGCTCCCATGGTCAGTGAAATGGTTCTGACAATCTGATCAAAGGGTTCCATGGCCTTTATCTCCAGAGTTGGTGTGTGCCTGCCGTAACCCGGCACCCGACCCAACTCCGGGCCTGGTGCCGGGTCGACTCATCATTTCTTCAGTTCAAACCCCTTTAAAAAACCCTTGGCTTCCTGCTCCAGGGTCTTGAGTTTTTTCTTTCTCAGGTTCTTGTCTTCCATAAGGTCCTTGAGTTCCTTTTTGTCCGGCATTTCGTTCTTGAGTATTCCTGCCAGATCCGGCTCGAATTTCGGCTTTTCAAACGTGCCGGTAACAAAAACCGGAACACTCAGCCCCTTGCGGTTCTGGGCGTCCCCCTGCCCTTTTAAGGTGGCGACAAATTTGGGATCGACTTTTATGTCCAGAGATGTTCTGACCAGATCAACCTTGCCCGAGGCCGTGACCCTGAGCAAGGGCGATTTCATGGCTGCATCCAGAAGCTGAACAATACCCCCGGCAATGGAAAACGGAACCCGAAGCTCCGCAAAATCGGTCCTCGGCTTTTCCAGGTCTTTGTTTACAAGGCCGAAGCTGGAAGCAGTATTGCGAACCATGCCTGCCAGGTCGATGCCCACAATGGCGCCATCGGTAAAGACCAGCTCGCCTTTGCCGTCCAGATTTTTCTGGATAGACTCTGGGGTGTCCCCGGAAAAAGACAGGGCGGCATCGGCCACCATTGCGCCTTCCAACAGATCTTTGGCCATGACATCCCTGATAAGGGGGCCTGTGCTGACTCCCCGGGTCTGGAATTCAACGGTTGTTCCGGGCACTTCGGCCCTGGCGTCAAACCTGGCCTTGACACTCACGGTTCCCTGGTAGAGTTTCATGGACAGGGGATCCAGATTGAACACCCCTTTCTGTCCTGTAACCTTGACCAGGAGATCCTCCAGGGTTGCATTGTGAACCTTCAGGGTCTTGACGACGAACCTGGCATCAACAATCGGCTTCCTGAGAGGGGCATAATCGATGCCTGCCGTTTCCCGGGGAGCGGAATCCGGGCCTGCCGAGCCCGCAACAGCAGGACTATTGCTTTCAGCCGGGGGAAGATACCGGTCCACATCCAGCCGGTCCAGGCTGGCATCAACGGTAATATCGGGTTTGGAAAAATCGGTTGCATTGGCGGTAAAGTCCATGGTGGAATCATCCAGTTTCAAACGGCCGTCCGAGATGGCAACGCGCTTTGTGTCCCCCTTTAGTTTCATGTCAAGGGCAATCCGGTCCAGCACGCCCGGGTCCTTTGTCTTTACCGGGAATTCCTGGCCCAGGGCTACCATGAGTTTCCTCAGGGAAAACGGTGCCAGGCCCAGGGTCATTTCAAACCGGGGATCGGATGCCGGCTGGGACACGCTGCCGGCCAGTCGAAGGGAAATCTGATTCAGGGCACTCACTGTAATATCCATGGGTATTGTACCCTTACCCGGATCTTTTCCAAGCGGCCCCAGGGTTCCGCTCAGTCCCACGATTTTCCCGTCAACCACGGCACTGAAGGATATCCTGACCGGTTTGTCCAGGGTTACGTCGGTCAGCTCCAGAGTCACGTCCGAAACTTCCTTTTCCACTCCTGCCACATGGTCCCGCCACAGGATCCGGCCATGGGTAACGGCAATGGATTCAACGGCCAGGGATTTTACGGGCAAAGCCGTTTCTCCTGGAGCAGCCGGAGGCGATACGGTCTTGCTATCCTTTTTACTCTTTACGGCTTCACCACTTTTTCCAAGACCTTCCCAGCTCACAGAACCGTCCCTGCGCCTCTCCAGGATCAGCTGGGGCCCGTCCAGGACGATGCGGCTGATCTGGATCTCTTTTGACAACAGGGGAACAAGCTTGACCCTGGCTTCAAAGGATTTGATCAATAACAGATCCTTTTCTTTGAATCCCGGGAGATTGCCAAGATGGAGGTCTGTAAATGACACCCCAAGCCATGGGAAAACAGACAGATCAAGGTCCCCTCCCAGATGAAAAGGCCTGCCGATGGCCTGGCTTACCTTCTGTTCCACAGCGGGTTTGTACTGCGCCACATCAACAACTCTCGGCAGAATGACAATTGCTGCCCCGACAAGCAGGATGCCTGCACAGCCAGTGATAAACAGCCACTTGATAAACATTTTCATGGATCAGCTCCTTTACAGTGTCATTTCATCTTGATCCGAACACTGTTTTGAGCAGTTCCGTCCCCCGGGCCACAGGGTCTTTGCGGATTTTCTGTTCCTCTTGTGCCAGCATCAGGAACAGCCCGTTCATGGCCTTGCCTGTCACATAATCATCCAGGTCCAGGCCCATGGAGCCCACCAGGGGAACGGCCTGGGCTCTGGCAGAAAGATCCTGGTAAGTCCGGGTCGCGCCCACCTGGGACATGGTTGAATGGACAATGGGTTTGAACATCTCGCCCAGTTTCCCCTCGGTTTTTCCCCTGAAATACTCAGTAGCCGCGTTGTCCTGCCCGCCCAGAATGGACCGGGCATCGGTGATGCTCATATCCTTGACCGCATCCTGAAAAATTTTACCTGCTTCCGGAGCTGCTTTTTCGGCAGCCCGGTTCATGCTGGTTTCAAATTCGTCCAGGGTAGAGCCAAGGCCCACGGACCTGAGAATTTTTTCTGCCTTTTGTACCTTTTCAGGCAGCGGTATCCGGATGGATGGATTGCCCAGATAACCGTCAGCGGTTCCAACCAGGGCCACGGCTTTTCCTGTCCCGGTAACCAGAGCCTCCTTCAGACCGCGGACAATGGTATCTTCGGACAGGTCCTGGCCCGGAGCAGCAGCTTTGCTTGAGTCTCCCGCTGTTTCAAGGGCATTTTTAGCACCGCTTATCACATCGTTCCATCCAGCCCGGGCAGGACCGGCCTGGTTCCAGACAAGCAGCCCAACGACCATTACCGCCATAACACTGTACCTTACTGATTTCATGCGCGCCTCCCCAGGTTTATAATCGTGCCTGTCACCCGTATATGGATAGAAACATAAGAACCGGTTGGACAATGTCCAGCCAGGAGTCAAATCCCGTCTGCCTGTGCTTTCAGCCTGTCTAAGTTTTGCCCGGGATGATCCTGGGAGATGCCGGTGAATTCTGAATATCGGTAAAAAAATCTGGGACCTCACGCATCCTCTGGTGCCAGATTAGTTCCAGATTGCAGAATTGAGTATACCGGCAAGCGACCGGGAAGTGAAGAGAAATTTTTCGCAGAGCCGGATCCCTGAAGCCAAAGAATTCAACCACACCACCTCTTAAAAAATCATTGACAGTAACGGTGACGTTACCTATTATTGGTAACGTTGCCTGAACAAATTTTGCCCGTATTACTGGGAATATGCATACCCAAGGAGTGCCCATGAAAACCCATGACCTCTGGAATGTAAATTTTTTCAATCAGATCATCGACACCATGGCCGATGGCCTGTTCACCCTGAATGCCGACGGAGAGATCATCTCGTGGAACCGTGCCATGGAAAGAATCAGTGGCTTTCCCGCAGCCGAGGCCATCGGCCAGGGATGCGGTTTGATTGACTGCAGCAGGTGCCTGGGGAAACGTTGCCCTTCCGATGTCCAGAAATGCGGCGTTCTCCAGAAGGGGCAATCCGAGGCAAAGGAGTGCTCCATAAGGCACAAGGACGGTCACGACATCCCTGTAATCAAAAGCGCCCGGGTTGTCAGGGAGGAGGACGGCACAATGCTGGGTGTGGTGGAGACCATCACCGACATGACCGAACTTTACCGGGTAAGAAAACAGGCTGAAGAAGCCGAACGGCGTCTGGGAGAAGTTCACCGGGTGGGAAACATCATCGGCAAGAGCCCAGCCATGCAGCAGGTATTCGAAGCTGTCCGGGCAGCATCCGAAAGCAGGGCTACAGTCCTGATCCAGGGTGAGAGCGGAACCGGCAAGGAACTGGTTGCAGGCGCCATCCACTACCTTAGCACCAAATCCCAGCACCCCATGGTTACCGTGAACTGCAGCGCCCTATCGGAAACACTCCTGGAGAGCGAGCTGTTCGGACACGTAAAAGGCTCTTTTACCGGTGCCCACAGGGACCGCATGGGACGGTTTGAAGAGGCCGACGGCGGGACCATTTTCCTTGACGAAATAGGAGAACTCACCCCCTACATGCAGGTAAAACTGTTGAGGGTCATCCAGGAACGCGAAATTGAACGAGTCGGGGAATCCAAAAAACGCAAAATAGACATCCGGATCATTGCCGCCACCCACCAGGACCTTTATGAGATCACCATGCAGGGAAAATTCCGGGAAGACCTGTTCTACCGCCTCAAGGTCTTTCCCATCTCGGTTCCGCCCTTGAGGGAGAGGCGCGTGGACATCCCTCTTCTGGTCCGCCATTTCATCGACAAGGGGAACCAGGCCGAGAGCAAGAGCATTCAGGGAGTAGAACCGGAGGTTATGGACAGGCTCATGGACTATCCCTGGCCCGGGAACGTCCGGGAACTGGAAAATGCCATAGAACATGCCTTTGTCATATGCCGGTCAAGCCATATCAGTCTGAAGGACCTTCCTGTTGAAATCCGGGAGAACAGCCGCGTCCTTACCGGAATTCAGAAAAACAGGCTGATGCCGTCAACCGAACCCAGGCCGGCTGTCCCGATTGTCCTGTCCAGGGACTCCCTGATAGCGCTGCTTAAGGACTGCGACTGGAACAAGGCCGAAGTTGCCAGGCGCATAGGCAAAAGCAGGACATCGGTGTGGAAATATATGAAAAAATGGGCTGTCCCCCTGGAGGAGAAGAGATGACCCCCATTCCCCAGAATCCCACTGAACCAGAGAGTTTCGACAAAATGCTGGACCGGCGCCAAGCCGTGTACCTGCTTCCGGACACCACCCTGGAGCTGGACAGGGAATTGATCCGGGAAGAGCCCCTGTCCATCAACGTCCAGGGCAAAACCTTTGCCGTTGTCATGCGGACACCCGGGGACGAGAAAGCCCATGCAGCTGGCTTCTGTCTGGCAGAGGGTCTTGCCGACACCCCGTCAGACCTTGCTGACATTGCCCTGTGCGACGGCGAGGAATCCAATGTGGCAGCAGTAAGACTCACCCCTGAACGTGCAAAAAAAGTTGCATCCATTCTTGAAAAGCAAGGGTACATGAGCCAGACCAGCTGCGGTATCTGCGGCAGGGAAATCATCGAGGACCTGGGCAGGATTCTCCGGCCGGCAGCCTCAACCCTGACCCTGTCCTTTGCCCAGGCCATGGGCATGGCCGATGCCCTGAAGGACTCCCAGCAGCTCAGGAGACGTTGTTTCTCCTCCCATGCCGTGGCCATCTTCAACTCACGGTGTGAAAAGATCTCAGAAGCCGAAGACGCCGGACGTCACAACGCTCTGGACAAGGCTATCGGCAAACTCTTCCTCCAGGGGACAATCGGAACTGCAGCCGTTGCCCTGCTGTCATCCCGGGCCAGTTACGAAATGATACAGAAGTGCGCCCGCGCCCGGATTGAAATCGTCATCAGCATGTCCCGGCCCACAGCCCTGGCGGCCGACCTTGGCCAGAGCCTGAATATGACCCTGGCATCGGTCCGGGACAACGGCATCTACGTCTTTACCGGCCGGGAGCGGATAATGCGATCATGAATTAACAAGCCGGCAGTTGCCGATAAAAAACTATGGGCCTGTATGATAAAATTCATCTGTAAAACAGTAACCTGATTTCATGCGAATAAAAGCTTGAAGATTGCACGGAATTATCATTAAAAAGGGAAAACAGCATGAACCGGTCGTTTTTTGATGCCTTGTTAAAAAATTATGACAAAAGCAATAAAGAACTCATTACACCTGATCCTGGGTTTATATGTCAGGGTGTACTGAAACCAGATCGAGACCTATATTGCAGCCCATTCCCATGCGGAGTTCAGCCACGGCATCCAACCGGATTGTGCAAAAAATCTGTGTCCGGACATGGAACTGTTCACGTCATGACATCCGGGACATACTACCAGGTCAGGCTTCGGCAAGCACCTTCAGGGTAACGCTCTCAACCATGCCGCTGACCTTTTGCCGGTAGTCTTTCATATGGGCGGATCTGAGATGGGATTGAAGGGCTGCTGCATCCTCCCATTTTTCGATGACCGTGACAACGGTCTCATCCAGGTCCTGGGACGAGAGCCCTGTATTGAAGTCAACAGCCGGAACATACTCCAGACACCCCTTCTCCTGGAGAACAAGGGTTGCATTGGCCTTGAAAATATCGAGAAAACCGCTAAGGAACCCGGGGTTGACCTTGATGGAAGCGAGCACGTAAATCATGGGATAATCCTTTTCCTGAGAAGTCGTCGCTGTGGCCGGACCAGCCGGCCCGGCAGGTAATTATGCAGCAGCCATGGTATACCAATCCCATGGGTTTTAAAACCAGGAAATAAATTTTCCTGGCCGGGAATAAAAAGCCTGCTGGACATGATCAGTGCATCCAGGTAGATTTTTCAAGGGAGGTGATCAGATGCTGGGAGCCATTGCAGGAGATATCATCGGGTCTGCCTATGAGCCGGCCCCGACCAAAAATTATAATTTTCAGATAGGCATACCTGGCAGCCGGTTCACGGACGACACGGTCCTGACCGTTGCCGTTGCCGATACCATCCTGAACCGTACCGGGTATGGAGAGTCCCTCAAAACCTATTACAGGCTCTATCCCCATGCCGGATACGGCCAGTCCTTTATCCAGTGGGCCCGCTCCGGCAGCATGGACGGGTACGGCTCCTGGGGTAACGGTTCCGCCATGCGGGTCAGTCCTGTGGGTTTTGCCTTTGACACCCTGGACCAGGTCCTGGACCAGGCAGAATGCAGCAGCCGGGTTTCCCACAACCACCCGGAAGGCATCAAGGGGGCGCAGGCGACGGCTGCTGCTGTTTTCCTGGCACGGAAAAAAACTCCCAGGCCAGATATCCAATCCTTTATTGAATCCCGGTTCGGGTATGACCTCAGCCAATCCGTGGAAAGCATCCGGTCCTGGTATGCGGTTGATGTTTCCTGCCAGGGATCGGTTCCCCAGGCCATCCGTGCGTTCCTGGAATCTTCCGACTATGAGGATGCTATCCGCAGGGCAATCTCCCTTGGCGGCGATTCCGACACCCTGGGCGCCATCACCGGCGGTATTGCCGAAGCCTGGTATGCTCATATACCGGGTCCCATCCTGGCCCTGGCGGCCGGACAGCTGGATGCCCGGCTCATGGGCGTTGTCCGGGCCTTTTATGAACGGTTTATGCCCGTATCCTTCCAGGACTTTTTTCAGACACTGTCCGGGCCAGCCTCCCCAGATAAGCGGCTGAACCCATGATACGTTTCGGACTGTGCTGCATTTTTGCACAAGAACCCATCAGTTTCAGGAGAGCAACAGCCAGCCATCTCCTGAAACAGCCCCGGGAGGAACAGCTGAGACGGCTGTCATCCATCTGCCTGGACAACGCACGGCAACTCGGGGCGGCCCTATCCTTCTGCCATGCAGCCGGCATCCGGGATTTCCGCATCAACAGCCAGATCCTGCCCTTGAAAACCCATCCCCACGCAGGCTATGGACTTGACGACCTTCCGGAGAACAAAGCGATCAGGAATGAATTCCGGACCTGCCGTGAATTCTCCATAGCCCATGACCTGAGGTTGACTTTTCACCCGGACCAGTTCATCCTCCTGTCCTCACCAGACCCGGACATCACCCTCAGGTCCTTGGCAGACCTGGAGTACCAGACCGAAGTAGCGGAACTGGTAAACGCCGATGTCATCAACATCCACGGAGGCGGCGCCTACGGGGACAAATCCGCGGCCCTGAAACGCCTCAGGGCATCCATCGAAAGGCTGCCGGACAGGGTGAGATCCCGCCTGACCCTGGAGAACGATGACCGCATTTACTCGCCTCTGGACCTGGTGCCCGTATGCCGTGACATGGACATTCCCCTGGTATACGACGTCCATCACCACCGGTGCCTGGACGACGGCCTGGGCCTGCAGGATGCCACCCTTATGGCAATGGGAACCTGGAACCGGGAACCCCTGTTCCACGTTTCTTCCCCCCTGGACCGTTCGAACGCGGCAGCGTTCAGAAAGCACAGCGATTACATTGACGTCACGGACTTTCCCAAGGAATGGATTGATCTTGCCATCACCGTGGAAGTGGAAGCCAAGGCCAAAGAAATGGCGGTTATCAGGCTCATGCAGGATCTGGCCTCCCTGGATTCCACCCGGAACCAGTCGGATTGTCTCATCCCTGGGAAAAATCCCCGGCTTCCGTGAGGAGTTTGAATGTCAATGCCGGTCCCGCCAACGGCAGCCGCGCAGCATGCTTTTTTTATGGCTGTAACCGTCAATTCGAGGTATACTGCCTGAAAATACCAGAATACAGCTTGAAAACGGGCCTTGAAACGGCGATGATTCCGAATGCCCGCACACCCGGAACAACAGAAGGACCATGATCATGGAACCCTGACCCTACACTGCTGCTGAACTCTTTGACCGGATCCGAAACCAGGATCCGAGACTGGTAATTTTTGACGTTAGAAATGAAACAGGCGATGAGAATGTCATGGATCTGGGGAAGAACGAGGGTGCAGCCAGCCAGGGCAGATGATTAGAAAATGATTAAAACCACCATAACCGTTGCATCCCAAGGATCAAAGGAGTAATAGTAATACAAATCACAACCAATATGAAATTGACACAAAAAAAGGACAGATCCATGTGTCCGAAACAAGGTAATGGTTCTATTTCATTATCTGCAACCCCCACAATGAGGTAAAAAAAATGTTGAAAAAATTCATTACATCACTGATTGTTCTGGCTGTCTGTTGCCTGGCAGCCCAGGTTTCGGCTGAAACGCTGGAGCTTCTTACCTGGAAAGGGTATGCACCCCAGGTTCTTGTAGACAAATTCAAAGCTGAAACCGGTATTGACGTCAAAGTAACCTTTACCAACAACGAGGAGATGATCGCAAAACTCCGCGCTACCCGGGGGGCCGGCTTCGACCTGGCCCAGCCCAGCCAGGACAGGATATCTTCTGTCCAGGAAGCGTACAAGATCTACCAGCCCATTGATTTTTCAAAAATAAACGCCGACCAGATAATCACTTCCATGCTGGACGCGGTGAAAAAGAATACAACAGTAGACGGCAAACCCCATGCAGTGCCCTTCTGCTGGGGGACTTCCGGTCTTGTTGTCAACAGGAAACTTGCCCCCCAGGCATCGGACTACACAGACCTTCTCAATCCCGCCTACAC
Organism: Pseudomonadota bacterium; assembly: GCA_043806875.1. GTDB lineage: Bacteria > Desulfobacterota > Desulfobacteria > Desulfobacterales > Desulfobacteraceae > JAZDGN01. Next base: position 52,904 of record JAZDGN010000050.1, read on the forward strand.
CGGCAGGGTCAGCTAT
>JAZDGN010000051.1:0-14694 GCA_043806875.1 Pseudomonadota bacterium
ATGTGTTAAGCACGCCGCCAGCGTTCATTCTGAGCCAGAATCAAACTCTCCAGTTATAATTCCGTTAAAAAAGTGTTTACCGTGCCTGCGCACGTTAAAGATTCGCTCTTCTTCTCACTGACCAGTTTTCAAAGATCAAAACTAAAATGTCTTTTCGAGAAAAGTTCCCGTCTCAAAAAGACTCGATAAATATATATGCAATTCTAATCTGTGTCAAACACTTTTTTGAGATATTTATCTTTTTAATTTATTTGCCCCTGCCTGGCCGTCAGGAACTGCTTTCTGGCTCTGGCCGGGAAAGGCAAGCAAACCATGGATGGCCTGACAACCTCAGTGTTTGAGGACAAGGCCAAGGGGCAGACTTTCCCCAAAGATGGTGCTTTCTTCCTTCTCTTCGATGGCCACCGGCTCTGTGACCCTCCGGATCAAATCAGCATGGACCTGGGCTTTCTTAAGCCACGAGACCACGGCATCAACGGTTTCCGAATCCAGATCCCGGGTCCTGTCTCCTGTTTTGCGAGCCAGCTGGGCAACGGTGCCGGCAACCGGATCTCCGGGCAGCCACTCGGTCTTTATTATTTTTCTGATCCAAACAGCAACCTCCCTGGGCGTCACTACCCGGTCCACAGAACCATAAAGCAGCTCCCTGGCCCCCAGGCGGGATAGCACCCAGAACATCTGGGAGGGGGTTTTCCCCGGCTTCAGGATCTGGATCACTCCCCTGGCCAGGGTAACCTTGTCTTTCACAAGGAGCCTTTCCATGTTGGCTGCAGCCATCCATATCTCCTGGATTTCCTGGGGGGAGACGCTTTTCCCTGTAGTTTTCCCCACCGGAAGGATAGACAGGATATCCTGGAAGAACTGTCGCTGCTGCCCCGCTTTCAGCCCCCCTGCCACACGTCTCATGAACACCCACCACTCAATTGCATTCTGCTTGGACCTGGGGTGCTGGAGACCTGAAAGGTAGATTTTCCACAGGTTTCTCATCCGCTCTTCGTCAAACGCATCACCAAACCCCGGCCGCATGCAGAATCCCGTCAGATTCAGCCACCGGACTTCATGGTCGGCACTCGTGCCTCGTTCCGGGGCCCTTTCAATAAGCCTGTCAGCCATGCACCGCAACAGTGACACCGGCCACTGGGCTTTTTTTCTCTCAACCAAGGCCTCAATCTGACGGACAAGCCCATTGACCAGGGAGGGATCCGAGGTAATGGCAAATGCGTCATCAATCAGGCTACCCACCGTTTCGATTACGGTGTCATCAAAGATCTCAGCTCCCGGGCCTTCACTGACCTGCCCCGAATCCCTTAGCTGGAACTGGAGCTTCCACCTGTGGGAACTGACACGGGAACAACACCACATGGCAAGGGTACCAAGCTCGGTATACTCTGGCTCGATATAAACCGGTATGCTTCGCACTTCACCTTTTGAACCGAATTTCACAACCGTGTGGACCGGTGTCATGGGACTCATGGAATCCTCCCAATCCAGGACATCTCCTGCCTTGTCCCCGTAGCGGTAACTTGAGCTGTACATGGCAAAGCTCACAGGCTGATTGGCCAGAACTTCGAAATCAAGATCCGGCAGTTCAATGGCTGATCCCTCATCCAACCCCCGCTCCACGATGCAGACGACCCTGGCCCCGTCATGGCGTGGCGTTTCATTTCCGGTCCCGGTTCCGATTCCCATATAATAACTCCTTGGGCTGCCGCTGCCCACCCTCACGCCTGTTCCCTGCTTGACCAGGCCGTAATAGGCCGCTCCCAGCGCCACGGCAAGGTCAGGCTCGGCGTTTTCAAGCACCCCCGGGGCTTCTCCCCCTTCCTGGAGACCGAACCAGCGCCTGACCGAGGCTCGTATCCTGTCCTGGAGAAGGGCCGGTTTAAGGGATCCTCCGTTAAACAGGATCAGATCAGGCATGGGATCCTTGCCGAGCAGGGCCGAAACATCAGCACGGTGCTTTTCCAGGAACCACCCGATGTGGCGCGTGATGGCCGGTTCCTGCTCATAGGGCAGACCAAACTCGGCAATGGCTTTCCCGGGACTCTTCTGAAGTCTCTGGCCCGGATCGACCTCGGGAAAAAAGCCTGAAGTCAGAATCCGTTCCAGATCTTCACGGGTCAAGTCCGCAGCCAGAGTTCCGGAGATAAGTGAGCGCCCCTCACCCTTCAGGGTTATCCTTACCGATGACTCCCCCCTGTCCAGAATTCGTTCCTTGGCTGCCCTGCATGAATGGCACAGGGTTTTCCACTTGTCCGGACTCAGGGGTTCGTGCTTTTTGAACAGTGATTCCACATGGCCAGCCAGAGCAAGGTCGATGTTGTCCCCACCCAGTATCAGGTGATCACCGACGGCAAGCCGCTCAAACCTTGGGCTTCCCTGGGACTCCTTCAGGGTAATCAGGGTAAAATCACTGGTTCCTCCTCCCACATCACATACCAGGATGAGATCGTCGGTTCGCACATGGTCCTGCCAGTTGGTTTCGTGTTTGGAAAGCCAGGAATAGAATGCAGCCAGGGGTTCTTCCAGCAGGGTGATGTTGGCCCCGAACCCGGCCTCCTTTGCGGCCAGGAGCGTGAACTCCCGTGCCGCCTCATCAAAGGATGCCGGAACAGTAATAATGGCGAACTGATTTTCAAGGAACAGATCCTCATCCCTGACACTGTGGTTCCATGCCTTGCGTATATGCCTAAGGTATTCAGCCGTGGCTGTCACGGGTGAGACCTTATCCACCCCTTCCGAACCCCAGGGCAGGATTTTAGCTTCCCGGTCAGCCCTGGCATGGCAAAGCCAGCTCTTTGCAGAACAGACCAGGCGGGAGGGTATCTTGGAACCATGATCCCGAGCAAATATTCCTGCAAAGGAATCCCCTTCTTTTTTCCAGGGATGCCGGATCGCTGTTCCGGAAACGTCGTAGTCCCCGGGTATATAAAGGAACGACGGAAGCACTGGCTGGGCGGAAAACTCACCGGCCCCTGTAAGCTGAGGAACGTTGAACAGCCGGATCCGCTTCCTGGCATCAGCCTCATCCTTTTCAGCAAGGTCCACGTAGGCAACCGCACAATTGGTTGTCCCCAGGTCTATTCCCACGACATAGCGTTTATCTATAAAATCCAAATTTCACTCCTGATCCGCCTGCAAGGTCCTGCGGCTTAAGCCTTTCCCGATGATCACTCAATCCGCTGAAACCGGTTTGCAACCTGACGTTTTCATCCCTGGTCGCCCAGCCGGACGTTCAGTTCCAGTTTCCATTTCCGGTCATCATCCCTGGAGCAAGCCCAGAACTCAAGGGTCCCGACCTCTGTGAGCCGGACCTGGACCGTAACCGGAATAACGCTGTTCTCATTGCCGTCAAGGATGGTTTCTATGGTGGTGACTGCTCGGATATCCTTTGCCTCCCACCCGTCCACAATGGTCCCGATCCTGTCACCATGCCGTGTTGAAGAAGTCATGATGTCAAATTTTACGGGCTCTCCCACCACCAGATTGAAGAGTTTGCCGGCACATGCATCACCCGCTCCCTCTTCCATCCCGAAAGGAGCGATACAAAGAGCCCTGGTCGGGAACCGAATTCCCGGAACCGCTGGCATGGAGGCCTCAATGGACAGGTAATAAGACCTTCCCAGCCCGCCACGGATACGGACACCGTCCCCTTGCAATGTCCTGCCATAGTAGGCGGCCCCACGCGCCACGGACAGATCAAAGTCAACAGTCTCAATCTCGCGGATATCATTCTTCCCTGAATGGCGGTTCCATGCGGACAGCAGATCCCGGACCCGAGTTCTGAGCACATTGGATTTCATTACCCCGCCGTTGAACAGAACAGCCGTGGGCAGCCTCACCTGTCCGACGGCATCGGTTCGAGAGGACAGAAACCGAGCCAGATGGCGGGTAATACCGGGATCCGATTCGTACACAAGCCCAAAATCCTTGATTCCAGACCGCCCCGGAATTTTCGGCTTTTCATCCAGGGAACACTCCGGGAAGAAGCCATCTGCCACTACGGATCCCACCTCATCATAGTTCAGAACCGTCTTGATGGTGCCCCGGATCAGGAAGGAACCTCTCCCCAGAATGGTGACCGGGCAGGAAGTTTCCCCGGCTGATGAAAACAGGACCTCCTTAGCCTTACGGCATGAATGGACCAACCCCCTCATCTGCCAGGAGTCCAGGTTCTGACCTTTGGCCTGGAGCCTGGCTGCCAGAAAATAGGACAGGGCCAGATCAATATTGTCGCCTCCCACAAGCAGGTGATCACCCACGGCAACCCGCTCCAGGGCAAGCTTACCCTGGTCGTCTTCCGTGACCTCGATCAGGCTGAAATCACTGGTTCCTCCTCCGATATCACACACCAGGATCAAATCACCCCTGGTGACCTTTTCCCGCCATTGGTCCTTGGAGCGTTCAATCCAGGCATAAAATGCAGCCTGGGGTTCTTCTATCAGAGTAATATCCTCCAGTCCGGCAAGTCTGGCAGCCTTGACAGTGAGTTCACGGGCAACAGCGTCAAAGGAAGCGGGAACTGTAAGATACACGTCCTGATTTTCCAGCCGGAGATCACTGTTCCCTGCAGCCATCTCAGCGTTCCAGGCATCCCGGATATGGGACACGATGGCACCGGAGGCTGCCAGGGGGGAAATTTTCCTGACATCATCCGGACTCTCCCAGGGAAGAATGGGAGACTCCCTGTCAACATGTTCATTGCACAGCCAGGACTTGGACGATGAAATAAGCCTGTGTGGGACCTCAACCCCTCTGTCCCTGGCAAACTCCCCTGCCACAATGTCAGGGTCACAACCTGATTGAAAAGGAACCCTGAGCGAATTTCCCGAGCGCTCATGATCGGTTTTCAGGTATAGAAATGACGGCAAAACATCCCGATTATCAACCACACCGCTGCCCGTCAATTGCGGAACCTTGAAAATCCTTATTTCAGACGGCCTGCCCGGGTCCGCCTCGACATATGAAACAACACTGTTGGTAGTCCCAAGGTCTATCCCGACACTGTATCGTGCTGATTTCTTCATTTCTCTCCGATACCCAAACGATCTGAAAACTTCCTATTGCAATTCAACTTCAGCAGGGGAAATAATGCCTGAATCAAGGACATCGGACAGCTTGGGAATCTCTTTTTTCCCGGCCTTCCATCCACGGTGCCGTAAAACACCCTTGAATGGAGGTTTGCCGGTAACATTCCCGGTGAGTTTTATGGCATCCGGATCAAACCCGGCAGGGACTTCCACATCGCCCCCCTCCTCCCTGTCAATGACGGGTTTGGGGGACAGATATTTTTCAACTGTTTTTTTACAGTCCTCGTGAATGCTTCTTACGGCTGCACCAATCTGTTCATCATCATAGGCGGCCAGATCCTCTGCAAAAAAATCCAGGAGCCGCCCTTCCCTCTGCAGAATTGACAGAAAGTGCAGGAACAGGCGCCGTTTTCTCTCCTGTTCCATCCTCTGTTCTGCCACATCTTTCCTGTCATCCCCATCGCGCTTGAGATCCTGCTTTTCGACCGCCTGCTCCGCAAAAAGCGACGAAACAGACATTTTTACAACCAGCCACAGAAGCAGGCCAACGGCAGCCATGCCTGCGGCAGACAGGGGGAGGTACAAGGCCAGGAACCGTTCCAGAAATCCTTTCATGACAAACACAGTATCGGCAACGGTCTCGGCCGTTGGGTCCACACCACCGGGCGCCAGGACAATGAGCAGGCGCTCCACCCCCAGGTAGAGACCTGCATCCAGGCACAACAGCAGAATCCCCATAAACACAACAATGACCAGCAATGACCTGCGTGAAAATACGGCTGAAGTATTCAAACCAAACCCTCTCCAATCTTTACAATTTACAATCCGTGAATCATCAGGTTCCTAAGCTCCCGGCCATGAACCCCCCTGGCCCTAAAAAAATGACCATCCCTTTATCAGGAATGGTCATTAACAATAATACATAAAAATGGATTATCAAGCAAAAGGAAATTTGAATTCCGTGCCGTCAGCTGACTACTGCTCCGGAACGCTATTGTTTAGCGTCATCCTTGACCTGGATGGTTTCCTTGTTCTCCTGGAAAATCTTTTCTCCGATGCCCTTCACATTTTTTATTTCTTCCGGAACCTTGAACTGTCCATGCTCGGTTCGATACTCAACAATGGCCTTGGCATAGGCCTGCCCCACCCCCTTCAATCCGCACAACTCTTCTACGGTTGCCGTGTTGATATTAATTTTGGAACCAGATGCCATGGGGGAAATTCCGGGAAGAGAAAAAACAATCAGGACAACACACAAAATAAACAGAACTCTTTTTGCCATTTTTGACCTCCTTGAAATAAAATAAAACAATGATTTGTCAACAGGCGATGCCACTTCCGATTAAGGCATTCAGCCACAACAATTTTTTAATAATAGAACTTTCAAATAATTGCAATATCATTTTTAAAATTTGATACAAAAATACTAATTTATTTTAGATAATATAAAAATTCATAAAAAATGTAATTTAAAGAACAGTTCTTCCAGGAGGACTTCAACTCCCAAGGCAGAGTCAAGTCAGATCAGAAATGAAGGATTCCGTTAAAAGGGCGGGACAATGATGATGAATTCATCAAATTCAAGCCGCAGTGCATGGGAACACTGCTTCGCCGTCGCTATTGGGACAACCGCTTGATCAGACTTCCTTGCTTACTGGCAAGCACATAAAAAAATGGATTGTTTTTCAGTTTTCCTATAAGAGGCCTGCCAGGTAAAGGGACATAATTCTCCATAATCCATTGAAGCACAGGATGGGATTCGGGAGTTGCTATGTGCTGCAGATTAATGATGATCATTTCAGGAGATTCTGCCTTGAGATCGCCAAGGGCCCTTCTGGTCAAGGATTCTGCCAGGGGATTATCCATCATATCCGTGGCCCAGATGACACCGGTTGGCACCCGGCGCTTTGTCCAGAAATAAAAGGAGGGGTTGATTCCCCAGACATACATCGTCTCATCTTTTTCAAGCAGCCTGTCCAGTTCCCTGCTGATAGCCCTGGTCAGATCGTACTGGGGACCCTGCTTGGCATAAGACCACCTGTCCGATGGGATTGAGTACTGGGGAGCCACAACCATGAACATCACGGCCAAGATGACCACACCGGTTATCCAACCCATGCGCGATGGTAATGAAGGCCACAGTTCAAGGACACTGCTGGCGGTGCACCCCGCACCCACGGTTAATGGCACAAACCAGAGCTGATAATAGTGGGGATAGAAACGTCCCGGCAAGGAAACTGCGATATGGGCGCTCAGAAAAACCATGGCCATGAGAAGCCACTTACTATTTTTCCCCCTCACAATCCCCACAGCCATCCCTGTCAGGGACACTGCCCAGAGAACCAGCGCAGTTTTAACCGAAGCAACCGGGAACAACCGGGTCAGGGAAAAACCCTCAAGGATGTTTAAGGCGACGGAACCATCGCGGGTCCCTGCGTAATATCTGCCATAGGTAACTATCGTATCATAGAAGATACCCGCCCTTCCCGTTAAAGCAAAATACCCATAAACCGCACCCCAGGCCAGAACTGCCGTAAACCCTGCTGTCCCCACCTGCAGCAGGGCAATTTTTCTGGCCTGCCTATCCTTGAAATTGATCATAAGGTAACCCAGGCACGGGATTACCGCAAACGTTACGGCTACGGGTTTGTACAGTGTGGCCGTTGCCATCAGTAGCCCGACCGCCGTCCACCTCACCAGCTGCATGGAAGCCGTGCCTGCCCCGAAAACCAGGGCCAACCCCCAGGCAAGGCAGGCATTGATACAGGCTTCAATATTGGGCTGGTTAGCCTCCAGCCACAGGTCATTGCAGATAAGCACCCAGTAACCGGCAGCCCAGAGGCCGGCATTCCTGCCTCCAAAAACCGTTCCAAACCGATAGATTCCAATCAGGGTGATGATTGCAGCAACACAATTGAGACAATATATCTGAAGAGGTCCATAACCAAACAGTCGCTCAAAAACACCATATGTGGCAAAAATGCCCGGCGGTTTGCTGTCCCACAATTCGCCATAGAGGGCCCGGCCCTGGAGCATTTCATGGGCAATAACCGCATGGCTGGTGATGTCCCGTTCATAGGCCTCGTTGAAGGTATAGGATTTGATAATACAAATACAGACGCCAAGGAGGACAATCAGGGCAATATCCCAATGGGTCCATACTCCGGATATTTCTTTAGCATTGGCTTTCAATAACAGCACCTTCTAAAACAGTCATCAAGATCCAGCCAGGTCTTGTCAGAGGCCCCTGTTTCCCTGTTTTCTTTATCAGGAATTTTCATCAACAACAATACCTAACACCGGCCTGAGCAAGCAAAAAAAATGTTACCTCCCTGCAAGGGGCAAACCATCAACAATTACATGTTGCATGTTGGAAATATTTTTTGTATTAACAACCAATTAATATCAGATGGGCCTTTCAGCTCCTGGGCATTCAAAACAGCCGGACAGTCTTCCAGGTGTTTTCAACAGTGCTGAATAAGGTATCTATATCCGAAATATGCTCCTTGTAACAAATAGGGGATTCTGATGATCTTCAGTCCTTGCACCATACCAGATATTATTTTGATTGAACCCAGGGTATTTGGGGACGATCGCGGTTTCTTCATGGAAACATGGCGGAAAGACGATTTCAAAAAGCATGTGACGCAGCTGTCGTTTGTCCAGGAGAACCACAGCAGGTCCAGACAGGGTGTGTTACGGGGACTTCACTACCAGATTGTAAAACCCCAGGGAAAACTGATCCGAATTGTTGCCGGAGAGGTATTCGATGTGGCCGTGGACCTGCGCAGATCCTCACCAACTTTCAAACAATGGACAGGCATCACCCTTTCTGCTGATAACAAAAAAAGTTTGTGGATTCCACCGGGATTCGCCCATGGTTTTCTGGTGATCAGCAAAGAAGCTGAACTCATTTACAAATGCACAGACTATTATGCCCCCGAGCATGAGCGATGCATAAACTGGAATGATCCGGCAATAGGAATAAACTGGCCCGTCTGCTTGGCAGGCATCCACCCGATACTGTCTGACAAAGACGCGGCAGGACGTCCGTTGGAAACAGCGGAAGTTTACGAACAGGAAATTGATATCCCCTTTCCTTGATTTCCGGGTAAGCCCCCCAAAGAAGAGCGCTATCTTCCGATCCCGAAATACTCGAACCCGGCATCCCTGACCTCGGGCGGGTCATACTGATTCCTGCCGTCAAAAATCACCCGGGAGGCCATGCTTTCTGCCATGGCCCTGAAATCCGGCTGGCGGAAGGATTTCCATTCTGTAATCAGTATCATGGCGTGGGCTCCCTCAAGGCTCTCATACTGTTGGGAAACCAGGGTAATTTTCCCTGACGTGAACCAGTCCTTCGGAAACTGGTGCCGCGCCTCTTCCATGGCAACCGGGTCATAGGCCAGGATGCTGGCACCCGCGTTAACAAGGCTGCTGATAATGACCACGGAAGAAGCCTCCCTCATATCGTTGGTTCCCGGTTTGAACGCCAATCCCCAGACACCGAAGACAAATCCTTCCAGGTTCCTGCCGAACCGGTCAAACACCTTTTCAGTAAGCCTTTTTTTCTGCTGTTCATTGCGCCGTTCAACCGCTTCGAGCAGTTCCGGTTCGAACCCCATTTCCCTGCTGGTCCGGATCAGGGCTTTGACATCTTTTGGGAAGCAGGACCCCCCATAACCGCACCCGGGATAGATAAACGAATACCCGATCCTGGAATCAGAACCTATTCCTTTCCTGACATTTTCCACATCCACGCCAAGGCGTTCACAGATATTGGCCACCTCGTTCATAAAGGAAATCTTTGTCGCCAGCATGGAATTTGCCGCATATTTGGTCATTTCCGCATCCCGGACACTCATGACGATCAGCTTATCCCGGTTCCGGGAAAAGGGTGCATAAAGCCGCTTCATGAGTTTCTCAGCCCTCGGGGAATCTGCTCCGACAACAATCCGGTCCGGCTTGAGAAAATCCCCGATGGCAGCGCCTTCCTTAAGGAACTCCGGGTTGCTCACCACATCGAATTCAATGGACACACCCCGCCTGTCCAACTCATGCTGAATGGCTTCCCGAACCTTGTCAGCCGTACCGACAGGGACAGTGGACTTATCCACAACCACAGCATAATGATCCAGGTTTTTCCCGATTTCAGAGGCGACCTGGAGCACATATTTCAGATCCGCTGAGCCGTCATCACCCGGAGGAGTTCCCACTGCGATGAAATACAACTCCGACTCCTTCATGGCATCAACCAGGGATGTCGTGAACGACAACAGCCCTTCCTCCACGTTCTGCCTGACCATGGGCTCAAGGCCGGGCTCGTATATGGGAAGAATCCCGTTTTTCAGTCGCTCTATCTTCTTTGCATCAACATCAACGCAGGTCACTGTACTACCCATTTCAGAAAAACAGGCACCCGAAACAAGACCCACATAACCGGTTCCAATCATTGTGATCTTCATGGTAAAAAGCGCTCCTCAGATTCAGCATCAGGCACAGGTCAGCAGTAGTATCCCATGTACCAGTTTACAAATTTTCCAAGCCCTGTTTCAAGGGTGGTCTCTGGTTTAAATCCTGTATCAGAAGACAGCCTGTCAATGTCAGCAAAAGTTGCAGGGACATCCCCTGGCTGCATTGGCAGCATTGTTTTTATGGCCCTTTTACCTAGCAGTCTTTCCAGCAGGGCAATGAAATCGCCCAGGGCCACAGGACAATTGTTGCCGATGTTATAAAGCCTGTGGGGATCGTCCCCGGACGGGGGCCTCTCCATAACCCGGATTACCCCCTGGACGATATCATCAACATAGGTAAAATCACGCTCCATACGGCCATGGTTGTAGACATCAATGGCCTTTCCTTCCAGAATGGCCTTTGTGAACTTGAAATAGGCCATGTCCGGCCGTCCCCAGGGCCCATAGACCGTAAAGAACCTCAGCCCGGTTGCAGGAATCCTGTAAAGATGGGCATAGGCATAGGCAAGAAGTTCATTGGATTTTTTGGTTGCCGCATACAGGGAAACAGGGTGGTCCACAGGATCGGTCTCTGAAAAGGGCAGCTTGGTATTGGCTCCATAAACTGAACTGCTGGAGGCATAGACCAGGTGCCGGGGCCCACTTTTCCTGCAGCCTTCAAGAATATTCACAAACCCCAGAAGGTTGCTGTCCACATAAGCGAAAGGGTTTTCCAGGCTGTAACGCACCCCTGCCTGGGCAGCCAGGTTGACAACATAGTCAAAAGGACCATCCTCAAACAGGCCAAAAACAGCTTCCCGGTCGGCAATATCCAAACGCCTGAACGAAAACCTGTCCTGTTTCTCCAGGATATTGAGACGGTCCTGTTTAAGCCGGACATCATAATAGTCGTTAAGATTGTCGATGCCCACAACATCATAACCCCGTGACAGGAGTTCCCTGGCAAGGTGAAATCCGATAAAACCGGCAGCACCGGTCAATAAAACTGTCATGGCAAACGTTCCTGTCAGTTAGGGGGATAAAAGGAATCCGTGACACTGGACGGCGTATAATCCGGAAGAATCTTCTGAAATTCTCTTATAATACCTTGATCATCATGGTTGACCGAGCATTCATACAGACGCGCGAACCCCCCATTGATGAAATCAAGGGAACATTTTCTGCTCTGCAGGACCAGGATACTCTTGTGATCGGTGGGCATGACATTCTCACCCTCTGACACGAGTTCTTCAAACAGTTTCTCCCCTTTTCTCAGGCCAATGAATTCGATCTTGATGTCTACGTCGGGCTGATACCCGTAAAGCCGTATGATATCCCTTGCCATATCCAGGATCTTGATGGGGCGTCCCATCTCAAGGATAAAGATCTCCCGGCCGTTGCCCATGGTCCCTGCCTGGAGGATAAGCTGGCAGGCCTCGGGAATGGTCATGAAAAAACGGGTTACATCAGGGTGGGTAACCGTAACCGGTCCGCCTTCCCGAATCTGTTTCTTAAACAGGGGCACAACACTCCCGGCGCTTCCGGCAACGTTCCCGAATCGGACTGTCATGAACGTGGTTCCCTGAGTGTGCTTGTCGCAGTTCTGGTTCTGGATATACATTTCGGCGATTCGTTTGGACGCTCCCATGACACTGGCCGGCGTCACTGCCTTGTCTGTGGATACGAAAACAAATCGGTCCACATGAAATTTTTTGGCAGCCTCAACCACAGTTACCGTCCCGAAGATATTATTCAGGACTGCTTTCCACGGCTGAGCCTCCAGCATTGCCACATGTTTGTAGGCCGCAGCATGGAAAACCACTTCAGGAGTGTAAACCTTAAACAACCTGTCAACCTGCTTTGCATCCTGGATATCAGCAAGAACAGCTTTTGTCTGAATTTTTGGAAAATGGCGTTTGAGTTCATAATCAATCTCGAACAGCGGGGTTTCAGCCCAATCCACAACAATGAGCAGCTCAGGCATAAACCGGCAGATCTGCCGGCAAAGCTCTGACCCGATAGATCCTCCTGCCCCGGTGACCAGTATCCTGCGCTTGCTCAGACAGGTCCCTACCTTTTCCTGGTCCAGCTCTATGGGCTTCCTTCCCAAAAGGTCCCTGAACGACACATCCCGGATAGCCCCCACCGTAACCGTGCCGTTGATGAGTTCACCCATGGTGGGGATGGTCTTAAACGCAAGTCCGCTCTCTTCACATTGATCAACAATCTGCTTCATCCTGGGTGCCGTGGCCGATGGAATGGCGATGAGCAGTTCGTCTGCCTGGACCCGCTTGACGGCTGACTCGAGAAAATCTATCGAATTCAGTACCTGAACCCCATGGATCTTTTTTCCGATCTTGTCCGGATTGTCATCCATGAACCCCACAACCTCATATTTGACCGACGGATTGTTCAGTATTTCCCGAAGAATCTTTTCACCGCAATTACCGGCCCCGATGATGAGGAGACGCTTTCTTGTACCGGTTTTTCTGGGAAACAGCATAGCCTTGACGGTTGACATGGAAAAATCATCCAGACTGAAACTGTCGGTCATCCGTTCATAGTAGAACCTGACGCACAGCCTGAAAAATCCAACGAGGATTATGGTCACGATACAATCAACCACAAATACGGATCTTGGGAACCCCTCAAATCCATGTACAAACAGTACCGCAGAGACGATCAGCACCGTGGAACCCACCGACGCCTTGATAATGCTGAAAAGATCCGAAATGGACGTATAACGCCACATCCCCCGGTACAGGTCAAAGTAGGAAAAAACCGACAGCTTGATAATAACGATCATGGGGAAAATGCTTTTCAGATTCTCCGAGATGAAAGCCGGAACCCCGTCATCAAAACGGAACATGCATGCAACCCAGAGAGAGACCATGACCAGCACCAGGTCTGTCATCAGCACCAGGGGGATATGCTTGGAAAAGATCTGCCGCTTCAGATTCTGTACAACGGTTTCCCTTGAGTCAATGCGTCTCCTGAGATTCAGGGTCACAACAACAAAAACCGCGGAAAACATTCCCAGCAGCACAAAGACAGGTCCTGCTCCGGAATTTCTGGCCATGAGAACAGCCATCCCCGTCACGGTCTGAACCAGACCGTAGATCAGGGCTATCTTCCAGTGTTTAACCGTCACTTCATTAGCCAGGAGCTGGTACAGGTGCCGGCGATGGGGCGTCAGAATATTTTCCCCTTCCCTGAACCGGATATACAGGGTTGTAATGGCATCGGCATAAAAGGGAAACAAAAAAGCAAGAAACACACCAAAATCTGCCAGAGAGCGGGAATAGTAACAGGCAAACCCGCCGAACAGAAATCCCAGAAGCAGACTTCCCACATCACCCATGAAGACCCGGGCCAGGGGGATGTTCAGGGGAAGAAAGCCCAGGCAGGCGGCGCAGGTTCCCATGGCCACCATCGCCATCCCCATGTCTCCGGCGCCAAAAGCCATCCACCCGGCAAACCCGAAGGCCACAGCACCCGTAATACCGGCGATGCCGTTGATGCCGTCCATGAAGTTAAAAAAATTGGCCGTCGCCAGAATAAAAAAACTCCAGAAGAATGCGACAACCATGTAACCCGGAAGGTCATACCCCACACCGTCAACAGCCACAAACAGTATCAGCGCAAGGGAAAACTGGACAATAAGCCTTAAAATCGGGGACAGATCAAACCTGTCCGCCGCAAGACCGACCAGGGACATGACGGCAACCGGAGTCCAGAACAGGGACGGTATCCGGCAGACAACCGACACATACACAAAGGCCAGCAGGATACCGATACCGCCTCCCTTGGGCACAGGAATACTATGGGAGCTGCGCTGGTTCGGGACATCGGCAAACCCGATCCGGGTTCCCATGACCGAAAACACCAGCGCCCCTCCTGCACCAAGCACCAGCGATATCAGAACTATTGCAGCCTGGGACAGATCAATCATCTTTGCCTTTATTCAGATAACGTGAAACTGCGTCCTGCCACCCGCTGTCAATATCCACTCCTGGGCGGAAACCGAGCTCACGTTGAATTTTCTCTCCTAGAACAGCTGTATCCATTGACATTCTGCCAATCAGGTTCCTTATAACTGAAAGAAAGGAAAAACTCAACTCAAGTTTACCAATTAAATCAATTGCGACCGATGACACTCCGGCTGGGATGTGAACCTTGACAAACCTCTTTCCCAGGGCCTTCCCGATGGC
>JAZDGN010000052.1:0-120747 GCA_043806875.1 Pseudomonadota bacterium
TCCCAGCAACAACCTGATCCGATTCATGGGTTTTTATCATTGATTGCCAGGAGGGTTGCGTTTTTATGGACCCTTGAAGAAGCGAAATAAAGTGGCGTCCTGGGGAAGGGCTGGCTTGAATCAGCTCAACGGTGGTGAGGATTTTCACCGCAGGCTTCTGGAGCAGTAACACGCCGAGCAAGGTAAGCTCTTTAGTGGGTCGCCCGGAAGTCTTTGCAAAGCAGGATTTGAGTTTCTGGATCGGTAATGAAAGGAAACTGAAAAGCCGGTTCTCAATTGATTTGTATTGACGGGTTATCAATGATAAACAGAACAGTTACCCGGAGCTGTGCCAAAGCAATCGAATGCCTGTTTGCCGTGTGCGTTGCCTGACAGGCTGTATGGATTCGGCTGATGTATGACCGGAGTTGTTTTAACCGTTACATGAATTGAGGGGGAGTTCCGTGAATACAACCATTTCTGCGAAAGTAAAACACTGGATTGAAAACGGTAAAGATCCCAGGAGCGCCCTGTGGCAGGGCGGTCTTGAGGAGGTCCTTGACCTGTTTTTTCCGCATTTGGAGCCGGGCCGCCTGATCTGTGCCCACCCGCTGGATGATGCGGATCAGATCGTTTTCCAGGCCGTTCTGGAGGCTGTTGATCTGAGTCCGGGTATAGTGGCCGTTGTCCTTCCCCCAGCTGTTGCCGGACCCATTACTCCTCCGGAGGCGGCCCGGGAACTGGTGCGCATCGATGGTGACAAACCTTCCTGGAAGCTTCTGATCGCCCGGCCCGGTGATGAGCTTAGGATCCTGTGTGCCGAGGTGTCTGAACAGGCTGCGCGGCCCGGAGCCGATATTTTTCAGGCTGGAGCGCTCCTGGGATCCTACAATTATGCCTCCCGGGCAGAATGCCTTGCAGACCTGCCAAAGGTCATCCGGGCCCATCTCTGGGAAAAGGGCCGCTGGAGCCAGGAAAAGCACAGGCAGTATACCCTGGACTGGTTTGACAGGGCCATGGAACTTGGCAGGGGATCCATTCCGGTGGAGAAAAACGCATCCTTTCTCCACAGCCCTACGTTGATTAAAGGGAACCGAGTCAACGCCGTTTTTACCCTCATCGGTGAGGTCCTGGAGAAACGCGTTGCCCTTCTGGAGGAAACGGCCAGGGGGATAAAGGCGGCCCTTGGAGCCCAAAAAGATCCGGATGCAGTGCAGATGCAGCTGTCCGGCCTGGTCGAAAGGGCTATCCTGGATCTTTTGAACTTCATGAAGACCTGGGACCTGGTTCCGTTCGGGGAATTTTCCAACGCTGAAACCGAACAGTTCAAGCGGGAATTTTCCAGGATCCAGCGTCGCTTACTGGAGCGACTGATCCACCCGAAGGATGTAGTATAGTCCTTTTTTATCGGATCCGTAAGGAGCGGATGAAATTAATCCTTAATAGGATTTCGTCGTATTTTCTAATGCTGATCGCAGTAGTCATTTCTTCCTGCGGCGACTCTCCAATAGCAGAGTATGTGCCCAAAAATCAGGATGAAAGAGAAATCATGATCGATGGTTGATCACTCGAACAAAATGGGGAGATGGTTGAATAAAATTACATTTTGCCAATCACTCAGGGCAACAAAAGGGTAAAGGAGCGATGGCTATCAGAAAAAACTGCACGGAACCAAACCCATTCGATTCACAAGTAACTTCCATGATAATCCTATTCTGCCGGCATTTCGAACTTCTACCCCCCATGATCTACAGTGGTCAGTTGCGGCAATGATTTAATTCTTGCCAGATATTTTTAACCCCAGCAATAACGGAAATCAAGCCCAATACACCTATAAATAGAGGCAAAATCACATAATGGAATAGGCTGTCAACGATAGCAACCTGAGGATTATCCTTTAAAAAGAATACGTTTATTTTCTTTCCTTTTTGGGGCGCAGAAAACCAATGTGTTTTTGCTTTGGTTTTAAAGCCATATATCTTTCCCTGAAGATCCTTGTACTCGACATAAGGCCTGCCTCCCCAATCTCTACCCTGCAGTGGATCTTCAATGACGCCGTATACAGCTACGGAGCGGTATCGAAAGGTGCAGTAGTTAAAGAATTTGTATGCACAAAGAAACAAAACGATCAGCCCGAGCAGTACTACGAACACCTTTGTGACTAATTCCCCTATCTGGTGTGAGTTCACATCAACAATCCTTTCTGAAATATTTGGGTTGTACGGATAGCCGCTCAAAGATCGGCAATCCATATATGACAGTGGATCGTCCTATTCCGGATTAAAGCTTACTCCAGTCGTTCCATATCGGATCCAATCGCCATCCTTGATGTGCCGCTTCCACAATGGAAGCATCTGTATCCGGCTTGTCCGGAGATAACCCTGCTAACAGCTTTTCCGGTTTTATGGTTCTGAACATGCAAGGCCCTGATGTTAAGGCGAAACAATCAAGTGACGATAGATCTCTGGAGAACTGCAGTTCCTGCACGTTCTCTTTAATGGAATCTACACAATTGGATTTTTCGATCAACTGTCGGGCCCAGTATTTTGAAAACCGTTCCTGGGACAACGTCCAGTCTGGATCGTAGTGATAAAGATCCTCTATTTGTTTTCCCATAAAGTTGGAATATGATCTTAATTGCGCCAAATCCATGGGCATTCTGACGACTCCGAAAAACGATACAAGCGAAAGTCCCCTTTTAAAAGGAATCATCAAGATGTTGTCCGCTTTTGGCAAGATTATCATCAGCTGCCTGACCTGTCCTGAACAACAGAAGAATGGAAAAATCGAAGCCCCTTTGAGGCGTTCGTTTTTTAGTGCAATGGTGGTCCCATTCAACTTGCTGCCTGTTACGTTCCGGGAAATCATTGTTTTCGATTTTTTAGTTCTCCATCAACGTTTTGAAATTTATATCCTGCCGAGGCGATACCCATGGCTTGCCCACTCAAGGACTCTGTCATGTTCGATGGAATCACCATCAACGCCCCCTTTTCCTTTATGGATTCATAGGTCATATTCATCATCCTCAACTGCAAGGATGTCTCGTTGTTCTCATAAATGGCTGCTGCTTTTACCATCTGCCGGGCAACCTCTTCTTCGCTTTCGGACAATAGAATGCGAGCCTCCTTCTCTCTGGCGGCCTGAGCCTTTCTGCTCAGTGCATCTTCCAGCGAGGTTGGTATTCTTACATCACGAACTTCAACGGACTGAACGGTTATGCCCCACTCATTTGTTTTATCATCTAAAATGGTTTGGAGCTCGCGATCGAGCCCCTCACGATCAGAAATCAACTTTCCAAGTTCAGACCTGCCGATAATATCTCTTAAGGTTGTCTGGGCAACCCAGTTGATGGTGTTTTCATAATGTTCAACCTCAAGAATCGCCCGTTTTGCGTCGAAAATCACCCAGAACAGGACAGCATCCACGTCAACTGGAACGGTATCCCCGGTAAGGGCCTTTTCAGCAGAAAAAGAGGTGGTACGAATACGCATGTCAACTATGGAAGTAATCATTTCAATCCCGGGAACAATCCAGGCAATCCCCGGTTCAATTACGCGGCTGAATTTACCCAGCCTTAACAAAACCCCCTTTTCCCATTCCAGTATCATTCTCGGAGATAAAGCTGATGCAATCCCTGACAGGGTAACAATGAATACTGTTAGCTTTGAAAACCCGAAAAAATAGAAAGATGCCGATAGAATGACTGTGAGAAAAACGAATATTCCCGAAACGATATTCCTGCACCCTTTAAACATTACTCCATCTCCTTCCATTTTGTCGTGATAAATTGAGCCAGCTCACCGGGAGAGAGTCCGGCCTCTTTACCGATCTTGATAATTTGGGCAACTTTTTTTTCCAGCATCTCATACTGCTTCTTTGCCATCGGTTGTTCCGCCCCTTCAGCCACGAAGGTTCCCACACCCCGTTTCAGACTCAGTTGACCCGAATTTTGCAGATCACGATACACCCTTGCAACGGTATTGACGTTCAGTCCGAGTTGCACGGCAAGATATCGAGTGGTTGGCATAAGATCCCCTGGTTCCAGTGAGCCATTCCGAATCAGCATTCGAATCTGCTCTCCCAGCTGGATATAAATCGGGATGCCATTCTTCATATCAATGTCTATTTTGTCTGTATCCATAAAATGGATGATATATTGAAATAGTGAACTATGTCAATATATTTTTCAAAAAATTGTCAAAAGGAATTTCCAGACTGCCTTTCTCGTAAAGAATGGTAATGTAATCGGATAGCTTTAATTATAAAGGGAGCAGGGCTGATGAAGTGGTACTGAGGACTTTTCTCTTATTGAAGCGCCTTTTTCATACAGACGCTATTGTCGAGTCCCTTGCAGGGTCCATAATTTTCAGTAACGGCATAACCGTCCTCATGTGTGCTTTGGGTACGTTCTAATTTCAAGCATCCACCCGAAGGAGGCGGTATAATCCTTCACAGAGCCAGGGTCAGGACCCGGGAGTTTCGCCTGGCATTGTAAACGGCCCTGCGGCTTTCCGGCAGGTCTTTCGGCTCACCCGGTGTGAAGCCGAATTCATAGAACCAGTCAGCGGCCTGGGTGGTCAGAAGAAAAAGCTGTTTCAGCCCCCTGGCCCTGGCATCTGAGATCAGGTGCCGGATCAGGCTCCTGCCCACGCCCTGGGATTTGTAGGACGGGTTCACGGCAATGGCCCCGAGTTCGCCCCAGTCCCTGTCCAGGATGTGCAGGGCTCCGCAGCCGTAGACGACCTGATCCACTTCATAGATATGATAGTCGTCCAGCCTCTCCAGGATGTCCTCGGTGGTGCGCACCACCAGGTTCCCGGCTTTCATGTAATCTTCCATGAGCTGAAGAATAGCCGGAATGTCCTCGGGCAGGGCCTCCCGGATGCGGGCGTATTTGTTGCTGTGGATCATGGTTCCGCCGCCGACGCTGGAAAAGACTTCCCGGAGCAGGCTGCCCTCGGTATTGCCGCTGATGATGTAGACCCGGTTGACGCGTCCCTGCCCTGTCGATATCTTCAGGGCGTTTTCCAGGTAGTCCCTGTCCCGGTGGGGGAGCTTGTCCGGGTTGTCCTTCAGGATCATGGTGACCTGGGCCAGATCCAGGTTTGACAGGTTCCCGTTGGCATGGATCTGCACATCCCGGGGAAGGGTCAGTCCGTCCGCAGGCACGCCCTCGTCTTCGCCGATGAAGAAGAGTTTTTCCACGGCAAGATTCAGGCAGAGCTGCCGGGCAATGTGGTTGGAGTTGACGTTGTAGCACTTTCCCGTGGAGTTGAACCCGAGGTTGACCATAACCGGTATGAACTGCTGATCCAGGAGCTTTAATAGAATATCGGACCGGATGCTTTCAACCTGGCCGGTCCACTGGAAATCGACCCCGTCCACCACTCCCAGGGACCGTGCCCGGATCCAGTTGCCCATGATGCCGTTGGCTCCTCCGGCTGCCAGGTGTGAGATCACGGATTCGGCAACCTCCATGGCAGCCAGCTTCACATGGGGCATGAACTGGGTCCGGGTAATGCGGACCCCGTCCATAAACCGGGTTTCAAATCCTGCCTGTTCCAGGTTCCGGTCAATGGTTGTGCGTGTTCCCGTAACGATGATGATGCGCGTTCCAATGTCGTGGAGCTGAATCACATCCTTCATCAGCATGGGGAACAGGGGGCTTGAAAGAAGCGCATCTTCGATCTTGAGAATGAAGAGTTTGTTCCTGTACTGTTTGATATAGTTGAACACTTCCCGGATGGTGCTGACATTGGCCTGGTCGGCAAAGGGTTCCTGGGCGTTGGGATTGGTGGATGACATGATTTTCAGTATCCTGCGTGTTGGGTTACTCGTGTCCTGGGCAGGCGCGGCTGGGTTCCGGCCTGACCCGCGGTGATTATTACATATCCCGGTCAGGGAGTATAGCGGTCCCTGACTGGAAAGGCCAGAAAAAAGGAATGAAAAGGGTTCCCGCACCAGGGTTCTCCCGGACACGATCATGATTCCAGGCTCCTAAAGCAATGGTTACCGGATCACCAGGCGATGGGTTTTAAACGGCGGCAGGCTGGTTCTCCCATGTTTCGAGCAGACTTTTTATGGCCCCTGCTATGATCGCGGCTGTTTTCAGGGCTGCTGACTCGGAATCCCGGAAATCCTTTTCCCGGATTTCCAGTTGAAGGGATTCAACCCTGTCCGGACCCAGACCCAGGTGGTTGAACCACTGATTCAGTCGTTTGGCATCCCTGCCCCGGAAATTGGACGCTTCTTTGGCTGTGGGCAGGGTAATCATGCCGCTTTGGGTCAGGTCCCTGGCAAACTGATCCACGGTAGCCCTCCGGGCTGACAGTCGCTCCTGGGCTTCCCCGGTCTTGGGATCGCCTCCCTGACCGTATCCGATAAGGGCGTGGAGGTCTTCGGGAACCCTGTCAAACAGTCCCTGCGGGGTGTGGTATTCGGCCTGGGAAAGGGCAACCGTATCGCTGATTCCGTGAACCCATAGCACCAGGGTTTTTCCGGGGCCGAATGCGCTGTCACGGATATACTCCAGGAGTCCGGGCACCTTGCCCGCATGGTCGATGCGGAAGAGATCCAGCAAAAAGTCCTGCCGGCTTTTGGTTATGTTTCCCTTGGGTTTGAAAAACCGGTCATTGATGATTGCCTTGCACCCTAGGGCATGGTGAACAGCTTCGGCAATGACACCGGTTCGGATGTCGTTCTGGTACTCACCGTTGATGACAGGGCCGTGGGGTGCGACAACAAGGCATGGGAATGGGCCGTCAAAAAATCGGATTCCCTGGGGTGCTGGTATTTTTTTCATTGGCTCTCCATGAGCAGGGTGGTAATGATTGTCTGGTTGACCGGGGTTTTTTATCATCATCAGGGATGAAACCCATCCGCGCCAGCCATTTATTATATCCGCATTGCTGCCATCTGCCAAGGGTGATATCAATGGTGTCGGCACTGGGGATTAGGAGAAATCCATGACTGGAGCAAAGGAGTACCGGGTACACCGGACGGGCGGAACCCGGGCCGTGGAATTGAACTGGGACAGTTATCCCTGGCAGACGGTTGAGCCGGGTGTGCTCTCCCATTTCATGGGGCATCGCCCTGATCATTTCCCGGAAACAGCTTTCAAGGCGGTGTTTGATGCAACCCGCCTCCACCTGCTTTTTATGGTCCGTGACCGGTTCGTGGTGGCGCGCAGGACCCGGTACCAGGACCAGGTCTGCGATGACAGCTGCGTTGAATTCTTTTTCTATCCCGGCGATTCCACGGGCAGCGGGTATTTCAACCTGGAGATCAACTGCTGCGGGGCCTTTCTGTTCCGGTTCCAGAAGGCCAGGGACACAGACGTTGTGGCCGTGTCGTCAATGGATGCCTCCCTGGTAAGGATCGTTACTTCACTGGGGCCTGGTCGGATTGACCCCGAAATTCAGGTACCCTTGACCTGGAGCGTTCTGGTATCCCTGCCCTTTTCCGTGATCGGCCGCTATGTTCCTTTGGTTGAAGATCCCGTGGTATGGCGGGCCAATATGTACAAGTGCGCTGACAGGAGCAGTCATCCCCATTGGCTTACGTGGAGTCCTGTTCCTGGTCCCGGGCCGGATTTTCACCGGTCCGGAAGCTTTGGACGCTTTGTGTTTGAACAGGATTGAACTTTATGGAAATACTATTCTGGCAACATCATGGTAGGTTTTGGCAAAGTGAATGGTCATGCCGTCCTTGATGTGTTCCGGCAGTTCGTCATAATCCCTCAGGTTGTCGTCGGGCATGATGATCTCCATGACCTTCATCCGGCGTGCTGCAATGAGTTTTTCCCGGATCCCTCCCACGGGCAGAACCCTTCCGGTGAGGGTCAGCTCTCCGGTCATGGCCAGGGGGCGGTCGATTTTCCTGCTCGTGGCCAGGGACAGGAGTGCCGTTGCCATGGTTACGCCGGCTGAAGGGCCGTCCTTGGGGGTCGCACCTTCTGGAACGTGAAGATGAATAAAGGCGGTTTCAAAGAACCCGGGGGCTATCTTGTACTCCCTGACGTTGGATTCAATATAGCTGTAGGCGATTTCAGCCGATTCCTTCATGACATCCCCCAGCTTTCCTGTGAGTTTGAACCCCTTGCTCTTGTCGTGAACCCGGGCAGCCTCTACAGGCAGGGTGGCACCCCCCAGGGCTGTCCAGGCCAGGC
The DNA here is from genome assembly GCA_043806875.1 of Pseudomonadota bacterium. Lineage (GTDB taxonomy): Bacteria > Desulfobacterota > Desulfobacteria > Desulfobacterales > Desulfobacteraceae > JAZDGN01. Next base: position 8,147 of record JAZDGN010000052.1, read on the forward strand.
CTGTTACAATACCCACGCCTCTCATGGATTTTTCCTGGCGGAACACGGGTTTTCCCAGGAACTCCTCCAGATTCTTGACCGTGATGTTCTCGACGGAGGCAGGGTCCTTCATTAGCTTGACAATGGACTTTCTGATGATCCGGGCCAGGTTCTTTTCCAGGTTCCGGACCCCGGCTTCCCGGGCATACCCATCGGCAACCTGCCGGATGGCTGTATTGGTGATTTTCAGCTGTGCGGGTTTGAGCCCGGACCGGGTAAGGAGTCTGGGCCACAGGTGATGCCTGGCAATGTCTATTTTTTCCTTGGTAATGTAACCGGCAAGGCGGATGGCGTCCATCCTGTCCAACAGCGGTGGCGGAATGGTGTCCAGCTGGTTGGCGGTGCAGATAAACAGAACCTTGGACAGATCAATGGTCAGGTCTATGTAATGATCCAGGAATTTGTCGTTCTGTTCCGGATCCAGGACTTCCAGAAGCGCCGAGGCAGGGTCTCCCTGGTATGACATGCCGATCTTGTCTATTTCGTCCAGCATGACAACCGGGTTGGCCACGCCGCAGTCTTTCAGGGCATGAACCAGTTTGCCGGGCAGAGCCCCTATATAGGTCCGGCGATGACCCTTTATTTCGGCCTCATCCCGCATGCCGCCAAGGCTGAACCGGAAGAATTTCCGTCCCAGGGCTTCTGCGATAGACTTGCCGATGGAGGTTTTTCCTACGCCCGGAGGTCCCACCAGCAGAAGGATTGAGCCTGAAATTTCTTTTTTGTAAGCTCCCACGGCCAGAAATTCAATGATCCTGTCCTTGACGTCATTGAGTCCGTCATGGTCCCTCTCCAGAATCTTCCTGGCCTGTTCCAGGCCAAAATGGTCCTGGGAATGACGCCCCCAGGGGATGGATGTGAGCCAGTCCAGGTAGTTGCGGGTAACGGCGTATTCTGCGGAACCGGTTTCCAGGACGCCCATTTTTTCGAGCTCTTCGTCAATGCGCTTCTGGACGTGCTCGGGAACGGTGAGTTCCTTCAGCCGTTCCGTGAATTTGTCGATCTCAGCGGTCTTGTCATCCTTGGACAGGCCAAGTTCCTTCTGGATGATCTTGAGCTGCTCCTTCAGGAAGAATTTTCTCTGGTTTTCATTGACCTTGCGGTTGACCTCCTGGCTGATCTCACTCTGCATCTTGAGGATTTCAAGCTCCTTTTTCAGGAGCAGCAGCACCTTGTCCATGCGTCTTGATACGGGCAGGGTCTCCAGGATGGCCTGGAGTTCCTTTCCCGACGCCGATGTTATGGAGGCTGCAAAATCTGCCAGCTGGGAGGGTTCGTTGGGGGTGTACCGGGCAAGGTATTGCTTGAATTCCTCGTTGTAAAGCGGGTTCAGGGGCAGCAGCTCCTTGATGGCCTTGATAATGGCAATGGAATAGGCTTTGAGTTTATCATCATCCTCTTCCGGGCTTCTGGGATAAGTGACAAAGGCCATGTAGGGCGGTTCTCTGTGGATCCATTTGGCCACGCGGAACCTTTTGACCCCCTGGGCAATAAACTGGATAGCGTTTTCAACCTCCTGGACATGGTGGAGCTGGACCGCACACCCGATTTCCGGGAATTCATCCGGGTTGATTTTCCCGTCTTCAATACGTTCCATGAACATCAGACCCAGGGTCATCTGACCGGACTCTCCCGCAAGCTTGAGCGTATCAGCCCACTGGTCCTTGTTGACCACGATGGGTTGGGCCTGGTTCGGGAAAAACGGCCTCTCCAGCATGGGGATAAGGTAGAGCTTGTCCGGCAGAAGCTGCTGCGGCAGGGCCAGGGAGCTGCCCTTGTTTTCCGTCGAGTTGGTATCATCGTCGTCACCGACTATTTCCGGGATAATGGAGTCATCCTTGCTCATCGATTCACCTCCGCAATATGTAGGCCATCAGGATTCATTTTAAGATCCATTTTCTTTCTTGCGCATTACTGAGTACAATAACGACAGGGAAAGGGCATGTCAAGGTGCTGCAGGAACAGTCCTGCTCAGCAGGACTATTCCTGGATGGTTTCCACGTACTGTTCGATGATCATCCTGACATCCTGGGTCAGCTCATCAAACTGGATTCCATAGGACAGGGAGAGATTCTTTTTGGTGACGTTGCGGATAATTCCTGTCAGCGTGATTTCCCTGGATGAGGTGGGAAACCGGCAGGAAATTTTGAAGGGTTCGCCGCTTCTCGCGATGTAGTTCTTTTCCGTAAGTTGATAATTGATAACCAGGCGACACCCCTTGACATTGATATCTCCGATGATGCCATCCTTTGACGATCCTTTGAAGGAAATACTGGCTGGAATGCGGCACATGGTCCTTTTTTCAGCGCGCAGCCCCCGGTTGACAACTTTGTCCGGGTATTCAAGGACCGCAACCCGTATGGGTTTGGTCAGAACATCAATGATCTTGGCAGCAAATACAAAGATCGCACCTTCGTAAAGGTACTGGACCACAAGTTTGTTTCCAGGATAAAGTTTGGACTTGATGGTCGTAAACGGAGCCGGCAGGGTGATCAGCAGGTACTCGTTTTTTTCCAACCCCACAAACTGGCTGGTGATGGGAATGGCTATCCCGTCTATTTTGATATTGAGTTTGGTCCCGACGGGAAGATCAATGTCCAGTTCCTGGTCTTCTGTAACTTCGTTGGCCATTGTCAGCTAAACCTTTTTCCAGCCGTCCGAAATATGGACGGGTTTTAAACCATCGGGTCTGTGGATTCCTGCCATCGTTTGCAAAGTACCCGCTCATGGTGTTGTAATGAATCCGATTCGATCGGTATCGTCAAGGAATAATCTTCTTTTGTTTAGTATCGACAGGCACCGGTGTCAAGGAAAATGATGATTCCTTGGGATCTGCCTGACAATTCACGCCAGGATTTCAGGATTCATGCACCGGGAAAGGGATACTTAGGACTCCGTCATGGGTCAGCAGGGCCGGCCTCGAGAGTTGATTCTAATGGTATTTCCTGTCACGGCTCAGGAAATACCTGATTTTTTGTAATCCATTGTGTTAACCGCTTTTCCAGGAGGTCCAGTCGTGATACAGTTGCCCTGCTGTCGGCTATACCCTAGTACATGTCTGGATTTCTTGGTACCGGGCATGGGTGTTTCCACCAACAACAATGAATTGCAGGAGACTGATCATGGGAAAAAAACTATTGCATGCTGCTTCTTTGATTCTATCAATTGTCATCATCCTGGGTTTTTCGTCCATGGCCCTTGCCCTGGAAGCCTATATCCCCCACATTACCGGAGCTGGAAACGACGATTGGAAGGACTCCCTCCAAGTGGATAATACAGGCCTTGTCAATGCAAGTTTCGACCTGACCCTGTACAACAATGGGGCCGTGGTCTACGGGCCGACCTCATACACGGTTTCACGCCTGAGCGAAAGCAGTCCCATCAACCTGAAAACCCTGGCTCCCAGCGCCTCCTGGGGCATGATATCCTATTCCTCACAGGCGCTGGTTTTCAGGGCCTGCTACGAGTACAAAGGTGGTCCGGCAGCCGAGTTCACCCTCTCCGATACCCTGGGCGGATCCCTGGGTTTCTTTTTCAGCACATTTTCCACCAACGGGGTGTCCAAGGGAATCGCTGTCACCAACACGGATAGCGTCCCTGCGGTAGCCACCGCCTTTGCCCTGGGCGGCGGTTCTGTACTCGGCACTGCCCCGGTGACCATCCCGGCACGGAGCCGGATACTGGCAGCCTATACCATTGATGGGTGGAAAACCGACTGGCTCCCGGCCGCCAGTTTCAGCACCATCCAGAAAATCATTCTTGTCTCCTCCAGTCCATACCTGTGCGGCATCACCATGCAGGGGTTGAAAAAGGACGCCGATCAACTGGCCAACCTCCTGTTCACGGCAGCTAAACCCGTTACCGACTTCAGCGCCGGGTCCAGCGACCTCACCGGGACCTGGGACGGTACCTGGCAGAGTACAATGTCACCCGGAGACTCGGGAGGGGTCACCATGTACCTTACTCAGACGGGAAGTGTATTCACCGGGACCATGGATGTCACCGACACCGATATCGGCGATGTGCCTGACGTTCCTATTGGCGGTACCATTATCGACAACGTCGTCACACTTAATGCCTCCTATGTTTTCTTGGGACACCTGGTAACCTTGCAGTATACCAGCGGCACGATCAGCGGAGACACTATTACCGGTTCCTATACGCAAAATGTAAGCGGATACCCGAGTCCCTATGATACGGGGACGTTTTCAGTCACAAAGCTGCAGTAGGCGCTCTTCGGATTAAGCCCATATTTTTTAGGTTCCCCGGGACAGGCAGGTGAATTCTTTCTGTCCCGGGGTTTTAAGCATACCTGCCAGACCTGCATCTCCCACCCTGCCGGCCCCCAGGATTATTTACACATTCCCTGCTTGACTTCCACCACATATTGTGTTTCTAATTATCCTCGACACAATATAAACCTAATTTTCAATCCCCATCGTGGAGTAATCATGGCAGACAATACAGTAAATGCAGCCCCAGTTATTTCCAAAAATACGGCCGCTGTCCTTGAACGGAGATACCTGCAGAAGGACAGCAAAGGAAATCTTATCGAAACCCCGGAAGCCATGTTCATGCGGGTGGCTTCCTGCATCGCGGAAGCCGAGGAGTTCTACGGAAACGGAGCCAATAAGCAGGCCATACGGGACGCGTTCTATGATATGATGACCCGGTTCAGGTTCCTGCCCAATTCCCCGACCCTGATGAATGCGGGGACCGTCCTTGGCCAGCTGGCCGCCTGTTTTGTCCTGCCGGTGGAGGACTCCCTTTCCGGTATCTTCGAAGCCGTGAAGAATGCCGCCATGATTCACAAATCAGGAGGTGGTACCGGTTTTTCCTTTTCCAGGCTCAGGGCCAAGAACTCCAGGGTAGGGTCCACCGGAGGCGTTGCTTCGGGGCCGGTGTCCTTTATGCGGATTTTTAATGTGGCCACGGAACAGGTCAAGCAGGGCGGGACACGCCGGGGGGCCAACATGGCCATTCTCAGGGTGGACCATCCTGATATCCTGGAGTTTATCCACTGCAAGAACGACAACGCATCCCTCAACAATTTCAACATTTCCGTGGGCGTGACCGATGCCTTTATCCAGGCTGCCAGAAACGGTGACAGTTACGATCTCATTGATCCGAGAAACAAGCAGCCCAGGGGCAGTCTATGTGCAGCAGAGGTTTTTGATGCCCTGGTGACCCAGGCCTGGCACAACGGCGATCCGGGCATTGTTTTTCTGGACAGGATCAACCGGGACAACCCCACACCGGGTCTTGGCGAGATCGAATCCACCAATCCCTGCGGCGAGCAGCCCCTGCTCCCCATGGAAGCCTGTAATCTAGGCTCCATCAACCTGGCGGCCCTGGTCACAACTGACCAGGGAAAGACCTGCCTGGATTATGACGCCCTGAAATCCGTGGTTCACCTGGCGGTCCGTTTCCTGGACAATACCATTGATATGAGTGTATACCCCCTGGAAGAAATTGATGCCATGGTCAAGGGTAACCGGAAAATTGGTCTTGGTGTCATGGGATTTTCCGACCTGCTCTTCATGCTGTCCATCCCCTATAACTCTGAAAAGGCCATTGCCCTTGCCGAAACCGTCATGGCATTCATCCACCGTGAAGCCCGCAATGCTTCAAGGGACCTGGCTGAAACCCGGGGTGTTTTTTCAAACTTTGACAAGAGTATCTTCAAGGCAGACCCGAATGCGCGGTACCGCAACGCCACCACAACCACCATCGCTCCCACCGGAACCCTGAGCATCATTGCAGGATGCTCAAGCGGAATAGAACCGCTGTTTGCCTTGAGTTTCGTGCGTACGGTCATGGACAATGACAAGCTCATGGAGGTCAATCCCTGCTTCAAGGCAGTTGCCAAGGAAAAGGGGTTTTTCACCGACGACCTGATGCAGCGGATCGCCAATGCCGGTTCTATTGCAGATATGGAGGAGATTCCAAAAACAATCCGGGAGGTCTTTGTGACGGCCCATGACATCTCTCCGGAATGGCACATCCGCATGCAGGCCGCCTTCCAGAAACACACGGACAACGCCGTGTCCAAGACCGTTAATCTACCGCGTCATGCCAGCGTTGACGATGTCAGGGATATTTACGCCATGGCCTTTGACCTTGGATGCAAGGGGGTTACCATCTACAGAGACGGAAGCAAGAAGAACCAGGTTCTGTCCGTAGGAGGCCAGCATGGCGCGGAAGGTAAATCTGCGACACCGGTCAGGGAGAGGCCTGAAACCCTGGAAGGCTTTACAACCCGAATGAAAACCGGCATGGGACAGCTCTATGTCACGGTTACCGAGATGGACGGACGCCCCTTTGAAGTGTTCGCCACCATCGGCAAGTCCGGGAAATCAACCATGGCCAAGACCGAGGCCATCGGCCGTCTCATTTCCCTGGCTCTGAGATCAGGCGTTGATGTCCATGACATCATCGACCAGCTCAAGGGCATCGGCGGTGAGCATGCCGTGTTCCAGAAAGGCGGGGTTGTCCTGTCCATACCTGACGCGGTCAGCCGGGTCCTGGAGAACAGGTATGGTGCCAATGGTAAAAAGACCCATGAGAATTCCCTGAAAGGAGACCGGTGCCCTGAGTGCGGTGCAGCCATCAGCCATGAAGAAGGGTGCGTGACCTGTCACAGCTGCGGCTATACCAAATGCGGGTAACCTTCAGTTGACCATCCTGTCCGGCAAAAAGAAGATGATATCCGGAAACACGGTGATGACTACGACCATAAGAATCATGATCATGAAAAAAGGGAATGTGGCCTTGAGGATGGCCGGGACCGTCTCCGTGGTCATACTTTGGATAACGAAGATACTGAACCCGACTGGGGGGGTTATCTGGGACAACTCCACCATGAAAACCAGGAAGATCCCGAACCAGAGCGGCTGAAATCCAGCGCTTGCGACAATGGGCAGTACAATGGGCAGGGTCATGACCACAATGGATATTCCGTCCAGCATCATGCCAAGGACAAGGTACATGAGGCCCACCACCAGAATGAGAAGATAGGGGGACAGGTTCAGCTCTGCGATATAGAGGCTCAGGGCCCTGGCAATGCCCACGAATCCCACCACCTGGGACAAAAAGGCCGCAGACAGGATAATGAAACAGATCATGCAGGTTGTTTTTACCGCATTGAAAAGGGAGTCCTTCAGAGTGGGCCATGTCAGGTTCCGGAAGGCCACGGCCAGGACAAGGGCGCCGATAACCCCTATGGCTGCCGCTTCAGTGGGTGTTGTAATCCCCATGTAAATCCCCCCCAGTACCGAACCGATCAAAAGAAGAATCGGTACCAGATCTTTGAGTGCTTTGAGCTTCTGCTTCAGGGTAAAGGTTTCTGTTTTGTCGGGAACAATGGAGGGTCTGATCAGGGCGATGATCATGATGTAGATCGAATAGGAACCGGCCAGCATAATGCCGGGCAGGATACCTGCGATGAAAAGCTTACCTATGGAGGTGTCCGAGAGAATGCCGTAAATGATCATGATCAGGCTGGGGGGGATGAGAAACCCCAGGGTTCCGGCACCGGCAAGGGAGCCGATGGCAAGGCTCCTGTCATACCCCCGTCTAGACAATTCATCCAGAGTGATTTTCCCAACAGTTGCCGTGGTGGCTGCGCTGGATCCGGATACGGCCGCGAACAGGGAACAGGCGAAAACGTTGATGTGGAGAAGCCGTCCCGGAATGGAAGCCACCCAGGGCAGCAATCCGTTGAGAAGTTTTGAGGATATGGCAGTCCTATACAGGATCTCGCCCATGAGAACAAACAGAGGCAGGGCTGTCAGAGACCAGGAATTGGTTGAGTTGTAAATGGAGTTGGCCAGCAGGCCCCCGATCTTATCCCACACCGAGAGCACCGGCGGCAGGTTCAGATTAAAGACCAGCATACCGAAAATGCCCGTGGCCATCAGGGAAAACCCGATCCACAGGCTGGAGAACAGGCACAGGAACATGAATCCGAACATGACAAGGGCCATGATCAGGGGATCGGAGATCATAACCACCTCCTGATGACGCGGGCTGCAAGCTGCAGATCCATCAGGGCCAATCCGATGGGGATGACGATCTGGGACAGGTAGATGGGGGTTTCGGCCAGAGTGTCTGCGGTTATGTTCAGCTGCCAGGATTCAAAAACCATGCGGGATGCGTAAAACAGGGTAAAGGACGTCAAGGCCATGGCCGCCAGTGTTGCCACGATATCAAGAGCAGCCCCTGCTCTTGTACCCAGGGCAGAGGAAACCAGAGTTATCCGGATATGTCCTTCTTCCTTGAGGGTAAAGGCAAGACCCAGAAGAACCACTGCCACGAAAAAATAGGCGCTGTACTCATCAGAAATCATGGTGGAGGTTTTGAATCCGGCCCTGAGGACGATCTCCACGGTAATAATGATGACAATGAGCACCATGAACAGTGCGGATAGAGAGGCGCCCACAAGGGACGCCTTCTCTATTAGGGTTATCAACCGTTTCATTTGGTGTATTTTTTCAATACTGCCTTGGCTTTGTCGTCAGCCTTTTCCGTAAACTCGGCAACAATCAAGGCTGCTGCCTTGTCCATCTGGGCTGACAGCTCCGGTGTGGGCTCCGCAATGGTGAAACCGTTGTCCTTGATAACGGTCAGGGCTTCATCAGTGGCTGCTTTGGCATTGTGCCACTGGGTTTTTTCCGTTTCTGCGGCTGCCTTTAGCACAGCGTCCTGCTGGGTTTTGGACATGGATTTCCAATAGTCCAGGTTGATGGTGACCATGTTCAGGGGAAATGCGTAATTGATGTTGGTAAAGTTGCTGAGAACTTCCCAGAATTTACCGTTCTTGGTAGACTCGGCGGATGTGAGCACAGAGTCAATCATTCCGGTTCTGAGAGACGCATACACTTCCCCCCAGGGCAGGGACAGGGGAGAGCCGCCCAGTTCCTGCAGGAAGCTGGCGCCGTTCTTGTCATAGGTCCTTGTTTTCAGGCCTTTGATATCGGCGGCGCTGGCAACTGGGGTGGATGTGACCAGTCCGCTGGGGGGCCAGGGTGCAGCATAGAGCAGTTTCTGGTTCCATTTTTCGGCAGCGGCTTCATACAGGGGTCTGCAGTCATTGTAAAGGCTTCTGGCCTGTTCAAAGGAAGCTGCAAGCCGTGGAAGGGAGCTGATACCGAAAACCTGTTCACTTCCCGCCACCACGCCCATGAGGATATCGCTCATGGGAATCTGGGCATCCTTTACCGCCTTGAGGAGTTCTGGTCCTTTAAAACCCAGGCTTCCGCCGGCGTGGACCGTAATGTCCACACTGCCACCGGAGTAGTCTTTCACGCTCTTGGCGAATTCCATGGCTCCCATGGTGTGGAAGCTGGTTGCGCCGTAAATGGCGTTTAGGTCAAGCTTCATGGAGGTGTCGGCAAAGGCGACACCGGAAGCCAGCAGACAGACAATGATGATACCTGAAAGTTTACGCAGCATTTTTTTCTCCTTGTTTGAAGTGATTCATGGGTTATAGTTTGCCAAAACCCCCGCCGCCAGGGGTTTCAATTCGTAAAATCTCGCCTTTTTTGAGGTCCGCATGGAATTTGCCGGGCATAACTGTCTCCTGTCCGTCCCGGATAATGAGGTTTTTCCCCGAAGCTCCAGGGCCTCCACCTTCAATTCCGTAGGGCTGAAGAGATCGCCTTTCCGACAGGACCGTGACCTCGGCATCGGACAGGAGTTTCATCTCCCTGACCATTCCGTCGCCGCCGGAGAATTTTCCGCACCCGCCCGAGTGCTTCCGGATGGAATATTCGGTCACTAGGAAGGGATAGCTGTATTCCAGGGCCTCCACCGGTGTGTTCAGGGTATTGGTCATGTGGGAATGGACCGCGCTTTCACCGTGGGATTTTGACGTGGCTCCCATGCCCCCGGCCAGGGTTTCATAATAGGCAAAGGCAGCGCCTGTCCTGGAGTCGATTCCGCCGATGGTGACATTGTTCATGGTTCCCTGGCTGGCAGCCGGGATTTCCCCTGGCAGGGCCTTTTCCAGGGCCCCAAGAACCGTGTCCACCACCCGTTGGGATGTTTCCACATTGCCTCCGGCAACGGGAGAAGGAAAGGTGGCATCCACTATGGTTCCGGGCTTGGTGATGACCCGGATGGGCCTGAAGCAGCCGGCGTTAAAAGGGATGTTTTCCTGGATCAGGGTCCGGAACACATAGATGACAGCAGACAGGGTAATGGAGTAGACAGCATTGACGCTGCCCTTTACCTGGGTATCGGATCCGGAAAAGTCCAGGGTTGCGCTGTCACCGTCAATGGTCAGTATCACATGAATCCGTATATTGCATGTCCCTTTACCGTCATCGTCCAGTTGGTCTTCAAATTCGTATACACCATCGGGTATGGCTTTTATCTGTTTTCTGGTGATGGTCTCGGAATAGTCCATAAGACGGGAGGCATAGGTTTCCACAGTTTTCAAACCGTATTTGTTCACCAGTTCCTGCATGCGTTTTATACCGGTGATGTTGGCCATGATCTGGGCTGAGAAATCACCTTCACGCTCTTGGGGAGTTCGGACATTGTTTAAAAACAATGCCATGAGATCCTCATCCCGTTTACCTTTTTTCATGATTTTCAGGGGCGGAATGATGACCCCTTCCTGGAACAGGGAGGTGGACAGGGGCATGGAACCCGATGTCATGCCTCCCACATCGGCGTGGTGTGCGCGGTTGGCCACTAAAAAGGCCGGAGTGTCTCCGGAACAAAATACCGGGGCCACGATGGTGATATCCGGCAGATGGGTTCCGCCCTTGTAAGGGTCGTTGAGCATGACCATGTCCCCAGGCTCAAAGGTCCGGCTGCGGATGGCAGCTTTTACCGACATGGGCATGGAACCCAGGTGTACAGGAATGTGGGCCGCCTGGGATATCATCTCGCCATGGGAATCGAACAGGGCACAGGAAAAATCCCGGCGCTCTTTTATGTTTGGCGAAAACGCGGTGCGGTTCAATGTGACACCCATCTCTTCGCAGATGGATGAGAACCTGTTCTTGAATACTTCCAGAAGAACCGGATTGGTCGTATCCATCATCGGCCTCCTTCAGATCTGGTGGTGATGATCAGGTTACCGAAGGCATCAACTCTGGCCCATGTGTCCGGCGGCATTACCAGGGTCGAGGTATATTCCAGGACAATGGCCGGACCCTGGATGATGTTACCGTGTTTCAGGCGGTTTCTCAGTACCAGGTCCGTCTCATGGGTGATCTTGCTGAACACAACGGAGCGTTTCCCTGCAAAGGCTTCCGTATCTGGCACAGGGCCTGCAAAGGCCTGGATCTCGAATTCGGGTTTTTCCGGTGTGCCCCTGGACCTGAGCCGGATATTGACGATCTCCATTGCTTTTTCAGGAGACGCATAGCCATAACTCTTTTCATGCAGGGAGTGGAAGCGCTGTTCGTACTCACTGTCAAAGGGGACCATGATCTCGTAGGACTGACCCTTGTAGCGCATGTCCAGGAACCGTTCAACAGTAATGTTGCCCCGGGAGATTCCCTCGGCCTTAAGGTCATCTATCCCCCTTGTTTCCAGGGGTTCAAACAGACGTGAAAGTCCGTTATGGTCAATGCATCCGTGTTTGAGCATTACTGTCAGGGAATAGTCCTTGATCACGTCGGCCATGAGCATGCCCACCGCGGACAAGATACCGGGGTTCCTGGGAACAAACACAATGGGAATGTTGAGGAGTCGCGCCAGGAATACGGCATGGAGTCCCCCGGCCCCGCCAAAGGAGAACAGAGCGAATTCCGCCGGATCAAACCCCCTTTCCACAGAGATGACTCGGATAGCTTTTTCCATGGCAGTGTTGGCAACGGCCAGAATCCCTTCAGCCAGCGCAATGGTCGTCAACCCTGCTTCTTTGGCCATGGCCTGGAAATGGGATTCCAGACGGCTTACATCCAGGGTCATGTTACCGCCCAGAAACTGTTCTGGCACCAGGCGGCCTAGGTAAAGATTGGCATCGGTGACCGTTATCCTCTGTCCTTTACCATAACAGATGGGACCGGGGTCTGCGCCGGCGCTTTCGGGCCCCACCTTCAGGGACCCGCCAGCATCCATACGGGAAATGGATCCGCCACCCGCTCCCACAGTGTGGATATCTATCATGGGAACCTTGACCGGAAAGTCCGAAATGGTAGATTCAAAGGTAAGGGGAAGTCCACCGTCGATAAGGGCCACATCCGTTGATGTCCCGCCCATGTCAAAAGTGATGAGCTTGTCCATTCCCGCCATTTTGCCGATCTCAAATGCCCCTACGGCTCCGCCTGCCGGTCCGGACAGGATGGTCCGCACAGATTCATCCATGGCCGTTGCAGCAGAAATGGATCCACCGTTGGATTGCATTATTCTCAGTTCCTTCCCCCCGAGGTTTTCGGTAATATGGTTGATATACCGCTTCATGATCGGAGACACGTAGGCATTGACCACGGTTGTGGATGTTCGTTCATATTCTCTGAATTCAGATAGGATACGATGGGACAGGGATACTGGAATGTTTAGAGGTTCCAGAAGCTTTTCCATACGGAGTTCGTCCCCATGGTTCAGGTAGGAAAATAAAAAGCACACAGCAATGGATTCTGCCTGGGACTGTGCTATTTTTCTGACCACTTCTGATGCTGAATTCTCGTCAAAGGGGATATGGGCTTGGCCATCGCATGTCACCCGGCAATTGACCCCGAATCTGAGACTGGACGGAACAATCAAAGGGGCTTTCCTGTACCCGGTGTTATACAGCTCGGTCCTGTTCTGCCGGCCGATGGCAAACACATCCTCAAACCCCTGGTTGGTGATCAAGGCGGTTACCGCGCCCTTGCGTTCCAGAATTGCGTTGGTTGCCACCGTGGAACCATGAACAACCTGAAAGACGTCCGAACTGGTTATGCGCCTGATTCCGCTGAGAACAGATTCCGCAGGGTTGGACGGAGTGGACAACTGTTTGAACACACCCCATTTGCCGTCGTGTTTATAAATGAAGTCGGTAAAGGTACCGCCTGTGTCAATGCCGATTATTTCCATGAACCTCATCCTCTGGGTTAGGGTTTTTCCTGATGAATTTCCTCAGTATGCTGATGCCTTCATCGTCATGGAACCGGTTATAGGTCATGATCCTGGGTATATGGCTGAGCATAGGTTCATGCTCGATGTAAATCGTTTTCAGGGAGATCACCCGGATATGCCGTGGCAGGCCGGACAGGAGCGGGACTGTCCGGAAGGAAGTGATCACAATTCCGGGTTCCGATGTCTGGGCTGAGACCTTTTCCAGGAGTTCCTCAGTAAACATGGACATTACCTGAACTCCCGGTACGGTTTCCAATTCTTTTTTTGCCATGAGCAAGCCATAAAAATCAGTGTCGGTATAGATAATGATTACCGGTTCCGAACGGTAGTCGTCCTGAGCCGATAAGGTTCCTGAGTATCAGTCAAAGAGTGCAGAGCCCAGTGTGAAGACTATCCGCACGGTTCTTTTCAGGATCGTCCCCTGGCGCGGATGGTATTGAAATTATCTTCGATTCGTTTGAATGAATCTATGATTTCAGGATCAAAGTGGGATCCACGGTTATCCAGGATCATCTCCGTTGCCTGTTGATGGGTCCAGGCTTTTTTGTAAACTCGGTCACTGGTTACAGCATCGTAAACGTCGCACAGGGCAATTATCCGCGCTGACAGGGGGATGTCTTCTCCACGGCGTCCAGTTGGATAGCCCGAACCGTCCCACCGCTCATGGTGGAAAAGGGCTATGTCCCGGGCCAGGGCGAGATAGCTTTTTTTTCCTGTTTTTTCCCGGAATTCCTTGTCCGCCTTCTCAAGAATTTCAGCTCCGTACACCGTATGTCGTTTGATGGTTTCAAATTCTTCGTCTGTGAGTTTTCCAGGTTTCATGAGGATGGAATAGGGAATAGCGATTTTACCGATATCGTGGAGGATGGAAGCCATGGTGGTCTCTTCAATATAATCGGGTTTGGGTGCGAGGTAGTACCGGTAACTGGAATAAAACATCAGATCCTTGGCCATGGTATTCACATATTCCTGGATTCTTTGAAGGTGCCTCCCGGTTTCCTGGTCCCGGTACTCAGCCAGGGTGGCGATGGCCTCAATGGATATTTTCTGGGTCAGCTTGATCTCTTCGGTTTTTTCCTTGACCATGCGATCAAGGACTTCCCTGGATTCCAGTTCATTTTTGCGCCGGATGTCTATAATACTGACTGTGATTCCCACCAGCACCATGAATCCGATTTCCATCAGGGCATAAACAGCGGACCCGGGATCTGAAAACGGGAAGGTGTGGTTGAAGAATATGGAAAGGGCCATATCACGGACCATGGGTATGAATGCCAGGGCCAGCGTAAAAACGATGTATGTTTTTTGAAACAGGCGCATGAATTTCCCAGGGAAAAACCAGTAAAGAAATGAGTTCAGACCTCCATGATCAAGCATTCTGGGTTCCTGGGTAAAATACGCAGGCAAGCTCCCTAATGTCAAGAAGAATTCTAGACATTAGGGAGCTGCGGCCAAGGTTACTATCCATAAGAATTTCACAATAAGCTGATCGATAAATTCCGTCTGTTGACATGGAACTGTTTCCTGGATTATGCTGAAAACCTTTTAGTTGGAAAAATAATCGTTTCCGTCCCGGTTGCATTATGCACGGTCATTTAAACGGTATATGAAATACAGGAGCCAATTATGAAAGTAATAACCCTGCTCGGCAGTTCTAGGAAAAAGGGGAACACAGGCACCATCCTCCATTGGGTTGAAGACCAGATAAGGACAATGGGACATGAGGTGGAATCTATCCATCTCGAATCCATGGACATCAACGGTTGTCTTGGGTGCGGTAAATGTAAAGAAAGCCAGGACATCATTGGCTGTGTCCGAAATGACGATGCCCTTTCCATTCTTGATAAAATGATCAGAGCGCAGGCTGTGGTATTTTCCTCTCCCCTCTATTTCTGGGGATTTTCATCACAGATAAAAGCACTTATAGACCGCAGTTACAGTCTGGTTGTCAACTACCATCAGCCTGGCCATTTTTCCCTTTTGGAAGGCCAGCGACTGGGTCTGCTCATTACCGGAGGAGGCCCCTTTGAAAACAATGCTGAACTTGTTTTTACGGCCTTTGACCGGATTTGCCGTTACTACAAAGCCGAGCGCGCTGGAGAACTGTATATAGGTCCGTGCACCACACCGGACAAACTGGACCTGTCCATCAAGGATAAAGCCATGTCCTTTGCCCGGAAACTCCTGACCGCTTCTTGACCTGAAGACCCTGATGTTCCCCGGGATAGATGGGGCCGAAGGGTTGGACAAACCTCGGCACAGGCCCGAGCAGGAGAGGGGTCCGAACACCAGGGTCAGAAAGGCCACACCGCCGAAATACCATACTGCATGGTTGGCTATTAGGTTCAGGAGAGCAGGGATGAATTGCGCTCACAGGATAATCGTCTTTAGCAGGTCCGCTACCAGGAATCCGAATCCGGTAAAAATAGATCAGGAGGTTTTTCGGTCAGGGGCGCTGCTAAAATCAAGTTCAGGCGGCCAGCCGTTGTCCTGCCCAGGGTAAAAGCCGACAACGCAATGCTGCTTTTAATAGAAAACTGCCTGCTGGTTTTATCCGGCATGGTCATCGTTCACCTTTTCAGCGTTGACATACTTTCCGGAGCACAGGACAGGATGGGAAAATCGACTGTGCCCGTTTCGCCATGAGGCTCTGTTACTCCAAGTTGTCGATCACCACCACCGAGTTGTCACAGGCGTCCATAGGGGATGGGATGTAGCTGTCAGCTGCCCAGTCATTTTCCCAGGTTATACCGTCCATGAGAAACCGGTACTGGTACTCCCTGCCGCAGGCAAGGTTGATATCAATGGTAAAAGATCCATTCTTCAGCCGTTTCATGGGTGATGCAGCCCTATCCCAGTTGTTGAAATCGCCCACGATGTTGACGTATTCAGCATTGCCAGCGGCTTCCTTGGAAAGGATAAATGTGGTTTTACATTCGGGTTTTGACTTTAAGTATTTTTTTTTCACGGGCATGATGGCGAAACCTCCTATTGGGTCTTGGTTCAGACGTGATTCAGTGGGGTTGTGCCTTTACCAGACATCATACATGTCAGATGCGTATTCGTCTGGAATAATAAACCGCTAACAATGGATAATAGCCGCATTTCCCCTTTGAATCAAGACAAATCCCCACCGTTCAGAAGATATGGAATACGAGTGTCATGGATCTGAACTACACGCGGTCCTTACCGGTTTGATTATGCTTTGTAACCCAACACTTTCTGTAGTTACAAGAAAAGTTTTTTTTCCGGATGTTTGACGGTGACAGGGATTCCTGCCACCATCCAGACAACCTTGTCAGCCGCCGCCGCCATGCGTTGGTTCACAAATCCGGCCATGTCCCGGAACTGGCGTGCCAGCCTGTTTTCTGGCACGATTCCCGCCCCGACTTCATTGGAGACCAGAATTACGGGACACGAAGCCTTACCCAGAACCTCGACTAACGCCCTTGTTTTTTCCAGAATTCCGTCATGGTCAACTCTACTTAGCATCAGGTTTGATACCCAGAGGGTCAGACAATCCACCAGGATTACATCAGCCCCGCTGCTTTGTTCATGGATGCACGCTGCGATATCCACTGGCACTTCTGCGGTAATCCATTTATTTCCGCGTTCCTTCCGGTGACGACGCACCCGGTCCTCCATATCAGGATCTTCGGGGATGGATGTGGCGATGAACATGTTTTTTGTACCCCCAAGGGAGTTTGCTTTGTCAAGTGCGTAGCGGCTTTTACCGCTCCTGCACCCGCCGATTACCAGAGTGATTTCGGTTTTCATAGAATGGGTTCCCGTTTTACCCCTGCCATTGATGTTTCTGGTGGATAATGCTGCTATTGTTTTATCAGGGCCATGAGTGCTTCCATATTCATATGGGTCTCAAAGTGCTCTTTCAAACGTTGATAATTCTCATCCCTTGACTGACCCCGGCAGGTCTCCAGGTTCATAGGAAAGCCCGCACGGACCAGCCATTTCACCATAATATCCGGTGTGTCAAACAACCCGTGCATGTAAGTCCCCAGTACCCGTCCGTCCATTGATATGCAACCGTCTTCATCAGCACAGTCCCGCTTGTTTCTGGATATTACCCTGAACAGAGGGTTCCCTGCGTTCCTTGTGGTCTGACCCATATGGATTTCATAACCGGACCCCGGAGTACCATCCCAGGTGAATCTACTCACGGTTGTCATTTTCGGAGCCTTGAGTACTGTTGTTACTGGAAGCAGGCCAAGTCCATCCGATATTCCCGGCTCTCCTTCAAGGCCATAGGGGTCTTCGACCAGGGTTCCCAGTATCTGGTATCCTCCGCAGATTCCAAGGACATGCCCCCCCTGCGCTGCAAAATTCTTTATTGCCTGATCCCATCGAGTGTGTTTCAACCACGCGATGTCTGCCCTGGTATTTTTTGAGCCGGGCAGGATGACAGCCCTGACCCCTGCCAGGGCCATTGGTTTTTCCGTAAATACGGTCTGGAAATTCCGGCACCCGGAAAGGGCATGGATATCCGTAAAGTTGGAAATGTGTGGCAGCCGGATAACTGCCAGGGTTGGTTTTTCTGGGTTCCTGGGGCACAGGCTGTCCAGGTTTTCAATCTCCACAGAGTCCTCGGCGTCCATTCTGAAATGGGAATACCAGGGAAGCACCCCGTATACTGGCTTTCCGGTCTGGTTTTCTATCCATTTAACCCCATCCCTGAACAGGGTAATATCACCCCTGAACCGGTTAATGACAAAACCTTTTATCCGCTTTCTCCAGCTCTCGGGAAGACAATTCAGAGTTCCGACTATCTGGGCGAACACACCGCCCCTGTGAATGTCCGCCACCAGTACAACATTGGCATCGGCATGGTCCGCCATGCGGAAATTGACAATATCCGATGGCATGAGATTAACCTCGGCACAGGATCCTGCCCCTTCCAGAACAATGAGATCATGGGCGGCCCTGAGCCTGTCATAGGCCTTGCAAGCCTGCATGAAATAGATGTCCTTTTTCATGTGAAACCCAAGTGCAGTACTGTTTTCTGTTGCCCTGCCCAGGAGGACGACCTGTGAACCCGTCTCTCCAGTGGGTTTCAGCAGTACAGGGTTCATATCAACATGGGGAGGCAGTCTTGCAGCTTCAGCCTGGACGATCTGTGCTCTGCCCATCTCCAGGCCTTCCGGCGTTATGCCTGAATTGTTGGACATGTTCTGTGCCTTGAACGGTGCTACGTCAATACCGGCATCTGAAAAACAGCGGCACAGGGCAGCGGCCACGATGCTCTTTCCCACATCGGATCCAGTTCCAAATACAGCCACGGATTTCAATAGGCTCATTTTTCTATCCCTGTCCTGGCCATGACCCCCTGGGAATAGTAGTGCTTGATCTCAATCATTTCAGTTACAAGGTCTGCTGCTTTCACGAGAGCAGGTGTCGCTCCCCTGCCTGTGATCACCAATTCCACGTGGTCAGGTTTCAAGCGGATCAGGTCAAGAAGGCCCTGTTCTGAAATCAGGTTGCACATTACGGCCACATTCCCTTCTTCCACGATGACAACATCATGTTCTCCTCTTGTCAGCACCTCGACCACCCGCATAAATCCCTGTTGCCCTGCTGCCACGTCTTCAGGTGATGGTTGTCCTTTGACAAATTTTCCAAGACCATACTGCTCTATGGTAATCAGATCCTTGAACCGTTCCAGTGCCTTGATTTCCGAATAATCCCCCTGTTTCAGGAATTGGATGATAAACACCTTGAGTCCGGCCCCTGCTGCCCTGACAGCCAGTCCCAGGGATGCTGTGGTTTTTCCTTTTCCATTGCCCGTATAAATCTGGACATATCCTTTCATGTCACCTGCCTTTTTGTTAACGCTCCCGGTTGTTGACCGTCCGGAAGCCATGGAATGTTAATTTTTCCTCGAGCCTGAAATTTACCTTGTAAGGGTCACGGTTGAATACTTGCTTCAAGAGGTAACACTATATCCCTTATCTTCTTGCCTGTCCAGTCGGTCCCGCCCTTTGTTGTTATTGACCTGACTAATAACTGCCGGGTCATTGGCGCGCCCTGGTTTATTCTCTTGATCCAACAGTCATTTTTAACAGGCCTTGCCCAATCCCGGTCAAATAATTTGCTTATGTGTTCAGTCTTATAGAACATCGGTAATGCTTCCAGTAATCAATCCAGTTTGTATGTCTTGCAGAGATCCTCGCGCATCACACTGGTTCGATCGCATACGCCGGGGTCTCCGGGTAAAGGTTCCACGTGGAACGTTCGTCTGAACAGAATCGATATCAGCCCCTGCCGCAGTCAAGTGCAGGGCTCCAGGCATAAAATGATCATGGTTCGTCGCCCCATCGTCTTCAACAATGTTATCGGAGACAAGGTTTGTGAATTGAATCCCAGGATGATCAACTGCGGCCCCTTGGAAAACCCAAAATTTGGTTATGGCGATAGGTGACCTCATGGATTTCCTAACATCCATATGGGAGGTCAGGTGCCGGAATTGTTCCATGTGGAACATATGAGTGGATCTTAACCGCAGTGGTCGAGCAACCTTCTAATTATACAGAATTCCCTTGCTTATGCAATAACACCGGGTTATGTGCAGAAAGCTATAATTCGGGTTCAAAAAAAGTCAATTGAAAATTTGATAACCATGGGACTTACCCTGAAAGTGGAACCGGGATCGGATTTGTTGATTTATGGACAAATTTTTCTATTGACTATCTGAAAAAAGCATTTTATAGTCCGCATCAGTCACTGAATTAGATTCATTTTGTACCTATTGGCATGAGCTTTCCAGCAGACACCTAATCGGTATTGTCGGAGTTGCGAAAATGAGATGCTTTTCGGTAAAACATGACAAACATGATGCAGCCATAACCAGGCATCGTCTCCTCCAGTCTTTTCTATATTGCACCGCCCGGTCCAGAAACCTGAAATCCCTGACCGGCAAGCAAACACCTTTCTGTTAAATTTCCTTCCTAACTGATCTACAGGTCCACGGATCGCTTTAAGGGGATACCTGTAATTTTGGTGCCGGGCCTGTATGGACCTGGGATGATTATCTCAAATATTTATTATAAAAACAATTAGTTAATTTGTTAGAAGGGCAAGTTTCTTCAAAATAAATTACAAGCACACGTTTTGAAATGGGGGAAGGAGGAGCAAACGTGTCAAGGGTTCCAGGCAGGGGTGCCAGCTATTTCAAACCAAATTTTACTTAAGGAAAGGGGAAATTATGAGTTCGGTTACATGGGTATATATCATGTTGGGACTGTATATCGTATACTGCCTGTATGAGGGACTCAGACAGTTTTTCAAAGAAAAAACATCAGCCGGCTATGCCGTTGCAGGTAGGTCGATTCCTTTTATTGCTTTCCTCATGGCCGCAACAGCCGCGTCATTCAGCGGGTGGACTTTTATCGGTCACCCGGGGCTTATTTATAAAGCCGGCCTGGCCTATGCCTTCGCCTCATTTTATGTTCTGACAATACCCATCAGCGGCGCATTTTTTGCCAAGCGGAACTGGTTGCTTGGAAAACGGTACGGGTTCATCACGCCAGGCGATATGTTTGCCTACTATTACAACAGCGAATCCATGCGATGGGTAGTTGTTCTTGCTGCGGTATTCTATTCCCTGTTCTACTGCGCCGTCCAGCTCATGGCCGCAGGCGCACTGTTCAACGTCATCACCGGAGTTGATTACCGGGTTGGCGCCATTTTCCTGGCCGTTATCGTATGGTTCTACGTTTGTGCCGGCGGTATAAAGGCCAGTGCGTGGGTCGGGGTTATCCAGTTCATCCTGCTGGTTTTAGGGATCGTGCTTCTGGGGTACTATGTCATTGTTCATCCCTCCTTCGGGGGATGGACTGCCTTCAGCCAGAGTCTCATGGAAAAGGTAGACCCGAAATTTCTAACGGTGCCGGATGTCATGACTTTCGGTCTTGGAAAAAAAGGGACAGAGGCATGGACCTCCGTAATGGTCCTCACATACATGTTTGCCCTCATGGGTATCCAGTCATCACCTGCTTTTATCATGTGGAACTTCGGCATAAAGTCTCCAAAACCCCTGGCCTGGCAGCAGACCTTCATGTCCACCTTCGTGGTTGGTTTTGCACTGTTCTTCTTTACGGCCTTTCAGGGAATGGGCGGTAAAATTCTTGAGTTGACCGGAGATCCGGCTTTCCAGAAACTCCTTGACCGGGACCTGGTCCCCATGCTGATGAAACAGTTCCTCCCTCCTTTCATGGTCGGGATTGTATTCATGGGAGCCATTGCAGCCATCCATTCCACGGCCGCTCCATACATAAACACAGGCGGTTCCATCCTGCTAAGGGATATTTACTGGAGATATATTCGGAAACAGCAGGCCGGTGACATAGAACAGCTCTGGGTGAACCGGATCCTGGCCACGGTTTTGACTGCCCTCGCCCTTATCATCGGTATGACCTCCACTGCCGCCCTGGTTATTCTGGGCGCCCTGGCAACGGCTTTCGGGTTCCTGATGTACTTACCGCTCCTGGGTACCCACTATGGAATAAAAATGCCGTCACTGGGTGTGTTGTTGGGCTTGATAGCTGGAATGGTGGCGGTTTTCCTTACCTATAAGGTATGGCCGAACCCCCTGTCAATGCATAGCGCGTTCTGGGGTCTTTTTGTGGGTCTGGTGGTGGCCTTTGCAGTCAAGGGGCTGGGGATCAATAACAGCGAGGAAACCAGAAAACGCCAGGCTGAGGTGCGGACATGGATAGACAGCATCGATTCTCCGTCCCCAAGCGGCCAGAAATGGCGGGATGCCATGAAATGGGTCGTACCTATCTGGTATTTCTTTGCCATTGGACCGGCCTGTATCATGGGCAACTCGGCCTTCTCTTTCTGCGGTTTCCCGCCCCTGTGGTCCTGGCAGATATTCTGGTGGATCCTGGGTATCATCATGATGTGGGCACTCACCTTCAAGGCTGAAATGTCCACGACCAATGAAACCCAGATCAGAAGGGCAGACGTTGAGCAAATGCTGGTGGTCAAGCAATAACGCTTATGCAATGGACAAAAAGGAGTGTGGCATATGAAAGCCGAAGATAAATGGCTCATCGTGGTTTTGATTGCTCTGATTTCATTCGTGGCTTCTTTTGGAATGGGCGTATGGGGATAATAATCCATAACTAACCCTCCCAATCTGCCGGTATGTAGGGCGACCACCCACGCTCTGCATATCGGCAGCTCTTTTACCTTAAAATTTTTTCCACGATTTTTTTCCTTATCATTTATCGCTTTCCTGTCTTTGGGGTATGGATTTTCTGCCCAGGGCTTCCATGAACCTTGCTGCTGTGCAGAATACCCCAACCGGTGGCGGGATCATGTAAAAAGTATTGTCACGACCGGTACAGGGCATGTATGGTGATGGTAAACGGTTTATCAATCACGGGAACCGGACCCAATGGAATTCAAATTGTGGATAACTATTCATGTTACCAAGCGCTAAAAGACCATGAACAGCAGGACCGGGATTATGTCCTTCTGACCAGGGAAGGAAGGTCCCAGCTTATTGTAATCGCTCCCCACGGCGGAGGAATTGAACCCGGAACCGTGGATATTGCCGATGCCCTAGCAGGGAAAGAGCATAATTTCTATGCATTTAAAGGGATCAAAAAACAGGGCAATTCAATTCTCCACATTACGAGCACCCAGTTTGACGAACCCCGGGGTCTGGCCATGATCGGCAGTTGTGATTGGGTGGTTGCCATCCATGGTCATCATTCCATGGATTCAATAGTGATCATCGGGGGCAGGGACAGACTCCATGGCGAAGATATCCGGTTGGCACTGCAGGATGCAGGAGTCCGGGCCAGGTGGAGCAGGAGGCCTGGAACCCAGGGCAGCCATCCGGATAATATCTGCAATAGGGGCCGGAAAGGTCAAGGGGTACAACTGGAGTTTTCCAGGGGACTTAGGCACCAGATGTTTCAGAACCTGGACAATCGGCTCCTGCGGCAAAAGACCAATGTGTTTTATGGGGTGGTTCATGCCTTGAAAGATGTGCTTTCCCGGATCCCGGTGTTGGATCAGGTTGTCAGGGCAGGATCTCTTCTTTGAGAAGGCAGCAGGCGATCTGATAGGAGGGTTTCCCGTCATGACAGTAACTGAGGTTCCCCGGCTGGATAAGCCGGTTCATGACACACCCTTCGGCAATGGTGAGGTTGAACAGGTCGGCCTCGTTGATCCCGGGTCTGGGAATCAGTGCGTCATTGGCGATCTCCAGGCTGTGGATCGGAAAGTCCTCACAGATGGGGCAGCGATAAACCCTGCCGTTGGGAAAGATGAAATAGTTGTCGGCAACACGGCCGGCACACTGGAATGGTTCTTCCGGGCCAAGGAAAACCGTGGGATAGGTGACCGTAATACCGCTTCGCGCAATGCGTTGCGCCACTTTCGGGACCACCTCCATCCAGGATTTCCTGGAAACCTGAAGGCCGTGTTTTTCATTGGCCGAGTCTCCCCGAATACCGATGACCTGGATGAAAAAACGATTGATTCCAAGGTGTTTCACCAGGTCGGGCATCATGGCCAGCTCATGGATGTTTTTGTGGCTCACCGTATAGATCATGGATGTTGAAAACCCACGGCTGACTGCTTGACGGATTCCGGCTGTACAGGCGGCAAAGGATCCTTTTCCCCGGATGGAATCGTTGGTCCCGGCAGTGGCACCGTCCAGGGAGAAACTGATAAAATCCACCTCATCGGGGGTTATCCTGTCCAGGATACCATGGAACAGGTACCCGTTGGTGTCGATGGTAATTGATTTGAACCCCAGGCGCCGGGCTTCCTTCACAGCCAGGGAAAGGTCTGGGTGGAGGGTCGGTTCTCCACCCAGAAAAATGACGTTGATGGCGGTACAGCGCCGGGCGAACAGCCCAAGCCACTTTTTAATAGTGGCAATGTCCAGGGGTCTTGTCCCCGTGCTGGGTTTTGTTGATGTAGCAGTGGCTGCACGAGAGGTTGCACCCGGTCAGGATGTGAAAGAACAGGTTGGATGCGTCCCGGGAAAAGGCCACGGTCTGTCTGGGCATTGCCTACCCCATGCACTGTTTGGTCAGGTTCGGGTCAAAATCAACGGGATAGGAACCGTCAAAGCAGGCCTTACAGAAACTCTGCTCTGGGTCGTCTACCCCGCTGGCTTCCAGCATTCCAAGGATGGACAGGTAGTGGAGAGAATCCAGGCCAAGGAAGGTGGTCAATTCCTCAACGGTCTTGCTGGCAGCCACCAGTTCACCCTTGGTTGAAAAATCGATACCATAGTAGCAGGGGAACCTGTGGGGCGGGCAAGAGATGCGCATGTGCACCTTTTTGGCGCCCAGCTCCCTCAGGGCTTTGACCCTGGTTTTTGCAGTGGTTCCACGGATAATGGAATCCTCGATGATGATGATATCCCGGCCCTTGATCAGTTCCCGGACAGGGTTGAGTTTTACTCGGACCGCAAAGTCACGCATGCTCTGGGTGGGCTGGATGAAACTCCGGCCCACATAATGGTTTCGGATCATGGCCATTTCAAAGGGAATGCCCGAAGCTTCCGCATACCCCAGGGCGGCATAGTTGCCCGAATCCGGGAAGGGCATTACAATATCGGCCTCTACAGGTGCTTCCAGGGCCAGTTTTCGGCCAAAAGCCTTGCGCATTTCGTACACGTTCTTTCCCCAGATGGTGGAGTCGGGCCGGGCAAAGTAGATGTACTCGAAAATGCATAAAGACCTGCGGGGGTGCGGTAGCTGAGGTTCCGGCATGATGCTGGTGACACCGTCCTCATTGATGATGACGATCTCACCGGGTTCCAGCTCCCTTACAAACTCAGCCTGAACCAGGTCAAAGGCGCAGCTCTCCGATGCCAGGACATAGTGGCCGTTGAGCTTGCCCAGGGCCAGGGGACGGAAACCGTTGGGATCCTTGACGCCGATAACCTCCCCCTTGCAGGTCAGCAGGATAAAGGAATAGGCCCCCTGGATTTTGGAAACCACCTTCTGGATGGCTGCAATGATGTTGCCTTGTTTGAGGTTTTTGACAAACAGGTGGAGAAACACCTCCGAATCCATGGTGGTCTGGAAGATGGAGCCGCTCTCTTCCAGTTCCCGCTTCAGGATATGGGCGTTGACCAGGTTGCCGTTGTGGGCCACGCCGTAGTACCGGCCCTTGTGCTGGACAACAAAGGGTTGGGCATTGACCAGGTTGGAGTCTCCTGTAGTGGAGTACCGGACATGGCCGATGGCTGATCCGGCACCGATGCGCTCCAGGTCCTTCATGTCAAAGATATCGTGGACAAGGCCCATACCCTTGTGGGAGTAAATCTTGTTCCCCTCTTTGGCCACGGAGATTCCGGCGCTTTCCTGGCCACGGTGCTGGAGGGCGTAGAGGCCGAAATAGGTCAGTTGTGCTGCTTCGGGGTGCCGGTAAATACCGAATACACCGCACTCGTCCCTGGGTCGTTCATCATCATCGATCATTGTTTTCTACCTTCAGAATGATAGTCCTGGATTGACTTGACGGTCAGGGTTTCCTTTTTCAAGGCCCGGATGGCCATGGCAATGGCCCTGGCTCCGTCTGTTGTTGTGGCATAAGGGATCTTATACTGGATGGCAGATCTGCGGATCTCATAACCATCCCGTTTGGTCTGGCGGCTGGCTCCGGTGTTGAGGATCAGCTGGATTTCATTGTTTTTCACGGCATCAACGACATGGGGCCGGCCTGTGGAGACCTTCTCGACAACTTTGACCGGGATGGCGTTCTCCTCAAGGTACATGGCTGTTCCCCGGGTGGCCATGAGCTTGAATCCCATATCATAGAACTCCTGGGCCACAGAAAGTGCCGTGGGCTTGTCGTTGTCCTGGACACTGATGAACACCGTGCCCGATGTGGGCAGTTTCTGTCCTGCACCCAGCTGGGCTTTGGCAAAGGCCGCACCCAGGTCCTTGTCGATGCCCATGACCTCGCCCGTGGATTTCATTTCGGGTCCAAGTACGGGGTCCACCTTGGCAAAACGGTCAAAGGGCATGACCGCCTCCTTGACCGAATAGTGGGAGGGGATGATTTCCCGGGTAAGTCCGAGTTCGGCCAGGGTTTTTCCCAGCATGACCTTGGTGGCAAGTTTTGCCAGGGGAACGCCTGTGGCTTTGCTGACAAAGGGTATGGTCCTGGAAGCCCTGGGGTTGACCTCAATGACATAGACCTTGCCGTCCATGATACCGAACTGGATATTCATGAGGCCGATGACGTTGAGTTCCTTGGCCAGGGCCTTGGTAGCCTGGGTCATTTCATCGATGTTCTCCCTGGAAATGCTGTAGGGTGGGAGCACGCAGGCCGAATCTCCCGAGTGGATTCCCGCCTCTTCAATGTGCTCCATCATGCCGCCGATGATGGTTGTGTGGCCGTCGGAAATGGCATCCACATCGAGTTCAAATGCATCTTCCAGGAACTGGTCGATGAGTACGGGATGATCCGGGGACGCCAGTACGGCCAGGTGAAAGAACTCTTTGAGATCCACCTCGTCATACACGATTTTCATGGCCCGGCCCCCCAGGACAAAGGACGGGCGCACCATGACCGGATACCCGATTTCCCTGGCTATGGCCTGTGCCTCTTCCAGGTTGTGGGCAATGCCGTTGGCAGGCTGGGCAATGCCCAGCTTCTTGAGCATGGTCTGGAACAGGTCCCGGTCCTCGGCCCGGTCAATGCTTTCCGGGCTGGTCCCGATAATGGGGACACCGGCCTTCTGGAGGGCGGTTGCCAGGTTCAGGGGAGTCTGGCCGCCGAACTGGACAATGACGCCAAAGGGTTTTTCTTTTTCCACGATATGAAGCACATCTTCCCTGGTCAGGGGTTCGAAGTAGAGTTTGTCCGAGGTGTCGTAGTCGGTGCTCACCGTTTCCGGGTTGGAGTTGACCATGATGCTTTCAACCCCTTCTTCCCTGAGGGCAAAGGATGCGTGAACGCAGCAGTAGTCAAACTCAATGCCCTGACCGATTCGGTTGGGTCCGCCGCCCAGGATGATCACTTTTTTCCTGTCCGACACCCTGGCTTCGCACTCTTTTTCATAGGTGGAGTAGTAATAGGGGGTGGACGCCCTGAATTCGGCTGCGCAGGTATCCACCAGTTTGTATACGGGAACGATGCCCAGTTTTTTCCTGCGTGTTTCTATCTTTTCCTCGGTGAGACCGGTGAGGTGGGCGAGCTGCCGGTCAGAAAAGCCCCAGCGCTTGGCCTTTTCCAGCATGTCCCGGGACATGTCCGGGCCTGCCAGGCTGATCTGCTTTTCTAGCTCCACCAGCTGTTTCATCTGGTACAGGAACCAGGGGTCGATGCTGGTGAGGGAGTTGATGGTTTGTACGGACATGCCGTTTTCCAGGGCATATTTCAGGTAAAAGATCCTCTGGGAGTTGGGGGTTACCAGTTTAAACTCAAGGTCTGTCTGGGATACCGCTCCGGGGGCAGGGTCCTTGCCGTCGGCCCCGAACCCGAAGCGGCCTATCTCCAGGGAGCGTAAGCCCTTCTGGAGAGCTTCTTTAAAAGTCCGGCCTATGGACATGGTTTCTCCAACGGATTTCATGGCCGTTGACAGGACATCGTCGGCCTCCGGGAATTTTTCAAAAGTCCATCTGGGGATCTTTACAACCACATAGTCAATGGAAGGTTCAAAGCAGGCCAGGGTTTCTCCCGTGATATCGTTGGGAATCTCATCCAGGGTGAAGCCTACTGCCAGCTTGGCCGCGATTTTGGCAATGGGAAAACCCGTTGCCTTGGAGGCCAGGGCGGAACTCCTGGACACCCTGGGGTTCATTTCCACCACGATCATCTCCCCGTCTTTGGGGTTGATGGCGAACTGGACGTTGGAACCGCCGGTGTCCACGCCGATCTCCTGCATGATGGCGATTGCCGCGTCCCGCATCTTCTGGTATTCCTTGTCCGACAGGGTCTGGGCCGGTGCCACGGTTAGGGAGTCACCGGTGTGAACGCCCATGGGATCGATGTTTTCGATGGAGCAGATAATGACCACGTTGCCGACATGGTCACGCATGACTTCCAGCTCATACTCCTTCCATCCTAGGACAGATTCCTCCAGCATGACCTGGTGTATCAGGCTGGCCTCCATACCGCCTTTGGCCATTTCTGCCAGTTCCTCAGGGTGGTAGGCAACCCCGCCGCCGGTGCCTCCCAGGGTAAAACTGGGACGTACGATGATGGGGAATCCGATTTCCGCAGACACCTGCTCGACCTCGGTCATGTTGGTGGCAAATCCGCTCCTGGGAATCCTTAGGCCGATCCTGTTCATTGCATCCCGGAACAGTTCCCGGTCCTCGGCCTTTTTGATGGCTTCCACGGAAGCGCCGATCATTTCAACCTTGAACCGGTCGAGAACGCCCATGTTTGCGACTTCGATGGCTGTGTTCAGGCCGGTCTGGCCTCCCAGGGTGGGAAGGATGGCATCGGGCCTTTCCTTTTCAATGACCTTGGCCACGGTTTCGGGAGTAACCGGTTCGATGTAGATGTGGTCTGCTGTTTCAGGGTCGGTCATGATGGTGGCCGGGTTGGAATTGACCAGTACCACCGTATACCCCTCTTCCTTCAGGGCCTTGCAGGCCTGAGTTCCGGAGTAGTCGAATTCGCAGGCCTGGCTGATGATGATGGGGCCTGCACCGATAATCAGTATTTTGTTTATGTCTGTCCGTTTTGGCATGGGGTTACTTATCCATCATCGCTGCAAACTGGTTAAAGAGATAGGCTGCATCATGGGGACCGGGTGAGGCTTCGGGATGGTACTGGACGGCAAAGGCCATGAGCGTGTCGTTTTTGATGCCCTCCAGGGAACGCTCGTTCAGATTAATGTGGGTCATCTGGGCATTTACGGCTTCCAGGGTGTTGATGTCCACAGCAAAGCCGTGGTTTTGGGAGGTGATTTCCACCTTGCCCCTGGCACAGTTCTTTACGGGCTGGTTGCCGCCCCGGTGACCGAATTTGATCTTGTGGGTTTTAGCTCCCATGGCCAGTCCCAGGAGCTGCATGCCCAGACAAATGCCGAAGATGGGAACCGATCCCAACAGGCTCCGGATGGTGTCAATGGCATAAGTGAGCGGTTCCGGGTCACCTGGTCCGTTGGACAGGAAAACGCCGTCCGGCGCCAGCTGCCGGATGGCGTCCGCGCTGGTTGCGGCCGGGACTACCAGAACCTCGCAGCCAACGTTTTCCAGGCATCGGATGATATTGTATTTTATGCCGTAATCCAGGGCAACCACGGAGTGCTTTTTCCCCTTGAAACGCCATACCGACGGGTCGAGAACACATCCTTCAGCCACATAGTCCGGCTTGTTGTCACGCCAGAAAAAGGGAACGGCCGTGGTGACAAAGCGTACAAGGTCGCAGCCTACCATGGGCTGGATTTCTTTGGCCCGCTGGACCAGGGAAAAGGGATCCAGGTCCGTGGTGGAGATCACGGCCCGCATGGCTCCGGAGTTGCGGATGTGGCGGGTCAGGGCCCGGGTGTCCAGAGCTTCAATACCGAGAACCCCTTCCTTTCTCAGGTAATCGGCCAGGGTGCCCGTGGAGCGCCAGTTGCTGGGAAAGTCGATGTATTCCCGGACAATCAGGGCTTCGGCCTGGATTCTGTCCGACTCCACATCTTCTGGGCATACGCCGTAGTTACCGATAAGCGGATAGGTCATGGTGACCATCTGGCCATAGTAGGACGGATCCGTGAGGATCTCCTGGTATCCGGTCATGGAGGTGTTGAATACGACCTCCCCCTTGGCTTCCCCGTTGCCGGTAAAGCTCCGGCAGGGGAATGTTCTGCCATCCTCAAGTGCTAGTAGTGCTTTCATAAAAGGTTCCATTTCGGTTGTGTGTCAAAACGGTGCCCCCGGTTCACAGGGGCGTGTTGGGAACCAGGTTCCAGATGCCGCAGGGGCAGGCCCCGGCGCAGAACCCGCACCCGATGCATTTGTCCGGATCCGCATTGTATGCGTATTTTCCATTGGAGCCCTGGGACCTGGAGATGGCACCTTCCGGGCACATGGCAACGCAGATGCCGCAATCCCGGCACCGTCCGCAGGATGCGCATTCGCTGCCGCATCGGTCCAGGGTGTCAAAACCGGTACCCATGGGGTTGAAATACTCCAGGCTCACCCTCCGGGTGTCGATCATGGGTCTGGCATCCGTGGTTTCCGGGTTTTTACCGGCCATGATCCTGTCAATGGCTTCGGCTGTCCGTTTCCCGGCGCCGATGGCATCTGTGATAAGTCCGGGCATGACAGCGTCTCCGATGGCAAAGATCCGCGGGTCGGATGTGCGCCCCAGCCCGTCGGCAACCACAAAACCGTGCCTCAGGGTCAGGGATGCACTCAGGAAATCCAGGTCCGGGACATCACCGATGGAGATAACCACGGTGTCGGATTCCAGGAATTCTCCGTCATCCAGGAGTACGCCGCCCGGGTGGATCTCCCGGGTGAAACAGGGCCACCTGAATGTTGCTCCTGCTGCCTCGGCCTCCTGCTTTTCCTTGCCGAATGCCGCAGGCTTCTGGACATCGATCATGGTAACGGTCTCGGCACCCAGGCGATAGGCCTCGGTGGCCACATCGCACCCCACGTTGCCGGCCCCGATGATAATCACACGCTTGCCGGGGTTGATGGCCCCGGTCTTGGCTGCAGACAGAAAATCCGCATAGGTAATGGCGGTTTCCGCACCGGGAAGGGGAAGGCGCCTGGGCTTTTTTGCTCCGGCGGCCACTATTGTGAAATCAAATTCCTGGGTGACCTTCTTGAATTCCCTGGAGGTAATTGTCTGCCCGAGCCGGATATCGGAAACCAGATTCCGGATGCGGCCCAGCTCTTCTGCCAGGGTTTGTCTGGGAATCCTGGAGTCCGGTATCAGCGAGGCGATTTTGCCGCCAAGGGTGTCTGCCTCGTCAAACACCACAACCTCGTGTCCCCGCAGGGTCAGGTGCCAGGCTGCGGACAGCCCTCCCGGGCCAGCTCCGATGATGGCCACGGTCCTGCCGCTTTTTGCCGCGGGAGAAGGGGCCGATGTCTCCTGCCCTGCCCTGCCGATGATTCTCACATCAATGGGTTCCATGGTCTGGGTGTTCCTGGTGCAGGATGCCATGCACGGACTTGGGCAGAGATACCCGCACACCGTTGACGGGAAAGGGGTATGGGCCAGGCTGAGTTCAAGGGCTTCATCCACAAGGCCCGAACGGATCATGTGCCACCGCTCCTGGATGGGGATGCCGATGGGGCATGCCATCTGGCAGGGAGATTTATACTGGTTGTTCTCCCACATGGGTAGGAACCTGCGCAGTTCTCCCTTGGTAATTATGGGGATGGCTCCCCGTTCCATGTCCTGGAGGTCGCCGATAAGTCCCCCCTTGCCCAGTTCCCGGTCCCACACGTCCTGACGGAAGGTGGCCATGGAGATTTTTTTCGAGGTTTCCATCCGCTCTTTCGGGGTTTTAGCCCTGAGGAGCTGCCACTCAGACCGTTTGGAGAGTCTGTCGAACAGGAATTTCCGATTGATTTTTTCCAGGAATAGAGCCATGCCTGCCATGAGCCAGTCCCAGTCGGAATCTGTGATGGGGGCGAGCACTGTGTCATTGGCGCTGAACCCTACAGGCTGGCCCCTGAAAAAGGCCTTGCCGCCCACCATGCCCACAAAGGGCCTGTACCCCAGGACATTGTCCTTGTCCCGGGCCTCAAATCCGCAGATAACAGCGATACCTCCGGCCATGAACTCGCCGAAATAATCTCCGGCGCATCCCAGGACCCAGAGTTCCGGGGGGTCGAACCTGGGATTGCGTTTGGTCATGGTCATGCCCCTGGCGCCGATGTTTCCGCCCACATAGACCTTGCCCTGGGCTCCGCCGTTCATGGCTCCGTTGGAGGCATTGCCGTGGACAATGATTTCGGCTCCTGCGTTGAGCCATCCGATGTCATCGGAGGCAGGACCCATGATTTCAATCTGGGTGTTGGGAAATCCCAGGGACCCGGTACGCTGGCCCGAATAGCCTGTGATGCGTATTCTGACCGGGTCGTCCCCGGCCTTCCAGAGGCGGCCGCCAATGCCGTGCTGACCAAAGGCCTCGACCTCTATGGCCCGGTGCCCGTGATCGACCTCCTGTTGAATCATCTGTTCAAGGAGCCTTGATGAAATTCTTTTGTCATCCTGGATCCCGGATATTTTCAGGTACTGTGTTCTGTCCATGTAGTGTTGTTCTCCTAAACCACGTACTTGATACTCAGACGCTGTGCAGCGGATATGTCGTCGATGCCAAGGGCATCCGACATGCCGATGGGCAGAGATGTGGACCGTCCCAGTGGAGCTACGATCTTTTTGAGCTCCGTGTCAAAAGAGACAAAGAGATCAACCACCCGCTGTGCCACATCTTCAGGGTCAAGGCGTCGGTAGAGCCTGGGGTCCTGGGAAGTTATCCCCTTGGGGCAGATACCCAGGTTGCAGACGTTGCACCTGTCGTTTTCCGTGCCGACGCAGCCTGCCGCAGCCTGCATGACATATTTTCCGATCTGGACTCCGGAAGCACCCAGCATGATCAGGGCCGCGGCATTGGCTGCGATGTTGCCGTTCTTTCCGATGCCTCCGCCGGCAAAGATGGGCAACTCGTTCTGCTTGCCCAGCTTGATCAGGTTGAGGTAATTGTCCCGGATGCACGATGCAATGGGATGGCCCATGTGGTCCATGGACACGGAATAGGCCGCACCGGTTCCTCCGTCCTCGCCGTCAATGGCCAGACCCGATGCAAAATCGTTGCGGGTCAGGTTGTTGAGAACAGCCAGAGATGTGGAAGAAGCAGAAATTTTAGGATAAACCGGAACCCGGTTCCCCCAGGCCATGGACATGGACTGGATCATCTTCGCCACGGACTCCTCAATGGAGTACTGGGTCTGGTGGGTGGGAGGGCTGGGAAGGCTTACGCCCTGGGGAACACCCCGGATGGCCGCAATGAGCTTGTTTACCTTGTGCCACATGAGCAGTCCCCCGTCACCGGGCTTTGCTCCCTGGCCGTATTTGATCTCAATGGCACAGGGATCTTCCTTCATATGAGGAATGGCATGGATGATCTCATCCCAGCCGAAATAACCCGATGCGATCTGGAGAATGACATATTTGAGGAATCTGCTCCTTAAAAGGCGTGGCGGGCATCCGCCTTCTCCCGTACACATCCTGACCGGCATGTTCATCTCTTCGTTCAAATAGGCTACACCCATCTGCAGACCTTCCCACATGGTCGGGGACAGGGCGCCGAAGGACATGCCGCCAATGATCAGAGGATAAATTTCCCTGACCGGCGGGATCCATCCCTTTTCCTTGATTCTGGCCATGGTCTCCCTGGGTGACAGGACGCGGCCCAGAAGGGATCTCATTTCAAACTCGTGCCGTCCGGCATCCAGGGCAGGGTCCGTGAGCATGGAAATTCTGATGAACTTGATCCGGTCCAGAATGGATTCCGGGGAATTTCTCCGGCCGCCCCGCGTTCTGGGCTCACCGTTCTGGTTGACATGGAACTTGAGTCTGGGAACTCCGGGATTTTTTTCAGGGCCGATGGCCTCGTTGGGACAGACCATGGCACACATGGCGCATCCGATGCAGGCTTCCTTGATACTGGTCTTCTGTTTGACCCCATAGTAGGTATCAAACTGGGACCCGTTTTTTTTCGGGTCGGTCAAAGAAGTGGTCACCGTTTTTTTTCTGAACACGGACAGCTCTATGGCCTGGACAGGGCAGACAGCCGTGCACTGACCGCACAGGGTGCACCTGTCCTTGTTCCAATGAATCTGCCAGGGCAGATCATTGACACTTAAGGAAGAAGGTTTAAGGGTTCTGTTTGACGACATAGGGATACCTCCAGGCGGTCGGGGCTTACGATTGCTGTATCAAGGTGCATGGGTTGAATGTCACGGCTCTTGTCCCGGTCCGGAATGGCCGCATCCAGTCCGCAGATTTCCGAAGAAAAAGCGAACATTCCGGGCTTGCCGCCAACAACTCCGGGTCTGAGCTTCTTACGGTCCTGGACCATGAACAACGTATTGTCCGGCAGGGTTCCGATAACACAGTTGGGACCGTCAATGATCAGCTGCCTGCAGGTCCGTTTCAGGTGTGACAGGAATTCGGTGTCAGGGTGGTTTTTCAAATCTTTTTCCTGGAGCGGGGTAATGACATGCTTATAGGCGTCCAGACCTAGCTTCAGTCCTTCCATGGTGTAATGAATAATATGTGCAAATACCTCTGAATCGGACTGGTATCCCGTATATCCGGGAAAACCCCTGGAAGACAGGAAATCTTTAATGGGGATAAAGGCCGTATTCTCACCGTTGGTCATGGTGGAAAATCCCTGGATAAAGAAGGGGTGGCAGGCGTACAGGTTGATGGCATAGTTGGTGTTCTGCCGGCCCTGGGCCATGATGACCCTGGCCTTGAGTTCCTTCCTGTCCAGTCCCAGGTAGTGGGCAACATCCATGGGGTCGCCCAGTTCTTTGATCATGATGGTGTCAGGCCAGAAGGAGAACACGATCATGTCCTCCTTTTCTTCACCCATTTCCCTTATTTTCAGGCGGGTCATCATGAGGCGGCGTTTCAGCTCCTCGGGTTCCAGAGACTCCCAGTGTTCAGGGTATTCATAGGCCCTGATCAGGTAGACATCGCGTTTGGGGATACCGGCGGTCTGCTTTTTGGGAACTTTGATGTTCATTTTATACTTGGTCATGAACCCCTGATTCATCATGAAGAGATCCAGGCGCCGGATGCCTTCTTCACTGAAGATGCCTGACAGGATGGGGGCGTCTTTCATCTCTTCAAAGGGGCCGCCAAGGTCACGCAGCAGTATGCCTACCCCGGAACCGTCATGCCCTTCCTTCATCACATCCAGGGCCTTGAGGGCGATCATGGGGGAGACAGGTTCTTTGCTGGTCAGTGCAAACAGACGGCACATTCTCTTTTCTCCTTGTTATTTCCAATAAATTTGGCAATATATAAAGCTAATGATTATAAGCAGAAACGCTTTATTTTTCAATAAAATTATTGTGGAGGCCGTACAGGTCCGTTTGACGGGCGATTCCGGCGTTTTCCACCCCGGAAAGACGCCGGGGCCATCTGTTTGACAGAACTGAACCCCTGCACTGAATCCAAGGATATACACATGACTATTGAGGCACTTCCCCGGAGTCTTGAAACCAGCCTGAACAACAGAAAAGAGAGCCTGACAGAGTCCTTGAGCAAAAAAGGACTCCGGCTGCCGGATGATAAACGGTTCGTTCAAGATCTGGATACGGCATTACTGTTTTCCGAATTCATTGCCGCCAGTGTTGCCCGGGACCCGGAGATGCTGATTGAACTTACGGACACTGGGGACCTGTATCGTTCCTATCCGGAAAACGAATTTCACAAAAGGCTTGAAACACAGCTTGCCGGCAAGACCCTGGAGCAGGAGATGGCCGAGATTCTCTCACGCTTCAGGATGCGGGAAATGGTCAGGATCGCCTGGCAGGACCTGACCGGCCACGCCTGTCTTGACCAGACCCTGCAGGATTTATCAGGTCTTGCTGATGCGTGTGTTGACAAAACATTCCGGTTTATTTATGATAAACTTTGTTCAGCGCTGGGAACGCCCGTTGACAGTCATGGAAGACCGCAGCATCTCATTGTCCTGGGAATGGGGAAACTCGGTGCAAGGGAACTTAATTTTTCATCGGATATCGACCTGATTTTTGCCTATTCCGAAGACGGCCAGACTGCTGGCGCGGACAGATCCATCAGCAATGAAGAGTTCTTTACTGCCATGTGCCGGGGGTTTCTGAAGGTGTTCGATTCTTCCCAGAATAATCACAGACTGTTTCGGGTGGATACCCGGCTCAGGCCTTTTGGGGCCAGCGGCCCCCTGGTCATGAGCATGGCCGGCATCGAAGCCTATTACCAGACCCAGGGCCGGGAATGGGAGCGTTATGCCCTGATCAAGGCTCGGCCCGTGGCCGGTGACCTGGACGCCGGCAGATCTCTGCTTTTGTTGCTCAATCCCTTTGTATTCCGGCGTTATTTTGACTATGGCACCTTTGATTCACTGCGGGACATGAAGCGCCGTATAACCCTGCAGGTAAAGGACAAGCGCTTAAAGCGCAACATCAAACTGGGTGCCGGCGGCATACGGGAGGTGGAGTTCTTCGGCCAGATTTTTCAGCTGATCCGCGGCGGAGTAGAGCCGGAGTACCAGGAACCCGCAATTCTCAAGGTACTCGAGATCCTTGCTGAGCGCTTCTGCATCGATTCATCGGTCAAACAGTCCCTGTTAGACGCCTATGTGTTCCTGAGACGGGTGGAAAATCGTCTCCAGGCCTATGCCGATCTCCAGACCCACGACCTTCCGGAAGATGAGGACGCCAGGCTCCGTCTTGCACTGTCCATGGGCTACGCTAGCTGGGAGGACTTTTCTGCAGAACTGGAGCGGCACATGGGTCAGGTTCACCACCATTTCAACCAGCTCCTGGTGACCCGGGACGAAGCTCCGGACAAGAGTCTGGACCAGCTCAAATACCTGTGGGAAGCCATCAATGATCCCCAGTCCGAAGAGGTCATGGTCACCCTGGCCGGGGCTGAAAATTCCGAGCGGATCATCGCTCTTTTGAAATATCTGGAAGGCCATTCCAACACCAAGAAACTGACCAGCAACGGACGGCGCCGCCTGGACAGACTGGTCCCCCTGATGGTCAAATCAGCCATGACCCATCCAGATTCGGTTACGGTGCTGACCCGGCTGACGGACCTGATCATCGCCATCGAGCGTCGCACCTGCTATGTGTCCCTGCTCCTTGAAAATACGGGCGCAATGGAAAATCTGGTTACCCTGGCAGGGAAAAGTCCCTGGATCATCGCCTTTCTGGCAAATCATCCGGCGCTCTTGGATGAACTCCTGGATCCCAGGACCCTGTACCTTCCTCCGGGAAAAGATCAGATGGCAAAGGAACTCCAGCGCAGGATCAGTAAGAATCCGACGACGGATTTCGAGTTCCAGCTTGAGGAACTCTGCCTGTTCCGGCAGGTTAACACCTTGCGCATAGCCGCGGCCGATGTGAGCGGTGACTATCCTCTCATGAAGGTGAGCGATCACCTGACCTGGCTTGCCGAAGTCATTCTGGACGCGGTGATCGCCATCTCCTGGAAAAATACGGCGGCAAAGTACGGCCATCCTCCGGGCGTAGATCCCGGGGTATCAGGCTCGCCCGGGTTTGCTGCCGTGGCCTACGGGAAGTTTGGCGGCATTGAACTGGGGTACAAATCAGACCTGGATCTCGTATTCATCCATTCCGGCGGATCAGGCATGACCTGGGGCGGCCCGCGCAGCATTGAAACCTCACGGTTCTATACGCTTCTGGGTCAGAGAATCATCAACACCCTGACCATGCACACCTCTGCCGGAACCCTGTATGAAACCGATATGCGGCTTCGGCCCAGCGGGCAGTCAGGGATGATTGTCAGTCATATCGATGCGTTCAGGGAGTATATCATCCACCAGGCATGGACCTGGGAACACCAGGCCATTGTCCGGGCGAGACCCGTGTGCGGGGATCCCGTACTCCAGGATGCCTTTAATACCATCCGGCATGGTGTCCTGTCCACGGAGCGTGATTCCGACACCCTGCGCCGGGAGGTCCGGGACATGCGGGAACGCATGAGGGCTGTTCACCCCGCGGCCGAGACAGGATTCTTTGATCTGAAACAGGGCCGGGGAGGTATCGTTGACATTGAATTCCTGGTGCAGTATCTGGTGCTGAAACACAGCCATGCCTGTCCGTCCCTGACCCGGTGGACAGACAATGTCCGGCTGCTGGAAACCCTGGCGGACCAGAAGATCCTGGCTGACAGCGAGGCCATGACCTTAAAGGGCGCTTATCTGCAGCTTAGAAAGAGTCTGCACCGGTCAAACCTCCTGGGAAAGGAACAAAAGGCTCCCCTGGAGGAGTTTCTCGAGGTGAAAAACACGGTGGAATCCCTGACAGGCAGGTATCTGTATCATGAATAGTCATCTGCCATGATCATTTGTTATGGGTTTGCGCTGCCTGTGTATAACTGGAGGGGTACGATTGGTTGGTGGCTGCGGTCTGAACTGCAAGGATATGAAATGTGCAAGGATATGCAATACAAAGGAAAAGGAGATCAACGATGATCAGAGGAACCTGGGATACCCCTTTCTGGCCTGAAGGCGTGGCACATGATATCGACAACTATCACTACCCGCTGACCGATGTCCTTGACAGGACGGCCCGGAAGTATCCGGGAAATGTGTTCACCATTTTCAACGGTGCGACCAAGACCTACGCCCAGGTAAAGGATACAGCCGATAGGATTGCCAATTTCCTGGCCGGCCGTGGTATTGTCAAGGGAGATAAGGTTGCGATCTTTCTTCCCAATATCCCCCATTTCCCCGAAATATTTTTCGGGATTCTCAAGGCTGGAGCCGTATGTGTCAACTGCAATCCCGTATACACTGCCGCGGAACTCAATCACCAGTTAAGTGATTCTGAATCAAAGGCCGTGTTCTGCATGGATCATCCCCAGTTTTACACCAATACGGTCAAGGCCATCAGGGACACCCAGGTGAACACCGTGGTGGTCTGCAATATTAAATCCTACCTTCCGACGCTCAAGGGATTTATCGGCGGCCTTCTGGGCAAGATACCCAAGGCCGCAGCCCATGAGCCCGGTCACCTCATGTTCGATGACATCGTTGCCGCCGCTGCCCCCACACCACCCAAGGTTACCATTGATCCGGACAATGATACGGCAGTCATGCTCTATACCGGGGGAACCACGGGTGTGCCCAAGGGAGCCGAGCTGACCCACGCCAATTTTACCTACAATCTGGAAGCCAGTGATGAGTACTTCAGGGTTGTCCATGAGCCCGGCGGCAAACCGGAAAAATTCAGGCACGGCGGGCACCACACCTATCTGGGAGTTCTTCCTTGGTACCACAGCTTCGGGATCACCAGCACCATGCTGTTTTCCATACTTTCGGGAAGCCGCCTGATCTGCATTCCGGATCCCAGGGCCGGAAAACCACCGTTCACGGAAGTGCTCAAGGCAGTCCAGGCCTATAAGCCCACCTTCATGTCAGCGGTGCCCACAATTTTTGTGGCATTCACCAACCATCCCCTGCTGGACAAGTATGACATCTCCTCCATCATCGGCTGCCTGTCCGGGGGGGCACCGCTTCCGCCAGAGGTCTGCCGGCGGTTTGAGGAAAAAACAGGGGCCATCATTTTCGAAGCCTATGGGCTAACGGAGACTGCACCTGCGGTCTGCATCAATCCGTCTTTCAGAGAAACCCGGAAAATTGGCTCAATCGGGTTTCCCATACCCGGAACCGATGTCAAGATCCTGGACATGGAAACCGGAATGGAGGAGATGCCCAGGGGCCGGGACGGAGAGCTGGCGGTCTGCGGTCCCCAGGTCATGAAGGGGTATTGGAAACGGCCCGACGCCAATGCCGAAGTGTTCCGGGAGATCGATGGCAGGCGCTATTTTCTCACAGGCGACATAGCTGTCATAGACGAGAACGGTTACGTTACCATCACGGACCGGAAAAAGGACATGATCATCGTGGGCGGTTTCAATGTATATCCCAGGGATGTGGAGGATATCCTTTACACCCATCCCAAGGTTGAGCTGGCAGCCGTGGTCGGGCTTCCGGACGAAAGAAGCGGGGAAAAGGTGAAAGCCTACATCAAGCTGAAGCCTGGTGAGACCATGGGCGAGGATGAGATGATGGCTTTCTGCAAGGATAATATGGCCGGATACAAACGTCCAAGGATCATCGAATTCAGGGATGAAATTCCGGTCTCCAACGTGGGTAAGGTCCTGAGGCGGATTCTCAGGGATGAAGATATAAACGGATGATTCAGGTTAACGACACACAAACCCCATTCAAATCAGGAGGAAAATTATGAGTATGGAAGGTTGGAAAACCCCTTTTTGGCCCAAGGGTGTTGCAAAGGATGTCACAGATTATCATTTTCCGTTGTTCCGTTTGCTGGATGATTCTGCCCAAAAATACCCTGACAAGGACTATACCCGGTTCAACGGAAGAGGCAAAACCTTTGCAAAGGTTAAGGATACGGCGGACAGGATTGCTTACTTCCTGGCCTCCAAAGGAATTAAAAAAGGAGATAAAGTCGCCATTTTCCTGCCAAATATCCCCCACTTTCCAGAAATTTTCTTCGGGATTCTCAAGGCAGGAGCCGTGTGTGTCAACTGTAACCCCGTCTATACTGCGGCTGAACTGAACCTGCAGCTTACGGATTCCGAGTCCAAAGTTGTTTTCTGCATGGACCATCCGGTGTTTTACAAGAATACCGTGGAGGCAATAAAAAATACGGATGTAAAGACCGTAGTCATCTGTAATATCAAGTCCTATCTTCCCCCGCTCAAGGGACTCCTTGGCGGGCTCCTGGGCAAGATTCCCAAGGCGGAACGCCATGAGCCGGGCCATCTCATGTTCGATGACGTGGTCGCGTCGTCAAAACCGGCCCCCCCGGCGGTTGACATCGATCCTGACAAGGATACCGCAGTGATGCTTTACACCGGGGGAACAACAGGCGTTCCCAAGGGTGCGGAGCTGACCCACGCCAATTTCACCTATGATACCCTGGCCATCATGGAATGGGCCCGGTTTGTCCACGAACCCGGCAAAGAGCCGGAACAGCTCCGGTGCGGCGGGTTTCATTCCTATCTTGGCGTGCTCCCCTGGTATCACAGTTTCGGCATAACCGTGGCCATGCTCGGAGCGGTAGGTACGGGAAGTCGCCTGATCTGCGTTCCCGACCCCAGGGCCGGCAATCCCCCGTTTACCGAGGTGCTGAAAATCGTTCAGCAGGAGAAACCCACCCTGATGCCGGCGGTTCCCACCATCTTTGTGGCGTTCACTAACCATTCCCAGATCAACAATTTCAATCTGACATCGCTCATGGGATGTTTTTCGGGCGGCGCGCCACTGCCCCCCGAGGTTTGCAGGCAGTTTGAGGAAAAAACCGGAGCGGTTATTTTTGAAGGCTATGGCCTTACGGAAACCACACCGGTGGTCACCACCAATCCCACGGACCGCTCGACCCGGAAGATCGGGACCATTGGTTTTCCCCTTCCTGGTACGGATGTGAAGATTGTGGATCTGGAGTCGGGCGTCAAGGAACTGGCCAAGAAAGAGGACGGTGAGATTGCGGTCTGCGGCCCCCAGGTCATGAAGGGATACTGGAAACGGCCGGACGCCAATGCCGAAGTGTTCAGGGAGATCAACGGCAAACGCTATTTCCTGACCGGAGATATCGGCCATGTGGACGAGGACGGCTATATCCTGATCACGGACCGGAAAAAGGACATGATCATCGTGGGCGGGTTCAATGTTTACCCAAGGGACGTGGAAGATATCCTCTACACCCACCCCAAGGTTGAACTGGTTGCTGTTGTGGGACTTCCCGACGAAAAGAGCGGAGAAAAGGTCAAGGCCTACATCAAGCTTAAACCCGGTCAGACCGTGACCGAAGAGGAGATGAAGGATTTCTGCAAGGAGCACATGGCCGGATACAAACGTCCCAGGATCATTGAATTCAGGGATGACATTCCGGTTTCCAACGTGGGAAAGGTTCTGCGGCGGGTACTCAGGGATGCTGAAAAGAAGAAGAAATAGAAGGAATAACCACCGGATTTGATCCTCCCGATGCATGACCCGGCAGTTGACGGGGTTGCCCTCTGGCATCCTGAACTGCCGGGTTTTTTATCTGCTTTTGATCTTGACCCGGAGTTTTACTATGGTGTAGCCTTCTCAAGAATCGGTTTTCAACCCTGGGGAGATCCATTACAGTGGTGACCACGAACGACAATGACAGGGCAAGAGAGGTTCTTGCCGATAGTCTGGTCGCATGATCAGTTTCTGGAAAAAAGGATTGTACTGACCTATGACAGGTATGAAGAAAAAACGGGTTTCCTCGGGCCTTGCCGGACTGGACCAGCTCCTGAACGGGTTGTTCATTGGTGACAACGTTGTCTGGTACGACGATGCCGGAAGTCTGGCATCAGCCTTCTGCATGGCCTTTATCCGTGAGTCCCAAGACCGCAAGAAACCCATCGTTTATGTCAGTTTTGACCGGTCTCCCAAGAATCTCATCGATACCCTGGGAATCCTTGCCGAGAATCAGCAGCTGACCATTCTGGACTGTTTCACCAATGGCAAAGGTGACAAGGCCGAAGTCTTCAACAAGTTTTATGAAAAGGACGGCGCCCAGTGGCCCTACCAGGTCATCAAGGTGACCCAGCCCTGGAAACCTGAAGCGGTTGCCGATGCCATATACGGACTCCACAAGACCCTGTCCGGAGATGTGCGGTTTGTCATTGAGAGCCTGACCGGCATGCAGGATTTGTGGGAAGGCGAAGAGCATATCCTGAAATTTTACTCCCATGCTTGTCCCCAGCTCTATGAACTGGATACCATCGCCTACTGGATCATTGAAAAGGGAGCCCATTCCAACAGGCTGAAGGCCCACATCAACCAGATCGCCCAGGTGGCCGTTGACCTGTCCATGAAACGGGGCAGGTCGGCCATAAAAATTCTGAAGGCTGAAAAGCGTACCCCCAGGCTGCTGAGTGAACCGGTTGTCTATGCCTGTGACGGTGAAAGCTTCAGCCTGGAAGAAGAAACCCGCTCCAAATCCCCCCATGACCTGGGCCAGAGGATCAAAGGCGTCCGTAAAAAGCAGGGGATGTCCCAGAAGGAGCTGGCCGGCCTTATTGGCGTGACCCCCAGCAACATCTCCCAGATCGAGAGCAACCAGATCCATCCGTCATTGCCTGCACTGTTCAAACTGGCGGAGCATCTGTCAGTGGAGGTGGCCTCCTTTTTCCAGGACAGGGACCTGACTGTGAAAACGA
This sequence comes from Pseudomonadota bacterium, assembly GCA_043806875.1. GTDB lineage: Bacteria > Desulfobacterota > Desulfobacteria > Desulfobacterales > Desulfobacteraceae > JAZDGN01. The sequence continues at coordinate 51,194 of JAZDGN010000052.1, forward strand.
TTTTTCCCATGTCAACCCGGGTGAACATAACCCTGGTTGACATGCCGAAAAACAGCATTGATGTGAAACAGCTCACGCCTCCGGACCTGGGGGGTAAGGTTGAGATCTACCTTATTGAGCTGTTTGCGGAAAAAAAGCTGCCATCCCATTTTTTTATTCACAAGGGAGAAGAGGCAGGGTATGTGCTTTCAGGGTCTGTCCAGGTCATGATTCAGAACAAGACCCATACGGTGACCACAGGAGATACGATCTATCTCAAAACCAGCACGCCCACCCAGTGGATCAACCCTGGCCCTGAAACTGCCACGTTGCTGTGGATGAAGGTCCGCTGAACGAAGTCCAAGGGGCACCGGCCAGAGAAAACTCTGGCCGGTGGTCTTGGAGCACAGTGATAAAGGCCCTGTGAAAACGGGCCTGGAGGGATCAGGCGTTCAGAATCTTTCTGGCGCTTTCGTCATTGACATCCGATACATGGGGAATGCCTGTCTCCCGGGCGGTTTCCCTGTTTCCGGAAAAGATGTCGTTCCGGCTCATCTGATTCAGCGAGAACTTGCGTGCACCTGCCATGAGCTGCTGCAGACCGCAGGCGAGCTTGTCGGCCAGGGTGAAGAAGGCAATGGCCCCGTAAGGGATATTCTTCATCTCATCCTTACCGATCTTTTTTTGAACTTCATGATAACCTGCAAAGATCTCCTCAGCTGTTTTTCCCACTTCCAGGACGGTCTTGGGCAACTCGTTCCAGTTGCCGTTGACCCTGGCACGCCGGTCCGGGTAGATGGAACCTTCGATGTTGGCACCCAGGAAGCCCGGGATCATGATGGCCCTGCCCATGCACACCAGCTTGGTGTATGGAGCTCCCAGGGCCAGGGCCTTGAAGATATGGTCTTCCAGGGCAAAGCCGCCGGCAAAGGACATGTCCACAACGCTTTTTCCCTTGGCTGACAGGATACTGGCATACTCATAGGCTTTGGAGTGCAGGTTGATGGAGGGCACTCCCCAGCTCTGCATCATGTTCCAGGGACTCATGCCGGTACCGCCGCCGGAACCGTCGATAGTCAAGAGATCCAGCTGGGCATCGGTTGCAAAACGGATGGCCATGGCCAGTTCTTCCATGCCATAGGAGCCTGTTTTCAGGGTAATCCGGTTAAAACCGATGCTCCGCAGATAGGCAACAGTGCTCATGAAATCTTCTTTGACTTTGCCAACGCTGTCCAGGTTGGTTCCGCCCATGCGGCTGTGGCGGGCAAAGGATTTTATGGCGCCCTGCTCAAAGGCTGCCTGGACTTCGGGCAAAGACGGGTCCGGATCAACAATGTAGCCCCGGTTTTTTAGGAATAGTGCGTAATCAAGACTCTGGACCTGGATTTCACCGCCGATGTTTTTGGCTCCCTGTCCCCATTTGAGTTCAATGATGCATTTGTCCCCGTATTTGTCTATTACGTATTCGGCGACACCGTTACGGGTGTCTTCCACGTTGAGCTGGACAATAATGGCGCCATATCCGTCATGGTAGCGGAGATAGGTGTTGATTCTTCTGTCCAGTTCAGGAGCCGAAGAGATTTTACCCTTACGGACATCACCGGGGTTGATTGTGGAGTCGCGGTCAACGCCCACGACGTTTTCACCGATGACAACGGGAATGCCCACCAGTGCGCCTCCTATGGCAAAGGCATTCCAGTATTTTGCAGCAATGAATGTTGAGCCAAGAGCGCCTGTCATGAGCGGCATACGGATTTTGGTCTTGGTCTTTTTCCCGAATTCAGTTTCCAGGCTTACATTGGGAAAAATGCAGTCATCCGGGCTGTTGGTCATGTCGCCTGTAATTCCCTGGGAACCGTAGGCATAGCCTTGAATTCTGAGGGAGTTATAAGATACTCCCACATGGGTAGTGTTGTTTGCACCTGCAGTAACCAGCCCAAAGCTTCTCGGGTAAAGAAGCTTGCGGCCTACCATGCTGGAGAGCCATGTTTCACACTTTCCGCTGCAATCGGCGCGGCATAGGGTGCACAGGCTTGATTCTGCTGCATTACCCCGGTTTGCGGTTCCCAGGACATCATTACTTTTTGAAAACCTCATACATCGTCTCCCTGTGAATAAAATCTGGATGGGTTAGGGACACCCCGTTGTGTCCCCTAAAAAAAAGGCGCCCTGCCGGTTCTTGCCGGTTAAGGACGCCATTGTCTGTTGAGTTTTAATTATTTTTTTCTGAACGTCTTTGTACAGAAAATTAATTAATTCGAAAAATAATTAGCCTTAATGAAAGTTTGTGTCAACTGAATAATTAAAAAAACGGGAAAATATTTTTTATAGTTAATACATGCCGCTACAGTTCATGGAACATAGGTATGAACTTCGAATCAGATCATCTTCATATTCGAGAAATGCAGACAGCTCCTTGGACGGGTAATTGATGAGCCTTTTTATTGCCCACAGGGCTCTGGCAGACTTTTGGGCAAAGGCATTGGCGGCTTCAATGGCTTCGGTTTCAAGGGCATCTGTTTTAACAACCCGGTTGACAAGGCCCAGGGCCAGGGCAGCCCGGGCATCCACATCTTTGCCCGAGAAAAGCATGTCGGCCGTGGCATCCCTTCCCATGAGGCGGGAGAGGAAATAAACACCGCCGCCCTTGGGTATCAGCCCCAGATCCAGGCATGGATTCTGGAACAGCGTGTCCTCGGCAATGATGCGCCAGTCGCAGGCAAGACTCAAGTTGGCAAAAACAGGTGCCGTGTTCCCTTGTCCGGCATGAATGACCATTTTGCTGTAGCCGTTGATTTTCAGAACAAGCTGATTTATGGCATTGTTCAGACGTTCCAGGTCGTCAATTCCTGCTTTGCCTGAGGCGAATTCCTGGTAGAACTGCCTGCAGGTTTCGGTATCGGTCCGTCGGGGTGCACCCATGATCAGGACAACCCTGACATCATTGTCCAGTTCTGTTTTCCTGAAAAAACTGAAAAGCTTTTCCTTGGCATTCAGATTGGTCAGGTTGGATAAAAGATTCTCCTTAAAACGGATAACGGCAATCCGCCCTTTTGTTTCGCCCGAAAACATGTCGTAATCAATGAACTTGTCCATTGAAAGGGTCTCCTTGTCCGGCAATGGGAAAAAATCCTCTGGAAGTGCCTCCGGACCCATATTTTCCACTTTTTTGGGTTCCCTGCTGCCGGCAGCCCGGGGCCTGGAACAATGGGATGGGAATCCGACCTTATCTTCCAGGGAGAACAGCAAAACATATGCCAGTTGCTGTGCGGCAGGCGGGGCGCAAGTTTGGGGGGCGGGGGGCAGAGGGGAATCCATGCCCGGATGTCAGATAGTTTTTCAAAGTGTAAAGATCTCTTACCCTGTGGGATCAGGAGAATTTCCGGAACATCCCGGGGGACAGATCAGGACCGTATACCCAGAAGGTCTGCCCAGGTTGAGAACCGCTCCCCATGGGAGGCATCAATGGTTTTAAGTTCCTGGAAAATGTCGACCCGGGTCATGGTAAGGTCTGACTTGGACGGATTTTTGGAAAAGTATTTGTCCGCAACGCAGACGATGATCTCCTCAATGGAAAGGGGAATCATGTCCCTCAGGGGCAGGGGGAGGCCGTGCTCGATGATGTTATCCCTTGAAATCCCGGCTCCGGTATGACGTTCCGAAACCAGGGCATGCCTTGGAAGTTCTATGGATTCAAGAAGGTTGCGCCCCAATAATCCGTGGCAGATGTACGGGGAGCCACCAAAGCAGCCGATGGCCGGGGCCCGGGTCATGAAAATCCCGATATCGTGGAGCATGGCCGCCTCTTCGATGAACCCGGTGTCCGGCTCCAGGTGGCTGACTCGCCTGGCTATTTCAAGACCTTTCTTGGCAACCTGCTCAGCGTGCCGAAGCAGTATATCCAGGGTTTGGGATCCCGGCGGGTAATAGTCCCTGATGATGGACTCGGGGGTCACTTTACTTTCCCTGACAGAAGCGCTTCTTCGATGAACTGGTCCAGGTCTCCGTCCAGGACCCGGTCCACATCGCCTACTTCAAAATCGGTCCGGTGGTCCTTGATCAGGCGGTAGGGGTGCAGGACATAGGACCGTATCTGGTTGCCCCAGGCAATGTCATCCTTGGTGTCGTGGAGATCCTGCATCTTTTTATTCTGTTTGTCTTTTTCCAGCTGGTAGAGCCGTGACTGAAGGACACTCATGGCAATTTCCTTGTTCCGGTGCTGGGACGATTCCTGCTGGCACTGGACAACAACCCCGGTTGGGAGGTGGGTTATCCGTACGGCACTGCTGGTCTTGTTGACATGCTGTCCGCCGGAACCGCTGGCCCTGAACACGTCTATCCTCAGGTCGCCTTCATCGATGTCGATTACGATTTCATCCTTTATCTCAGGGTAGACAAAAACCGATGCAAAGGAGGTCTGCCGTTTCCCGCTGGCATTGAAGGGAGAGATGCGAACCAGCCGGTGGATTCCTGATTCAACCTTCATGTATCCGTAGCAGTTCTCGCCGGCCACGGTAAAGGTGGCTCCCTTGAGACCCGCCTCATCACCGGGTTGATAATCGATAATCTGGACCTTATAACCCTTTTTGTTCATCCAGCGGGTATACATTCTGAACAGCATTTCTGCCCAGTCCTGGGAGTCGGTGCCGCCGGCGCCTGCATTGATTGAGACAATGGCGTTTTTCGTATCGTCTTCGCCGTCCAGCATAATTGCAATGGAAAAGGTTTTTATACGTTTGGCCAGGTCCTTGAGCTGGAGATCGACTTCAGCCTCAGCGTCCTTGTCCGATTCCTCCAGGGCCATTTCAAGAAGGGTTTCAGCATCTTCAATATCGCGATGCAGGGCTTCCCAGGCGTCAATGAGTTCCAGGATCCGGGTTCTTTCCTTCAGAAGGGTTGTGGCCCGTTCGGGGTCGTTCCAGAAATCCCCTTTGCCGAGAATGCTCTCCAGTTCCCTGAACCTGAGGCGTTTGGCAGGGAGGTCAAAGATACTCCTGTAGCTGGTCTAATTTGGTCGAGAATGATGTGATGGTCTGTTTGAGTTCAATGGACATGGGAGGTATCTCCTGTTTTATGGGTTTTTGAAGATAAGTGTATCCTTTATATACCTGAAAATCATCGGTTTTGCAACTCTTGAGATTGTCCGGGCCATCAAGGCACAGGAACTTTATCCGGGGCAGGATCAGGGGCGGCCCTTTTTCCCCCATGCGCCAACACCGCCGGCCAGGAGGATAAGAACGCTGGCGGCAAGACAGAGCAGGGCAAATGCGTCTCCAAGGGTTGTGTATGGGCTGTGGTTTTTCATACAGGGTAAGGTTTGCGTTAATGCAGTTGCTGTAAACAGGTCCGTGGTACCCAGAATCCGGCCTGTTGGATCAATGAAGCCGCTTATCCCGGTGTTGGCTGCCCTGGCAACGCTCCTGCGATTTTCGACAGCCCTGAAAACGGCAAGGGAAAAATGCTGCATCGGCGCCGACGTCCTGCCAAACCAGGCATCATTGGTCAGGGTGACCAGAAGGTTGGATCCCATGGCCACGTGGTCCCGTGCCAGGGATGCAAAGATGATTTCAAAACAGATGAGAACCCCGACCGAGGTTTTGCCGGCATGAAGCGGTGTCACTTTTCCAGGACCGGGAGAAAAATCTCCGGTCTGCTCGGTCAGTTTGCCCAGAAATCCCATACAGTTTCCAAACGGTACATACTCACCAAAGGGCACCAGGTGGATTTTATCATAGGTTCCGGTGACAATGGAAAACCGGTTGAGCATGTATGCCCTGTTAAAGATCCTGTAGTCAGGTTCTTTGCCTTCAAACGCCGGGCTCCCGAAAAGAAACCATGTCCGGCCCTCTCGTACGCAGGCATCTACGGTATCGGAAAGCTTCCTGTCCCAGGAATAATAAAAAGGCAGGGATGTTTCCGGCCAGATGATCAGGTCAGGGTTTTCCGGAAAGGTTGTTCTTGACAGGCTGCAGTAGGTTTGGACCGTGGTTTCCTGAAAGGAGGCCTCCCATTTAACGGCCTGCTCGATATTCCCCTGGACGACACTGATCCGGGCTGTATCGGCAAGGAGCATGTCCTGCTTTAAGGTGCCCAGGCGCCATGTCCCGTACCAGAACGAGGTCCCAAGGGCAAGGGCGAGAATCAGGCTTGCAAGGGCCGAGGTCCTGCCTTGTCTCTTACCGGGTGTGCAAAATTCTGGCAGGCCCGGCCAGAACAGGGACAGGGTGCAGCCTGACAGGACGATCAGGAAGGAAACCCCGTATACACCTGTGATATCGGCAATCTGAATCATGCACAGGTTCCGGTATTGGGAGTAACCGGCAAGTCCCCAGGGGAAACCGGTAAGCATCCAGGATCTTATGAATTCCAGGCCGGTCCAGAGTGCTGCTGCCTTAAGGGGCATGAGGGCCGATGGTTTCAGGGTGCTGACCGCCAGAGCAAAGCAGCCGGTGTAAAGGGCAAGGTACAGGCAAAGTACTGCAAGTGTCGGGACAGCCAGAACAAGGGGCAGGCCGCCGTACTGGTGTATGGTCGGAACGATCCAGTAGATCAGGGTCAGGTAATGGACAAGGCCGCAGGCCAGTCCCGCGATAAAAGCCTGCCTGGGGCCCAGGGTGCGCAGAGAAATAATAAGTGGCGTCAGGGAAATCCAGGCGATCCAGCCAATACCCGGTTCCGGGAAGGCCAGGGTCAGCATCAGGCCGCTGAGTGCACCAGGAAACCAGTCCATGGCTTTGGAGATGTCGGATCTGAGATTCACGGTTGATGGATCCTCGGGTATGGGTTGCCAGTGTCAGCCGACCGGTTTCCATGGCTGGAGACGCGTCCGGCCTGCCATGCAGTTTTATTGGCATGGGCCATGGAAATGCACATCCTATTTACCAGAGCTTCCCTTGGCTGTCAAACAGCATCGGCCCAATGCATGTATCCCTCACTAAAAAACGGGTCCTGCTTGGAGCTGATCCATGGATACCCATATATTGGATGGGGGGTGAGCTGTGTCTCGATCCTGGTAATTTCCGACACTATTGTTGGCAGGCGTTCCTGATTACCTTTTCTATGTGGTCTTGGATTGAATTCGTTATACTCATTTGGCGTGAGTCTCGAACCCATCTTCCGGTCAAGGAGGAAGGTGCTGGAAATAGCAGAAAACCGGCCATAATCTTCTGACAATTCGAAAATCTAGGGTTTTGGATCGATTAAAATCAGCAAATTCCCGATTGATATTTTTTAAAATTTTGTTATTAATATACTCTAAGTTTGTTCTATCAGGAGACAATTTCAATAAAACTAATTAACGTCGATAGGTTGGAGTGAATGAATTATGGGAACCTTTGATGAAAAAGAAGAAGGCATGGATGCTGCATCACCAGAACAGGATTCATTAGACGTGGCCGGTGCCGGTTCTGTCATTGCCTCACAGCCAGGCGAAGACGATGATGATAAAAAACGGCGCAGGCGCTTCACGGCATCCTATAAACTAAGAATTCTAACGGAAGCCGATGCCTGCGCTGCTTCGGGAGAGATCGGTCAGCTTCTCAAACGGGAGGGGTTGTATTTTTCCAATCTCACCCTTTGGCGCAAGCAGCTGGCAGAAGGATTGCTGAACGGATTGACACCCAAAAAAAGGGGCCGGAAATCCAAAAAGGCAAACCCTCTGGCTGTAAAGATTGCAAAACTCGAGAAAGAGAAAAGTCAGCTTGAGGCAAAGCTCAAACAGGCGGAAACCATTATTGCGGTTCAGAAGAAGTTTTTTAAGGAAGTGGGGAACATTCCGGTACCAAGACGCCGGAGACACCTGATGAAAGAGGCCGAAGAGCTGGGCAGGAGCACTGGAACAAAGGCTGCCTGTTCAGCTCTGGGAATCCCCAGGGCATCGTTTTACCGGTACCTGAACAAGCAGACAAAAGACGAGTAGATGCGTATCGGTCAGGGTTGTCTCCAGGATAGTAACCTGGGGTGGTCCTGACAGGAATGTCCTGTGAATCGGGCCTTCTGACCAAGGCCGGTCATGACACGGCATAGGGTATGGGGCCTGCAGTGAAATGCGCTGCAGGTCCCATTTTTTTTGGTCCTGGATAAGCCGGCAGTTGCAGTTTTTCCTTACAACTACTTGTTCCAGCTAAGTATTTTTGACAACCGGCAGGCTGTCATCACCCGGGCATTTGCGGATACCTGTTGACAACAGATCAGTGCCTGGGCCATAAGGGAATGTCGTTGTCAATCCCATAATAAAACAGGCGGTATCCATGAAACTAGTTCTGATTGCTCCTCCCTATCCCCTTGAAGAAGCTCCGTCCCCACCCCTTGGGCTGTGTTATGTCGCTGCGGCCTGTGAGGCCGCCGGTGCAGAGGTTAGAATTCTGGATTACATTATCCGGGGGTATTCCGAAGAAAAGCTTGTCAGGGAGATGGAGGCGTTTGAACCTGACGTGCTGGGCATCACATCGGTCACCATGAATTTCAAGGCTGCCGCAGAAATCCTTAAGGCAGTAAAACACCATTTTCCCCATGTCATCACCATGATGGGGGGGCCCCATGTTTCCTTTGATATCTTGAACTCCCTGTCCGTCTGCCCCGCGCTGGACCTCATCGTGGTGGGTGAGGGAGAGTCAACGCTGATGGAACTTTTGCCGGTTATCCGGGATCGGGGGAAATGGGCAGCCATACAGGGAATCGCGTTCAGGGAGAATGATCAGATCCGGGTCACCCCGGCACGTCCCCTGATCCAGGACCTGGATGTCCTTCCCATGCCGTCACGTCATCTTTTGCCCATGGCACGGTACCAGTCCCTGGGATTTCCGGTGAGCATCATCACTTCCAGGGGGTGTCCCAATCAATGCATTTTCTGCCTGGGACGGCGCATGGTGGGTCACAAGGTCCGGTACAGGTCTCCGGCCCTGATAGCCGATGAGATAGAGGATATCCTGTCCTATGGCATTGATTTTATCAACGTGGCCGATGATCTGTTCACGGCCAGCAAATCCAGGGTAAAAGCCGTATGCCGTGAACTGAAAAAACGGAATCTGGTTGTTACCTGGGGCGCTTTCTCCAGGGTCAACACAGTGGATGCCGAGTTGCTGACAATCATGAAGGATGCCGGGTGCCACGCAGTTAGTTTCGGCATCGAGTCCGGAAACTCGGAAATGCTCAAACGGGTCAGGAAGGGGATCACCCTGGACCAGGCCCGGGCAGCAGTGGCTGCCTGCAGGAAAGCTGGAATGCGGGCCCACGCATCGTTCATGGCAGGGCTTCCCGGCGAGTCGGCCCACTCCATGACCGATACCCTGAACTTCCAGAAGGAGCTGGGTATTGAATTCGGGTATCATTTTCTGGCACCTTTTCCCGGTACAACCGTCCGGGAAGAGATCGCCTCCTATGATCTTGAGATTCTCACCGATGACTGGGACCGCTACAATGCCAACCACGCCATTGTGAGAACATCGTCCCTGTCGCCCGAAGACATGGAGGCTTTTGTCCGGGAGGCCTACCAGGGTGTCCAGGGGGAATGGGAAGCCATACAAAAAAAATATGAGGACAAGACTGCCACGGAAGACGAAGAAATGCGGGTGGGTGGCTTTTACAGGATGAACCTGATCTTTTCCATGCTCAACCGGGATATCCTGGAAAACAACCCGGTTTTTCCGGGCACGGGAGAGGAGCCTTTCCGGGCCATGTGCGCAAGGGTTGCATCCCTGGCAGCCAGCGACGATGCGTTTGTGGCGTTCACTCTCCAGGACCTTATGAACAAAGGCTTTATCAGACGTGAGGACCATGGGGGAGATACCAGGTTTTTCTGGGCTCACAACACAAAAAAGGAGCGTCTTCTGCCATCCGGCGTTGAGGCTGAAACTGCTGTTTGCCCTGCCGGGTGACCCTGGGTGAGGCTGCAATGGTATGCTGTTTGTGGGTTATCTGCTGATCGTTACGTTCCGGCAATGGGTTTCACGAACCCTGAATGCGCCTGCCAGGCCGATTAGGGCAAAGATGATCATGGCAATAAATCCGTGGCGGAAGTCTGTGGCCGAATAGATGCGTACACCGTCCCGGATCATGCCGTTCCAGGACAGGTCGGCAATCCATCCGAACAGGGGCTGCATCAGGGCTGTTCCGATAAAGCATCCGGTATTGACGACGCTCACGGCCATGCCTGACAGATCCGGACGGATGATTTCCTTGGCACTGGCAAAGGTCAGCACAAAACCTGAACCAGCCATTCCCATGAATCCGAAAAGCAGATACCCTTGCGTACCCGGGGACCACGGCACATACACGAGCACGAGCCATGACAGGGTGTACATGAGGACGCAGCAAAGCAGTATGGGTTTTCGTTTTCCCATCTTGTCGGAAAGCCATCCAAAGAACAGGGCACCCATGGCAAAGCAAAGGAGCATCACGGTCATGTGGCGGGCAGCAGCGGATCGGTCAAGTCCGTGGACGTTTTTCAGAAACGGGATTCCCCATAGCCCCATGAAGGAATAAAGACCGCCGATCATGCCGAATTGGACCCAGAATCCGGGCCACACCCTCAAGGTGGTGACAACACTGGCCAGATTTTTGAACCATGAGTCCTGACCGGACTTTCCCTGGGGTGATTCGAAATGGTGGTTTGGAGCAGCAAAACCCAGGTCTTGCGGGCGGTTTCGGACAATGAGAAACCCCAGGACGGCAAGGACAAGGGACAGGCTGCCGATACCCACGAAAACCAGGCGCCAGGCAAACACTGTCAGTACGAAGGACAGGGGGCCGGCCGCTATTACGGACCCCAGGTTCCCGATCAGCAGGGTGAGTCCGCTCATGCGCCCGAATACCCGCTCATGGAACCAGACCGAATTGCTTTTCATGATGCTGACAAATACGACGGACACGCCAAGTCCGACCAGGAAGCGGCCCACATAGGCCATTTCAAAGGAAGATGCCATGCCGAAACAGATGGATCCAAACCCTGCGGTAATGTTGCCGGCAACAATGGACGAGCGGATTCCCAGGGTGTCTGCCAGTACGCCGGACGGAATCTGCATGACGGCATAGACCAGAAAATAGATGGCCGACAATGATCCGAGACGGGTTCCCGTGGTTTTGAACTCCGCCATGAGATCCTCAGCAACAACGCCGGGGGCCATGCGGTGGAAGTATACAAGAATATAGGTCAGGATCAGGATGGAAAAAATGCTCCACTTTGCAGCTTCAAATCTGATATGCTTAGGGTCTGCCATTGGGATGGTTCCTTGGGTTTTTCAAACGATTTGTCCTGGAATCCGGGTACAGGGGAGCTACATTACCAGAACCGGGCAGCAAGGTCAAAACCTAGAATCGGCGGCAGAGAATTTTTTTTTGGATGCCATGAGGCCCTGGTGGGCCGTGGAATCAATACTGTTTTAAAACATACAGGAGTCTTTCCATGATCGAGTTTCTGAAAACCCTGGCCCGGGATGCGGGCAGATTGTGTCTTGAAGCCTCACGGCGACGGATCACCGTGGAGTTCAAATCAGCCAAAGACCTGGTGACCGAGGTTGACAAACAGGTGGAAGCGTTTATCACTTCATCTGTTCAACGGGCATATCCGGGCCATGACGTGTTTGGTGAAGAGACCGGACGGAGCCACCTTGGCAGCGATTTCTGCTGGATTATAGACCCCATTGACGGGACCACCTCCTTTTTTCACAAACAGCCCTTTTATTCGGTGAGCATCGCTGTCCAGAACCAGGGTAAGACCATTGCCGGAGCAGTTTATGCACCGGTTCTGGATGAACTGTTCTGGGCAGAAAAAGGCGGCGGGGCACACCTGAACACCATCAGCGTAAGGGTCTCCGAAGCGCAGGTCCTGGCAGATTCGGTCCTGGCCACAGGGTTTGCCTGTCTCAGGGCCGGTCTCAGGGATAACAATCTCAAGTATTTCAATGAACTGCTTCCCAGGATCCGGGACATACGCCGGTACGGGTCCGCGGCCCTTGACCTGTGCTTTGTGGCCTGCGGGCGGCTGGACGGGTTCTGGGAAATGAACCTGAACCTTTACGATGTGGCTGCCGGGGCCCTTATTGTAACCGAGGCCGGCGGCAGGGTGTGCGATTTCCAGGGAGGGGCGTCATTCCCGGGCCAGGGAATCGTGGCCACCAACGGGGGGATTGAGACCGAGCTTCTGTCCTACCTGGATCCATCCCGGCTCCGATAGGTATGAGGCAATAAAAAAAGGCCCACGAAAAAACCGTAGGCCTTGATTGTTTATGGTAGGCACGAGCGGACTTGAACCGCTGACTTCTACCGTGTCGAGGTAGCGCTCTACCAACTGAGCTACGCGCCTGTACGCTGAGCGGTATTTCTACCATCTTGGTCCCCGTATGTCAAGGGGGAAAGATTGCTTTATTTGGAAATATAGGCCCCCTTGATCTCAGACGGTTTTATAGCTTGCATGTCCTTTTTGGTAACAAATTTTATGGTCAGCGATGATTCCTTTATATCGGACAGTTCGATATCAAAGGAGTCAAAACTTTCCAGGAGAAGGACATCAGCCAGTTTTTTCGGGCTCCCCTGGAACAGGATGTCTACCACTGCATGATCCGAGGCCAGTTCTTTGGTCTGAATGTCGTCTATCCCCTTCATGGTGCCGAGCACGCGTCTCAGCATGATAAGGCTGGTCAGGTAGTCTGTGCCTTCGATGCGTGTCTCTATGGTCTGTGCTTCCAGGGAATATTCGGACCAGAAGGCGCCGATCCTGGCAGACATCTCCTCGGCGGCAAGGACTCCTGCCCTTGCCAGAGCTGCCTGAATCCCTTCGGCCGGGATGGCGCTGCTGGAAGTGGCATCCTTGGACAGGGACGCGATGCGCTCCCCGGAATCAGTGCTGTAGGCATCCAGGTCCACCATGGCCTTGTAGGACGGTGCCGACCCTTCCTGGCCGGGAACTTCCGTTGCAGAAGCCTTGCCCATGATGACAATATCGGATTTCAGCTCGACCCCGAGCCGGATGGCGGCATCGGCATCATGGATGAACTCAAACGTTACACCAAGGTTTTCCGGGATGGGTCGGTCCATGTTATGGGCTACCGCAACGGTTCCCTGCTGGGCAAAGATCTCGGCCAGGGATTCCTCGGCCGTAGACCGGTATGGCAGCGGGTTTTTCCCCCACCAGTAACGGGGCAGGATTTCACCCGGAATCTGTTCTGAAATGAACACCAGGGCTTCGGGCACCTTGTTTTTTTTATTGATGATGTCGTTGTCCTTGAGCAGTGCCTCCAGGGCCTGGGCGTTGATGGTAGTCTCAACGGCAACGATGTAGCGCCTGTCCTGTTGATTTTCGGACAACACCTTGTAGGTGATCACATATTTCTGGGCATTGCTCAGGATGCTGTCAAAGATAAACTCCAGGTGGGAAGAAATATCGGTTTTTGTCAGCATCTGGATCAGTGTACGTTCGACCGATGCCGTCAAAGCATCGGAGATGGCGCTGCTCTTTGCTCCGGTGATATTTTCGTTGATGATGAGCCTGCTGCCCAGGGCAACAACATTGAGGGTATTCGGTGTGTTGCTGCTTTGGGCAGGACTGGAAGCCAGCATTATGCAGGCCGTTGCAAACAGGGGAATAAACCATCCAAACCATGTTGTTCTCATAGGGGTCTCCTAATGCTGCCGTGCAACAGCATAATCGGTGAGCAAGAGCATGACATCCTTTCCAGTCGAGGGATCGAATCGGTTCAGGCTGGCTTTTGCCAAACCGGCGTGCTCTTCGGCTTTTGCCCGGGTATACCCGATGCCGTCATAAAGGGTGAGCGTCTCAACCAGGCGTCGGAAATCAGTCTCGTTAAATTCTGAGCCCTGGATAAAGGTTTCCATCCAGGAACGGTCAGCAGGGCCGGCGTTTTTCAGTGCTGTTATCAACGGCAGGGTCAGTTTGCCTTCACGCAGGTCAGCCCCGGGATTCTTTCCAAGGGTTTTGGCATCGGCCGTATAATCGAGAAGGTCATCGGCCATCTGAAAGGCCATTCCCAGGTGATAACCATAGGCATTGAGCGCTTCTTCCCTGTCCTTGGGTGCCCGGGCAATGATGGCACCGCTCCGGCAGGCCCCCTGTATAAGAACGGCGGTTTTCCGCCGTATGATTTCCATGTAGTCGGCCTCGGACAGACGGATGTCACCCTTCCGGCTGAGCTGATCGATTTCTCCCTGGGACATGTCTTCGGTAATCCCTGCAATGACGCTGATGAGTTCCGGCAGTCCGGTTGCAGCGGCCAGGGACAGGGACCGGGCCAGGAGAAAATCGCCGGTGAGTACGACCTCGGGAGCTCCCCAGCGGACGTGGGCAACCTCTTTGCCCCGGCGGACAGCCGCCTGGTCAACCACGTCGTCATGGAGAAGGGTCGCTGCGTGCAGGTATTCAAACAGGGTTGAAAAGCTTGCTGCATCAGATTTATCATGACCGCAGAGCCGTGCGCTCAGGACAAACAGGAGCGGCCGGAGCCGCTTCCCCCCGCTGAACAGCAGGTGGCCGGCAATGGCTGAAACAAGATCCAGCTGCGGGGTCAGATTGTCATGGAGAGCCGCTTCAATGGCAAGAAGGTCCTGGCTTACCGCTGAGAGAATCTGGTTTTTCAGGTCCTGCTTCATTGACAACGTCTCCTGCTAGGTCATACTCAAAGGTCTCGGTAATCTTTACATCAACAAAGGACCCTATTTCAAGCCCTGATCCATAAATAAATGTCATTCCGTCCACTTCAGGGGCCTGGAACCGAGTCCTGCCAAGGTAAAGACCGTCATCGGGTTTTTCTTCCACCAGCACCCGCAGGGTCCTGCCCAGGTGGGTGCGGTTGATTTCCGCGGATATCCCGGCCTGGGTTTCCATGAGGATGTCATGCCGTTTTTTGGCGGTCTTTTCTGAAACGTGGCCGGAAAGAGGGTGGGATTTCAGATCCTCGGAGTCGGAGTAGGGGAAAACGCCCAGATGGTTGAAGCGGACAGCCTCCACAAAGGCCAGGAGTTCCTTGAAGTCCTTGGGCGTCTCTCCCGGGAACCCGGTGATGATGGTGGTCCTCAGGGCGGCATCCGGTGCGGACGACCGTATGGCTTCAAACAGGGTGTAGAGATCCTGGGTCGAATAATGCCTGCCCATGCGTTTCAAAACTTTGGTGCTGGCATGCTGGATGGGGACATCAAAGTAGGAGCATATCATATCCAGGCTTGATATGCTGTGGATGATCTGCTGGTTCATGGAGGATGGATGGGTGTAGAGAAGTCTTATCCACGCGGTGTCCGGTGAGTATCCGGCGGACTTCACCGACCGGGACACCGATTCCAGAAGCACGGACAGGGACACGGGCGGACAAAGGTCCGTGCCGTAATCGGTGGTGCTCTCGGCCACCAGGACAATCTCTTTGACCCCGGCGGCCAGCAGTGCATTTACTTCCGTGAGGATGTCCTTAACGGGCCTGCTTCTCTGGACACCCCGGAGCTGGGGAATGATGCAGTAGGTGCAATGACGGTCACACCCTTCCGACACCTTGACATAGGCCAAGTGGCCCGTGGTCAGTATCCGGGGATGGGGGTGGCCCTGGAATGAGCGCAGGGCCGGATCTGGAAGCAGGGTCATGACCGGGCCGGACGTGTCCTCAACGGCCCTGACAATATCATCACAGGCCCCGATGCCCAGAAAGGCGTCCACTTCCGGAAGTTCGGCCGCAATATCATCGCTCTTGAACCGCTCCGGCAGGCATCCCGTAACGATGAGGCGCCGGCATGCCCCGGTTTTTTTATGTCCCGCCATTTCCAGGATGGCGTCTATGGCCTGGGCAGATGCGGACGCGATGAACCCGCAGGTGTTCACGATGATGACCTCGGCCCGGGACGGGTCAGGGGTTATCCCGTGACCCCTCTGCTGCAGGCGGCCCAGCATCACTTCGCTGTCTACCTGGTTCCTGCAGCAGCCCAGACTTTCAAGATAGATCATCATAGGGATTTTGCCATCAGATCTCCGAGAACTTTACTGAACCGGGCAGGGTTCTCGATTTTTCCGCCTTCGCTGATGACGGCAATGTCAAAGAGCAGATCGCTGCAATCCTGGAGGGCAGGATTGGTGGTATCGGTCTCAAACAGCCCTTTTATCTTTGCCATGACAGGATGGTCCACGTTGAGTTCCAGGGACCTTTTCTGGGCTGGCGCTGACTGGCCCGAAGCCTTGAGGATCTTTTCCATGTAGGCGCTCATGCCGAAGTCATCTCCGGACAGACAGGACACAGAGTCCTTGAGGCGTTTGGAAACAACCACATCCTTGATTCTGTCACCCAGCTTATCCTTGATAAAGGTGAACAGGGCAGAATATTCGTCCTTCTTGGCGTCATCCACCTTGCCCAGCTCCAGATCACCCTTTTCAGCACTCTTGAGCTTTTTCTCCTTGTACTCGTTCAGGGTCTGGACCACCCATTCATCCACGGGATCCACCATGAGCAGGACCTCGTAATCCTTTTCCTTCAGGACTTCCAAGAGAGGGCTGTTGATCAGGGAGGTGAGGCTCTCGCCGGTGATGTAATAGATCTCCTTCTGGTCGGGCTGCATTCTTTCCAAGTACTCATCCAGGGAAATGTACTTGCCGTCGGATTTTGTGGTTTTGTACCGGAGCAGGGACGCCAGTTTGTCCTTGTTTTCAAAATCGGTTGGAATACCGGCTTTCAGGGATTGACCGAACTCACCGAAAAAGGTTTCATAGGTCTCTTTGGGCAGTTCTTCCAGGAGGGAAAAGATCTTTTTAACCAGGTTCTTTCGGATGTTGCGTACCAGGCGGTCTTCCTGGAGAATTTCACGGCTGACGTTCAGGTTCAGGTCCGGCGCATCCACCACACCATGGATGAAGCCCAGGTATTCGGGCAGGAGTTCCTTGCAGTCGTCCATGATAAAGACGCGTTTGCAGTAGAGCTGCATACCGTTTTTCCTGTCCTGCCGGAACAGGTCAAAGGGTGCTTTTGACGGGATGAACAGGAGGGCGTCGTACTCGGTTACCCCTTCGAATTTCTTGTGCAGGCGGGTCAGGGGTTCATCCCAGTTGTGGCTGATGTGTTTGTAGAACTCGGTATACTCTTCATCGGACACATCCTCCTTGGACCGTGTCCAGATGGCCTTCATGGAGTTGATGGTCTCATCCTTGCGGACGGTTCTGTAGGTTTTTCCAATGGGCTTGCCATCCTTGTCCTTGACCAGTTCGTTGTCTGGGATGGGCTCACTCTTTTCCACGTTCATGATAATGGGGTAGGTGACAAAGTCCGAGTGTTTCTTGATGATGCTGCGGAGGGTCCACTCGTCGGTGAAATCCTGGTCGCCTTCTTCGGTCTTTTTCAGCTCAAGGGTGATGGTGGTTCCCCTGTCCGGCTTGTCAAAGGCTTCGATGGTATACGTTCCCTTGCCGTCGGAAACCCATTGGACCCCCTGGTCAGCACCGGCTGCCCTGGTTGTCAGGGTGATCCTGTCGGCAACGATGAAGGCGCTGTAGAAACCCACGCCGAACTGTCCGATGAGTTCCGGGGAGATCACATTGGTGTCCTTGGATTTTTCCAGGGCCTGTACAAAGGCCTTGGTGCCGCTCTGTGCTATGGTTCCGATGTTTTCATTGACCTCGTCATAGGTCATGCCAATACCATTGTCGATGATGGTGAAAGTTTTCTTCTCGGAATCCAGGGCAATGCGGATGTGGTAATCGTTGCTGCCTTCAAACAGGGCAGGTTCAGTCTGCTCCCTGAACCTTGCCTTGTCGATGGCATCCGAGGCGTTGGAGATTAGCTCCCGGGCAAAAATTTCCCTGTTGGAATAAAGGGAATTGATGATCAGGTGCAGCAGCTGCTGGACTTCGGTCTTAAACTCACATGTTTTCTTGTCTGTGCTCATGGTTTCTCCTGAACGGTTTTCTGTGTTGGTCACAACTGAACGCATAAATTTTTGTATTAAAATTGGTGCAGTTTTGGGATTGTCAAGGCATGGGATTTCTAAAAGATAGGCCGGGCAGACAAACCGGCACCAGATACCGTGAAATTATTTTTTCAAGGAAACTGGAATTGCGGTTTATCACAACATTGATTTTTAAGGTAAAAGCTGATACTTATCGGTGATCATAAAAAGGCCATGGGCCAGGGATGCGCTGCAGCCCCGGCTCCTGGCAACATGGGCAAGGCTTTGCCCGATTACCTGATAACCGTAGTGGCAACGGCCAGAGCCCCCGGAGCGCCGGAGGGGCCCGGCTGTTTATGTCAGCCAGGAAAATACCAGCATGCATTATGAAGGAAACATCATCAGGCCCCCCAGTGAGGCCGACAGTATTCTGCTCCAGGTTACCGTGGGGTGTTCACACAACAAGTGCACCTTTTGCGGAACCTATGCAGGGGAGAGGTTCACCATCAAAAAAGACGACGTCATCATGGAAGATATCGAGTTTGCCGCCCGGTACTGCCGGCGACAGAACCGGCTGTTCATCTGTGACGGCGATGCCCTGATCATCCCCCAGAAACGGCTTGTCACCATCCTGGAGAGGATCCGGGAGAGGCTTCCCTGGGTCGAGCGCGTAGGCCTGTATGCCAATACCAAGAGCATTGACAGAAAAACCGATGATGATCTGGCCGAGCTGAAACGTCTGGGGGTCTCCATCGCCTATATGGGGCTTGAGACAGGGGATGACGTCACCCTGACCAGAATCCGGAAAGGGTCGGATGCAAGTCGCATGATCGAGATGGGACGGAAAATAAGGAAGGCCGGGATCCAGCTCTCCATTACGGTGCTGGTGGGTATTGCGGGACGGGAAAGGTCCCAGATCCACGCCAGGGAAACGGGAAGGGTGCTTTCAGCCATTGATCCGGAATACGTCGGAGCGCTGAGTCTCATGCTCATTCCGGGGACCCCCCTGCACACCGAATACCGGCAGGGAACCTTCCAGCTGATCACGCCGGACGAGATGCTCAGGGAACTCGGCACCATGATTGCGGAAACCCATCTCACATCCGGTCTGTTCCATGCCAACCATGCCTCCAACTATCTTCCCATACGGGCCCAGCTGCCCCGGGACAAGGAAAAGACCCTGGCGCTGATAGCCCGGGCCCTGGAGGGAAAGGTCGGACTCAAGCCCGAATTCATGCGCGCCTTGTAGGGCATGAACACAAATTTATCACAGAACGGGATTACACGGATCCCATGGAAAAAACAACAGGAGAACAAACAATGGCATTAGATCAGCAATGCATCACCACCATCAGAACCCTTTCCATGGACGCTGTCCAGAAGGCCAATTCAGGGCATCCCGGTGCTCCCATGGGACTTGCCCCGGCAGCCCATGTCCTGTGGAAACGGTTTTTGAAACATAACCCCAAAAATCCGTCCTGGTTCGACCGGGACCGGTTTGTCCTGTCCGGCGGCCACGCATCCATGCTTCTGTACAGCCTTCTGTATCTCAACGGTTACGGGCTGACACTGGAGGATCTCAAGCAGTTCCGACAATGGGGAAGCCGGACTCCGGGCCATCCCGAGTACGGCCACACGCCGGGGGTGGAAACAACCACCGGCCCCCTGGGCCAGGGATTTGCCAATGCCGTGGGCATGGCCATGGCTGAGCGTCACATGGCAGCCAGGTTCAACCGGGAAAACCTGGAGCTGATAGACCACTACACCTATGTGATGTGCGGTGACGGGGATATGATGGAGGGGGTTGCCTGCGAGGCGGCATCCCTGGCCGGCCACCTGGGTCTGGGAAAACTGATCTGCATTTACGATGACAACACCATTACCATCGAGGGGCACACGGACATCGCGTTTACGGAAAATGTCAAAGCCCGGTTCGAAGCCCTGAACTGGCAGGTTATCGAGGTCCCGGACGGCAATGATATCGACGCCATTGCCGCTGCCATTGCAGCAGGCAAACAGGAGACCCAGAAACCCACCCTGGTCAAGGTAAGAACCCACATCGCCTTTGGCAGTCCCAACAAGCAGGATTCCCCCGATGCCCACGGCGCCCCCCTGGGAGCCGAGGAGATAAAGCTGGTAAAGGCCAATTACGGCGTGCCGGTTGACCGGGATTTTTATGTTCCGGAGGAGGTGCTCAAAGAGTGCCGGAAAGCCGTGGAACAGGGACATGCCCTGGAGCAGGTCTGGCAGGACCTGTTTGATGGTTACAAGAAAGACTATCCTGAGCTGGCCGCTTTGTTTGTGGATGCCATCAGCGGATTTTTGACCGATGGCTGGGATTCGGCCATCCCTGCGTTCAAACCCGGGGACAAACCCATTGCAACCCGTGCGGCGTCGGGAAAAGTGCTGAATGCCATTGCTGAAAAACTGCCTGTTCTCATGGGAGGATCTGCGGACCTGGCACCGTCCAACAACACTGTGATCAAGTCATCCGTGGATTTTCAGAAATCGTCCTATCATGGCAGAAACATCCGGTTCGGCGTTCGGGAACACGCCATGGGCTCTGTCATGTCAGGAATGTTCCTCCATGGCGGCATCCGTCCCTACGGCGGAACATTCCTGGTTTTTGCCGATTACATGAGGCCTGCCATCCGTGTCGCCTCCCTGATGAAGCTTCCCCTGGTTTACGTGTTTACCCATGACAGCGTTGCCGTGGGCGAAGACGGACCTACCCACCAGCCTGTGGAGCATGTGGCCTCGCTCAGGGCGATTCCGGGACTGACCGTGATCAGACCTGCCGATGCCAGGGAGACGGCCGATGCCTGGATCCAGGCACTGAGAACCCCGGATTCCCCCACGGCCCTGATCCTGAGCCGCCAGAACCTGCCGATTCTTGATGCTTCAGGCAAGGACGGAGAGTTGCGTTACGGTGCATACACCCTCCAGGAAGCCCAGGGGAATATCCACCTTATTCTCATCGGTACAGGCTCCGAGGTTCAACTGTGCGTCAAGGCAGCAGAGGTCCTGAAAACCCATGGCATCAATACCAGGGTGGTGAGCATGCCTTCCTGGGAATTGTTTGACAAGGCTCCGGCCCCCTACAGGGAGAGAATCCTTCCCGGCGAGGTTAAACAGCGCATTGCAGTGGAAGCAGGCATACCCATGGGCTGGGAAAAGTATGTGGGCGACCAAGGCAGGATAATCGGCATCGACCATTTCGGGGCATCTGCTCCCGGCGGAACCGTGATGGCAGAGTATGGTTTTACCGTTGACAACATTGTTGAAACGGCCCGGTCCCTGGTTTCCCAAGGATAGGGGGCTGATTCTCCGGGATAGTATTTAAAGAACCCCACCGGGGCCAGGCCTTAGGAACCGGCCTGGCCCCGGATGATTCCAATTGCACTCCGAGTCTCTGATGCAACACCCTAAATTAATAATAGTTTCAAAAATGCTAAAAATGGGATATGGTTCCCCACCGAATTTATCAAGGCTACTGACAGTATAACAAAAGGAGTCAAAAGTGTTCTACAGGCGGATTATTTTTGGTTTTATCACCATGTTTGTTGTTGTTCTTGCAGGCAACAGCTGGGCGGGAGGTTGAAATTGTTCAGCTCCGTCCCGGAGCACTTCCCTGGTGGGGAAGGTTGGTATTGAAGACCGGTTGGATAAATGCAAGGAAAAAGCCTGCTACTTTTCATTGCGGGTCGGGGGGCTCTATGACAGCCGTGTCGGGTCTTCCTCCGATGGCGCATCTGATGAGAGCGACACCGCCCTGATGGCCAGGTTCAGTGCCGGGTACCAGTTCCCTATAGAAGGTTCCATGGGGTTACGGGTGGATTATACCGGTTATGCCGATTCCCACAGGGATTATGACAGGTATAACATCATGGAGCATACTCTGGCTCTGGAACCCCAGTATTCAAAAGGACAATTCGTTTTCGGGATTCCCCTTTCCCTGGGTATGGTTGACGAAGACAGCGATCTGGACTCCGTACGCCAGTCAGTCACCCCGACGATTACCTGGATGATTCCGGGTGCCCCCCACGCATTGGCTGTGTATGGCAGTCTGGCAAGACTTGAGGACAGGGACAATGATGCCTTGGATGAAGATGGGACAATTCTGGGTGTGGGCCTCTCCTATCTCAGGGTGTTTAATAAAAAGACCCGGCTCCGGCTGTCGGTTGACTATGCATCTACCGAGTATGACGCCCTTGTCAAAAGCTACAGCTCCGGAGGAAACTCCGCAGCGAAACGTGAGGATAAGATCCTGTCTGCCGGGATCGACGTCCAGTACATGATCAACAGCTGGTTCGGGCTCTTTACAGGCTTAACATACATCCGTTCAAGTTCCAACGTTGACAGCTATGATTACAACCGCAATCTGGTGGAAGCCGGGATCGTGATCAGGAACTGAAAATAATGGTGAACCCTTTTGTTCATGATGAGAACCGGGTTGCTCCTGACCGGCTCAGGAACCGGTGCGATCCTGCTGTTTTTCATTTCAGCGACACCTCGGAAGTGGAGCCCCTGGACCAGGTCATCGGACAGAAAAGGGCTGTTAAGGCAATTACCTTCGGGCTCAGGATGAAAAGCCCGGGGTACAATATTTTTGTCACCGGCCTGGACGGGACCGGGAAAACAACCATTATCAAGGATCTGGTTTCAGATTACGCTGCAACCCTGCCCGTGCCTGATGAATGGTGTATTGTCAACAATTTCAAGGATGAATTCAGGCCAAGGATATTAAGGACGCCTCCGGATACGTCGGTTGAGTTTTCCAGGACCCTGGCAAAAAACCTGAAGGACCTTCAGTCTCTCCTGTCAGATACCTTTGACCGGGAACCGTTTACCCTTCAGCTGAACGCCCTGCAGGAGACCTTTCGCAGCAGGCAGAACCGGATCTACGAAGAAGCCGAAACCTTTGCCCGGTCTAAAAACATCCAGCTGCAGCAGGTGGACTCGGGTTTTCAGGCGTTACCCATGGCAGACGGTGCCGTGTTGACCCAGGAGGACTTTGGTTCCCTGCCCGAAGATCAGCGGAAGGTCATCAACGACAATCTGAGTATCATTCAGGACTACCTGAAACAGATCCTCCGGGAATTGAACAGGCTGTCCGCAGCCCTGTACGATGATGAAGAAAAGCTGAGAAAGACAGCCGGTCTTGAGATAGTGGAAGACCACCTGACCCCCATGGTAAAGCAGTATGAGACCTGCGATGATATCACCCGGTTCCTGGCTGACATCACCGAGGATATTGTTGAAAACCTCCAGGGTTTTTTAGACGAAGATCCTCCGGAGGAAGGCCAGGCAGGTTCGTTTCAGCGGCAGGACATGTACCCCCTGGAGCGCTACCGGGTCAATGTACTGGTGGACCGCCGTTTTGATACCGGTGCACCCTTTATCATCGAATCCAATCCCACCTACCAGAACCTGTTCGGGCAGATCGAAAAACGGGCGTTCATGGGGAGCGTCAAGACCGATTTTTCCATGATAACAGGCGGGTCCCTGGTCCGTGCCAATGGCGGATTCCTGGTCCTGGACATGGATTCTGTCCTGTCCAATACCTTTGTGTGGGAATCCCTGAAACGCGCTCTGCTGAATAAAAAATTCGCCATCGAAGATTTCCCCACCGAATCAGGGATGGGATTCTCATCCATCCGCCCCGAACCGATCCCCCTTGATGTAAAGGTCATTCTGGTAGGCAGTTACGATCTTTTTGAGGATATCCAGAACGAGGATGTAAAATTCAACACAATTTTCAAAGTCAGGGCCGATTTTGACTACGAAACCCAGTACACGACCGAAAACGTCCAATTGTATGCAAGGTTCATTGCCAGGGTCTGCCAGGAGGAGTTCTTGCTGCCCTTTACCCCTGAGGGGGTCAGTTCCATCATTGAATTCGGGGAAAAGCTGATTTCAGACCAGTCAAAGCTGTCCCTGCGGTTCGGCACCATCATGGGGATGCTAAAGGAATCCGATTACTGGGCACGCCTGGATAAGGCTGAGCGCATAACCGGTGATCATGTCCAGAAAGCCTGGGATGAGTATAATTTCCGGTACAGCCTCTATGAAGAAAAAATCCATGAATCCTACGCCGACAACAGTCTCATGATTGATGTCGACGGCAAGGTGATCGGTCAGGTCAACGGACTTGCCGTATACCAGATCGGTGAAACCGCCTTTGGCCGCCCGTCACGGATTACGGCGGAAACCTACATGGGCGAGTCCGGAATCATCAACATTGAACGGGAATCGGACTTGAGTGGCAATACCCACAACAAAGGGGTCCTCATCATTGCCGGGTACCTGGGTCGGACCTTTGCCCAGGAATATCCCCTGAACCTGTCCATCAGTATTGCCTTTGAACAGAATTATGGCGGCGTGGACGGCGACAGTGCGGCATCAACGGAACTGTACGCCATTCTGTCGAGCCTGGCGGATCTGCCGATCCATCAGGGATTGGCTGTTACCGGATCTGTCAATCAGAAGGGAATGATCCAGGCCGTGGGCGGCGTCAATGAAAAGATTGAAGGTTTTTTTGATGTGTGCCGGTCAAAAGGCTTAACCGGGAGCCAGGGAGTCCTCATCCCGGCAGCCAATGTCAGAAATTTGATGCTGAAGCCCGATGTCATCGCCGCAGTTGAGGCTGGAATCTTTCATATCTTTGAGGTAACCACCATTGCCCAGGGGATCGAAATTCTCACCGGGGTTCCGGCAGGCGTTGCCGGGAAAAAGGGAAAATATCCTGCTGCAACCGTATTTGGCCGGGTTCAGAAAAAAATGAAAACTTATATGGAACAGTCCATGAAACTGTCAAAGGCTGGCGCAGAGAACCCCTGATCTTTCGGAATTTTGCTGTGCCGGGATACCTGAGCGATCCGTTGTCATAATTCAAGGTCAGAAGGGTTCCAGGAGATAGTGATGCTGCGTTCGTCCAGGGCCTCAAGAATGTCTGTTGGTGTCATCCCGGAAGCATGCATGGACAGGATAATCCCGATGACTTCTTCCGGGGAGCTGCTGCCGGTGTCCTCCAGAGTTACTGCCTCCATGGGCTGATCGGGATCCAGAGCGGCTCTCTCCCCTTGGGGCGGGGGTGCGGCACCACCCGCGGATGACTGTTCTTTGGATTCGGCTCCAGCAGACCCTCTGTCAGGTGAATGGATCATTCCTCCCAGTCCCGGGTCCTCCATGGGTTCATCGGGTCTGGTTGTCAACAGGATGTCCATCATGGATGGCTTTTTGATATCGGTATGGCTTGCCTGGGACAGCTGATTCAGGTTGTCCGATAGTGTGCTTACTGTCCGGATGAGTCCGGGAAGCCCTTCCTGGTTGAACAGCCGTATTTCCCGGGTGAGTTCATCTATTGCCCGGCCAAGGTGCCGGTATGGATCTGGAGGTGCTCCGGCATCCAGGGCATCCGGATACACCTCCAGAAGCCTTTCCCTGATTTCCTGTTTTGTGAACCGCTGGCGCTGGTAAAGCTGGTGTATGGTCCTGATGAGTTCCACCTTTTCGGCAGGATACTGTTTTTTATCGTCAATGACCCTGTGTTTTGTGAAAAAATCCTCAAACATGGAGAGGTAAAGAATCACCGTATTTCCGGATACGCCGGCCTTGTCCGCCAGTTCCACAATACTGACATAGTCCATGATGTGTCCTCGGGTAAAAATCCAGTGTCGCTTCAGGTATTCATAACCGACCCTGGTGTTAAATTCAACAGATAATGCAAAGGAGATATGGAATCCGGGGCATTGGTATTCTTTTCAACCTGCTGGTTCCTGCTGATCTGGTCCGTGATGCCGTGGGCGTTTCAGCGGCTGTCCGGTTTAACGCAGAAGCCTGGCCATTTCCCTGGACAGAACAGTTTCATCAAGACTGAACCCTTCAAACCGGATAGTGCCCCCGGAGTCCACCATAAAGAGAAAAGGAACACTGGTTATGGACAGGGACTCGGACAGGGTCCGGTTTATGTCCAGAAGGCGAAGTGGTGATTCGGACAGGGCGGTATCTCCCAGGACTCTTTGTACCTGGGGACTTTTTTGTCCCACATATACGAAGATGAAGTTGATGCCCTGGGATTGGAACCCGGGTATTATCCTTTCCAGCACCTCAGATAGCTTTTTACAGTCTGCGCACCAGGTTGTTGTAAAATTGATAACCGTTGCCCTGGATGCCGCAAGCTGCTTCAAGGATACCTGGGATCCATCCATGGTGCTCAGGGGAAGTTCCCCTTTCAGACGCTGATACAGGGCTGCCTCCTGCCCGGAGCAGGAACCTGTTACAAGAACCATGACAAGTAGAATATAAAGGACCTGTTGTAATCGTTTCATGGAGGATCTTCCTTTCACGGGCTAATCCGCGGACCTGCAGCATCGGAAGCCAAAATTCATGTTGATGCAGTTTTTGTGCTCTATGAGCCTGGCGGGAATACTCAGGTAGTGTTTGGACGGTGAGGTGCAGGAGCCTCCTTTTAAAATAAAATGATCGGTCTCCGGGCTTGAGGCTGTCCACTCCCATACATTGCCTGACATATCATAACAGCCGCATGGGCTCCGGCCTTCCGGGAATGTATCCACCGGGGCCACTTTCCCCCTGGAGAGAAACATGAGTTTCCTGCAGTTGCATTTCAGGGGTGAGAATGCATCTCCCCACGGAAACAGTCGACAGTCTGTATCGCCCCTGGCTGCCCGTTCCCATTCTTCTTCGGTTGGAAGCCGTTTGCCTGTTGTGCTGCAGTATCGGTGAATTTCGTCCAGAGACAGACCCGTGGCCGGATAATTGGACCGCTCCGGATCGAATTCCCAGCCGGGGGTGACCCTGGCATACTCGGCATGGGTCACCGGGTAGATGTC
The DNA here is from genome assembly GCA_043806875.1 of Pseudomonadota bacterium. Classification (GTDB taxonomy): domain Bacteria; phylum Desulfobacterota; class Desulfobacteria; order Desulfobacterales; family Desulfobacteraceae; genus JAZDGN01. The sequence goes on from JAZDGN010000052.1 coordinate 77,887, forward strand.
CATGTAGAACGGGTCAAGACGAACCGTTCTGGGCTGAGACAGCAGCCTGGATTTCTTTTGGCTGCCCATGGAAAATTGAGAGGCCGGGATAAGGACCATTCCATGGCAGGCCGTCCAATCAGGTTTGGGCATGGGGTTTTCCCTTCACCGGGATCGGTCTGAACCGGGCTGAAATGCAGTTGCACGACGTGCATTTCATGCACAGGATGCACTCCGGCGAATCCGGATTCTGGTATACATCAAGATCGACAGGACATATTCTGGCACAACGCTGACATGAGTTGCAACTATTTTTATCAACGGATATATGAACAACGCTGAACCGGTTGAATAGCCCGAAGAGGGCCCCCAGGGGGCAGAAAATTCTGCAGAACGGGCGTTTGATCCGGGTGGACATCAAGACCAGAAGAACCAGGGTCAGGGTTTTGAATAGAAAAAACCACCCGGTAAACGCCTGGGTTTCCGGGTTGAACAGCCTGTTCGAGATCTCGGTATGGAGCAGTAGATTGGGGTAGCCCGCCTCCAGCACAGCTACCGGACATATCTTGCAGAAAGCCGGTACCCCAAGAAGGTAGCTTGCCGCGCCGACCACCCCCAGGAGAATGCCGTATTTGATATAGGTGAATCCTTTGGGAAGCGGGATACGCACGCTTCCCAGCCGGAACAGAATATCCTGGAGAAGGCCGAAGGGGCAGAGTAGTCCGCAGCCGATGCGCCCTGCTGTAACCCCGACCAGGGCTATAATGCCAAGAACATAGGCGGACAGCCTCCCGGTCATGAAAAAATACTGCAGGGCGCCGATGGGGCAGGCATACAATGCCAGGGGGCAGGAGTGGCAGTTGAGCACAGGAACGCATACCGATTTCAGCCTCCCCTGGTAGATCTTCAGCGTTGCAAAGGCGTTGAAATGGCCGTTAATGAAGAACAGGGCGATAAACTGAGAGATGCGCTGAAAAGGGCGCCTGGAAATGATGTTTTTCATGGATCACCTGTGGCTCTTCCGGAAGAATCGGGTCGGTCAGCATTGTCATGGGGTACCGGTGCCCCGGGGGGGGATCCAGTTCATCAGTTGACTCCAATGCAGGCATAACAGATCAGGGATGCGTTGGCCTCCACCTCATCAGGCTCGGCGTTGATCACAATACCGGTGTAGAGTATGGCAAGGATTGCGGCATAAACAACAAGGGTTGGCAGGATTTTCATGGCGTTCACTTTAGCTGGTCGATGATGGCGATGAGATCTTCCCGGGTTCCAGGCCCCGTAAGCTCCTTAATCTTTTTTCCATTCCTGAATATCAGGGTCGTGGGGATAATGGTGATTTCCGCTTTTTCCAGAACCGTATCGTCATAGTAGATGTCAATGGCGGTGAACAGGAGCTTACCGTTGTCGGAATACCTTAACGCTGTTTCCCGGAAAGTGTCTGAATACGGACCGCAGGCCTTGCAGAATTTGCTGGTGTAGCAGACAATGGTCAGGGTTCCGGCGGGTGCATTTAAAACAATGGCGTCCAGGGCCGGTTGGGTGGCAATGTGCTTCACGTTGTCTGAAACAAAGGGCTCCGGTGGGGTGATGACTTCACGCACTGCAGGGGTGGAGCAGGACAGGCAGATAAGGCCGAGCAGAAGAGCGCCGGCATGGGTTGGAAGGATCTTCTGGAAACGTCGTGTTTGGGTGAGCATGGTGTTCAATTCCCCGATAAAAGTGTTCTGTTTGGCCCCGGTCCGGAGCATGGGGAGATTGCCTTCGGCTTCAGGCATTTCAACGAACTATACAAATGCACTGGTGCCCTGTCAATGCAAAAAGCAGAAATTTTGGGAAATAGTGAGACATGTATGTAGATCAATCAATGTATTGATTCGGTGGGATAACTCTCCGTCCGGAGACGGGATCGTGTCTGTGCGGCGCTGTCCCAAGGTTTCAGGGGTCTTTGATGATGACGTTCAGACTGATCATGGTATCGTTATCAAAAATAAACCTGCCGTCAATGGATTTGCCCTTTAAGAGCTGGGGCAGCCAGTAAAAGTCATCCTCCCACATCCTGTCCAGGGGTATCTGGTCAAGAGGACACCAGAATGGCTTAGCCTCGGCGGTTTCAACAAGATCTCCGTGAAAACTGTCTGCAGTGAATACAAACCCTTCCATTCTCATGCCGTCCAGGAACTGGAAATACAGTTTTCCTCTGAGTAACAGTCCTCCGGGAGTCAGGCCGACCTCTTCCTTGTATTCCCTGACAGCAGCCTGCTCGGGAGTTTCACCGTCTTGAATGTGGCCGCCTGGAGCATTGATTTTACCGCTGCCCAGCCCCCGCTTTTTGTGGATAAGCAGGACCTGGTTTCCGGTGGTCAGGTAAATGATCACGGCCCGGTTGGTCGGTGCCCAGTCCTTCCAGTTGATGTCCTCAATGCGGGTGGCAATTATTTTCATGGGTGCACTTTAGGGCATCTGTTACCCTCTGGCAAGGAAAAACAGGGTATCTGTCCTTTACGTCGCAGGCGCCAGATAAGTCTTGACAATAAATATACCGATTGGTATTTTTTCGCCATGAAAACCAATGAACCCAGCAAGGCTGAACAGACACGGCAGTTTATCATTGAAAAGGCAGCCCCGGTATTCAACAAAAAGGGGATAGCCGGAACATCCCTGGCCGACATCACCCGGGCCACGGGTCTTACAAAGGGCAGCATATACGGTAACTTCAAGGACAAGGACGCCGTTGCCGTTGCCGTATTCGAGTATAACCTGGATAATCTGACAACCTACCTGTCCCGGGAGATGGACAGGGGGGAAACAGCAGTGGACAAGCTCCTGGCCTTTGCAGGGGCTTACAGGAAACTCTACAGGAAAATGATCGACTATGGCGGGTGCCCGATCCTGAATACGGCAACCGAGGCCGATGACACCCACAGGCAGCTGTGCCGGCTCACGTCCGATGCCATAAACGCCATGAGAAAAACTGTGGAGACCCTGGTTGAGCAGGGAAAGGCGTCCGGTGAAATCCATGCCAGGGTGAACGCAGCCAAGATCGCCACCATCGCCATATCCCTCATCGAAGGGGGCAGTGTCCTTACAAAGGCCACCGGTGAGGACCAGTACATGCTCCATTGTCTGGAGCACCTGGAACTGCTGGTACGTTCCATTGCTGTAAAGAACGGATGAATGGTTTTTTTTAAACCGTAATATACCAATTGGTATATTGCGGGGGTGTTGAATGTAATTGACCGTATTTAAGGATGATTTTAATTATGCAAGGTGCGTTTTTCCGTGAAGATCCGCACCAAGGACCAACCCATGGCAGGTTACAGAAACATAAGGAGACGATGATGCCCGATCCGTTATTCATGCCCATAACCATCAATACCCTGTCCGTTAAGAACCGGATAGTCATGCCGGCCATGCACCTGGGCATGGCCGACAATTACCGTGTCACCGATCAGATCCTGGCCTTTTACAAAGAGAGGGCCCTGGGTCAGGCAGGCCTCATCACCGTGGGGTTCGCCACCGTGGACGAGTTTTCCGGGAACACCCTGAACATCGGCGCCCACAGCGCTGACTTCATCCCCGGCCTTGAGCGCCTGGCCACTGTCATCCGGGAAAACGGTTCCAGGTCCTGCGTTCAGCTCAATCATGCCGGCCGGTACAACATGAGCTTTTTCATGAACGGCAAGCTGCCGGTGGCGCCCTCCCCGGTTCCCTCCAACCTGACCCGGGAAACACCCAGGGAGCTTGACCTGGACGGAATCCGCCAGATTGTGGAGGCTTTTGCCAGTGCCGCGCTCAGGGTAAAACAGGCCGGTTTCGATTCCGTGGAAATCCTGTGCGGAACCGGATACCTGATCAGCGAGTTCCTGTCCCCCCTGACCAACCTCAGGACCGACGCCTATGGCGGATCCTTTGAAAACCGATGCCGCTTCGGCCTGGAAATCCTCCAGGCAATCCGGGAGCGGGTGGGGGACACCTTTCCTGTGATCGTCCGGATGAACGGGAATGATTTCATGCCCGGGGGCCTGGGCAGAGACCGGCTCCTTGACTTTGCCCAGGCTGTGGCCACCCGGGCACGGGTGGATGCCCTGTGCATCAACGTGGGGTGGCATGAAGCCAGGGTGCCCCAGATTACCGCATCGGTTCCCAGGGGAGCCTTTGGCTACCTGGCCCGGGGAATCAGGGAAAAGGTCGCCATCCCTGTTATTGCCAGCCACCGCATCAACGATCCTGACACGGCCAGGGAATTGATCAGAGACGGTTTGTGCGACATGGTTGCCATGGGCCGGAGTTTAATAGCCGATCCCATGCTTCCAGAAAAGACGGCTGCAGGACGGGAAAAGGAGATCATCCACTGTACCGGGTGCGCCCAGGGATGTTTTGACAACCTGTTCCGCCTCAAGCATGTGGAATGCCTGTGCAACCCCAGGGCAGGCCATGAACTGGACCGGAGCGTGGTGCGGGCAACGGATCTGAAAAAAATCATGGTCATCGGCGGCGGTCCTGCCGGGATGATGGCAGCCATTGCAGCCTCGGACAGGGGGCATGCGGTGTCCCTCCATGAGAAAAGCAGTGCGCTGGGAGGCCAGCTCCACTTGGCTGCAGCGCCTCCGGGCCGTTCGGAATTCGGGGTTTTTGCCCGTGATCTGGCCTGCCAGGTTTCCATCCGGCCCATCCGGGTTTGCCTGGACAGCCATGTGGACCGCGACCTCATCATGGAAGAAAGTCCGGACCACATTGTTCTGGCCACGGGTGTGACGCCCATGACGCCCCCGATTCCGGGTGTTGAACTCCCCCACGTGGTCCAGGCCTGGGATGTTCTCCAGGACAGGGTCCATACCGGCAAGCGGGTCGTTATCATCGGCGGCGGTGCCGTGGGTGTTGAAACCGCCCTGTTCCTGGCTGAAAAGGGAACCCTGTCTGCCGAAACCCTCAAGTTCCTCCTGGTCAACCGGGCCGAGAGTCTGGAGACCCTGTATGACATGGCAACCATCGGGACCCGCCGGATCACCATCCTGGAAATGCAGACCAAGATCGGCAAGGATTTCGGCAAGACCACCCGGTGGGGAATGCTCCAGGATGTCCAGAAAAGCAGGATCGAAACCCGGACCGCCACCCGGGCCCTTTCGATAACCCCAGAGGGAATACAGGTGGAAACCACTGACGGCAAAGTGTTCCTTGAAGCAGATACCATTGTCCTGGCCGTGGGTGCCCGCCCTGAAAACAGCCTGGTTCCAGTTGTAGAGGCAACAAATATCCCGTTCCAGACCGTGGGTGATGCCCGGGCTGTGGGGATGGCCTTTGACGCTGTTCACCAGGGCTTCATGGCAGGGATGAGTCTGTAACCCATGGTGTTGGCCCGCTGCATTGCTTTGATACCAGATACGGACCGGGCCGATGAAACCCGGAAGAACAAGGAGAAAGAAATGAATACAGTGTTTCAACCCGGCACCATCAATACCATGACCCTGGCAAACCGGTTTTTCCGTTCCGCAACCTGGGAAGGAATGGCAGCCCCGGACGGGTCTGTCACCCCGGCCCTGATCCGGACTATGACGGATCTTGCCGCCGGAGGCGTGGGATGCATCATTACCGGCCATGCCTATGTCCAGGAGCAGGGCCAGGCAGGTCCCTGGCAGCTGGGGATTTACGCCGATCATCTCGTTGAAGGCCTGACCCGCATGACCGGCGAGGTTCACAAGGCAGGCGGGATCATCGTGGCCCAGCTGGCCCACGCCGGAACATTTGCTGCCGAGGCCCTGACAAAACAGCCTCCCCATGTGGCTTCAGACTTTGAGGGGCTGGCCAAGACCCCCCGTCATGAACTGACCCTGGCCGATATCCAGGCCCTGGTCCGGGCCTATGCCGCTGCAGCCCTGAGGGCAAAGCAGGCTGGGTTTGACGGCGTTCAGATCCATTCGGCCCACGGCTACCTGCTCAGCCAGTTCCTGTCCCCAATTTACAACCGGCGCAAGGATGCCTACGGCGGATCCCTTGAGAACCGTTCCAGAATTCATATGGAGGTCCTGGCTGCCGTGCGGGGTGCGGTGGGACCGGATTATCCGGTGCTCATCAAGATCAATTCCCAGGATTTCGAATCCGGGGGACTGATCCCGGAAGACGCCATGGCCGTTTGCAACCGGATGGCCCGGGCAGGGCTGGATGCCGTTGAGCTTTCCGGTGGAGTCCTTACAAGCAAAAGCCTGTCGCCCAGCCGGACCGGGATCACTTCCCCGGACAAGGAAGCCTACTTCAGGGAAACGGCCCGTGAACTCAAGAAAACCCTGCCCATACCCCTGATTCTCGTGGGCGGCATGCGGTCCCTGGAGGTTGCTGAGCAGGTCCTCCGGGAAGGAACGGCCGACTATATTTCCATGTGCCGGCCCCTGATCCGGGAGCCGGGGCTGATAAACCGCTGGAAATCAGGCGATACAAGGCCGGCCCTGTGCATGTCCGACAACCTGTGCTTCAGGCCTGCCGTTGCCGGCCAGGGGCTTCACTGCGTTGTCGAGGCCAGGGAGAAAAAAGGTAAGAATCCGGAACAATCCGAAAACTGATAAAGGAGCCTGACATGACAACAGATATCTTCCGCCGCCTCCAGGAGAGGCTCGATCTCTATTCCCTGGGATTTCCGGCCACCGAGTCCGGCATTGAACTGACCCTGCTCAGGGAGCTGTTTACGCAGGAGGACGCCGGGATGTTCCTGAACCTGACGCCCATGCCCGAAACCCCAGGGGCTGTTGCGGGCCGCCTCCAGCGCCCGGAGGCTGACGTCGCCTGTCAGCTGGAAGCCATGGCCGGTCAGGGGCTCCTGTTCCGGCTGAAAAAGGGCGATGGGGTCAGGTACAGTGCCATCCCCTTTGTTCACGGCCTGTTCGAGTTCCAGGTCAAACGGCTGGGCAAACCCCTGGCCGACCTGGTGGAAACCTATTTCCATTCCGGATTCTACAAGGCCATGGCCGAAAATGCCCGGGGGTTCCTGAGAACCGTGCCGGTCCAGGCATCCATTGACACGTCACAGAGGATAGCGGCCTATGACGATGCCTGTGCGCTCCTGGGGAACCAGCGGCTCATCGTGGTGACCGACTGCATCTGCAGGATCCAGAAAAACCTGGTCAACAAGGGGTGCGGCAAGGATCTGGAGACCTGCTTCATGTTCGGGTCCATGGCCCAGTATTACCTGGACCACAACATGGGGCGACAGGTGGATATGGATGAGGCCGTTGCCATCCTGAAAAAAGCCCGGGATGCGGGTCTGGTGACCCAGCCGGCCACGGCCCAGAATCCCGGGGGCATGTGCAACTGCTGCGGCGACTGCTGCGGGGTTCTCAGTTCTCTCAAACCCTATCCCAGGCCTGCGGAAATGGTGTTCTCCAACTATGTGGCTGCCAATGATACGGACGCGTGCGTGGGGTGCGGTACCTGCCTTGACCGGTGCCAGATGGATGCCATCACCCAGGATTCCCTGGAAAAGGCCATAGTGCTGAGTCACCGGTGCATCGGGTGCGGACTGTGCGTCACCACCTGCCCTGCAGGGTCCATGACCCTTGCCCCCAAACCCCAGGACCTGCAGCAGGTCCCTCCGGCAACAGGCCTTGACCAGATGATGGCCATGGCCCGGAACCGCGGTATTCAATTCTGAGCTCATTGTCGCCGGCACCACCGGAGCCACCAACCTGCCTAACCGTCTGGTGGCAGGAGTCCTTCGGAGCCAGGGCACGATTATCGACATCAATATCGAGAAAAACCGGTTTTCAGAAGCCGCAGTGCACAGTCCCGGCGGGCTCTTCTGCCAGGGGCCCTGCGCCACGGTCCTGCCCGGGATTGCGGATGGGATACGGACATGGATGCAAACTTTTTTGATGTGGCCGACCGATGAACGAGCATGATCATCCTAAACCGGATATTTCATGAAATTTTTTTTAAAATTTGTATGAAATCCATGAATAATATACGGCTGAGCATGAATGTGAAATATCCGGGTTAAATACGTTTGAGAGGAGACAGCGGTTATGGAGTATGCCGAAATACTGGATTGCCTGGCACCATGCGGGCTGAGTTGCCGGAAATGTTTCGCCTTTGTGCGCGGGGATATCTCCCTGCACAGCCGGAAGCTGAAAGACCTGTTCGGGAATTTCGATATCTATGCCGAGCGGTTTTCGAGTTTCCTTCCGGAGTTCAAGGATTATCCGCCCTTTGAAAAAATGCTCTCCTTTTTTGCCGCACCGGACTGCACCGGCTGCCGGCAGGGGAAATGCAAGTATCCCAATTGCGGTGTGGTTAAATGCTACAAGAGCAAGGGCGTCGACTTCTGTTTCCAGTGCCATGAGTTTCCCTGCAACAGGACGAATTTCGACCCTCACCTGGTGGAGCGGTGGATCCGGATGAACACCCGGATGAAAGAGATCGGCGTGGAGGCCTATTTCGAGGAAACCCGGGAGTTGTGCCGGTACCTGTAGGAGAGGATCTCCATATTCCCGGAAGGATGCCTGGGCACCAGACGCTGGGAGCTTCCCTGGGCATCCTCTGTCCGGCCGGATCGAACACTAATCAAATGGATTGTAACCCGGCTTTTTGTAAAGATTTTCCTGCTTATCAAGAATATCTGGTTTATAACCCTTTTTTGCCCAATCCTCGGGCTTGATTTCTTCGAAAGCCACTGAAACAGATCTTTCCTGGCATCCTGCAATGGCAACCACGTCTTTAACGATTTCCTTTGCCAGATGATCCTTTTGTTGTTCGGATCTGCCTGTATAAAATTTTACAATGATATGTGGCATTTTATCCTCCTTTGATTTCAGAGGTCATTTATTTTCGGTGCTGGCCTGCGCAGCAGACATTGCACACCTATGGATCGACCGCAGCACGCTCCTCGTTGATGGTTCTTCAAACAACGGTCATAGGCAGTTGTATTCTTTTATCAGCACTGTCATAAATTCAGAACCATTATCTTTGGGAAGCAGTCTTTCCCAAATTTGGAACAGTTGTCGCACCGAAATTTTTCAGGGGCGTCCTTGGGGTCAACAACTTCAACAAAACCGAACTTTGACCAATAAGCGGGAACCTTTGCCTGAATCATTATTCTGTTCGCCCCCAAACCACATATTTCTTTTTTTGCGGCCTGGAATAGAGACGTTCCAATTCCTTGCCCTGTAAAACCATGGTCTACCGCAACTGAAAAAGTATAATCCCCATCCAGAAGAATTACTTCTGCTCCTCCTACTATTTTGTCAGACACTTCAGCCGCATATCCCTTTAAAATCTCGACGCCAATTTTATTGTTCTCCAGTCCCTGGGCTTCAAAGATTCTCTCAATTTCAGGATATTCATCGGGTTCGGCCTTCCTTAGTGTAAACGCGTTACTCATCTGTCGTGTCCTCTTAAACGATACCGGATCCCATCTCCCGGCATGTTATCATCCGGCTCCTGTTCAGGCACAATTACCTGTCAGCGCCAGGTTCAGAGCTTAGTTGAAATTTTTCCTTCCAGGTAGTGTGCTGCCTTGCCGCTTATTAAAACTCTGTCTCCAACAACTTGCACAGAGCAGATCCCCGCCCCGCGCAGATGCCTGCCTGGAATGGAACCGTCCCGGACCAATCTTTTATTTTATGGAAATCCTGTATCGGGCGCCCTTATCCTGACCCTGTATCATAAGGTATCTATTTTTCGCAAGATCCTGGAGGTTTTTATTTAATGTATTTTTTGTTTGCGCTTGTAGTTGACCCGATTTCCGATATGGAAAAGCAATGAGATACCTGAGAGCCGTTCCCGGTCCGTTCCGGGTTTGGAAGCATAAATCCATTGACCAGGAATGGCGTTCGTGATAGTTTAACTTTTGAATATTTAAGTTAATTGTTCAGGAACCTGGCTGTGACCTTCCGAGACAACAGGATAAACGAACTGTTCATGGTATCCCTGGACCTGTTCGCCGCCTATGGATACAAAAAGACAACCCTTGATGATGTGGCCGGAAAGCTGGGCATGACCAAGGGCAATATCTATTACTATTTTGAGAACAAGCAGGACCTTTACGAAAAGACCATCGAATACGCCCTGACCCAGTGGAAGGATTCGGTGGGTGCTGCGGTTTCCGGCAGGATCGGCACTGTTGACCGGTTCAGGACCATGGCCATGGCCTCCATGGAGTATGTGGAGCAGCATCCCTCCCTGCGCCGTGTGCTTGTGAACGACCCCACCATTTTCACCCTGTCACCGGACGAGGACCGGTTTTTTGAGATCAACCGGAGTTCCAGGCATATGCTGCGCGCCATCCTGGAAAAGGGCATGGCTGAAGGCGTCTTTTATGCCATGGACCTGGACAGCGTGACTGAATACCTGTTTTCCGTTTATATCATGTTCCTGATCAAGACCTATGTGAAGTCCCACACCGGCCCATCCGGGGCCATGTTCACGGCAGCCCTGGAGCTGACGCTCAGGGGTCTGGTCCGTGGTGACGCCGGAACCCAACCTGATTTCAAAGGAGATTTCCCATGACCGAAGCAACCTTAAGGGCACTGGACGGCCTGCGCGACCTGTCCATGCTCAAATGGTACGTTATTCCCATGCTGTCCTTTGTTTTTTACATCTACACCAGGGAAATCAAGGAGGCGAGGCAGTCAGGAAACTGGAACGCGGTGTTTGCCGGGATTACCATTTTCGGGGTTGATTTCTTCAACGAGACCTGGAACTCCTGGGTCATGGTTCTGACCGGCAGGTCAGCCTTCTGGACAGCCCCGGGGGAGACCGCCCTGAGGACCATGGTGGGCTGGAACATCGAGATCATGTTCATGTTCTCCATCCTGGGTATCGTATTTTACCACTCCTACACTGACGACAAGAGCAGCAGAATACTGGGAATCCCGGAAAAATGGGCCTGGGCCATCGGGTATTCCGCCTTCAGCGTCCTTATCGAATGCTTTCTGAACAAGGGTGGCCACCTGGTCTGGGAGTACCCCTTCTGGGAACGCTCCTTCAAGGGGGTATGGCTCATCTTCCTGTTCGGGTATTTCCATTTTTTCTGCGCGGCGATTTTTGTCACAGGCCTGAAGACCATCCGGAACAAGGTGGTGAGCGTATGCGTCATCTACGCAGTCCCCGTGATCATGAACATCCTGGGCCTGGGTCTGTTCCACTGGAATTATTAACGGACCGCATGCCCGTCTGTCAGTTCCTTGAAACAGATATAAAATTTATTTACATTTGCTTTACATTTATATTTACATTGGTTCGGGGCTGTGGCATACAGGAACAGGGAGGGGGCATGCCCGGCAGGATGCATGTTCCCGGAAGCAAGGAACCGATGCCCGGAGTGCGGGTGAAAGGAGCCTGAATGCGGGAGACCCTGACGCCAAAACAGAAAACGCTTCTGGAATACCTGAAGCAGGCCGTGGAAACCGGAGGGTCGCCCCCGAGCCTGCGGGCGGCAGCATCCGTGCTGGATATCAGCCATGCCGCCGTGGCCCAGCTCCTCCGGGCCCTGGAGACCAAGGGGTATATCCGGCGCCACGGAAAATACAGCCGGACTCTTCATATCCTGGATTCCCGGGGACGGGTGTCCGGACCGAGCCAGCAGAAGACCATCCCCATCATCGGGACCATCACGGCAGGACTTCCCATGTACGCCCAAGAGGAGTGGGACGGCAGCCTGGTGGTGGACGGGGACCTGTATCCGGGCGAGAACCTGTTTGCCCTGAGGGTCAGGGGGGATTCCATGAAAAACGCCGGGATCCTGGATGGGGACCTGGCTATCTGCACGCCCTGCCAGTATGCCCGGAACTCGGAGGTCGTGGTGGCCCTCATCAACCAGGAGGAGGCCACGGTAAAGCGGTTTTTTCTCCACCCGGACCACATTGAACTGAGGCCGGAAAATCCGAATTTTGCCTCCCGGACCTACGGGTTTGACCAGGTGCTCATCCAGGGCAGGGTCGCGGGCATCATCCGGGGACCCGAAGGAATACAGTGAGGCTGGCCATGGAGCGGACCTTGGACAAAACAAAGCCTGGACACAGGTGCGATCTGTTTATCGGGACCAGCGGCTACTCCTATTCCGAGTGGCTGGATGCGGGGTTCTATCCCCAGGGGACGCCCGCCAAGGATATGCTTCCCCTGTACGCCCGGCAGTTCCGGGCCCTGGAGCTGAACTACACCTGGTACCAGATGCCCAAGGCCCCGGCCATGGAGCGCATGTGCAGCCGGGTTCCGGAGGGCTTCCGGTTCTCGGTCAAGCTGACCCGGACCCTGACCCATGAGGTTGACCCCGGCCAGTGGCAAAAAGAGGCGGCTGCCTTCCGCCAGGGAATCGCTCCCCTGGTCCAGTCCGGCAGCCTCCTTGCGGTCCTGGTCCAGCTGCCCCCGTTTTTTACCCGCACGCCCGAGGACCGGAACTATCTCGCAGCCCTCCTGGACGAGCTGGCAGACCTGCCCCTGGCCGTGGAATTCCGGCACGACTCCTGGGCCCACGACCGGGTTCTGGCTGAACTGGAGCGGCGGAAGGTAACCCTGGCGGCCGTGGATGAGCCCAGCCTGCCCAACCTGTTTCCGCGCCTTGCCGTTGTCACCAACCCGGATCTGTTCTATGTCCGGTTTCACGGAAGGAATGCGGGCGGGTGGCGGTCGGGCAACATGCAGAAGCAGTTTGACTACAATTATTCCCGCCGGGAACTGGAAGAGTGGCTTGAATCAACCATCGTGCCCATGGCTGACAAAGCCCGCAGGGGCGCGGTGTTTTTCAACAACCATGTCCGGGGCCAGGCCCCGGGCAACGCCCGGACCCTCATGGCCATCCTGGCCCACGCCGGCCTGGGTGATCCCTTGTCCCCCCTGGTTTCGGACCCGGAACGGTAAACCGGCATGGGGCGTGAAAGATCCATGGAGCGATCCATCATCCATCTCAATGTGGCGGATTTCGCCGCTGCCGTGGAGAGAAACCTGTGCCCGGAACTCCGGGGAAAGCCGGTAATCGTGGCGCCCACCGGGGCTGCCAGGGCCGTTGTCTACGACATGAGCGAAGAGGCCTACCAGGACGGAATCCGCAAGGGTATGCCCTTGGGAAAGGCTCTGCGCATGAGCCGGAAGGCCAGAATCCTGGCCCCTCGGTTTGACCGGTATGAGCAGGCCATGAGGGATCTGATCAAACGGACCGTTGCCTACTCCCCCCTGGTGGAGTCCGGAACCTCGGACGGCCATCTTTTCATTGACGTCACGGGCACCAGCCGTCTGTTCGGGCCCCCCGTGGATGTGGCCTGGCGGCTTCACCGGGAGATGAAAACCGATTTCAGCCTGGACCCTGTCTGGTCGCTGGCCACAAACAAGCTGGTGGCCAAGGTGGCCACCCGCCTGGTCAAACCCACGGGGGAGTACATTGTGGGACCGGGTGAGGAGGAAGCGTTCCTGGCACCCCTGCCCCTGGACTTGATTCCGGGTCTGACATCCCAGGAGGTGGCGAAACTCAGGGAGTTCAATGTGATCCGGGTCTCCCAGGTCCTGGCCCTGGATCCGGCCCAGCTCGAGGTCGTGTTTGACCGCAGGGCCTCCGGGATCCATGAAACGGTCCGGGGGATCGATGACCGGGCGGTCTCCCCGGTTTCAGCCATGCGCCGGGATCTGACGGCGGATCATGTGTTCAGCAATGACACCAACCATGCCCCGGCGTTGAAACAGGGGCTGTTTCTCCTGGTGGAGCAGATCTGCCGGGCCCTGCGGTCCAGGGCGGTCTGCGGCGCAGCCCTGGAGCTGACACTGGCCTACTCTGACGGGCTCGGGGGAGGGGCGTCCCGGACATTGAAACCTGCCACGGCCAATGACCCGGAAATGTTCAGGCAGTGCGCGGCTCTTTTGACCCGGGCCTGGACCCGCAGGACCCGGGTGCGGCACATGCGCTTGGTCTGCGCTCGGACCACAAGCCCCCAGGTGCAGATGGACCTGTTCGCGGACCCGGAAATCCGGGGCCGTCAGGACCGGTTGACCACGGCCCTGGATGCCATCCGGGTCCGGTTCGGAGACCGGGCCGTTGTGCCGGGCCTGGCCCTGCCGGCCTGACCCGGGGATGGCCGGAGATGAAAGGAGCGATGATCCTGTGAGCCGGGAGGAAATCATGGTTCCCCTCAACGTCAGGTCCCACTATTCCCTGATGTGGGGAACCGCATCGGTAAAACATCTGTGCCGCAGGGCCAGGGAGCTGGGATACACCCGCCTTGCCCTGACGGACACGGACAATCTCTGCGGCATGTGGCCGTTTATCAGCGCCTGCAGGCAAGAGGGGATCGACCCCATCATCGGGGCCGAGGTAACCGATCCCCATTTGCCCCTCCGGGCCGTGTGCCTGGTCAAAAACAGCAATGGGTACACCAACCTGTGCAGGCTCCTGACCCAACGTCACCGTGATCCGGGATTTGTCCTGGAACAGGCCCTGCCGGGCTTTGCCCAGGGACTGTCCGTGCTGACCCGCAGTCCTGAACTTCTTGTGTCCTGGCATGACCAGGGCGTGGATGTCATGGCCCATTTTCCCAGGGAGCCGTTGCACCAGGGCCATGATCTCTGCCGTGCGGCCGGAAAATACGGCCTTCCCATCATTGCCACGCCGGGCAGCTTTTTCCTGGACCGGACCGATGCCCCGGTCCACCGCATGCTTCGGGCCATTGCCGGCAATACCTGCCTGTCCCGGCTGGGGTCTCTGGATGTTGCCCCGGATTCGGCGTTCCTGGCCTCCCCGGAGGAGTACCGCACACGGTTTGCCGTGGTTCCCCAGGCCCTGGCCAACAGCATAGCTCTGGCTGAACGCCTGGAGTTCCGGGGGCCGGAGTTCGGCACTGTGATGCCGCCTTTCGGGGCCAGGGATGGTCCCTCGGCCGAAGAGCAGCTTGCCAGGGACACGCTTGACGGCGCTGCCGGGCGCTACGGCCTGCCCCTTCCGACCCGGGTGCGGGAGCGCATCAGCCACGAGCTCGGGATCATCCGGCTGAAAAGGTTCTGCGAGTATTTCCTGGTGGTCCGGGACATTGTAAAAAAAAGCCCGCGGATCTGCGGGCGCGGGTCAGGGGCCGCGTCCATCGTTGCCTATTGCCTGGGCATCACCAATGTCTGCCCCATCAAATTCAACCTGTACTTTGAACGGTTCCTGAACCCGGGGCGCCAGGACCCCCCGGACATTGACGTGGATTTTGCCTGGGATGAGCGGGACAGGATTTTAAACGGGGTGCTCCGGGATCATGCGGGCCACGCGGCCATGGTTTCCAGCCATGTCCTGTTCCAGCCCAGAATGGCGGTTCGGGAGGTTGCCAGGGTGTTCGGACTGCCGGACCGGGAGATCGGTACGATCTCAAGAAAACTTCCCTGGTTCTGGAGTCCGGACGGGTCCGGCCAGGACCTGCTGTCCAGGATCCGGCAGCGGCCCGAGTTCCGGAACATGGATTTCCCCCAGCCCTGGCCCGGGATCATGGGGTATGCCCAGGCCATGATCGGCATTCCCCGGTACCTGTCGGTCCACCCCGGCGGGGTCGTGATCACCCCGGATCCCATTGATCATTATGTCCCCATCCAGACGGCACCCAAGGGCGTTCCCCTCATGCAGTGGGAAAAGGACGGTGCCGAAGAGGCCGGCCTGGTCAAGATCGATCTTCTGGGCAACCGGAGCCTGGGCGTTATCCGGGATGCCGTCCGCAGCATCGAGAGCAGGGGAACCCGGTTTGACGGCTTTGACCAGGACCCGGAAGACGACCTGGAAACCCAGAGCACTGTGGCCCAGGGCAACACCATGGGCTGTTTTTACATCGAGAGCCCGGCCATGCGCCTGCTCCAGAAAAAGTCCAGGGTCGGGGATTTCGAGCACGTGGTCATCCATTCCAGCATTATCCGTCCGGCAGCCAACGAGTTCATCCGGGAGTACATCAAGCGGCTCCACACCGGTGAGTGGGAGCCGATCCATCCCCTGCTGTCGGATGTGCTCAGGGAAACCTTCGGCATCATGGTGTACCAGGAGGATGTGTCCCGGGTGGCCGTTCACATGGCCGGGTTCTCCCATGTGGAAGCAGATGCCCTGAGAAAGATCATGTCCAAGAAGGACAAGGAACATGTTCTCCGGGACTTTTTCGGGAAATTTGAAGCCGGGGCGTCTGTCCGGGGTGTTCCCCGTGAAACAATCCGCCGCGTATGGGACATGATCGTCAGTTTCAGCGGATATTCCTTCTGCAAGCCCCACAGCGCGTCCTATGCCAGGGTCTCCTTCCAGGCGGCGTTCCTGAAAACCCATTATCCGGCCGAGTTCATGGCAGCGGTTATCAGCAACCAGGGCGGATTTTACTCAACCTTTGCCTATGTGTCCGAGGCGCGGCGCATGGGAGTGACCGTGGCAGGTCCGGATGTGGGTGAAAGCCAGATTGCCTGGACCGGTGCGAACCGGGTGCTCAGGGTCGGGCTCATGGCCATCAAGGGCCTTTCCGGGACCACCATGGATGCCATTGTCCGGGAGCGTGGCAAGTCCGGCTTCCCGGGTGTGTTTGATTTCTTCAACCGGGTCCGGCCCCATGGGGACGAGGTCAGGGCCCTGGTCCACAGCGGGGCACTGGACAGGTTTGACAGCTCCGGGAACCGGTCCGGCCTGCTCTGGGCCTTTGCCGACTGGCAGCGGCAGCGTCAGTCCCGGTCCGGGGAGCCCTGCCTGTTCGACCAGGTAACGGTGCCCGTACCTCTGCCCGCACTTCCCACCGAGGACCCCATGGATCGCCTCCGGCGCGAGTTCAGGGTCCTGGGGTTCTTGCGCCATATCCACCCCATGGTCCTGTACACCGGTGTTCTGGAGGGGGAGCGGACCGTGAAGGCCAGGGACCTTCCCGGTCGGGTGGGTTCCCGCGTCCGGTTCGCGGGGTGGCTTCTGACAGGCAAAGTCGTGAAGACCCGGCATGGCGATCCCATGGAGTTTCTGACCTTTGAGGATGAAACCGGGATTGTGGAAACAACCTTTTTCCCCAGGGTGTACAGCCTTTGCTGCCATATGCTGGACCACGGCAGACCCTATATCCTTCAGGGCAGCGTGGATTCGGACTGGGGCGCCGTAACTCTGACCGTGGAAGGGGTCACGGCCCTGGACCTGTCCGGAGAGCCTGAAAAGAAGGTGACCCACAACCCATGATCTTTTTACAAAGCCGATTGACATCTGCCAGTTGATGATGCATTCATGGGCAGGAATGATCACGTGTATGCTTCATTACGGATGATAATGCCTTGTTTGTCCGTCATGGACCGTATCTGATACCAGCAACGGCCGATGCAGGGGGAAAACAGAGTCACCTGAAGGTCCGGGCAGGGATTAAGGATTGTGCAGTCGTGATGCGATCCTGATAAAGGGAAACCATGAAACAAGGAAATAACAACCGGCTCGACTGGCCCGGAATGGCCATTCTGGTGGTGCTGTGCGCCAGCTGGGGAATCCAGCAGGTAGCCATCAAGGTGGCCATCAGCGGAATTTCTCCCGTACTCCAGTCCGGCATCCGGTCCATGGGTGCAACCGTGCTCCTGTTGATCTGGATGGCCATCCGGCGCCAGCATGTCCTGGAACGGGACGGGACCCTCTGGTGGGGAGTTGCCGCGGGCCTCCTGTTTGCCGGGGAGTTTCTCCTCATCTATTTGGGACTCCAGTTCACCAATGCGTCCAGGGCTGTTATTTTTTTGTACATGTCTCCGTTCGTGGTCGCTGTCGGGGCACAGTTTTTCATACCCGGGGATCAGCTCACCAGACATCAGATCTGCGGACTCTGCCTCGCTTTTGTGGGAATTCTGGTTGCATTCAACGAATCTCTGGGCATGCCCTCGGGTCGCATTCTCCTGGGAGATACCATGCTGGTGGGTGCGGCTGTGCTCTGGGGTGCCACAACCGTTCTGATAAAGGCAGGTCCCCTGATCCGGATCTCCCCTGCAAAAACGCTCCTTTACCAGCTTGGCGTTTCTGCCCTGGTTCTTCCCCTGGGGTCTCTGGTGATGGGGGAGGCAGGGATACACGATGTTTCGCTTCTGGTTGCAGCGAGCATGACCTACCAGGTTGTGTGGGTTGCTTTCATCACCTACCTGACCTGGTTCTGGCTGGTCAAACGCTATTCCATCTCCCGACTGGCTTCGTTTACGTTCCTTACACCGCTCTTCGGCGTGCTGGCAGGAGGCCTGCTCCTGAACGGGGCGATCACCACGAAACTGGTTGCGTCCCTGGTTCTGGTAGGACTCGGTATTTACCTGGTAAACCGCCCCGGGTCTTCTCCCAGGCCATTGCCTGGATCCTGAAAAGCCGCATTGATTCTTTCCATGCCGATTTCACGCGCCCTGCGTACAAGCAGGGATATGCAGTTTTCGATGTTTCCCCCGGTTTTTGTTAAAGATGTAATTTTTTAGCTTTGTGTGTTCTTTTCATTTGTATGGCCGCGTAATTGTGGTAAAAGAGAAGAATCATTTACCGGTATGGTTTTGGCGCAGCTAAAATCATACCAGGACAATTGAGAAGGTGAACCGAAAGGTAAAACTGTTAATTCAAAGGAGAGGAAAGGTATGTCAAAAAAAAGGTTTTCTATTTTATCAGTGATGGTTCTTGCTATCATGACGCTTGCCTTGTGCGTTTCTGCGGGAGCCGCAGAAAAGTCCATTAAGATTGCAACACAGTCACCCCTGTCCGGGGACCAGTCAGTTGTCGGTGTGGACATCAAACGTGGAGCCGAGATGGCTCTTGAACAGCTGGGCGGACCTCTGGCTGCCATGGGTTTCAAGGTTGAACTTGCACCCTTTGATGACCAGGCCAACCCGGACGCAGGTGTTGCCAATGCCAAGCGTATCGTTTCTGACCCGGCAATTCTTGCTGTTGTCGGTCATTACAACTCAGGCGTTCAGATTCCCTCTTCCGAAGTATACCATACTTCCGGTCTTGCAAACATTTCTCCGGCAAACACCAACCCCAAGGTTACCACCCGTGGATACCTGGAAGTCAACCGTATCGTAGGCCGTGATGACGTTCAGGGTGTTGTTGGTGCCGACTTTGCCAAAGCCAAAGGTGTAAAAAGGGTATTTGTCGTTCATGACAAAACCGCTTACGGCCAGGGAATTGCAGAATTTTTCAGGAAAAGAGCAGAAGAAAATGGCATGAAGGTTCTGGGTTTTGAAGGAACCGAGGAAAAAGCCAATTTCGACGCCCTGCTCTCACCGGTTGTTGCCGGTAACCCGGATCTGGTATATTTCGGCGGCATGGCTTTCCAGGCGGCCGTCCTTTTCAAACAGGCCCGTGAGAGAGGCTATGAAGGTATCTTCTTGAGCGATGATGGTTTTGACTCTTCCGATGCTGCAAAAATCGGCGGTGATACCCTGATCGCCGGCGGCGGTACTTTTTACTCAACCGTATCCGGCCCTGCCACAGTTTATCAAGGCACTGCAAAATTTATAGAAGATTTCAAGGCCAAGTACAACAATGCAGATCCCCAGCCCTTTGCCGCCCAGGGTTTTGATTCCATGGCCATCGCTTTGAAAGCCATTGAAAACGCAGCAATAGCCCAAAAAAATGCAGTTCCCTCCCGTGAAGCGGTCGCCAAGGCCGTACGTGACCTGAAAGAATATAAAGGCATCACAGGTACCTTTACATTCAACAAAATCGGTGATCCGGAAAAAGCGCTGTATTTTGTAATTCAGGTTGTTTCCAAAGATCCCGACCAGTGGAGTGCAAACAAGGTTGTTAAAACCCTTGAAATCGCTCCGCCTCTATGATGAGACTTCCTAAATAGTTTACCCCGGCCCTTTGAACGTCAAAGGGCCGGTTGATTTTTTCCTTAGGGAGTAAATATGAATCGATTCCTGAGATACATTAACGTCTATGAATTAGTGCGGCCTATCGGTCAGCTGATCGCCTTTTCCGTGGGCAGCGCTGTTTTCATGTCAGCCATTGTTATTGCCTTGGCGCTGATGCTTGAGCATACACTGGTTGGTGAAAGCGTCATGGACAAATATGGTGTGACGCTTTACACCTATACCATGCTTAATCTCCCCCAGGTGGTCATAGACGGGCTCACCATCGGATTTGTCTATGCCGCCATCGCCCTGGGTTACACCATGGTCTATGGGGTCCTGGAGTTCATCAACTTTGCCCACAGCGAGATTTTTGCGGTGGGAGCGTTTGTCGGCGTGGAAGTCCTCATTGCCCTCGATACAACAGGGATCCTGGCCGGTGCATCCCTCGGGATGGCCTATGCCTATCTGACCCTGGCCATCATCCTGGGAATGCTTGGTGCCGGACTACTTGCCGTGACCGTTGAAAAGATCGCCTACAGGCCCCTCAGAGGAGCTCCCCGCCTGGTCCCCTTGATTTCCGCCATTGGCGTCTCCTTCCTTCTCCAGGATGTTATCCGTCTTATTGAAAGCCTTACCACCGGCCAGTTCAACAGGATTGTGCCCACCTTCGGCAATTTTGATGCGCGTATCATTCTGGGCAAATTTGCCATGGGAACTTCAAAGCTCGTTCTGGGGATTTCCGTTAAATCCATCATCGTTATCGGGGCCGCGGTTCTCATGCTGGTGGGGCTCAATTACCTGGTTAACGCAACCCGGATCGGAAAAGCCATGCGGGCTGTAGCCCAGGACCGTTCTACGGCCAGTCTCATGGGGATCAACGTCAACCGGATCATATCCACGGTATTCATGGTCGGCGGCCTGCTGGGCGGAGCGGCCGGTGTCCTTTATGCCTTGAAGTTTACCCGGATCGATCCTTTTGTGGGGTTTTTCCCGGGGCTGAAAGCCTTCACGGCCGCAGTCCTCGGCGGTATCGGAAATCTGACGGGCGCACTTCTTGGAGGCATTGTTCTGGGCATGCTTGAAACATTTGCCGGTTCCTATATGGGATTGTTCACCGTTGGCGCAGCTGGTTCCGAATACAAGGATATCTTTGCATTCAGTATCCTGATACTCGTGCTCATCTTCAGGCCCCAGGGCCTGATGGGCAAAAACGTCGGCCAGAAAGCATAGGAGAGTCTCATGGTTTCTTTCGGATTTAAGGAGTTATTCAACAGATTGAACCAGGGCCTTCTGCCCTATCTGATGGTTCTTGCCCATCTCATCGCAGGGACTTTGCTGGTGTTTATCCTGCCGCGATCAAATCTTGCCTTTCTGGTTCTTGTCACCTCGTTTTTATCCCTCTACGTTTTCGAGACCGACCTGCGGTTTAAACTGATTACAGGGGCTTTCCTTGCCCTGGTGATCATTCCGGTGATAGGGGTAAGAAATATTTTCTATCTGGAGGTTATTTTCCAGATCAGCGTGTTTGCAGCCCTTGCTCTGGGCCTCAATATCGTTGTCGGTTTCGCAGGCCTCCTGGATCTCGGATATGTGGCGTTTTACGCAGTCGGTGCATACCTGTGGGCCTTTTTTGGCTCCCAGCAATATTATGTCCTTCATTTTGCCCCGGGAACCCAGCCGTCTAACCTGCCGTTCCTGTTGCCCGGAGATGCATTTTTTGTATTTCTTCTTCTGGGAATCGTTGTTGCCGGCCTCGTCGGTATCCTCCTCGGCCTTCCGGTTCTGCGGGTGAAGGGCGACTATCTTGCCATTGTTACCCTGGGTTTTGGTGAGGTTATCAGGGTTATGGCCAACAACCTTGACAAACCGCTGAATTTCACCAACGGTCCCCAGGGAATTACCCCGATCCAGCGGCCCTCCATGCCGGATTCCCTGGTGGATGGGTTCAATACTATTTTCGGGCCCATAGTCGGGCACCACGTCAGTCCGGCAGATATGTACAACCTGATGTTTTACATTCTTGCCCTCATGGTGATCATTGTGATTATCTTTGTCACCCGGCGACTTGACGACTCGAAAATGGGGCGGGCCTGGACAGCGGTCCGTGAAGATGAAACAGCAGCCATTGCCATGGGAATCCCCCTTGTCAAGACAAAGCTGTCGGCCTTTGCCGTGGGTGCTTCCTTTGCCGGGATCATGGGTGTGCTCCTTGCCGCCAACCGGACGTTTATCAGCCCTGAATCCTTTTCCTTCATGCAGTCCATCGGCGTGCTGGCCATGGTCATTCTAGGCGGTGCCGGCAGTATTCCAGGGGTTATTCTGGGTGCTGCAACGATTACGATTCTCAACCTTCAGGTACTCCAGGGTTTTTCTCTGTATCTCAACGAGTTGCGCCAAAGTGAGGCGGTCATTCCGATCATTAATTTCGCCTGGAAGAATTTGTCGACCCAGCTTGACCCGGCCAAATATCAGCGGTTGCTGTTCGGGCTTATCCTTATTCTGATGATGATCTTCCGTCCGTCCGGCCTGATTCCATCTGTACGGCGCAAGCGAAAACTTGATCAGAAAGAGACCAAATAAGGAGACGGCACAACAATGGCATTACTTGAAATTGAAAAAATGACAAAGACCTTCTCCGGGCTAAAGGCGATCAGTGAAGTTACCTTCTCCCTGGACAAAGGGCGGATTGTTTCAATCATTGGTCCGAACGGGGCCGGAAAGACTACTTTTTTCAATACGTTGACAGGAATTTACAAACCCGACGGCGGAGCGATCAAGTTCAACGGGAAATCGCTGGTCGGTCTCTCCCCGGATAAAATTGCCGCCCTGGGTATTTCCCGGACTTTCCAGAACATACGTCTGTTTCAGGAGATGACGGTCCTGGAAAACATCCTTGTGGGGATGCATGTCAAATTGAAGCAGTCTGCCATACAGACGCTCTTCAGGTTGCCTTTCTACAGGATGGAAGAGGACGGGGCAGAAAAAAAAGCTGTTGAGCTGATGCATTACGTCGGCCTTGGGAATGTGGGCAATGAATTGGCAAAAAACCTGCCCTATGGTGCCCAGCGCAGGCTGGAGATCGCCCGGGCACTTGCTGCAGATCCCCAACTCCTGCTCCTTGATGAACCGGCGGCTGGAATGAATCCAAAGGAAACCGAGGAAATAACCCGGCTTTTCCGCAGCATCAGAAACGATATGGGGATCACGATTTTGTTGATAGAGCACGATATGCGAGTTGTCATGAACATTTCCGAGGATATCTGCGTGATGGACTACGGAGAAAAAATTGCACAGGGGACACCCGCGGAAATCCGTTCCAACACCAGGGTCATCGAGGCTTACCTCGGACGGGGAGCAGTGGCCGGGCAGCACGAGGAGAAAATCTGATGAGCCTTTTAAAACTCGAAAGCATCCACAGCTATTACGGTCATATTCATGCAATCAAAGGGATATCCATCGACGTTAACGAGGGTGAGATCGTGACCCTTATCGGCTCAAACGGGGCCGGCAAAAGTACGGTCCTGCGGACCATTTCAGGGATGATGCATCCCAAAAAGGGTAAAGTTTTATTTGATGGTAAGGATATTTCAAAAAAAGAGCCCCACCAGATTGTCTACTCCGGAATGGTGCATGTTCCCGAGGGCCGGGGAATTTTCCCGACCCTGACCGTCAAGGAAAACCTGGAGATGGGTGCCTATATTGTCAAGGATTCAAAAGTTATTGAAGAGCGGATGGAATATGGCTTTACGCTTTTCCCCAGGTTAAAGGAACGAAGAAACCAGTATGGCGGAACACTTTCCGGTGGAGAGCAGCAGATGCTGGCCATTGCCCGGGGCCTGATGATGGACCCGCATCTTCTGATGCTCGATGAACCGTCCATGGGTCTTGCTCCCATTCTGGTCGAGCTCATATTTGATACCATCAAGTCACTCAACCAGCGGGGCACAACCATTCTTCTTGTTGAGCAGAATGCGCTCATGGCCCTTTCCATTGCACATCGCGGCTATGTCCTGCAGACAGGAGAGATTACCGTAACCGATACTGCGGCTAATCTCCGGAATAATTCAGAGGTCCAGAAAGCTTATCTTGGGATATCCTGATACTGGGATATGGATGATCTCTCTGCAGATGATGGGGAAAAAAAGATTGTAGGCAACGCAAGAGAAATTCTGCGGCCTTGCCGAATAATCCTGATGGCTTGTATCCTGGTCGTTTTTGCTATTCGAATTCCGATCCTCCAGACAAGATCCTATGACCCTGATGAGTTTCAGCATCTCCATGGGGCACGCCAGATTTATCACGGTGAGATACCTTACCGGGACTATTTCGACCATCACACCCCCTTGTTGCACTACCTGCTGGCAACACTCTATCCCATTGTCGGCGAGACCCCGACTATTCTCACAGCTGCTCGCTGTCTCATGCTTGTTTTTACCGTCCTTATCCTTGGTCTAACATTCGTTCTGGCAAAAATGCTCTATGGTGTTGATATCGGTCTCATTTCAGTGCTTTTTTTGGGTTCTGTTCTCATGTTTCTGGAAAAATCCATTGAGATCAGGCCCGATTCCGGTGCAACTGCATTCTGGATAGTTGCCATCCTATTTCTGGTAAAGGCAGCAAAGGAAAGAGGTTCGGCAGGCAACTACCTGTATTCAGGGCTGGCCATGGGAACAGCCTTGATGTTCACCCAGAAAGCCCTTTTTTGCCTGCCCGGAATAGTTTTTGCGATACTTTATCCTCTGGTTGACCGCCGTATCGGCACCCCAGGGAAACAGATCGGTGAAAGGATGGTGTATTTCGGTCTGGGGATTGGGATTCCACTATCACTTATCGGTCTGTTCTTCTTTGCGCATGGTTCTTTTTGGGATTTCATCTATTGTAATTTCATCATCAATTCCCAATGGAAAGTGACAAGCTCACCGCAGCGATATATTGTTCAGCTAATACATCAGAATCCTATTGTTTTTGTATTAGGTATTTCAGGCCTGGTTGTAACGCTTATCGGTATGCATAAAAGCGATGAAGTGCTTAAAGGGACTTATATACCGCTGTTCTGCGCCTTGTCTGTTATTGGCGGATTATTTATAATTCCCGTTCCGTTCCGGCAGTACTTCCAGCTGTTTCTGCCCCTTGTTTCAATATATGCCGCATATAGTCTGAGCTTGATTTTCGAAGGTGGCATCACCAACTTGGCTGGTTCTGCCACATCAACCGGGCGGACTGCCTGCGGAAAAATTCCGGCTGTATCGGCAGCGATCTTAATGGTTTCAGGTTTAATAGCAACGATAAGCATTAGCAGGCCCAAGCTAGTTAACTTTGCCAAGCTTGTGTCATTCACCCATCTGCATCCTGAAGTCTTATACATGTTCCTGTGGATTCCTTTTGTCCTGTCCGCGATTATCACCTGGAGCCTGGGCAGGCGCAAATGGGCCACATCCCTGATTGCAGTGGGACTCATCATCTATCCCCTGGATCAGATGATAGATCAGTTGTCACAGAAAAATGATAAACAGATAGATGCCATAGAGTATATCCTTGACACTACGTCAAGCACAGAGGCTGTGCTTGACGGGTGGTCAGGGTATGGATTTCTCAGACCCCATGCTTACTATTATTACTTCCTTCACAGGGAAATGCGTGGGATGCTGAATGAAAAACAGCTTACAGATGATCTGATTTCAAGCGTGGAGAAAAACAATACCAAAATTGTTATTATTGATGAAGATATCATGAGCCTTCCTAAGAAAACAAAGGATTACATAAAAATGAAGTGCGAACGATCTGATATGACAGGCATGTTTATCCGAAGTACTCCATATTGAATTCCGTCAAATTTACTGGGGTTGCTATTAAATCCATTGACAAACAACCCGAATGTTTTCTAAATTGGCAATGGTGTTCAGCGGAAAACTGAGATTCCCCTGTTTGCAGATGGGGGTAAGTATGTATTGGTGAAAGCCAATACAGGCAGCAATCTGCTGTACACATAAAAAGGAAGAACTGTTTGGGAATTTGCTTTTCCATTTATTGTCGACATGTTGCCCGATTTCTGGTGGTTCTGATTGCCCTAGTGCATATCATTTCACCAGCCCCGTGTTCTGCCAAACAAAAAAAGGATAATGGGAAAAAGCATAATACTCAAAAAATACAGAACAAAACAAAGTCGTTGAAAGTGAACCCCGGGAAAAAGAAGGCAATAGAATCCTGTCCTCAGGATATTGAGTTCAGAGATACGGTGGTCGGATACCTCGGCACCCCTTACCGGCGTGGCGGTACGGGCACCAGCGGGATAGATTGTTCAGGCTTGAGTCAAAAGTATTATCTGGAAGCTTTTGGTTTATCCCTGCCTCACAACTCGGCTGAGCAGAGCCGATTGAACATTTTTGAAAAACTTCCTTTGGATTCGGCTGAGTTTGAAACCAGTGATCTTCTGTTTTTCGGCAGTAAAAAAAATCACATAAACCATGTTGGAATCTATCTTGAAGGCGGAAAGTTCCTCCATGCCATACCCAAAAAAGGGGTCATCATCTCCAGCCTGTACCAATCGTACTGGAAACAGAGGCTTGTGGCCTCCAGGCGGATCAAGGATGACATGATCGCCAAAGTCTCAAGGCCGGACATTTTGAAGGAAGCATCCGGTACCGGTGAAATTTCCATGAATTATGGGGTGGACCTGGATGACAACCTTAACGTGAGCTTCGGGACTTTTTATTCCAGCGCATTTACAGGGCAAAATGAATCGGAACCATATCCGGGTAGCCTTTCAAACGGTGGATTCCCGGAACAGCAACCGGCTGTTCTCGGTTCCTGGCAAGGGGTAGTTGCATCGGCTGACATCCGGCTTGTACCCTGGCTCCAGATAAAACCATCCCTTGGTATGCTTGATGGACCTTCATGCTGGTCCAACAATGACAGCAGCACCTGGCAGGTATATGGCCTGGAGGCGTCCATTTCCCCGGTATCCTCTCCCTGGTCCCTGGTGCTGTCCTTTCATTCGCTTTACAATGACAGGTATGCAACCACCGAAGATACGGGGGATACTGATTTCGGCCTGCATTTCAATTACGCTGTATCCAAAACCATGCGATTTTCAGTCATGGGCACCTGGGAGGGATCATACCTGTTGAAGTATGCTAAAGAAGCAGAAGAGACCAGGGACTTCCGGAATGTGTCTTTCAACCTGGAATTCCTTTTTTAGCCGCCATCTAAAACATCCTTCCAATCCTGAAAAAAGTGTTTCGTACATTCATATGGTTTCATGGGGGAATCCCATTTCAATATCTGTCTTGCCGACCATGTCCATGGGGCTCTTGCCAACGGCCTGGGAATAGGTTTTATTGCAGAGCACTGTCCGCGTCTGACCAGTCTTCGCCCTGGTGATAGGCGTCCAGGATCAGGATAAACGGTGGTTTGGATTCAGAGGCCGCATTTCCCATGGCAACGGTAAGCAGAGAGATAAGGCGGGACAGGGCAATTACCGTAAGACTTAAAACCCGGACCCAGAATGTGCCGAATCGTTCTTTCATGAAGGATCACCGTGAGTTCTCATGGTATTTCCTTTTTCCAGGACAGTTCCTATTGCCTGGACCAATTTCTCCCGGCTGAACGGTTTCATGATGAATTCACGGATACCGGATGCCTTTATTTCCTGTTCATTGAGGGAAGGATCATATCCTGAGCAGAGAATAATCGGGAGATCCGGCCGTATGGCCAGCATGCTCTTTGCGAGCTGTATCCCGGTCATTTCCGGCATGGTCTGGTCGGTGATGACCAGATCGAAGGTGTTCGGCTCCTTTTTAAACATCTCAAGGGCTTGAATGCTGTCAGTCACAGCCGTAACCTGGTAATTGAGCCTCTCAAGCCTCAGCCTGTTCAGATCTGCAATAACCTTTTCATCATCCACGACAAGCACGCATTCCCTGCCCAAGGGAAGGCATACAGTCTCGCCAGTTTCCGTGCCCTTTGCCTGGGCAACCCTGGGAAACAGTATACGGAACAGGGTCCCTTTGCCAGGCGTGCTTTCAACGTCGATAAAGCCCTGATGGTTTTTTACGATGCCATGAACGATCGCCAGCCCCATGCCGGACCCCTGACCAATGTCCCGGGTGGTAAAATAGGGATCGAAGATTTTATCAATGTCTTTGGGATCAATGCCCATGCCATTGTCTTTGACGCAAAGTTCGACATAATCTCCGTCAGGTACCGGCGGGGCCTGGGACCAGTCGGCATCGGTTTTCGCCACCCCGGACACGCTGATGCTTATCAGTCCGGACTGGCCTTTCATGGCCTGGGCAGCATTGGTGCACAGGTTGATGATAATCTGGTGGATCTGTGTTGGATTCCCCTTTATATGACCGATCGGCCCATGGGCATTGAACTCAATCCGGATGAAGGAGGGAATGGATGCCTTGAGCAGGTTGACCGCTTCCTCCACCACGACAGGGAGTCTGATCGGTGTTTGGATCGGCTCGGACATGCGGCTGAAGGTAAGAATACGTCGTACAAGATCCTTGGCCCTGAGTGCCGCCTTCAGGACCTCGCCGATATTTTTATTTGCAATGGTATCCTCCGGCAGATCCTCTTTAACCAGCTCCGCATATCCCAGGATTGCTGAGAGAATATTGTTGAAATCATGGGCAATGCCACCGGCAAGGGTCCCTATGGCCTCCATTTTGCGGGACTGTACCAGCTGTGCCTCCAGTTTTTTTCTCTGTTTTTCCGCCTCCAGGTATTTCTTTTCCATTGTCAGGCTATGGATGGCTTTCTTGATGATGGATGGCAGCAGATCCAGAAACGAATTGTCTTTGACAATGTAGTCCAATGCCCCCAGTTTCATCATTTCCACGGCAATGGTTTCATTTCCATGACCGGTCATGACAATGAACGGCGGCAGGCATTGCTTCTGTGAAAGTGTGTCAATAATGGCTTTCGCAGTGATTTTGGTGAGCTGGTAGTCAAGGAGCAACAGTTGGGGAGGGTTGTCGAGGATCATGGAAACAGCCTTTTCTCCATCGGAAACACCCCGGGCTTGGTAGCCGCCCCGGTTCAGCAGTTTCTGGATAAGGTTCAGGAGGGCTGTGTCATCTTCAATGATAAAAATAAACTCCGGTCCTCCGGGGCTAGTGTCCGTCACTGGTTGCTCCTTCCCCGTTGATGACAGGTATCTGGATGACTGACAGAAACAGGCCAAGTTTCCGGGTTGCCTCGATAAAACTCTCATAATCAACGGGTTTGGTAATATAATTGCTGCAGCCGAGGCGGTGACATTTTTCAACCTCCCTGGGGTCATCGGTGGTTGTAATCATTGTAACCGGCAGTTTTTTGAGTTCTTTATCCTGTTTAATCTTTTTCAGAACCTCGATGCCGTCCACTTTGGGCATGCGGATATCCAGAAGAAGCAGGTAGGGAGTTTTTGATAGGCGGTGCAGCCCTGGGCCGGTCCTGAAAAGAAAATCAAGGGTTTCCTGACCGTCCTTGAAATGGAGGATCTGGTTGGTGATCCCTGCCCGTCTGAGATTCTTCTGGATCAGTACGGCATGTCCTTCATCGTCTTCGGCAATCAGTATAACGATGGCAGTCTGCATTATTTCCCCTTTCCCTGATTCAAGTTGCATTCCCTTTTTCCTTTGGGGTCATGATGGCGGTGCACCAGGAGCATTAGGCGCTTCCATCCGGCTTTTGGGCAAGGCTAAGTAAAATCTGGAATACTGTCCGGGTTCGGATTCAACCCATACCTTGCCGTCATGTCGATCCAGAATTTTGCTGACAATGTTTAATCCCAGCCCCTGTCCTTCGGAATCGGGATTGAGTTGATGGAAAATTTCAAAAATTTTGGGCTGATGGCCCTTTTCAATGCCGATACCGTTATCCTCGACGCAGTAAACAGCCTTTTCTTCTTCCAGTCTCCCGGTAATGGTGATCTGTCCCTGTTTTTTGGGATCAGAAAACTTGATTGCATTGCCGACAAGATTTGAAAAAACCTGGTTGATCTGTATCGCATCTCCCAGGCAATCGGGAAGGCGGTCAATTTTGAGGGCGATTCCTTTTGTTTTCAGCTGGAATTCATAATTGGCCACCACATCCAGGAGCAAATCGTTCATGTCGAGCCTTACAACGTTCATGGAGGAGCGTCCTAATCTTGAAATTTTTAATAACCCTGAAAGGAGAGAATCCATCTTGGCGATGCTTTTGGATATGAAATCAATCGACTGCGGAACTGATTCCACGACAATAGGGGCCAGGGATGCTTTCAGATCCCCGGGAATATCGGTACGTTCCAACAAGGTGGACAGTTCCTTGAAATCCAGCGCAAGTTCCCGGCTGAATCCCTGAACATTGACAAGGGGTGACCGGAGATCATGGGAAGCCACATAAACGACCTGCTCCAGTTCCTTGTTCTTGGAGCGCAGCTCCACGTTCATTTCTTCCAGTTTTTTTTCGGCATGCCTTCGTTCGGCAACTTCATGCTCCAGGGTTTGAGTTCTTTTTTTTACGATGCTCCTCAGGCGGTCATTGAAAAAGAACAGGAAAACGATAACCAGTCCGCCTGACAGCAGGGCTGAAAAAATAATGTAGGCTGTAAAAATCTCCCTGTCCAGGGGGGCCCTGACCGAGATGATAGCCCGGATATCCCCCACTTTTTCATTGAATCCGCCCTCACCCGGGTACCTCTCCTGCAGGTCTTTGGGTGAATCCTCCCGTTTCCCGTGGCAGACCATGCATTGGGGCTGATTTTCCAGAAACGGAAGGGCCACATAGAGAAATTTCCTGGAGTCAATGGTCAGGATTTCACTGTGCTTTTTCAGAGATCTGTCCCTGCTGAACAGAGCGATGAGATCACTTTCCATGGGATCTGCTTTATTGACGATGTTTCGGGGGTTGCTCGCGGCCAGTTTGTAGTACAGCTCGGGAAGGTCTGTCCGGGTGCGTTCCTGATTGTAGAAAATATGCTGGTTCCGGATAATGAAGGATGACGAAAAAAGTTCCGGCGCATAGAAATCCTCATCCATTCTTCCGGCGTCTTTGTACCGGTACAGGGCAGGGTGCATCACCTGCTGGATATACTGGTGAATACCTTTATGGGCGAGTAGCAGGTCTTCGATTTTGTTTTCCGCCTGGTTCAGGATGTAGAGCCGGGTTGCGTAAAACAGCCCTGCGGCAATCAAGCCCGTAACGAGCAGTGCTGCTGCAAGGATTTTCCTTACAGAGGGGGCGGTGCTGTCAAATAATCGAGTTAGCCCCATGAGATTCCCTAATCCATCTGAGAAACGTTATTAGAGCTGGCAGATGCGCAATTTAAGCGTATGGGATAGTATAATATCAAAGCCCTACCCTTAACAAGCTGTTTTAGAATAAAACATGTTTTCTTCTCTAATCCGGCGCTCAAGGCAAAAGGATTATCCAGGCTGGCCTGGACGGTTTCCGGCAGCGATGAACGGGGATAGGCTGAAAAAAAGGAATTTACTTTCTTGAAAGAATGGGTCTTTATGGTGCTAGAATTCAAAATTGCAGATCCATTGTCCTGAGGTACGTCCACGGAGCCGGAAAATGAATAAAAAAGAACTGCTCGAAGCGCTGCAGAGGGCTGCTGACAGTGCAAGGCATTATCGGATGTTGATGGATGAATCCATGGACCCCATATTCTCATTTTATGCGGATGGGACATATCGATACGTGAACAGCGCTTTTGCACAGGGTGTGGGCAAATCCACGGATATGATAATCGGAAAAAAAATCTGGGATGTTTTTGAAAAGGATGAGGCGGATAGAAGATTTGCGGTTGTACAGAAGGTGTTTGCTCAAGGGAAAGTCCAAGAAATTGAGGTCAGGGTGCCCCTGCCTTCCGGAGACACCTATTATCTGACCACGGTCAAGCCGGTTTTCAATGCCGATGGTGCTGTTGAGACGGTTATCTGCACTTCGAAAAATATTACCAAAAGGAAATTGGCTGAAATCGCATTAAAAGGGCAGAATGACAAGCTGCTGAAAGCACTGGAACAGATAAAGACCCTTTCAGGCCTTCTGCCGATCTGTGCCTCATGTAAAAAGATCCGGGACGATAAGGGGTATTGGAATTTATTGGAGGATTATATTGAAAAACACTCAGGAGCATCTTTCAGCCATGGTCTGTGCCCTGAGTGTTCTGAAAAATTTTATGGCAACGAGCAGTGGTACATCAATTTTAAGAAAAAAAAGGAATAACCCCGCTTCACTGCAGGGTTCGGATCCCGGGACGGCACCCGCCCCGGTGTCCAGGGCGGGCATGGCAGATCACTTTTTTACCGGCTTTGAGTAGTCCAGATAGGATTTGTATTTTTCCAGAAGCCCGGGGATTTCACCCGTGCGGGGATCCGGCTTCAGGCAAATTGTTTTGAGTTTATCACCGTGATGGAACTTACCGGAAAGCAGGGTATGCGCGAGAAGGCGCTCCTTTTCGGTGACCTCTATCCGGTATGTCTCCTTGTCGGTCTTGAGCGTGCCTTTCACGCCACAGACCGCGCACAATGCCATATCGGCCGTTTTACCGAGTTCCAGCACGCTGGAGTGGCATACGGGGCAGACTCCGGGCGGGCCGATGTAGGTCGCTTGCTCGGGAGGCTTGCCGAGGCTGTCCGCAAGGTGGGCTCCTGACCTGCGGGCCCGCGCCAGGTAGTCTTCCTTCAGGAGCACCGAGGCCGGCAGGGCCGTCCAGTCAAACAACTGCTGGTCCACCACCGTGATGTTCATGGGCAGGGCGAATATCTGGAGCAGCGGCAAGGCCAGGGTGGTCCAGTCACTGCCGCCCACGGCGAACAGCGAAGCGACGCGCGGTTTGAACGACCGTTCATCCGGCCCTTTGCCCTTGGTGATCCCCTTTTGTTTCCGGATTTTTTTGGCAATGATCCGGAACGCGAGATCATGGGACGGCCCCATCCGGTCGTTAAGGACCTTCAGCAGGCCCTGGGGTGTCTTTTCGTAAATGGGAGTGCCGACAACCAATCCGTCACACTCCAGGATTTTTTCATCAATAAAACCGAAATCATCGTCCTTGATGACGCACTCTCCGGCGCCGCCCTTTTCCAGAAGGCTGATCACACAGGCATTGCAACCGGTGCAGGGTTTGATATCAAGGTCCAGCAACCGGACCAGCTCAACCTCGGCACCCTTTTCTTCAGCTGCCATGAGAGCCTCTTTGACCACGATTTCGGTGTTGCTCAGTTTTCTTCCGCACGTCAATCCAAGAATTTTCACGAAATTATCTCCCTGTAACGGCATTTTTAGAATGCCTTGTTTTTAACATAACCAGGACGGTCTAACCAGCATTATGGTGCAAACACGCCATAGTACTATTCAAAAAGGCCCGCCCTGAACGCTTTTAAATAGTTCCTGCAGAATCTGTCCCTGCCTTTGAGGGCTTCGGCTGCGGTGATGCAGGCCATCATCCGCCGGTCCAGCGGGTTCAGGATAGCGCCGTCAAGACCCTTGGCAATAGCCATGGTCATAAAGGTCTGGTTCAGAAATTGCCGGGCCGGCAATCCATAACTGATGTTGCTGAGCCCGCAAACCGTATGGATTCCTGG
The DNA here is from genome assembly GCA_043806875.1 of Pseudomonadota bacterium. Taxonomy (GTDB): domain Bacteria; phylum Desulfobacterota; class Desulfobacteria; order Desulfobacterales; family Desulfobacteraceae; genus JAZDGN01. The sequence goes on from JAZDGN010000052.1 coordinate 111,174, forward strand.
GAAATTTGACATTATCTGTTCAACGGCCTTGATGAACTCCGCTCCAAAGGAGATGTCCACGGACAAAGGCTGAACAAGGGGATCCACAAAGATGTTTTCCATTCTGACATTGTTTCTCACGAGTCCCTCAATCAGTACGTCGGCAATCCGCATGCGGTCCTCCACTGTCTTGGGCATGCCCTCGTCGCTCATGCACAGGGCAACCACTTTCAGACCGGTTCCTCTGAGGATGGGAATCAAGGCCTCGTAGCGCTTTTTCTCCAGGGAAATGGAGTTGATGACGGGTGTCCCCTGATGCACCGCCAGAGCCGCTTCAATGGCCTCCGGATCCGGGCTGTCGATGGCGCACGGACTGCCGGTGGCCTCCTGTACGGTCTTGACCAGCCATTTGAGATAGGCTGGCTCCTTACCGGCGAAGACACCGGCATTGATGTCTATATAGTCGGCTCCGGCCTTGGCCTGGTCCAGGGCGAGTTTTACGATAGTTTCCTCAGTACCGGCTTCTATGGCCGCCCTGACCGCCTTGCGGCTGGCGTTGATCAGCTCTCCGATAATAATCAAGCGTCCTCCTTCCTGCTATTGATTTTCTGTGGCACCTTGCTTTCAAACCGGAACTCCTGGGTGACGCTTTCCAGGTGATTCCCGGGTCAGGGTGGAGAACCCTGGTTGTGCTTACCGTCAGTAGGCCACCTGGTCCAGCCCTTTCAGCCCCAGCATCTGGCGGGCCTCCTGGGGCGTTGCCGGCTCGACCCCGAGTTCGGCGCCGATGCGGAGAATCTTCCTGACCTGATCTGCGTTGCTCTTGGCCAGGACCCCCTTTTCCAGGTAAAGGTTGTCTTCCAGACCCACCCGTGCATTGCCCCCCATGATCAGGGACTGGGTGCACAAAGGGAACTGCATGTTCCCGGCGGCACAGACCGAAAACTGGAAATCGCCGATCTGCCGGCGGGCCGTGTCGTGCAGGAAGACCAGGTTCTCCACCGTTGCCGGGATTCCGCCCAGGATACCCATGACAAACTGCAGGTAAACCGGTTTTTTAACAATGCCCTTACTGATTAAAAAGGCCAGATTATTGATCATTCCCACGTCGTAGATCTCGAATTCCGGCTTGGTTCCGGTCTTGGCAAAGATCTCCAGAAACTGCCCCATGGTCTTGAAGGTGTTAGGGAAGATGAAGTCGTCGGTGGCTGCCAGGTAGGGTTTCTCCCAGTCGAACGTGTACTCCTTGACCTTGTCGGCGATGTGAAACAGGGCAAAGTTGAGGGAGCCGGCGTTGAGGGAGGCCAGTTCCGGCTTGAGGGTGTGGGCCACGCGTACCCGTTTTTCCACGGGTTCGCCTAGCTTTCCGCCGGTGGTGGTGCACACAATGATATCGCAGTGCTTCTTTACGGCGGTGGCAATCTCCATGTAGGCATCCTGGTCGGCATTGGGGATACCGGTCTTCTGGTCCCTGACATGGAGATGGGCCACGGCTCCGCCGGCCTCGTGGACGGCCAGGATTTCATCGATAAGCTGGCTTGCCGTAATCGGCAGGTAGGGTGACATGCTCGGCGTGTGTATGGAGCCCGTGAGGGCTGCGGTGATGATGGCTTTTCTCATGAATCGATCCTCGTGTGTTGTGCTGTTTTTGAAAGTGCCGGCTATCCCGGGTAGTTGATTACCACCAGCATGCTGGCCGGCATGTTGGTTTCGTTGATCACTTCCCGGCCCTCATTGGGCCCCAGGTACAGGGTGTCCCCCTTGGAAAGTACGAAGGTCCCATCCTTGGACTTTACGGTGATCTGACCTTTCAGAACGTGGTAGACCTTTTCCAGGGGATTGTCCTCATACCCCCACTCGGCCCCTCCGCCGGGGAGGAAATGGGACAGGCCCATCCAGAATTTGGACCCCCCGGTCTCCTCCTTGCCGTGCAGGCGCATTGCCGTCATGCCGAAATGGCCGGGTGCCGCATATGGCTTCAAATCGCTGATGCATATTTTTTTCATGGGTTCTCTCCTTTTGATGTCTGGGATTCGGATGTTACCTTGAGCAGGTATCGTTTCAGGCGTGCATGCCTGCTGCGGGCCTCCTCGGCGGACCATGCCTGGAAGCCCCGGCCGCTCTTGAAACCGAGGTCGCCCCGGGCCACGGTCTCCCGGAGCAGGGGGGACGGGCCGGGAGACCGCTCCAGGTGTTTCAGGATATAGTCGTGGATGGCCAGGGTCAGGTCCGTGCCCACCAGGTCGGCGTTCTCCATGGGTCCCAGGATGGGGAGTCTCAGGCCGAACCCGTACCTGACGCACTCGTCCACCGTGGCCGCGTCGGCAATGCCGTGTTCCACGATGCTGATGGCCTCCCGCCACAGGGCGTGCTGCAGGCGGTTGCCCACAAAACCGGGCACGTCTTTGTTCACCCGCACCGGATGCTTGCCCACACGGCCGAGAAGAGCCATGGTCCGGTCCATGACCGCATCCGACGTATGGTCGCCCCGGACCACCTCCACCAGGGGGATCAGGTAGGGCGGATTCCAGAAATGGGTCCCCACCACCCGTTCCGGGCAGAGGGTGCGTGCGCCGATGGCCGTGATGCTCATCACCGAGGTGTTGGAGGCCAGGACGGTCTCCCGGGGGCATGCCGAATCCAGGTCTCTGAAAATAGCCTGCTTGAGTTCCAGGTTTTCAGGGGCGGCCTCGATGACGAACGCGGCGCCCTCCAGGGCCTTGCCCATCTGAGTGGTTACGCTGATCAGCGCCATGGCCGGGTCCGCGGCTTTTTTATCAACAATGCCGTGTTCCGCCAGCAGGGCAAGGTTTTCCCGGATATTGACCAGGGCCTTTTCCAGGAATTCATCCTTGATGTCCGTCAGGCTCACCGGGAACCCGTGCAGGGCGAAAATCTGGGCGATCCCGTGTCCCATGAGGCCGGCACCGATAACTGCAATCTTTTCCATCCTATTCATTCCTTTTCATAGGTTGCTCTGTTCCCGTTATACTCTGCAACGAAGTACAGGAACGTGACGTTTTCCATGCTCCATATGCACCTGTCTATCCTGCGGTATATCCCCCGTCCACAGAGAGAACGGCGCCGGTGATGAAATCCGAGGCCCTGGACGAGAGATAAATCACCGTGCCGATGAAATCATCCGGCTCTCCCAGGCGGCCGATGGGAATCCGTTTGAGGAAATTCTTGTAAAACGCCTGGTCATCGAACATCCACTGGGTCAGGGCGGTTCTGAACACCGTGGGGGCGATGGCGTTCACGTTGATCTTGTACTGTCCCCACTCACACCCCAGGGTTTTTGCCAGCAGGTGAACGGCGCCCTTGGACGGACTGTAGGCCGAGTAGTTTGCCATGCCGAGCTCTCCCCGGGCCGATCCCAGGAGGATGACCTTACCCCCGCGTCCCTGGGCTATCATCACCTTGCCGGCCTCCTTGCAGAAGAGGTAGGTACCCTTCAGGTTGGCGTTCATGATCATCTCCCACTCCTCCAGGGGCTGCTGGGTGATGGGACCCACCTTGTTCACGCCTGCCGCGGTGATCAGGATGTCGATGCCGCCGAATGTCCTGCAGGTCTCGGCTACGATTTCGGCCACATCCTCGATCACTTCCGGACGGCCTGCGACGGCCGCGGCCGTGCCGCCGGCCTCCTGGATTTCCCTGACCAGGGGTTCCAGTGTGTCCATGCTCCTGCCCGTGGCCATGACCTTCACACCGGCCCTGGCCAGCCCTTTTGCGACCGCCGCTCCGAAACCGCCCGTCGCGCCGGTGATCAGTGCCACCTTTCCGAAGACATCAAACAATGAAGCAATTGATTCCATACCAGGTTCCTTTCCTGTCAACGTATTTCCCGGCTGCCTGTCCGGTCAGGCTTTCACAGCTCACCACGGCGGATACGGGACAGACGCCGATTCGGCTTTTGTCGGTTATCATATGACTCCGTAGGTGTAGACGCGATCCGGTACATCGTTCATTTCGTGGTCATCGATTTCGGCCACGACACGCACCATGGATCCATCGCCCATGTACCAGCGGATGGGGAAAGCCATGAACTTGAAGCGCTTGCCGACTACTTTTTCAAGATCACCGCCCAGGTTTTCGATGCCGACGATGCCGTTGCCCATCATGAGCTTGTGGCAGGGTTCCCAGGTTCCGGGCTGACCGGCTGCCTCCAGAAAGCCGTAAGCTTCCTTGTATTTCTCCATACCAAAGACCTCGATGAATCTGGCCCGCTCAAATTCGGCATAGGCCTCCACACCGAACCTTTCGATATACTCCTGGGTCACCGGCCGGCCCGAGTTGCCGGGCAGGTTCATGTTTGTGCCGTTCAGACCGATGGATGTGTGAAGCGGATGGTCCAGGGCCTGCTGATCCATGGCTACGCATCGTGGTTTGTAGGTTGCAAACCAGTTGCCGGCCTCCCTTCCGCAGCCGCAGGAATAATGGTAGTACTCTTTGCTGTCGTCGAACTTAAGGTGCATGCCGGTTCTGAGGCAGAGAACCATGCCTTTCAGTTCTTCAGGTTTGATACCGGCTCTTTGGCAGGCATCCTCCAGATGGACGGGTTTAATGAGTCCCCAGTCTTCCACCCGGACATCCAGGCATACGGCATCGCCGTAATAGGCGTCGATGGGCAGTTCATGGGTATAGCGGGCGCGCTTGCCGTTGAACTCACGCTCCATGACATGGCGCGGCGAGTCCGCGTGTGTCCCGGTATGCATGGTGACTTTTATGGATTGGGTCAACACGCCCGATTTCGACAGATTGTGCTGGGTATCGATCTGCGGTTTTGGGAAATAGGGCCACAGCGGCATATCCGCACCAAACGGATGGCTTAAATCAACCAGTACTTTTTTCCCCATGTTTTCTCCTTTCATTCCGTACCATGGACGTACGGGTGGGTCCCTGAAACATTACGGATTATCAATAAACGGTATTGCCGGCTTTATATCTCGGCGGAATTACCGGTATCTGCAGGTAGGCGTCATACTGTCCGCCGGAATGGATGACATGCCTGCCGGTGTTGTTCGTATCCCAGGACAGGGGTTCGAACCACCCCTCCCGGATGTAGCGGCCGGACACAACGACCTCCAGTTGCTGTCCCTTGTGCCAGATGCGGCTGTGGGGCCAGATCTCGATGTCCACCGGCACGATCTCACCGGGTGAGAGTTTCTGGTCCCGCTGGTGGGCCTGGATGGGCTGGAAGTGGGTTGAGAGCTTTTCATCCAGTTCCCGGCGCGACACCCGCATTTTCCCCCAGGCTCCCGGATGGTCCTCTCCCAGGACATGGACCGGCAGCCAGTTGCCCCCGGCGTCCAGTTTCCGGACCGAGACAAAGAGGTCCATGTCATCATGGCCCTCGGCCTCCACCCACAGGCGGAGTTTCATGAACCCGGTGATCTCCGTGGTTTCGTCAAATGCCATGGTAAAGGATGCCTGGCCGGTTTCCGGGTCGTAGTCTGTTTTGGATTCCCCGGCCACGGGATCTGCACAGAGGGCTCCCTTGCCGGCGTCGATGTAGAGTTTTCTGTACTCGGTCCTGGCCAGGGGGAACTCTTTTTCCGGGCGGTTGGTCGCATAATCGAACTCATAGGCGTCCATCACCTCCAACCGGATACGGGGTGTCAACTCCCAACCGTTGTGGATCTCCTTGAGGTAGCGGTCGTAGAACCGTTTCAGGTCATCGATGCCGAACGGGGAATAGGTATCGGGCCACTCGAATTCCCGGTGGGCCCGGAGCCACTTCTTCCTGGAGCGGATCCTGCGGAACCCCTCCATGGAGCCGCGCAAATGGAAGTGGTTCCAGCAGACGGTCGTGTAGACCGGGATCCGGATATCCTTCCACCTTGGAATCTTGTCCGCCCAGTAGGCGTCCAGGAACGGGTGCGCTTCGGCCATGGCCGCCGTGTCGTCCACGTATCCCTGGCCGACCAGGGAGCCCACGATGAAGTTGTTGAAGCTCAGGGCCGGGATGCCGCCCTCGTACAGGGACTCCCGGTAAAGGTCCCCGGTCCCTTCCCAGGGTGCGATGCAGGTGAGGTGGGGGGGCTGCTCGGCCGCGATCCGCCACTGGGTCATGGCGACCCCGGAGTTGCCGCCCATGGCGACCCGGCCGCTGCACCAGGGCTGCACGGCCAGCCACTCGATAAAGTCATGGCCGTCCCGGCCGTCCTGGGTGCCGAACATGTCCACATCCCCCTGGGAATTTCCGATGCCCCGGGGGTCGACGTTGGCAACCGCGTACCCCTGATGGCACCAGAATCCGGGATCCGGGGATTCGAATTTTGCCATGCGGGACACGGTTCCGGGAGGTACCCCGATGATCTGCCACTCGTCGAACCCGTCGCCCGGGCGTTTGCCGAAGTAGCTCCAGGAGATGATGGCCGGGATTTTGGTCTGCCCCTTGGGACGGTAGATATCGGCATAGATGACACTGCCGTCACGGAGCGTCACCGCCACATCCTGCTCGCAGATAATACCCTCGGCAGCCTCGTAGGTCCTGGGATTCAGCGGGGGGCAGAAGCCGAACCCGGCTCCGGCCAGGGACTTTTCCTCCAGCCCGTCCCAGTTTTCGTCCCCCTCTGCCTTGTTGGTTCTGGTCTCCACGGGAAGCGGCCGCCGGGTCATCCGCAGGATGACCTCCATCTCCTGGCCGCCAAAGGTCTTTGTCTTGCTTATGCGTTTGGGTTCATCCATGCTCTTTCTCCTTGTCTGATAGTTCCGGGTCCGGCGGTTCCGGTCAAATGCTGCAAAGCTCAGTGAGAAAATCGGCGGCCTCGCCGATGGTTTTCTTTTTCCTGATCTGCATCAGGGGGATTTCAATGTCCAGCTCGTCCTCGAGAAAGGTAATGATCTGAACCATGTTCACCGATTTGGCCTTGAGATCCTCCATGAAGCTCATCGCCTCGGTCAGTTCCGCTGGATTTCTTTTCAGGATATGGGCTGTCCGGTTGATCAGTTTCTCCAGGATTTCTTCTCGCAGTTCCATTGATACGCGTCTCCTTTTTTCCGTGTTGACGGGAAACCCGGCTGCCGGTCAGGCAGTTTCCGGGTTTTCCCAGACCGGTATTCCGGTATAGGTTTTGGGCTCTTCCTGGCCGGTCAGCACCCGGAGGGCGCCCGAGGCCAGTGCCTCCATCTCAAATTCTCCGGGAAAGACCCTGACAGGGGCTATGTAGGAGACCCGCTCCGCAATGGCATTGGTCAGGTACGTGTCGTGGGCCATTCCCCCGGTCAGCAGGATGCCGTCGACCTCACCCCTGAGCACCGTGGCGTAGGCGCCGATGCTCTTGGCGACCTGATAGGCCATGGCGTCATAGATGCGTCCTGCATGGCGGTCACCCTGGCCCATCCGTTCCCGTATCTCCCTGGCATCGGCGGTCCCCAGGTGGTCGACGAGGCCTCCGGACTTGGTGATCAGCCGGTACATCCCGGCCTCGGTGTACCGGCCGGAAAAGCACATCCGGATGACGGCCATGGCCGGCAGTGCCCCGGCACGGGTCGGTGCCATGGGGCCGTCGCCGTTGATCACATCCGTGGAGTCGACCATGCGGCCCCGCTGGTGGGCGGTGACCGAGACGCCGCCGCCGAGATGGGAGATTACCAGGTTCATCTCCTCGTACTTCCGGCCTGTTTCGGCAGCATAGCGGCGGGCGGCCTCCTTCTGGTTGAGGGGATGCCCCCGGCTCTCCCGGTATACGCGGGAGAGGCCCGTAATCCGGGCCAGGGGCTCGAACTCGTCCACATCGGGCGGGTCGACCACAAAGGACGGTTTCTTGTGGATGCCGGCGAACTCATGGGCCAGCTGGCTGCCCAGGATCGCCGGGTGCTTCACGGTGAAGCCGGCCCGGGCATGGTCCAGAAGGATATCGTTGATCCGGTAGGTTCCGCCCGCAAGGCCCGCCAGACCGCCCCCGCGCCCCACAAAAGCGTCGATCGTATCCAGGCGGATCCCGTTTTTTTCCAGTTCCTCCAGGATGACCGCCCTCCGGTAGGGCAGCTGGTCGCTGATGTCGGCATAGGTCCCGAGCCTTGACGCATCATGGGCCACGTTGACCGAGATAATCCGGTTATGATTCTCGAACAGCGCCACCTTGGTGGATGTTGAACCGGGATTGATGGCAAGGATGCGGTAGGTATCAGTCATGGACCAAGGCTCCCGCCATGGTGATGGCCCCCACGATCTCCTCCACCGGGGCCCCACGGGACAGGTCGCTGACCGGTCTGGCAAATCCCTGGAGCAGAGGACCGTAGGCGGTTCCGCCGGCAAACTGCTGGACCAGCTTGACCCCGATGTTGCCGCTGTTCAAGTCCGGGAAGATCAGGATGTTGGCCCTGCCTGCCACGGGGCTCTGGTCTTTAATTTTCCGTGCCGCGACCCTTGGGTTTATGGCCGAATCGAGCTGCAGCTCGCCGTCTATCAGTAGGTCGGGCCTGCGCCTCTTCACCTGTTCCAGGGCCTCGATCACCTGGTCGACCCGGTCGTGGGCGGCGCTGCCCCTGGTGGAAAAGGAGAGCAGGGCGATTCTCGGCTCCCACCCCAGAAGCCGGACCACGGTATCGGCTGTGGAGATGGCGATGTCGGCCAGCTCTGTGGGGTCCGGTGCCGGGCACACGGCGCAGTCGGCAATGGCCAGGAGATTGCCCTCCTCTCCCTGGTACCCGGGAACGGACATGATGCCCATGCTGGAAACCGTTGAGATGTCCGCTTCAAGGCCGATGATCATCTGGCTCGCCAGGATGACCTCTCCTGTGGTGTGGCTGAGCCCGGCCACCATGAAGTCCGCCTCGCCGCATGTAACCATCATGGCCCCGAAGTAGAGCGGCTTTCTGATTTTACGTCGGATCGCAGAAGCCGTGAAATCGGTGTGCTGGGCAGTGAAGCGTGTCACCAGGGCCTCGATCCTCTTTTCATCGGTGTGATCCGCCAGGGTCAGGCCCTCCAGGGACACGCCCAGGGATTCTGCCAGCTCGGTTATGGCGCCGGGCTCCCCCACCAGAACCGGGTAGGCGATGCCCATGTCCCGGGCCCGGCGCGCCGCGAGCAGAATCCTCTCCTCGCCGGCCTCTGGGAGGACAACCTTCCGGGGGTTGGCCCGGACTTTTTCCCTCAGCTGTTCCATGACATCCATGTGTATCTCATCCTCCCTTCAATCACTCGTCAATCGCTCTTCAGTACGATCTTTATCCCCTGTCCGGTCGGGTCTTTCGTCTCTGTCCTTCCGGCCTTTATTGCCGTCGCCGCCCCAAGGGACGGTTTACAAGCAGCCCCAATCGACTTTCTTTCTGGCATCAGGCGCCGGAAAGGGCCGCAACGGCTACGGCGTAGTCCCCATCCCAGGAGATGCTCAAAAGCACCCGGGACACGCCGTACTCGGCCGCCAGTTCGGCGAACCGGCCCGACAGGACCGGCACGGGTTCACCGTTCTCACCCTCCCGGACCTCGATTTCCCTGAACCTGACACCCGAGTCCCACCCGATGCCGAAGGTCTTGAAAATGGCTTCCTTTGCGGCAAAGGTGGCGGCCAGGCAAGCCGCAGGGTCGGGATGGATTTCAGCCCGCCTGCGCTCCGATTCGGTGAACACCTTTTCCACAAAG
>JAZDGN010000053.1:0-20012 GCA_043806875.1 Pseudomonadota bacterium
GATCTGGATGAGCACTACTCTATTGTTTTTATTACCATTACCATTACCATTACCATTACCATTACCATTACCATTACCATTACAACTATGATTTAATCTTTATCTCCCTGCTCCAGGTCATCTTGCTCCCGCCGTCGGATCTCGTTTTCTTCATCAGCCATATCCTCGGCCATGGCACCAGCGATGCCAATATCCAGCCAGTCGAAATCATCAAAATCATTGAGCCAGTCAAAATCAAACATACGCACCTCCTCGTTGAAGTTAAAATTCTTTGGTAGATTCGACAGCATTGTCGAACTATTCTTTAGATGTCGAAAGAATCGATTCTTGTGATACGGAGAAAACTGTTTCAACGCACTGATTTTTTATATAAAAGACGAATTCGCTTTGAATGGCACGCTTCTTGGAGTTGTAGATGCCAACATGATGCTGGAATTGAACCTCATCAATAACAATAACAATAACAATAACAAGGAGACCTCAAAATGAATCTGAAATCAACACTGGCAAAAGCAACATTGATATCCGCAACACTTTTTGTAATGACAGTCCCGGCATTCGCAGGCAACGGAAATGGCCCTGGCGATGGAACTGGCAACGGCGGCAACGGTCCTGGGGATGGCACCGGGAATGGCCCTGGGGATTGTAGAATCTCTCAGCCGATTGATCACCCCATATTTCTTGCCAGGGGTGGAAATGGTAATGGAGGCAACGGCCCTGGAGACGGAACCGGTAATGGAGGTGTGGGACCTGGTGATGGCACTGGGAATGGCCCTGGAACCGGCGACTGCCCGAATGCAATGAATGCTATTGATTCCATGTTTCTCGCCAGGGGCGGCAATGGCAACGATGGTCATGGTAATGGCGGGCATGGTCCTGGTGATGGAACTGGAACTGGTGACTGTCCCAACGTCTGATTGATATAGCCTTTTGTGGTGAGGCTGTCGTTATGGTAGCCTCATCAACAATTATACCCAGTGAACAAAAACCCTCATTCGTCCCCACCTTCCGCTCCCTCGGATCGCATTTCTTCCAGGATTTCCCGTTTACACTTTTCGCACATACCATGACTGATGATCGGTAAACCCATCTGTTCCATTGATGTTGACATGCCATTGCCAAGCGCTTCCTTAATCCCGATGTGTTTTCAGCACCAGGCACATTGAATTGTATAGACCATGTTTCCTCCTTAAAATGAAAAAGGGCTCATGTAGCCTCTACACAAGCCCCAGTTACATAATTTGGTGACACGGAGATCCGTGTTCTACGCAGCATTTTGTTGATGGGAGACATGTCCAAGGCGGGAATTGCTGGACAGGACATAGGTTTCCGTGCCCTCCCGATAGACATCCAGGGCATCGTAATTTCCAGCGGACAGTTAATGGGTGTATTTTCCGGAACGATCCTGAAACGTGATCTGAAGGCAGGGATTCCATCTTCCCGCTTTGACCGCATCCTCGAAGGGTTCCTTGCCGATGGTGTATGTGTAAATCCTACGCATGGCGGTCCTCCTGTTGATTCTGGCTTTATCAGCCGTTGTTATCGATGAGTGTATTGATAAAACGGGATGCCTGAACCCTGTCCAGGTCGTTGAGCGGTTTGTGAAACAGGCTCTGGCAGTGCTTCTCCATGGCATCGGTGGTAAGTCCTTTTCTCCCAGCAAGGTACTGAACCAGGTGCTGTTGCTTCTGGGTGATGGGCTTTTCATTCGGACCGTTACAGTCTGACCCCGTGGGGAGACCGTTTCGATTACAATCTGCCCTGGCTGGTAAACTTTCGTGACAATCTGACCTGCCTGGCATATCGTTTTTGTTACAATCTCCCATCTGTGTCAGTGTTTGCATGTGTCGTGATATAAACAATCCAGACAACCTGGCTACACGGATCACTGCATCAATGAGAGCTGAACGGCACGCCATATTGATAGAGGTATTGATTTTCCAACCATCCTCTTTTATATGTCTGGCACCCGCGCCTTCAGCCACAGTTACACCGTTTGAAGTACGCAGTTCACACTTCAGCACGACAGCCTGGATTTCCTGCCGATGAACGCAGGCAAGTTCGTACTGGTGGAGATTCGGGAAATGGGCAGTGAGCCCCAGCACGCCAGCAATCCGCTCGGCTCCCGACTTGAACAACATCGGTCTGGACCAATGCGAAAACTCGTGACACAGATGCGGACTTCCTGCCTTGGCGAAACGGCAACGCTCGTCCAGATGTATCCGGCCATAATCAATGTCGGGCTTCAGGTTTTCTTTTATCCACTGGAGCAATTGGATTCTATTCTGCTCCCGTTTGTTCAGGGCGTTGGCAAAGGTCTCCGTTGGTAAATCCAACGGGGCATTGGGGAAAGCTGTGATGTTGCCGGTTTGTTGCTTGGTATCCCTGGCATTTTCGCCGGGGGGCTGAGAGTAACGCTTCAGGATCTCACAATCCTTGAGTGGGGTGAGCATAAAAGACCTCCTTGGTTGTGGTGTTAAAAAACGAAAGGCCCATCCAGATGATGGATGAGCACTTGAAGTGCTGATGAACTTTTTTTTGCTGGGTCAGAATCCCATGCCGATGAGCACACCATGTGGTCGGTGATCATCATCACAGCATCCCTTCTTGCCGCAGCGAGAACATCCTTTTTCCCGTTCAAGAGCATTTTCGAAACTGTTTAGTCGACTAAACACGTCTGCGTTTTCCCTTTTAACGGGCTTCTTGGTTGAAGGTTGATGGTCGGTTTCGGTTTTTGCAGAGGGTTGATTCTGGTAAAACAATGTCTGATTCATGATGATCTCCTTTCATTTGTTGATGGATGGGAGGGGGGGATGACTTTTGATTGAAACGGAGTTGGAAGAAGCATTGGCTTGTGATACGGTGAAATTGACTGGCGGGGGCTGAAAATGTTTCACCTGGTCGAAAGGCCCCCCCCTATAATGGTTCGAATGGGAAAGACTTCTCAAAACACTGTATAGGTGCCGCTCTCACACGCTGGGGGATTTTTGAAATGTTCGACCAGGATGCCGGACTAAGCGCTTTGAAAGGGACCCGAAAATATTAGCGGGGTGGCGTAGAAAGGGCTCGACCATGATGGATCATCATTCCTGTGTGCTGCATGGATGTTGGAGTCTTCTAAGAAGATATTTTTAAGCTGGAAAATGCTATTAAATTGGGATTTGTTGGTCAAAAATGGCCTATTTTTTCGTTTTAATATAGGAGGGTTGTGTTGCAAGCGTGATCAAAAATATCAGCGAATTTGTTACAACGTAACATGTTGTAATTGTATGTAGTTGTTGTAATTTTGCCTCGGTTTTCCTGTGCAGAACAAAAGACGCTGTACAAGTGTTTCACACATTGTTCGGGTGCTTGACACACTCACTCACCACGTGTCTGAATTTGTTGTTTTTAGAGCGAAGAAAATTTGGTCTTTGAAATCATGTGACTTTTAACTTGCGCAGATTGCAGCCAATGTTGTACTTTGCCGGTAATGTTTTGGGGCAACTGCTGGAATCATTGTGAAATGGGACTGTTAAAATTAGAGCAGTAGCGGTTCGAAGATTATTGTTTGGTGTTGGAGAAGGTAAGAATTGGCCTGATGGATAGGAAACAACTCTCAGAGCGTGATATCTGCACCAAGTTCATCACACCTGCCATAGAACAGGCCGGGTGGGATATCGCAACTCAGGTACGAGAGGAGTTCCCCCTCACCAAGGGACGTGTCATCGTTCGTGGCAAACTGTATACCCGTGCACAACACAAGCGAGCCGATTACGTACTGTTCTATAAACCGAATATCCCCATTGCCGTCATTGAAGCCAAAGATAATAACCACTCTCTTGGGGATGGTATGCAGCAGGGACTGGGTTATGCTGAGATGCTGCAGGTCCCCTTTGCATTCAGCACCAACGGGAATGGCTTTCTGTTTCACAACACGATTGCAAGCGATGGGGTCATCGAGCGGGAACTTGAACTACATGAGTTCCCTTCGCCGCAAGTACTCTGGCAGTGGTGGTCTGCCAGCCGGGGATTGAATGAACAGCAGAATAGCCTGGTGACCCAGGACTATTACAGTAATGGAGGAGATAAGACCCCACGTTACTATCAGCTGTTAGCCATCAACAAGACCATTGAGGCGATTGCCCAAGGTCGGAATCGTATTCTTCTCGTCATGGCGACCGGAACAGGCAAGACGTTTACGGCGTTTCAGATCATCTGGCGGCTCTGGAAGGCCCGAGCCAAAAAACGTATACTGTTTCTTGCTGACCGTAACATTCTGGTTGACCAGACCATGACCAACGACTTCAAACCATTCGGATCGGCAATGACCAAAATCCAGAAACGTCAGGCCGACAAATCTTATGAAATTTATCTGTCCCTTTACCAGGCGGTGACCGGTGCTGAGGAAGAAAAGAATATCTACAGACAGTTCAGCAAAGATTTTTTCGATCTGATCATCATTGATGAATGCCACCGGGGCAGCGCTGCCGAAGATTCTGCTTGGCGCGAGATCCTTGAATATTTCTCGTCGGCCACCCAGATCGGCCTTACCGCTACCCCAAAGGAGACACGGGAAGTCTCCAACATCGATTATTTCGGTGACCCGATCTACATTTATTCCCTCAAACAGGGAATAGACGACGGATTCCTCGCCCCCTACAAGGTCGTTCGAATCGATCTGGACAGAGACCTTTATGGATGGCGTCCCGATAAAGGTATGCTGGACAAGTACGGCAATGAGATCGAAGACCGCATTTACAATCAGCAGGATTTTGATAGGAAGCTGGTGCTTGAGAATCGGACCACCCTGGTGGCAAAAAAGATCAGTGAATTCCTGCGTCAGACCAACCGGTTTGATAAAACCATCGTCTTCTGTGAGAATATCGATCATGCAGAGCGGATGCGCAAGGCACTGGTCAACGAGAACAGTGATCTGGCTTCACAGAACAGCAAGTACGTTATGCGCATCACTGGGGACAACGAAGAAGGAAAGGCCGAACTCGACAATTTCATTTTTCCTGAGAGCACCTATCCGGTTATTGCTACAACGTCCAAGCTGATGACTACCGGTGTTGATGCCCAGACCTGCAAACTCATTGTGCTGGATCAGCGAATTCAATCGATGACCGAATTCAAACAGACCATCGGACGGGGTACCCGTATCAATGAAGACTATGGTAAGTATTTTTTCACCATTATGGATTTCAAAAAAGCGACTGAACTGTTTGCCGACCCGGATTTTGACGGGGACCCGGTTCAGATCTATGTGCCTGGAGAAGGCGACTCACCGGTACCACCCGACATGGACATTGACAGCCCAATCAGCAGTGGTGTGACGTTTCCACAGCCAGGTGAGCACCAGGACTCGACCGGCGTGGCGGACACAGACCCAGACGGGGTAAGCTACGGAGTCAGGCGATACATCGTTGCTGACGTGGAGGTCAGAGTGGTTGCTGAACGCGTTCAATACTTTGACGCGGACGGCAAATTGATAACTGAATCCCTAAAGGATTACACCCGAAAGACATTGGCCAGAGAGTTTTCATCCCTGGATGACTTTCTTCGACGGTGGAGCAGCACCGAAAAAAAGCAGGCCATCATCAATGAATTGTCCGAGCAAGGTGTTTTCTTCGATGCCCTGGCGGACGAAATCGGACGTCGATCGGGCAAGGTGTTCGACCCCTTTGACTTGATCTGCCATGTGGCCTGGGACATGCCACCGCTTTCCCGCAGGGAACGCGCCGAGCAGGTTCGGAAACGTAGCTATTTCACCAAATATGGGGAACAGGCTCGCCGGGTCATGGAAGCCTTGCTTGACAAATATGCTGATCAAGGCGTCGAGCATATCGAGGAAACCCAGATTTTAACCATTTCACCCTTTACCGAATTCGGCACTCCGCTGGAAATCATCCGCGCCTTCGGCGGTTTGGATCAATACCGGCAAGCCATAACCGAACTGGAACAGGTTCTATACAGCGCCTGATCCCCACCATAGAAAAGCGATAATCCATGCCAATTTCCACCTTGATTAAATCCATCCAAGACATCATGCGCAAGGATGTCGGTGTTGACGGTGACGCCCAACGCATCAGCCAGATTGTTTGGCTCCTGTTTCTGAAAATCTTCGATGACCGGGAACAGGAATGGGAAGTGACAACCCCCGGTTACAAATCACCGCTGCAGAGCCGTTTCCGCTGGGTCAACTGGGCAAAGCATTCCGAGGGAATAACCGGAGACGAACTGATAGACTTTGTAAACAACGATCTTTTCCCGGAGCTCAAGAAGTTGGCCACCATGGCCGGGATCTCGCCCCATGGCAAAGTGGTGGGTGCGGTGTTTGAGGACGCCTACAACTACATGAAGTCCGGTACCTTGCTGCGCCAGGTGATCAACGCCATAGAAAAGGATGTGGATTTCAACTCCTCCAGTGACCGTCACCTGTTCAACGACATCTATGAGAAGATTCTCTCTGACCTTCAGTCTGCCGGTAATGCCGGTGAATATTATACTCCCCGGGCCGTCACCCGGTTCATGGTGGACATGCTCAATCCGCAACTGGGCCAGACGATCCTTGATCCGGCCTGCGGTACCGGCGGTTTTCTAACCTGTACCATCGAGCATCTGAACAGCCAGGTGAAAAATCCTGACGATCGTAAAATCATCCAGGCCTGCATCCATGGCGTGGAAAAAAAGCCATTGCCGTATATGCTGGCCATGACCAACATGATGCTGCACGGCATCGATGTGCCGTCCAATATCCGTCATGACAACACCTTGAGCCGCCCACTCAAGGATTACGGCCCCAGGGATCGTGTTGATCTCGTCATCACCAATCCTCCCTTCGGAGGAATGGAAGAGGATGGAATCGAGCACAACTTTCCGCGCAAATACCAGACCCGAGAGACAGCAGATCTGTTCATGGCTTTGATCATGCACCTTCTGAAGAACGACACCGGCAAGGCCGCCGTTGTCCTTCCCGATGGTTTCCTTTTTGGGGAAGGAGTGAAGACCAATCTGAAGACGGAACTTTTGGAATCGTTCAACCTTCACACCATAGTCCGGTTGCCCAAGGGGGTGTTCAGTCCCTATACCAGCATCTCAACGAACCTGCTTTTTTTCGAAAAAGGGGGGCCAACCAAGGATGTCTGGTTTTTTGAGCATCCGTACCCGGAAGGTTACAAGTCCTATTCCCGTTCCAAGCCCCTGACCATTGCCGAGTTCGACCTCGAAAAGGCCTGGTGGGGCGGTGAGACTCGCCGTGGCCGGAAAGCAACCGAGTATGCCTGGAAAATCAGTGCCAAAGAATTGGCTGGCCGGAACCATAACTTCGACTGCAAGAATCCGCACGAGGTCGAGGTCAACCACCGTGATCCGGAAGAGCTGATGGCAGAGTACCAGCAGATCGTCCATCAGCTCGAAGCGGCGCAACAGGCCTTGAAAACCGAGTTGCTGGCCTGTCTTTCGGCAGATAAGAGGGGCATGGCATGAGCAAGAAAAACGTGAACTTGCCAGCCGACTACACCGGGCTGCTGGCCGATATCAAACAGCGCGTCCGCCATGCCCAGACCCGCGCCGTGCTGGCGGTGAATGCTGAGTTGATCCGGCTCTACTGGGAAATCGGCGCATTGATTGATACCCGCCAGCAAAAAGAAGGCTGGGGGTCGAGCGTTATCCCTCGCCTTGCCCGCGACCTGCACAACGAGCTACCCGAGGAAAAGGGATTTTCAGAACGCAACATAAAAAGGATGCTGGCCTTTTATCGGGAATATCCCCATCTTTCATTTGTGCCACAGGCTGTGGCACAAATGGAGGCCACGCCGGAAGTGCAACAGCTTGCTACATTTTTTCCGGCGGATCTGATGCTGTCTATCCCTTGGGGACATCACGCCGAGCTCATGGCCAAAGTCAAGGACCATGCCACACGCCAGTGGTATATGCAGGCGATCATGACCAACGGATGGAGTCGAAACATTCTGGTGATGCAGATCGAAACCACCGCCCATCAACGCCAGGGGCGAGCCACCACCAACTTTGCCAAACGTCTGCCGCCACCCGATTCGGACCTGGTACAGCAGACGTTGAAAGACCCCTAATTGAAAGTGTAGGAGAGGAATGCGCAGACCTATTTCAACGATCCAGTTCATGCGTAGAGGGTAGGAACGGTCAACTGTCCCTGCGGCACCATGGTCTCCATCGGCTCAGCAACCGTAAACTGGCTGCCCTTACCGCCGTTCACAATTATTTCATCAAGAGAAGAGACGGGACCACCCCGGCAGAAAGATTTTTCGGAACCAAGCCAGGGGATATGTTTGAGTTTTTGCTCGGCAGTATTGACCTGCCCGGCAGGCCCGCTCGGGGTCGGGCATAAATACCGGTGGCCGAAACGATGATCAAGGCCACATTTTCGGGTTCAAAGTTTTCAGCCATGGGATCCTTAAGCATGAGCAAATCCTTCTGTGTAGAATATGCAAGCTTTTCCCTGTTTGTCTTCTCAGTGACCAAATAGGTTCAAAACCACTATGGCAGCTTTATATCGGAGACAGGGGGGGGCTCTGTCGCCATGGGAATTCCGGTACTCCGGTCCTATATTGCCGTCACTCTTGGGCCCCATGGACTCCGGGTTATCATGGGGCAGGACTCATATCCTGAATTCCCCGATGATACCGCTGAGCTGGGTCACCATCTCTTGGAGTTGAATTGCACATGTTTTGAGCCTGGAACTGTTAGCGTTGGTTCCGTCAGCCATGGTATGGACCTGAACAATGTCCTTGGCAATGGTTCCCGCTATGGATGCATTGCGGGCGGTATGCCGGTTAACATCCTCAATTCCTCGGGATACCTGGATGATGGTGTCTGCGATTTCCCGGGTCGTTGCGGACTGCTCCTCAATGGCCCCGGCTATGGATACCACGTTTTCGTTGACCCCGTTGATCACTGCAGATGTCCGGTCAATATCTGTGACCGTCAAGCGAATGGTGTCCTGGATATGTTTGATCTGGCTGGAGATATCCAGGCTTGCCAAGGAGGTTTCCCTGGCCAGCACCTTGATCTCCTCGGCCACAACGGCGAATCCTTTACCGGCTGCTCCTGCCCGGGCTGCCTCGATGGTGGCATTGAGGGCCAGGAGGTTGATCTGGTCCGAAATGTCGGTAATGGTTTCCGTTACCCGGTTGATGGACTGGGTGGCTTTGTCCAGTTGGGCCATTTTTTCAGTGGATTGCCGGGTCTGGGTTACCGCATCCTCGGACACGGCCCTGGCCCGTTCGGCATTCTGAGCGATCTGATTAATGGTGGCGGTCATCTCTTCCGCGGCTGAGGCCACCATGCCGGTGCTGGTCGAGGATTGCTCCATGGCAGCGGCCACGCTGTTCATGTTGGCGGTCATCTCGCCGGTGGCCACGGATACGTTACCGGCCATGGCCACTGTCCCGGCCGAGCCTGACGACAGTTCCGCGGCAATAGCGGCAAGTTCCCGGGACAGCGTATCGATGACGGCGCTGTCCGAGGAAATTTTCTTCAGGATATCCCTGAATGTCGCGATCAGGCTATTGAAGCCCTGGGCAAGTTCGCCCACTTCGTCTTGGCCCCTTACCTCAAGGCGGGAGGTTAGATCCCCTTTGGCGATGTCGTGGATGATCCGCCGGAGAGGCCGGGTTATTCCCCGGGTAATCACCAGGGCTGCCCCGATACCCAGGGCACAGGCAAGGAGTGTCACGCCGATGATGAACCGTTTGGCTGTGGTGATCTGGCGGTCCGTCTTCTGCTTCTGGTAGTCCATGGCGGTTCTGACGATCTCCTGGACTTCCCGTGCCGCAGTCACCATGGTGTTTTCTACATTTTTCTGGGAGTCTTTCAGCCCTTTGAGGCCTGCGAAAGCCACACGGTAGGCATCCGATGCGGAAATAACCTGGCTGGAATCGGTCCTCATACCGGCCAGGGCTGCCTGATAGGCCCGCGCAGAAGCGATGATGATTTCAGCACCCTCCTTTTCAGCCCCTTTTTGAAACCGATCCCGCATCCTGCCGGCAAGGCCGATAATGTCATCAATAATACCGTTGACCCGTTTGAAATAGGATTCATCCTTCCGAATCAGGAAGTTCTTTTCGTGCCTCCGGCATTGCAGAACCATGCGGATAATTGTTTCCGCATCTTCGGCATTCTGCATCAGTGCCTTGATGGTTGTCAAGTCGGCACCGGTTTCCATCAGCTTCTGGTATTCAGTCCTATTGGTCTTGAGGATGGTATCGGCCGACTGTTCCAGCTGTCGTGCCGCAGCCACCATGGCAGAATCCGCTTCCACGACGTTTTTTTCAAGTGACACGTAGCTGTCAAAGGCCTGCCGGTAACCGTCCACGGATTTGCCCATGGTGTCTATCTGCAAAACGGTCCTGGAATCATCGGATTTCGCCCTTATCTCCCGGGCTTTGTCCCTGATCAGGTCTACCTGTTTCGTCACCGCAGTCACATAGCTCTGGTCACTGCGGAGTATGAAATTCTTTTCCTGCTGGCGGGATTCGTACATCATCATGATGAGCCTGCCGGTGTCATCGGCGTTATTCATCTGGTCCACCACTCGGGTGAGTCCGGTGAACCCGACTCCTGCGACAACCACCAGAAGCAGGAGTATGAGACTGAATCCACCGATAATTTTCGTTCCCAACCTGACATCCCTGTTCATACCGCCTTCTCCCCCGGGTTCCATGAACCCTTTACCGTCGTTACCCTGCTTCGTTTTCCTGTCGTGCATCCCAAGGCGGAAAGGATCTGTTTTCACCGGCCTTGGGTGCCGGTGGCAACTCCATCTCCAACCAGGCCGCCTGCCTGATGCGAAATTGCCTTGTGGCTCCACTGTAGCAATCTTCGGGCCATGGCGCTGCTATCTATGGGTTCCGGGGGGCGGAGAACCCCCGGGCCGGCCATTATCGGGCCGGGATACAAGCGGGAGCGCTTTTGTTCACACCCGGAGACCCGTCGGTTCAGGAAGATTATGTCCGTGGGGGTACCGGGACAGGGTTAATGGTTTTTGCAAGGTGTAAATAAAGTGGACACCCTGGTGAAAAAAATTCCTGTAATCCACAGGAACCCACCCTGTGTATGGAAGCGTTTATCACACAGAGGATAGGGCTGGATTGGAATACCGTCCACCGATGCAAGCACGCCATACATTTGCGACAATGATGATTGCGGCTGGGGAAAATATCGGGTCTCCTGATCTAACGGAAATAAAATGTGTGTGTGACAAGGTGCCTGGGATCTGTTTGGCAGGGTCTGAAGCTGGGCCGGGTGGAAACCACCTAACTGTCCCTGCGCCATCATGGCTTTCATCGGCTCTGCAACCGAAAACTGGCTGCCCTTACTTCGGTTCACAATTATCACATAAGGAGAAGAAATGGGACCACTTCGGCCGAAAGATTTTTCGGAACTAAGCCAAGGAAAACATTTGAGCTTTTACTGAGAAATATTGACCTGCCCGGTAGCCCTGCACAGGGACGGGCATAAACCGGTGGCCGAAACGATGATCAAGGCCAAATTATTAATGGTGGAATAAACCTGATTGTCTGGTTTTACAATGTGCTTACTGTGCCCAAATTATGCCCGTCAAGAACTGTGCATAAAATTGCAGCTTGGGTAATTAGAAAAAACAATATCCAATTGTTTTTGTTACTTTTTATTTTGCTGTCTTTGGATTCCAGTAGTGTCATGTCATTTCCTTCAGGTCTTGGCTCGGGCGACATCCAGACGGCACCAGGCATACAGCGCATCGTACACCTCAAATTGCCTTTCGATATTCTCCAGATCATCCGGGAAGCGCAGACCATAACCCACTGCAATGGCTTCAAGCCCTGCAGCCAGGGGATCAGCCTCCAGGCGGCCGGTGTCTGCTGCGTTGATTATTCCGGCCATCCGCAGGAGAGCCCTGTCAGTCAGTTCATACTCTTTGATAATCACATCAAAGGTACAGAGATTATCCCTGTGATGGAGCTTGGCACCTTCTTTATCAAAAGGGATTGCCCCTGTTTTTTCAGCCGTTTCCAGTACGTTGCGTTTAGGCACAAACAGAAATTCCGCCCCTGAATCGATGAACCTGGTGATCAGCCACGGGCAGGCCACGCGGTCTACGTGTACGTGGGATCTTGTTATCCATTTCACGGTGGTCCTCCTTGAAATCATTTTTACCCATCGGATAGATAAGGAATTGAAGTTTTCCAAAATATGACCAGAATTGTTGCCAGGATCTCAGGGCCACAAAGCCGAGATGTACAGACAGTAACCGGCGAGCAGCAATACCCCTTCCCATCGTTCAAGCTTGAGTTTCGTAAACAGCATGGGAAGAAGTGCAACCGAAAAAGCAATCATGACCCAGAGATCCAGTTTTGTTATCCCGGAAACGGATATGGGTTTCATAATTGCCGTAAGTCCAAGAATTCCAAATATATTAAATATATTGGATCCAATAATGTTCCCGATCGCAATGTCAGGCTGACGGCGCATGGCCGCAACCAGCGAGGTGGCCAGCTCCGGCATGCTGGTGCCGGCGGCTACTATTGTAAGGCCTATGACCGCTTCACTTAACCCAAATATCCGGGCAATACTGGAAGCTGATACAACCAGCAGCTGAGACCCTGTAACCAGCAACACCAATCCACCGCCGATGAACATGAAATCTTTCAAAAGGGAACTGGAAACAGGGGGGACTCCTTCCTCGAACTGTTTTTCAATTTTTTCTCCGACCTGTTTTCTGGCTGTCAGGACTGCATAGGCAGTGTAGATTACAAGGGCACTGAAAAGAAACATGCCGCTGATTCTGGAGATTGATCCTTTCATTATGAGAATCGATGAGAAGACGGATGCAGCCAGCATTATCGGCCCATCCTGCCTGATGATCTGTAAACCGACTTTTACCGGGCAAATCATGGCCGTCACTCCCAGTATGACGCCGATGTTGAAAATGTTGGAACCGATGACGTTGCCTACGGAAATGTCAGTCAGATTATTGACTGCGGCATTGATGCTTACCACCAGTTCCGGGGTGCTGGTTCCGAATGCCACAACGGTTAAACCGATGACTATGGATGACAAGCCAAGCCGGAGAGCCAGGGATGCACTGCCGCGGACAAGTGCCTCTGCTCCCAGTGTCAGGGTCACGAGACCGACGATCAGGATGGATATATTGGAAACCATGGGAAGCCCCTGTAAAAAAATTTACTCCGGGCTGCACTGACCGCCTTATGCCCCGGGAGCAGCAAATTGTCAAACGATAATGCAGCCGGGAAGCATTTTTGTCAATCATTGCATATTCATTTGTTCCCCGATACATTCTGGCGGGGTTGACCAGTGCCGACATTTTCCGGAAAGCGTTTTTCCTTTGAAATAAACCAAAATAGTGGTGAAATTCTTTTTTTTATTATACAAATGCAGAAGCAGGTTATTTGTTTTTCAATTGGGCTCATTTCGCAGATAA
Source organism: Pseudomonadota bacterium (assembly GCA_043806875.1). Lineage (GTDB taxonomy): Bacteria > Desulfobacterota > Desulfobacteria > Desulfobacterales > Desulfobacteraceae > JAZDGN01. The sequence goes on from JAZDGN010000053.1 coordinate 13,445, forward strand.
AAGGGAGGCCCCCATGAAAGAAAACCAGATTTCTCCTGAGCTTCAGACACGCCTCTACTCAAGTATGATCCTGATACGCGCCTTTGAGGACAAGATCGTGGCCCTCAGCCGGGAACCCGGCCGGATGCCGGGAATGCAGATACTGGCCAATGGCCAGGAGGCGGTCGCCGCAGGCATGGTTTCAGCCCTTGAACCAGAGGACGTTATCGTGAGCAATCATCGCAGCCACGGCCATCTGCTGGCCAGAGGAGCGGATCCCAATTCGTTGATGGCGGAGATCATGGCCAAGGGAAATGGTGTCAATTCCGGTAAGGCCGGAACCTTACATCTGGTCGTGCCTGAGCTCAATGTCCTGATGACCTCCACGGTGGTTGGAGCGGGGCCGTCTCTGGCTCTTGGCGCGGCCTTTGCTCAGCATTACACGGGCGCCAAAGGAATAACCGTGGTTTTTTTCGGTGATGGTGCAGCGGCTGAGGGGAGCGTGCACGAAGCCATGAATCTGGCGGGTGTCTGGAAGCTGCCGCTTCTGTTTGTGTGTGAAAATAACTGCTGGGCCGGTGCGCAGAGGCCTGAAGAGCATTGTGCCACCAAGCACATTTGGCAGCGTGCCAAAGGATACGATATGCCGGGCCGGAGTGTGGACGGCAATGATGTTGAGGCGGTTTACACTCTTGCTGCAGAAATGGTCGCGTACTGCAGATCCGGTAGGGGACCTGCTTTTATTGAAGCTCTGACCTACCGCATGCGTGGCCATGGCGAACAGGACCATCAGCATTATGTTGATCCAACGGAGCTTGAGATCTGGGCGACCAGATGTCCGATACGGCGATATCGCCGGAAGCTTCTTGATAACGGTCTGCTCAATGCAGCCAGTATCCAGACTATTGACCAGGATGCCGGAGCACGTGTGGATGCCGCCGTGGCTTTTGGGGACGGCTGCCCGTATCCCGGACCCGAGACAGCCTTGACCGATGTGTTCGTCCAACCCCCCAGTGGCTGAAAGGAGTTATGCCATGAGTCACAAAACATTTGGGCAAGCCTTGAACGAAGCGCTCACCATTGCCATGGAAATCGATGAGAATGTGTTTGTCTCCGGCGAAGGCGTTGGCGTATCCATTCACCAGGATCCCAATATGGCCACCTTTGGCCTGTTGGAAAAATTCGGCGCAAGGCGGGTAAGGGATACGCCGGTAAGCGAAGCCGCAATTGCCGGACTGGCCGTAGGCGCCTCCTGCATGGGCTTGAGACCGGTCGTGGAGATCATGTTTTTCCCGTTCATTACCCTGGCAAGCGACATGCTAGTCAACCATGCCGGAAAATTGCGCTATATGAGCGGCGGAAAATCCAGTTTCCCCCTGACGGTCAGGGTCAAAGCCGGATCAGGCTTTGGTGCCGGCAGTCAGCACTCCCACAATCTCGAAGCATGGCTGGCACACAGCCCAGGGTTGAAGATAGTCTGGCCCGCCACGCCGGAAGACGCCAAGGGGCTGCTGCTCAGCGCCATTTTCGACCCGGACCCGGTAATCGTTGTAGAAGACTTGATGCTCTATCGGATGCCTGGTGAAGTACCGGCCGGCGATATTCGTACCCCCCTGGGTAAGGCCCGTATTGCCGTGCCTGGCACCGACTGCACCATTGTTGCCTACGGTGTCGCTCTGTATACGGTAATGAAGGCGCTCAAAACCTTGGCTGAACAAGGGATATCCTGCGAAGTGATTGATCTAAGGTCTCTGGTTCCCCTGGACAAAGCCTGTATCCTGGAATCGGTACGAAAGACAGGCCGACTGGTGGTGGTGCACGAAGCCAACCGCTTTTGCGGATTCGGTTCCGAACTGGCAGCAATGGTTGCGGAAGAGGCTTTCAAGGATCTGAAGGGTCCGGTCAAACGGGTAGGGGCCCCCCAGATTCCGGTGCCTGTGGCGCCCACCCATGAACAGGTTTTCAAGCCAGGCCCTGAAGATGTGGTTTCAGCTGTCAGGGAGACCATGATACAGTATATGACCCGCAGCGATAAGTATGATTATTGATCGGTTTGCAGGTCCTTGCTATCTATCTTGACAGTCAAAAGTTATAATATGTACGTGCTATGGATTTTCAACAATCTTTTCAATTTTTTCTTATATTTCTTGATAGTTACTACCAGTCAAATATAAAGCCACTTTGAAATTTAGTACGTATTGTTTTATTGAGGCATACCAATATTTCATGTAATCATCTCTGATAGACCTCGGTAGTGTCCGGTTAAGTTATTGCATGTTGGGTTTGTTGCTCCCCCGGTTCGTGTCCTTTCGGTAAGCGTGCGTGTTTTTAGCTGACCAAGGTGATAGTATCGGTTCAACCAGAATTTTCAGACGGAGGAACCGATGAACAAGACAGAATTGACAGCCGCACAACAAACAGCCCTTGCAGGAGCCGAAGCACAGTTCACCTTATGGAGAAAGGGAAAAACGGTAAAGAATCAATACCAGAATCGTTGTGGGCCAGCGTGGAAAAAGAGCCTGTCGATGTCATCAGAGCCGCATTCCAGGAGGCACTGATCCGGGATCCGGCCCATGAGAAAACCTGGGTTGCCCTGGTTGACGGCAACAAGAACCAGATCGATCTTGTGAAGCGTCTTTCCAGGGAAATGAACCTGGAGGTGACGATTGCAGTCGATATCATCCATGTCGCCGAGTATCTGTGGAAGGCCGGACGGGTGTTTCATCCACAGTCCGGACCGGAACTGGAAATGTGGGTTGCGCAACGGTTCCATGAAATTCTTCGGGGCAAGGCCTACCCATTGCCACCGGAGTTATTGAAGGTGCATGCCGACACTGGGTCAAAGATCGCATGGATGTCACCGGAGCACGATGGAGTCTTGCCGGGGCGGAAGCTGTTCTTCGGCTACGGGCACTTCGGTCGAGCAATGATTTCGATGAGTATTGGATGTTCCACGAACAGTGTGAATATGAACGTAATCACAAGGCGAGATATAAAGATGGCAACGTTCCGACGATCGGTTTGCCGCCTCATGTAACCAAGAAGAAGGTTCAACTGAGGGTCATCAAGTAAAAATGCAGGGAGACTCTGGCAATGAAACCGGATCATGCTCAGACGGCCGTCGTTCTAAAAGAGCCGCACCCATATGAAATCATCTCATTCTGATCCTAAGCGACTTGACAGCATTGATACCATCATTGTTCGTTGGAAAACTGAAATAAATATTTTTTTGCAGTATAGAGTTTTTTGATGTACGGTTATTTTTAGGATCCTTTACAGATACAATATGAAGATTGAGGCTGTTATCTTTAATGCAAAACCTAATTAACATGCAAATCCCTGCGAATCTTTGGCCAAATACATTTAATGTTGTTCCTTGATTTAGGAGACAACCGTGTCAAAAGAACCTACATATAAAGAGTTGGAAAAAAAAGTTCACGAGTTAGAACAGGCAGTGAGCAAACAAGATTTTTCTTTAAAGGAACAGTTGATGATCTCTGAAGTCCTTCAGCTGATCAATGATACAGACACCCTGAAAGATTTATTGGAAAGTATCATACCCTGTATAAAAAAATGGTCAGGATGCGAGGCAGTCGGTATCCGTCTTAAAGAGGGGCCTGATTTTCCCTATCGTGTAACGACAGGATTCTCAGAGCAGTTCGTTAGACTGGAACGGCATCTGTGTTCCTATAGCAAGGACGGTGAAGTAATGCGTGACGATGAGGGGAACCCCGAACTCGCATGCATGTGCGGAAATATTATTTGTGGAAGATTTGACCCTTCCAAAAATTTCTTCAGCCCTGACGGGAGCTTCTGGAGCAATTGCACAACAAGGTTACTGGCAACCACAACCGACGCCGAACGCCAGGCTCGGACCCGAAATCGCTGCAACAGTGTTGGGTATGAGTCGGTTGCTCTTATTCCGCTTCGATCTGCTGGGACTACTTTTGGATTGCTGCAACTCAACGATCATCAGCAAGGAAAGTTTTCTGCGGAGCTGATAGCCTTGTATCGTAGAATCGCAGACTATATAGCAGTTTATTTGGCAAGAAGGCAGGCTCTGGAGGAACTTGAGAAGAAGGAGATCCAGTTACGTACACTTATCAATGCGTTGCCCGACCTCGTTTGGTTGAAAGATCCTGATGGAGTGTACTTATTGTGTAATAAAAGATTTGAAGGCTTTTTCGGATCCACAGAGGCACAGATCATCGGGAAGACAGATTATGATTTTTTAGAGAAAGAATTGGCAGATTTTTTCAGGGATAAAGACCGGAAGGTAATCGCAGCAGGCAAACCTTGTGCTAATGAAGAAGAGATTGTATTCGCAGATGACGGTCACCATGAATTCTTGGAAACAATTAAAACGCCCATGCTTGACCAAAAAAAAAGAGTGGTCGGTGTATTAGGCATCGGCCGCGACATCACCTCCCGTGTTCAGATTGAAACTATTCTGAAAAAGAGCGAGAACCAGCTTCGATTGTTCATAAGACATACACCTGCGGCCATAGCCATGTTCGACCTCCAGATGAGATATATTGAGGCTAGCAATCGATGGCTTTCAGATTACAGCCTTGAAAATCGAGAGATCATCGGACAATCACATTACGAAATTCTCCCTGAAATCCCATACGAGTGGAAAGAATCACATCGCAAGGGAATGAACGGCGAAGTTACAAAAGTCGAAGAAGAATGTTTCACAAGGCTGGACGGGTCAAGACAGTGGTTAAAAAGGGAAGTCCGGCCATGGTACAAGACTGACGATGAAGTGGGGGGAATTATAATCTTAACTGAGGACATCAGCAAACAAAAAAAGATTCAAAAAGAGCTAAAGGAAAGTGAGGCCCGGTTCAAGTTTCTATCGGAAGCCACCTTCGAAGGTATTCAGATACACGATGAGGGTATTATACTTGACGCGAACCAATCATTTGCCAAAATGCTTGGTTATGATTCCGCAGAAGAAATAATCGGTCAGAATATAATGCCGAGACACCTTACCCCAGAGAGCTTTGAAATCGCACGAAGTAAAATAGCTTCCGGTTATCAAGGTGCATATGAGGTCGTCGGAATAAGATGTGATGGAACACAACTTCCTGTCGAAATTGTTTCGAAAAATATTGAGTACATTGGCAAGAAAGTGAGAGTAACCGCGGCGAGAGATATAACCGAACGTAAATACGCTGAGCAAAGGTTAAAGTGGAATGTCGAAAGAAACAAACTTTTATCAGAGACAGCAGCCTTACTGCTTCAGAGCAATGATCCACGCAACCTGATCAAAGATCTCTGCACGAAGGTGATGCTGTTTCTCGAATGTCAGATTTTCTTTAATTTTTTGAAAGACCCAAAGCTTGGGAAACTTCACTTGAATGCCTGTTCAGATATTCCTGAAGAAAAGTATCCCGAAATTGAATGGATCGAGTTTGGTTCGACCGTCTGTGGCACTGTTGCCCAAACCCAAAAGCCCATGTTTTATGCAAATATTTCTGACTCCCAGGATCCTAAGACAGAATTGCAGAAGTCATTTGGTATCAGATCTTATTATTGTCATCCTCTCATGTTTGAAAACCTTACTCTCGGCACTCTCTCATTCGGTAGGTCCTCAGATCCCCAGTTCAACTTAGAAGAGATAGAAGTGATGAAGGCTGTAGCAAACCAGGTGGCTATTGCAGTAAACAGGATTGAAACGGAAAATACTAAAATAGATTTAGAGAACCAGTTGCACCAGGCGCAAAAAATGGAGTCCATAGGTAGACTGGCCGGAGGAGTAGCGCATGATTACAACAATATGCTCTCTGTTATCATCGGATATACAGAAATGGCCCTGGGCGAAATAGACTTCAATAATCAGCTGCACAAAGATTTGAGCGAGGTCCTCACTGCGGCAAAACGTTCAACTGAGATCACCCAGCAATTGCTGGCCTTTGCCCGTAAACAAACCATTGCACCAAAAGTGGTCGAACTGAATTCTACCGTAGAAAACATGCTCAAAATGCTCCGGCGATTAATCGGCGAAGACATTGATCTTAGATGGCTACCTGGAGCAGAAGTGTGGTCAATTAGAATTGACCCCTCTCAGGTAAATCAGATTTTGGCCAACCTCTGTGTCAATGCCAGAGATGCCATTACTAATGTTGGCAAAGTGACTATTGAGACGAAGAATGTCAGATTCGATGAAGCCTACTGCGCTGATCACAAGGGATTTATTGCCGGTGAATATGTAATGCTTGCTGTAAGCGACGACGGAAGCGGAATACCGCCGAAGATCCTGGATAAAATTTTTGAGCCGTTTTTTACCACCAAGGAACTTGGGAGGGGTACAGGGCTAGGGCTATCCACCATTTATGGCATTGTCAAACAAAATAACGGATTCATCAATGTTTACAGCGAACCGGAGAAAGGGACGACTTTCAGGATCTATCTTTCCAGGTATTCAGGCGATATTAAGGCATCGAAGGCCGAAGATGTTTCAGATATCCCGTTGAGCAGAGGTGAATCGATTTTGCTGGTTGAAGACGATGCCTCCATTCTGAAACTTGGCGTAAGGATACTTAAAGATCTGGGATATACTGTAATTTCCGCTGCGAGTCCAACT
>JAZDGN010000054.1:0-7747 GCA_043806875.1 Pseudomonadota bacterium
GCTCTGAGCAACAGGGGAGGGGAAGTGTTCCGCTGGATCAGGACCGGAAAGGAAAAAAACTCTGAAAACTGGCGCCGAGTATTGTCTGACCCCGCTGTCAGGAGCCTGCTGAGCGACAAGGAAGTGAGCTCATTGACGGGCAATGGTTAATTATGACCAACGTGGTCAGATATATTCAGAAAATAGTAGGCCGAAGTCTGGTAATCTTTTTAAATATTTAATTATTTTAATCAGTTAAATTCAATTCCCAAGTGTGGCACCGAATTTGCTTTTATGGAAAGGCATGAAAACACTGAATAACATAATACGACTGATTCTCATGGTGGTTCTTTTAATGGCAGGTTCGGCCGCTGCCTCCCACAGTCGTGATCTTACAGAAGGAGAAGCCCTTTTTCTGACACTGCTGAACCAGCAGAGAACAAGGGGGCTTGTCCTTAACGCAGATCTCCAGAGTGCCGCCGACGGCCATTGTGTTAATATGTCTGAAAAACTCTACTTTTCGGAAACAGCCATGGATGGCAGGTCGGCGATACAGAGAATGATCGATGCGGGTGTCGACAGCGGTTACAAGAATGAGAAAATAGGTATGATCATGTTCAAGGGTTATGTGAATGAAACCCTTGCTGCGACCCTGCTCTTCAATAATATGGTGAATGTCGCCCAAGGCAGCGAAGCTGCCGAAGCACTGCTCAGCTCCACCTATGGGCTGGCTGGAATAAGCATCCGGTCGGCATACTGGAAAACAAGCACCATGATCTTCAACGTCTACGTCTGTGTGTGCAGTCTGGGGTCCGAGGTCTCAACCAGTGAGCTGGAAATGGTTCAGATGATCAATCAGGCCAGGGTAAATCCGGCTGCCGTTGCCGGAGCGTTGGGGATAGCAGTGGGAACGGGAGAAGTCCTGCCCACAGCCCAGCCCCTGACGGTTGATCCGACAGTGGCCGGAGTCGCCAGGAATTATGCTCTTGATATGTTTACCCGGGGATTCCTTTCAGAGTACAGCCCTGAGGGAATGACTCCCTACGACCGTGTAGCTGCTGCCGGATACGCTCCTTCAGATGTCAGGGGAATGGTCGGCATACACTACCTCTGTCCGGAACAGAGTCTTGCCAGGGAAGGCGTTATGGAGCTGTTCAGAGCCATTGTCGAACCGGTTATCGCAAATTCGCACAATGTGCAGGGCAGTGTTCTGGATCCCTGGTACACCGAGGCGGGAGCAGGGTTTGTCATGGGTGAATCAGTGATGTATGCAAGTTCCTGTGGCAACAGCGTGGTTATCATGGACCTGGAAATGTATCGTCCTGCCGAACCGGTTTCCACTGCTGACAGGCTGACAGGTGTGTTCTTCGATGACGTGAACCAGGATGGGATCTGTGAGCCTGGAGAAGGTATCGAAGGTGCAGTGGTTGTGGTGTATGATTCCGTAACCTGGGAACAATTGGCAAGCGTTTCAACTGATGGTGCCGGTGGATGGATGGTTTCGGGACTGGTTCCCGGAAGCTATGTTGTCGGGGTTACCCGGGCAGGTGCCGAAGCAACCTACGCAGTTGCGGAACAGATTGACGGAAATCAGTTTGTTTTCGTAAAAAAAGCGCCGGATGTCCTTGACATTTCCAATTGATGATATTAAGAAATAGTGGTCTTTGCAACAGAAGGTTTTTATATTAAAAAAATTAAATCACATGAAAAGGAGGTGGAATCGGCAAGGCTTTAACCAGATTTTAGAGTGATGGAGTGATTAATTTACAAACTAAACAAAGGAGTAAGAAAGATGAAAAAAGTTTTTACACTGGTAATGGTTATGATGCTCGCTCTCGTAGCATCCGCTTGGGCAGAACTCTGCCCCCTCTGCCCCAAAAGCTCATGCCCAGTTCCTGAGCTGTGCAAAACCGGTCAGGGTGGATGTGAAATTGATAAACCATGTAGCCAGATCCTTACCGTATGTGATTGCGATAACGGTACTTTCTTTAAAGACGGCGACAAGGTCGGCGTCAGCGTCGAATCTCTGACCCCCGGTGTTTATTGGCACTACGGTTACGGGATCAATGTTAAACTGTTCCCTTTCCTGAACAATGCCACTACCGATGATGCCAATATTTACGATGCCTGTGATTGGAGAAGAAGCCAGCAGGTTCCCTGGGACTTCAGCTGGGCAGCTGCCAATTCACTTGTTTACCTGAGAGCCGGTGACATCGAAGTTTCTCGGTCTGCCTTTCAGTCAGCATCCGCAGAATACGCAAAATGCACAATACCGACCAATGGTAAGATCACAAAAATTACGACCTGTACAAAGAATTCCTGGACCATCGATGTTAACCCCAGTGGAAACACTGACGGTGACAACCAGGGCAATGGCGAAGACGGTTACATAGAAATTCCTGCTGGATCTGGAACCAAATACCAGAAGAAATACCTGCTCATCGACATTCCCGAGGTTCATGTTGACTGGGCAGAGGTTGAAGCTGCCGGTCTGAAAGGTACTGTAGCACGTGGGAAGGTTTGTATACTGGATGCAAAAGACTCAGAAAACAGTATCTGTACATCCTGCACACCCAGATGCTGCTGCACATTTGACACTGTAAAACTCTGTGCCGCAGAAGATGAGAATTGCATTTACTTCCCGTATTCAACATACGGACTCTGGGAAGACGGACAGGGTTGGTCAGCCGGTATCGCTATCACCAACACCTCTCTTGACAACTCTGCAACATCCGTTACTGATGCACCTGTCAGCATCGGCGACATGATCGCAGAGTTCACAGTTGTAGATTCTACCGGCGCAGTTTTCACCAAAACATATACCAACTTCGAGAAGGCAATTACTGTCTTCAATGTAGACGACCTGATTGACAACATACTCGAATTGGACGGTGTTGCTGCAGGAAGCATTTACATCAAAGTAAAAGCCAACTTCAACATCGACGGTTACCACTTTGTTCTGTCAAACGACAACCAGAGCGGAATCTCCTTCGGTGGCGGTACTCTGGCTCGCGAATGTGTATGGCCCTATGGTGATGAGATTGAGGCTCTCGAAACTCTTCTTGATGAAAAGTAACAAACTGATATCAAAGCAGTTCGATTTTTTCTAAGAAGCAATAGAAAAGCAGTAAGATAAAATGGTTGTAAACTGGGGCAGGCTGCGAGGCCTGCCCCAGCTGTTTAAAAGAGGTCAAACTATGATTAAAAAGATGATCGGCCTTTTTACCACATGTCTATGCCTATTCTGTTGGCTGACAACCTTGTCCTGGTCTGAGGATCTGATTACGGGCTTCTTGCCCGGTGACTCCTGGCAGGTCAGGGTGTTTTATCGCAACACCCTGGAAGGTAAATCTTTCTCCCAGGACCATCTGACCTGGGAATTTCAGGCTGAAGCCTTGGATGCAGGCCATGGTTACAGACTTTCCGTCCGATGCCAGAATCCGGATATAACCGATACCGCTGTTATGGATTTTAATTCGGCCCATGAATTTACCTCCGGTAAGGTTTTGACAGTCGCTTCTGGAAAAACCCTTTCTTTTGACATGGTTAATCACTGTCCTGTTCCGTTTTCCTCAGGATATGGTATGGTTCCCTGCGATTTTCCGATCTTTCCCCTTGTTGCGGGGAAATCCCATGATTACATTTGTGACAAGGTTTTGACAGGGGCTCTGAAAGTAAGGAAACACTACCTGCAGGAGGTCAGGGATGTCAATGGGGAGGATAGGGAGGTTGTGTGTCAGGAAAACGGGAGGTTCCTTTTCAGGCAAGTCTGGAGGCCGGGGTTCCCGTTCCCGGTCTATGGAGAAAACAACAACATGAAGTATGAGATCGTTTCCGGGGATGGATATGAGACTGGGAAATAGAGTTGCCTTTTTGGTCGTTGGCTTGGTTGCATTGTCATCGCTTTCATCATCTGCTGATACTTTCCAGTCTGATCACACGCCTTGGTCAGGGTATTGGTGGCCTTTTACAGAGGGCAACCTTGTATGGGGATACAACGGGAATCCGGTTTCTCCCATGGGAAAATACGATGAGGCCACTTCAGGGGTAAAAAACGGTTCTGCTTATTCCAAGGGATTCCCCCTGTATTATGATCCGGATGCCATATCCTGGGGCGGGTTGTGTTTTGCCTGGGCCATGGCTTCGGTAAGTGAAAGCGAACCTGACAGGCGTGGCGTGTACAATGATACGGTTTTTAATGTTGGAGACAAGAAGGGCCTCATGACGGCACTGTATGACGGTATCAAATATACCACCTATTCATTCAGTGACCCAACTGTTTTCCATCAGGTCATCGACGAGTATATCAAGGTAAAGAAAGTTCCGGTTGTCATGGATCTTGGCGGGGAAGGGGATGCCTACGGTGAGGTATGGAACTACCCGGTCTACAAGTATGACATATCGTCACATACTGCATCCGGGTGGACCAACTACAAAGTAACCCTGTATTTCGCCGATGACATGGTCGATCCGGACTACATCGGAACCAAAGTGCTGTCCCGGTCTTACACCTATGCTTTCAGAATCGACAACGGAGTTGTCCTGGAATCCCAGTGGACAGGAGCCACAATAGACCGCAATCCAAAAAACTGCAGGGTCCCTTTCGGCGGCCCAACCCCAACAAACTCAAGTCTTCAGGTCGCCACTGTGCGCAGCATTGCCCAGACAGATGATGATAAATTCCAGGGGAACACTGCCTTGAATACAGCAGTACCCCTGACCAATGGTGATTTTACCCTGCTTGCCTTGTCCCAGGACTATTTTACGGTTGATCTGAGAAATGGGGACGCTCTCAGAATCGACCTGAAATCTGAAGATGACAGGCCGCCTGTTACTCTGGACATCTTTGCCCATGATAATGAAAAAGTGGCTACAATTACCAGCAATGATAAACTCACCTTCAACCCTGCATACGATGGGATTTTTTCCATACGGGTATCTGCCGGTGATTATTCCCTTGAACCCGTTTATTGGCTGTCCGCAAGACTTGATCTGCCCCACTCCGCGTTCCTTGCCGGTTTTACGGGCGGGGCCTGGGCCAACGAACTTGCCATTACCTCTCCGACACGTAAAGCCAATAACAGAATTATTGTATCCCTTACAGAAATGAACGGCAAGGTCAAGACGTCCGGATCCGTTTCCCAGGAAGGTGTGTTTCTCCGGGGCAATGTTGACGGGCAGCCATTTTTTCTTGACAAAATCGGGACGGAATCGATCCTGAGAATAGATTCCGATACGAATTTCAGCGCCAGCCTGACCACCAATGACAATACCGGGAATACAATGCGCGGATCAACAGAAATCCGTAAATCCGATCTGTCCGGCCAAGTTGTTTTTCCTTATATCGCAAATTCAAGCAAGTGGAAGACCTCCCCCTGGCTGTTTAATACTTCGAGCACAGTTGAAACCATACTGGTGGAAACCGTAGACGCAGCAGGAGCAGGGCTGGGATTCACAAATATTTCCATGGAGCCGGGCGCGGTCATGTCCATGAGTCCTGCGGTCCTTGACATGGAGTCCAACGGCGTGGTTTCCATCTCGGCAAAAGCATTGAGCCAGAACCCGTGCCTGGGAGGGTATCTCAAATACGATTACAATCCGTCAAGCTTCTGGGGCGCTACCGGAGCCATTGTCAAGGCAACCGGTATTGAGCAGGCTTCCAAGACGGCCTATATCCCCCATCTGGCATCAGGCTTTGGATGGTATACCGGTATTGCGGTCATGAATCTGGGAGATTCAAATGATACCCTTGTCATGAAAGTTTTTGATTCACAGGGCAATCTTCTTGATACCCAGGAGCGCGATATTGCCGCCCGCCAGACCCTGGCCAATGAAGTTTCCGGCTTTTTTCCAGGGATCCTTCCCGAAACCATGGCATCCATGATGATAAGCACCCAGGATGGAAGTCCGATCACAAGTATTGTCGAGTATATGACCACCGACTTTAAACGGTTTGCCGGGGTTGAGGGTTCCCCTTCCTCCCAGACATCGCCGTCCCTGGTGCTGCCGTTCACCGGAACCCAGGATGATGAGTTCCTGGGACTTGGGGTGATGAATACCGGAGCGTCAAAGGATACAATAACAGTATCACTCAAGGACGCATTGGGAAATACTGCTTCCCAGTACAGTGTGACCCTTAACCCAAAACAGCGGATGGCTGTTGTCCTGGATGATTTTTTCGCAATGGCGCCCATCTCGGCTTTCCAGGGTTACATAACCATTGATGCCAAGAATAAAGCGCCTCTGACCGGAACGTACATGACCGGAAGGCAGCAATTCCTGTCCGGGGGCAGCATCCGATAGACATGAACGTCGTGCAGTCCGGATCGGGTTCAGGACTGCCGGCGTTTGTTCATGAAGATTTTTTTAAATTCCATGGACCTTTCTTTGATGGCATCGCTGGGGTAGATCACTTCCGAAGGATAACGGTTGAGGATTTCTCTGTTTGCCGGAGCATTGCTGTTCAGGAAGAGCATGCACTTGGTGTCGGCGTAGACAAATTCCCACTGTTTTGTTTTTGCCATGGCCGCAAATGGGACATTGTCCCAGAACAGCAGCAGGGCCGTTACGTTGTTCTTGTCAAACTCCGGTATATAGTTGAGAACTCCCGACTCCAGAGCGGCAACCTCGGCAGAAAATTGAACCCGCTGTTCCGTTGAGAGATTGGGCTGCGCCAGATATTGGTAGTACTGAATCAGCCTTTTTGCCGGGCCTGTGAATTGCAGGTTGAATGCGGTCTGCTTTTTCAGGGTCTCTATCGGAAAAGCTGCCTGGGCCCTTCCGTCAATGAACACCTTCAGGGCAGGGGATCCGGTTACAGGATCGGGCGGCTGGGCAAAACAGATATATCCGCCATTCCTCCAGTCAGGAAAGACAAGACCTGAAATATGATTGTCAGTGACAAATTTCATGGCGTCGTCAAATTGCTGTTCAAATGCGACCATGTTATAAAAGAGAGAGTCTTTGCCCGATCCGTTTTTCCCGGCATAATCGGTCTCATAGGTTATCCGGATCTGGCTTGAAATCGCGATGACAGCAATACCCGCAGCAAGGCTTCCCATGATGTTGAGGCTTGTTTTTGTGCTGATTCCGGTCAGACGAGGCAGAATATATATGGCGTACAGATCCTGAAGCATCACGGCCAGGTAACAGGAAAGGACCACGCTGGCAAGAAAAACAAAACGGCTGCTGGTACATGAGATAATGATTGTGAAAATGATAATCCCCAGCTGGATGATATCATAGCGCAGGATTGGAGCCCAGGCCGTTTTCGGGGCCGATCCTGCTGCCCTGCCGGCAGGTCCATGGCGGAAAACAGCTAAAGCGTGAACCAGGATGAGGCAGCAAAAGCCGTATAAAAAAATTTTGTAGGGCTCTGCGTTTCCGAAATGTCCCTGGATAAAGATGGACCGCCATTCCGCAACTCTCCGCCACAGGGCAGCGTCCTTGTCCAGTGTGATAAGCAGGGGATGCAGAAGGTTTTCGATCCCAAAGGGGCTGAAAACAATGGGAACAAGGAGCACGATCACCATGCCGGCCCCTGCGTAAACCATCTGCTTTGAAGTGCAGACGGCAAACCGGTCCCCGAAGAAACGGCCCAGGATTACCATGGATCCTTGTCCCAGAAAAAGAATGGCCACAAGGACAATGGCCTCGATAAACCCACCGTGGATATTGCTCCATAGGTTCATCAAGGGAAACAGCCAGAACTTGGCCTGGGCGCGCCCTTTTTTCCAGAGGTTTAAAATCAGCAGCAAAGCCGCCGCAA